>NZ_JBKBQX010000307.1:0-501 GCF_046292505.1 Tepidimonas sp. | reverse complement strand
CGGTGGACGGGCAGCCGTCGCGTGTTCTGCTCGATGCCCTGCGCAACTGATCGAAGCGCCCACGACATCAGCAACAGTTGACTTGCCATCCGCCGCGATCCAGAAACATCGGATCGCGGCGGACTGCGTTTAAGTATGCAGCGGCGACGGCGAAGGAGTGGAACTTGAAGAGCCCGCATCGACCCCTTGCCCGCTTTATGTGCCTTGGCCTGGCGTTGATGCTCGGCGCAACGGCATTCCTCGCCTCGACTGCAGAAGCCCAGCAACCCGAGCGACGTCGCAACCTGCTCGACATGCTCTTCGGCCAGCGCCAGCCCGTGTATGTGCCGCCACAGGACGTCCAGCGTCCACGCGAGGGCAAGATCCGCAAGAAGAACAGTGGCAGCGTTACGACCATCCAGACACGCGCACCTTCGACCCGAGCCGCCGCAGCCCCGCCGCCACCGCCGAAACTCGACACGGCGAAGAAAGTGCTGGTGGTCGGAGATTTTGTCGCCAGTG
>NZ_JBKBQX010000306.1:0-501 GCF_046292505.1 Tepidimonas sp. | reverse complement strand
GTCCGCCAGCCCGCCGGGCCGGAGGCCGTCGCCGATCGAGAACGTGACATCGTACTGACGCAGGATCTCGCAGATGTCCTCCCACCGCTCGTACATGATGTTCTCGCGGTTGTGCACCAGCATCCACTTCGCCAGCAGCGACCCGCCGCGGCTGACGATCCCGATCAGCCGGTTCTTGACGAACTTCAGGTGCCCGCGCCGCACGCCCGCGTGGATGGTGAAGTAGTCCACGCCCTGCCGCGCCTGGTGGTGCAGGCTCGCCTCGATCGTCGCCCAGTCCAGGTCGTCGATCTTCTTCCCGATGATCATCGAGTAGATCGGCACCGTCCCGATCGGCACGGTCGACTCGCGGATGATCGCCGCTCGGCACTCGTCGAGGTCGCCGCCGGTGGAAAGGTCCATCACCGTGTCGGCCCCCCACTTCTCCGCCCACCTGAGCTTCTCAACCTCTTCGTGGGTGCCGCTGCTGACCGGGCTGGCGCCCATGTTCGCGTTCACCTT
>NZ_JBKBQX010000305.1:0-502 GCF_046292505.1 Tepidimonas sp. | reverse complement strand
AACACCACGATCAGCACGATCGCCGCCGCCTCCAGCACCGTCTTGACCACCTCGTGGATCGAGGCCGAGACGAAGCGCGTCGTGTCGTAGGGGATGAGGTAATCCACGTCCTGCGGGAAGCGCTCGCGCTTGAGCTCGGCCATGCGCGCCTTGACGGCGTCACCCACGTCGAGCGCATTGGCGCCGGACTGCAGGAACACCCCGATCGCGATGGCCGGCATGCCGTTGACCGTGCTGGACTGGTCGTAGCTCTGCGCCCCCAGCTCGATGCGCGCCACGTCCTTCAGGCGCAGCACGCCGTTGGGGCCGGCCGCGCGCACGACGATCTCGCCAAACTCCTCGGGCTGCACCAGCCGGCCGCGCGCCGTCACGGTGTAGACCAGCTCCTGCCCCTTGGGCGCGGGTTCGGCGCCGATCTTGCCCGCGGCGTACTGCGCGTTTTGGGCGTTCACCGCGGCGGCGAGGTCGGCCGCCGTCACGCCGAGCTGCGCCAGGCGGTCGG
>NZ_JBKBQX010000304.1:0-502 GCF_046292505.1 Tepidimonas sp. | reverse complement strand
GGTCCGAACCAAGCCCTGATTTCAAAGGGATTAAGACATTTTGCCCTTCATCGTTAGGCTGGCCGCCAATGCGTCCGAACCAAGCCCTGATTTCAAAGGGATTAAGACGGTTGATGGTGTTGATGTAAGAGAGCGCTTCGAGGGTCCGAACCAAGCCCTGATTTCAAAGGGATTAAGACGATCCAGCCCACGCGGCACGCATTGACTCGCTGTCAGTCCGAACCAAGCCCTGATTTCAAAGGGATTAAGACGCTTCTTCGCTGACCATCATCCCGCCCAGCGCTGCGTCCGAACCAAGCCCTGATTTCAAAGGGATTAAGACGGTGCAGGGGCAGCACCTTCATGGCACCTCGGGGTCCGAACCAAGCCCTGATTTCAAAGGGATTAAGACTCACGGTCATCGGACGGGATGCGTGACAGCGCATGTCCGAACCAAGCCCTGATTTCAAAGGGATTAAGACGGGATACGTAGCCGTATTTGGTGACAGTCCCCTTGTCCGAA
>NZ_JBKBQX010000303.1:0-503 GCF_046292505.1 Tepidimonas sp. | reverse complement strand
CAGGCGCTCCAGCAGATCGAGGAAGGCGAATTCGGCCTTGGTTGATGGCCATGGCTTGATCGTGCCGGCGATCCTGGGGCGGGGCAGGCTGCGGCCGAGATGGCGCTGCGCCTGCTCGCCGAGCAGCTCGCGCGCCTCGGCCTGCATCATGCGGCGATCCATGCCGTCGATGACCGTACGCCAGGACGCCTTCCATGCAGACGGGCCGGGCAGGCCGGCGGCCTCATAGATGGCCTCGTCCCATGCGGTCTTGATCTTGCCGATGCTCTCGCGCACGCCGGGGCCATGCACGGCTTCCAGCAGGCGCTGAAAAGGTGTCGGCAGGTCGCCGATCAGCGCCTCATGCGCATCGTGCAGCAGGAACAGCGCGGCCATCATTTCGCCCGCACCCTCAGCCAGCAGCGCCTGGGCGCCGTGCAGGCTGTGCTGGGCGACGGAATAGGAGCCGACCTGCGGCACCCCGTTGAAGCGGGCGATACGAGACAGGCGACCGGCGAAATCGC
>NZ_JBKBQX010000302.1:0-503 GCF_046292505.1 Tepidimonas sp. | reverse complement strand
CGCTGTCTAAACGGTTACGGAACTCTGGAGAAAACGCTTTCTTCATTGCATCTTGGTTATCATTACTGTTGTCTTGATCCATGAAGCCAATACTCACGCGAGAAATACTTTCTGCGCCAATATTTGTGGTCAGGACCAACACCACATTACGGAAGTCTGATTTACGACCATTGTTATCGGTCAATGAACCATGATCCATGATTTGTAGCAATAAGTTGAACACGTCTGGATGCGCTTTTTCAATCTCATCTAGCAATAATACACAATGCGGATTTTTATGAATCGCATCGGTCAACAGACCACCTTGATCAAAGCCGACATAACCCGGAGGCGCACCGATCAAACGTGAAACCGCATGGCGCTCCATATACTCCGACATATCGAAGCGAACCAGCTCAACACCCAGTAATTTCGCAAGCTGCTTGGTGACTTCTGTTTTACCTACCCCAGTTGGGCCTGCAAAAACGAAACTACCCACAGGTTTATCTGGCGATTTTAGGCCT
>NZ_JBKBQX010000301.1:258-504 GCF_046292505.1 Tepidimonas sp. | reverse complement strand
CAGGACATCGCCTTCCACCCTGGCGAGGCCGTGAGCCAGCAGGTGGTGGGCGGGTTTCTGGCGGGCCTGTTCGACGCAGTGATCACGGTGGACCCGCACCTGCACCGCATCGAGCGGCTGGAGCAGGCCATCCCTGTGCCGCAGGCCGTGGTACTCAGCGGCGCCGAGCCGCTGGCCGACCTGATTGCCGAGCGCCGACCCAACGCCCTGCTGGTGGGCCCGGACGGCGAATCCGCCCAATGGATT
>NZ_JBKBQX010000301.1:0-248 GCF_046292505.1 Tepidimonas sp. | reverse complement strand
GCGCGCCACGGCTTTGACCATGCCGTGTGCACCAAGGTGCGCCATGGCGATCGCCATGTGGCCATCGAACTGCCACCACTCAACGCCCAGGGCCGGGCCGTGGTGTTGCTGGACGACATGGCCAGCACCGGCCGCACGCTGGCGCTGGCCGCGCGGCTGCTGCTGCAGGCGGGTGCCGCCTCGGTGGATGTGGCTGTGACGCACGCACTGTTTGCGGGCGATGCGCTGCAGGTGCTGCATGAAGCCGG
>NZ_JBKBQX010000300.1:0-504 GCF_046292505.1 Tepidimonas sp. | reverse complement strand
TGTGCTGCACACCCGGGCGCGGTGAGGGCGGCAGGCTGAGCACACCAGGATGACGAGCAAAGTGGCAAAAGGATTCAGCCAGCAGTCCGGGGAGTGTGGCAGCAGACCTGTCCAGCGTCGTCGAACCTGACCTCGCAGTGGCGGATCAGGCGGTCGCGCAGCCGCTGACGGGCCCGAAGCAGGCGTGACTTGGCGGCCGCCAAAGTCAGTCCGTTGGACTGCGCGAAAGACTTGACCGTCTGTCCTTGGAGATCGCACGCCGTGATGATCTGCCGCTGCTCGGCGTCCAGCGCTGCCAGGTGGTGTTCGATGCAGGCATCCAACTCGTCCACGGGCGAACGCTCGGCATCTGCCGGCCCCGCCGGCAGAGATTCGATCAGTGCCTCACTGAGTTCGACATGGGGCTTGGCGAGCCGCGCCGCATCGATCAACGCATGGCGAGCCACTTGGAAAAGCCACGCCCTGGGGTTGTCGAGCGAACAAAAACCCTGACCCTGGCGCATG
>NZ_JBKBQX010000299.1:271-507 GCF_046292505.1 Tepidimonas sp. | reverse complement strand
CGCGCAGGAGCTTCGCCGACCTCTTGTCCGTGGTGATGTTGCGGACGAAGGAGCGATCGATCTTCACCTTGTGCAGCGGGAACTTGTGCAGATAGCTCAAGCTGGAGTAGCCGGTGCCGAAATCATCCAGCGACAGACGTACGCCCATGGCGCGCAGTTCATGAAGCACATCGAGGATGGCGGCCGAATCCTGCAGCAGCAGGGTTTCGGTGATCTCAAGTTCGAGGCGGTCGGGA
>NZ_JBKBQX010000299.1:0-261 GCF_046292505.1 Tepidimonas sp. | reverse complement strand
GCCTTCAGCGTCTCGGCAACCAGCTTCACCACGTCGTCGCGCTCGAACTGGACCGACGACAGATTGACCGCGACCCGAACCGAGTCCGGCCAGCCGGCGCAGGCGAGGCAAGCCTTGCGCAGGACCTGGCGGCCCAGTTCGATGACCAGTCCCGTCTCCTCGGCCACCGGGAGGAACTCGGCGGGCGACACCATGCCCCGCACCGGATGAGGCCAGCGCACCAGCGCCTCGCAGGTGGTGATGGTCAGCGTCTTCAGGGTG
>NZ_JBKBQX010000298.1:0-507 GCF_046292505.1 Tepidimonas sp. | reverse complement strand
GGGCGTGTGGGCCTGGCCGCGATGCATGATCTTGAGTCCGAGTCCGCCGATGTTGAGGGTGTAATCAGTCTCGAAGGTCACGTCGGCATATGAGGGCTCGGTCCGCTCAAGCCCGGCGCCGAGGAACTGCGCCAGTGCCGTCATTTGCACAGAGGCGCGGGCCTGGTGATCCGCGACCGCCGCGGCGCTGGCGATAATGGTCGCGCCCTGCGCCTGCCAATAGCCGTTGCCAAGCCAGCGATGGTCCTGCCCGCCGGTATTTATGACATATTTCACCGGCTGGTCCGTGACCGTGCGGATGGCCGCGTGCAGCGCCTCGGCGCCTTTCCAGGAGCCACCAGGGTCGACCAGCACGCTGCCATCAGGGGTGACGACCAGGCCGAAGGTCGCGTTGTTGGCAAAGTTTTCCGCGCTGCGCTGCTCCTTTTCGCCGACGATGGCCCAGACCCCGTCCGCGACGGGCTGGATCTCAAGGCCCTGTGCAACGACGGGTATGGGAAGCATGAA
>NZ_JBKBQX010000297.1:0-507 GCF_046292505.1 Tepidimonas sp. | reverse complement strand
AGCGCGCCGGGTTCGCGCTCGAGCGGACCGATCGGCACCATGCCGATCGACACCCCGATGGCGAACGACCGTTCGCCCCAGGCGAAGCGGAAGTCGGCGATCGCCTCGCGGATGCGCTGCACCACCGGCAGCGCGTGCTCGGCGTCGCAGCCCTGCAGGATCAGGCCGAACTCGTCGCCGCCCAGCCGCGCCAGCGTGTCGGCGCTGCGCAGCAGGTTGCGGATGAGCTGCGTCACCTGGCGCAGCAGCTCGTCGCCGGCCACGTGCCCGCAGGTGTCGTTGACGACCGAGAACGGGGCTAGGTCCAGGTAGCACAGCACGTGCTGTGCCTGGTCTGGGCGCGACAGCAGCTCGGTTAGACGACGCTCGAACTCTCGGCGGTTGGGCACGCCGGTCAGCGCGTCGTGCGTGGCCTGGTGGCTGAGCTCGCGCGCCAGGTTCAGCGTCACCGTGACGTCGTGGAACACCAGCACCGCGCCGAGCAGGAAGCCGTCCCGGCTGCGGATC
>NZ_JBKBQX010000296.1:0-508 GCF_046292505.1 Tepidimonas sp. | reverse complement strand
CGTCCGAGGGGGCGGTGGCGGAGGTGTCTCGCACGGTGCGCGGCAACGTGGGGTCCCCTACCACCCGCCCCATCGGAGCGGAAGTTTCGTCCACCCCTTGTACGCACGAGATGCGCCGCCGGATGCGGTCGCCGCCTCCGCCATCCTCGGCCGTCTGCCGATGCCGCGCCGGCTGGTGACGGTGCTGGAGGGAGAGAGCCTGGTAAATGACGCGACCGCGCTGGTGCTCTACCGCTTCGCCATCGCGGCGGTCGCGGCCGGCGGCATCGCGCTGGGGGATGCGGCGGGCAGCTTCGTGCTGGTCGCGATCGGCGGCATCGCCATGGGGGCGGCGGTCGGCTGGCTCACCGACCTTGCCTTCCGCCGGCTGCGCGACCCGTTGCTGGAGGTTGCCGCCAGCTTCGTCGCCTGCTTCGCCAGCTTTCTCGCCGCCGATGCACTCGGCCTGTCCGGGGTGATCGCGGTGGTGACCACGGGGCTGCTGCTCGGCCAGTTGCAGCACCGCTCC
>NZ_JBKBQX010000295.1:266-508 GCF_046292505.1 Tepidimonas sp. | reverse complement strand
GGTTCTCCGCTGCGCTGGTCGCGCTCGGCGTTAAACCGGGCGACCGGGTCGCGGTGCAGGTGGAGAAGAGCATCGAGGCGCTGATGCTCTACCTCGGCGCGGTCCGGGCCGGCGCAGTGTTCCTGCCGCTCAACACCGCCTATACCCCGGCCGAGATCGCCTATTTCCTCGGCGATGCCGAACCGGCGGTGTTCGTCTGTGATCCGGGTCGCGCCGAGGCGCTCGCGCCCGTCGCGCGCGAG
>NZ_JBKBQX010000295.1:0-256 GCF_046292505.1 Tepidimonas sp. | reverse complement strand
GGATCGCTCTCCGATCGTGCGCTTGCAGCCTCACCGGACTTCGCGGATGTCGCGCGCGCGCCCGACGATCTCGCCGCGATCCTCTACACCTCCGGCACAACCGGCCGCTCGAAGGGGGCGATGCTCACCCATGAGAACCTCGCCTCGAACGCGCGGGTTCTGGTCGAGACCTGGCGCTTCACCAAAGCGGATGTGCTCATCCACGCCCTTCCGATCTTCCATACCCACGGGCTCTTCGTCGCGACCAACGTGATCC
>NZ_JBKBQX010000294.1:0-508 GCF_046292505.1 Tepidimonas sp. | reverse complement strand
AGGTCAAGACCCGTGCTGACAGACCGGGCGGGCGGACCCACTGGTCTCCTCGCTCAGTTCACCACGAATTCGGCATGCAGCGCGCCGGCGGCATTGATGCTTTTCAGGATGTCGATCATGTCGTGCGGTGCCACGCCCAAGGCGTTCAGCCCCGCCACGACCTCGGCCAGATCGGTTCCGCCGCTGATCTCGGCAAGGCCGGTCCCGTTCTTGCCGATCGAGGCATTGGACCGCGGCACAACGACCGACTCGCCTTCGGCGAAGGGATTGGGCTGGACAACCAGCGGGCTTTCCTCGACCCGCAGGGTCAGGTTGCCCTGCGCCACCGCGACCCGGCTGATCCGCACGTCGGCCCCCATCACGATCGTCCCCGACCGCTGGTCCACCACCACGCGCGCCCGGGTTTCGGGTTCGACCAGGATCCGCTCGATCCGTGCCAGCACATGCGCGGGCGAGCCCATGCCGGTTGCGCCGATGTCCACGGCGACCGTGCCCGAATCCTGCATCT
>NZ_JBKBQX010000293.1:0-508 GCF_046292505.1 Tepidimonas sp. | reverse complement strand
CCGTCCGAGGGAGCCTCCAGCAGGCCCATCAGGTTAAGCAGGGTCGATTTGCCGGAGCCGGACGGCCCCACCAGCGCGGCGAACGCGCCGGCCGCCAGCGTCAGGTCGATGCCGTGCAACACCTCCACCACGGGGGAGGCGCCGCCGCCGTAGCGCTTGCGCACGCCGTGCAGGCGCAGCACCTCAGCCACGGATGGCCTCCACCGGATCCAGGCGGGACGCGCGCAGCGCCGGCAGCCACGCCGCCAGCACCCCCACGGCGGTGGCCAGCACGGCGGTGGACACGAACAGCTCCGCCTCCAGCACGATGGGGAACAGCGGGCTGCCGTCCGCATTGCGGGCGATGCGGGTGAAGCCCACCGCCAACGCGCCACCGAGACCTGCCCCCAGCAGCGACCCGCCCAACCCGACGATGCCGCCCTGCAGCAGGAACACCCCCAAAATGCGGTGCCGCGGCGTGCCCATGGCGCGCAGAATGCCGATCTCGCGCTGGCGCTGCACCACCGAC
>NZ_JBKBQX010000292.1:274-509 GCF_046292505.1 Tepidimonas sp. | reverse complement strand
ACCGAACAGCCTTCATGTACGGGCAGGTCGTTGTCGCGTGCGAAGTTGATCACGAAATTGAACGCCATCGCATCGATGTCCTTGAGCCGCTCGTCGACGACGACGCACTTGACGCCGCCGATCGTCACGGGCCGCGCGTACGGCGAATACCCGATCAGGGCGTCTCGCCCCGCGCCGACGCCGCCGGGCCGATAGCACGACATCACGCCGCACAGCCGCTCCGCCCAGTCGCTCG
>NZ_JBKBQX010000292.1:0-264 GCF_046292505.1 Tepidimonas sp. | reverse complement strand
GATGAAGAACTCCCTGGGTTTGGCCTTCGGATCGCCCACAACGAATGACTCCGCAATGGCTTGCGCGGGGTTCGGGGGCGGTGCGGCGCCCGCGCCGGGATCGGCGCGCCGCTGCGAGTAAAATTATATCTTATATAAGACTTGGGATCTGGCGATCCGCCCGGCGCCCTCGCCGACCGACGCGCATCGAGCACGTGGACACCGACGACAGGCGGCGCCCCGACGTCGGACCGGACCGCATCGCCGCGTCACTCCGGTCAACCA
>NZ_JBKBQX010000291.1:0-509 GCF_046292505.1 Tepidimonas sp. | reverse complement strand
CCTGGATCTGGGCACGACCACCGGCTGGGCCTTGGTCAGCCGCGACGGACTCCTCGACGGTGGCAGCGAGTCCTTCAAGACCACCCGTTTCGAGGGTGGCGGCCTTCGCTACCTGCGCTTCAAGCGCTGGCTCACCGACATCAAGCAGTGTGCCGACGGACTCGACTGGGTGGTGTTCGAGGAAGTACGTCGACACATGGGCGTTGATGCGGCGCATGCCTACGGTGGCTTCATGGCGCACCTGACGGCCTGGTGCGAACACCACCAGATCCCGTACCAGGGCGTGCCCGTGGGCACGATCAAGAAGCACGCCACCGGCAAGGGCAATGCCGGCAAGGCCGAGATGATGGCGGCCGCCAAGGTACGCGGCTTCGATCCGGTCGACGACAACCACGCCGATGCGCTGGCGCTGCTGGACTGGGCGATGGCCCAAGGGGGTGTGGCATGAGAACTCACACCGCTTCCATCCCCTGCGCCCTCGGGCGCCTGGCGCCAGCATCACCCGCCAG
>NZ_JBKBQX010000290.1:0-509 GCF_046292505.1 Tepidimonas sp. | reverse complement strand
ACTTCACCTGCGTCGTGGCGTTGCACGGCTGCCGGCCCTCGTAGTAGGCCAGACCCGATGAGTACTGCCAACGCGGCGACCCGTGCCAGTGGTCCACGACGCATCGCCCGACGCGCTGAAGGCGTGCTTGAGGCACAGCAAGGCAAACATCGCGCCAGTGGCACGCGGGGACGCCAGGCGTTGGATGCCCGCGCCGTGCGCATGTACAGGAGCGACACGCACACCCACTCAGCAAGTAGGCGGGCAACAGCGCAGCAATGATCGAGCGGCACTATTCGAAGTTGACAGCCACAAAGGCTGCGGACAGATTGGCGTGACTCGCCAAGAAGATAAGGGTTTACCCTTAACCAAAACGGGGGATGTTCAAAAAAATCAATGTGCTTATAATTAAAACTGTCTAAGACAGAGAAGGTTGGCATGAACAAAATAAATCGGCGGTGTCAAGCACCAAGTGCAACGGTGGAATCACTGAAGGGAGTCGCGGGCGTGGGTGAGCTTCTGCAGCATGG
>NZ_JBKBQX010000289.1:0-511 GCF_046292505.1 Tepidimonas sp. | reverse complement strand
TGGTGGTTGGACTGGTCGGGCCAGACCATGTCCACCACCACCAGGGGCGGCGGCGCACCGGCCGATGCGGCCAGGGCCTTGGCGGCGGCATCGGCCACCGGATTCGGATCGTCGACGAAAGACACGAAACACCTCCAGATCGAACAGGAGGCGGGGACGCGCGCCATCGCCGGCGCGGCAAGCCAGTCGGGCGGCCGTTGCCGCCCCCCTTGCGCGGGAGCGGCGCCAGCCGCCGATCGCGGTTCTTGCTCCAGGACACCCCGCCCAGGCACCACACACATGGCCCGGCGGCAGGTCTCCTGGCTCTCGGGTCGCCGCCGGGGGCCCGTCTTCCCGGCACAAGGCCAGTGACGTGGTGGGCTCCAGACTCGCCGATCACAGTTGCGGGGGCAGCCACAGCTTGCGCCGCCCGGCCACAGGGCCGGTGGGCAGGCGCTTCTGTCGTTCCCTTTTCATTCTTGCGGTGGGCAAGAAACCGCGGGGCTGCGGCAGTCTACCCGTTTTGACCCTT
>NZ_JBKBQX010000288.1:278-513 GCF_046292505.1 Tepidimonas sp. | reverse complement strand
CACAGTTACGCCGCCGCGCCGCAGCAATTGCCGCTTTCCGCGACGCTGGAAAAGCTCAAGCCCTGGCTCGAATCCCCCCGGCACAAGAAAGTCGGCCAGCACCTCAAATTCGACCGTCATGTGCTCGCCAATCACGGGCTGCGCCTTGCCGGCGTGCAGGACGACACGCTGCTCGAATCCTATGTACTCGAATCGAATGCCTCACACGAACTCGGCGCATTGGCCAAGCGTCACT
>NZ_JBKBQX010000288.1:0-268 GCF_046292505.1 Tepidimonas sp. | reverse complement strand
GCGCGTGCATCACGTGCTGGCCGCCAGGCTCGCCACAGAAGAAAGACTCGAGCGCCTCTACCGCGAGATCGAACTGCCGATCGCCGAGATCCTGTTCCGCATGGAGCGCCACGGGGTGCTGATCGACAGCCGGGCGCTGGCCGAACAAAGCGCGGCGCTCGGCCGGCGACTGGTGGAAATCGAGGCCGAGGCCCATCGGCTCGCCGGACGGACCTTCAACCTCAATTCGCCGAAACAGCTCGCCGAAATCCTCTTCGACCACCTCGGC
>NZ_JBKBQX010000287.1:0-513 GCF_046292505.1 Tepidimonas sp. | reverse complement strand
TCGCCAGCACGTGCGCCACCGCCTCCTCCGGGTCGTGCAGCACGGCGCCCGGCTCGCGGCGGGGCACGAGCTGGCCGTCGTCCTGATAGGCGCGGTCGGCGAACACCTCGCGCAGCACCGGCTGGCCCAGCGCCAGCGCCGCGCGCTCCAGCGCCGAGCACGCCGGCGCCAGTAGCGGCAGCGTGGGATCGTAGGCCCGCACCGCCTGCACCACGGTGCGCGCCAGCGCCTCGTCGGCGCAGGCCATGTTGTTGAGCGCGCCGTGCGGCTTGACGTGCGCGAGCCGCACCCCCTCGGCGCGGCCCACGCCGGCCAGCGCGCCAATTTGATAAATCAGCAGCGCCTGCAGCTCCTCGGACTCCATCTCCATGCGCCGGCGGCCGAAGCCCTGCAGATCCGGAAAGCTCGGGTGCGCGCCGATGGCCACGCCGCGCTCGCGCGCGCGGCGCACGGTGCGGCGCATCACCAGCGGGTCGCCGGCGTGGAAGCCGCAGGCGACGTTGGCCCGTCCGA
>NZ_JBKBQX010000286.1:0-513 GCF_046292505.1 Tepidimonas sp. | reverse complement strand
CAGAAACTGGGCGGGCCGGTCTGGGTGGTCAAGGCCCAGATCCACGCCGGTGGCCGCGGCAAGGGCGGCGGCGTCAAAGTCGCCAAGAGCATCGATCAGGTGCGCGAGCTGGCCGGCCAGATCTTGGGCATGCAACTGGTGACGCACCAAACCGGCCCGCAGGGCCAGAAGGTGCGGCGCCTGTACATCGAAGAGGGTGCCGACATCCAGAAAGAGTATTACGTGTCGGTGGTGACCGACCGCGCGACGCAGAAGGTGGCGATCATCGCCTCCAGTGAAGGCGGTATGGACATCGAGGAAGTCGCCGCGCACACGCCCGACAAGATCGTGAAGATCTTCGTCGATCCGCTGACTGGCCTGACCGACGCCCAGGCGCGCCAACTGGCCGAGGGCATCGGCATGACCGGCCACACGGTGGACCAGGCGGTGGCACTGCTGCAGAACCTGTACCGCTGCTACATGGAGACGGACGCCTCGCTGGTGGAGATCAACCCGCTCAACCGCGACAGCCAG
>NZ_JBKBQX010000285.1:0-515 GCF_046292505.1 Tepidimonas sp. | reverse complement strand
GGCGTGAAAATGAATTTTTCAGGGACGACTCTCGACCCTGGTGCACGAAATGGTGCACCACTGGCAGGAACATTTCGGCCGGCCCTCCAAGGGCAATCCGCACAACCGGGAGTGGGCCGCCAAGATGCGCAGCGTGGGCCTTGAGCCCACCTCGACCGGGCTGCCCCAGGGCAAGGACACCGGCCACCGCGTGAGCCACTACATCCGGCCCGATGGTCCTTTCCTGCGCGCCTGCCGCGAGCTGCTGCAGCAGGGCTTTGCACTGCCCTGGTTTGACCGCCATGCACCCATGGAGCCCGGCCATAATGCAGTGCGGCAAGAGGCGCTCAAGGAAACCGGCGTGGTATTGAAACTCACCCCTGCGCCATTGGCCATGCTGCGGCAGACGGCGAATGTTGAGGTATCAGGCGTCATCATTCCCCCGCCGCCAAAACGTTACCCGCATAGGGTAAAGTATCAGTGTTCAGGTTGTGGAGCGACAGCGTGGGCCAAAGAAGGGTTAGACATTCGATGTG
>NZ_JBKBQX010000284.1:0-516 GCF_046292505.1 Tepidimonas sp. | reverse complement strand
GTCGTCGGCGACCTCCAGCAGATCCTCGATCTGCGGCAGTTCCTGCATCAAGCGCGACAGGTCGGCCTCGCTTTCGACCTCGCTGACGATGGCCGCAGCGGTGCTGCTGCCTTCGGCGTAGGCGGCCTGCAGCCGCGCGTCGAAGGCGGTACCGGGTTCGCGCTGCAGCCGGCAGGGGCCGTGCACGCGCTGCACCTCGGTGATGGCGGTCAGCTGCGCGGCGGGCAGGGGGGCCGTGGCGTCAGCGCGCACAATCAGCCAGCGCTCGCCACGGTCCAGGTGCAGCAGCACGCCGTGGGCGCGCGCCCATGTGTAGGGCAGCGGGTGGGCGGCGCTCATCGGGCGGGATTGGGGGCAGGGGCGGAGCGCGCCGGCGGCACGGCGGCGCCGGGCCAGGCGGGTGGCAGCACCGGCGCGTCCTGCACCGGGTGCAGGCGGCTCGGCTCGGGCTGGGCCTGCTCTTGCACGCCGCGCATCCACTGGTAGCGGTCCAGCGCCAGCGCGTCGCCGGCGCGC
>NZ_JBKBQX010000283.1:0-517 GCF_046292505.1 Tepidimonas sp. | reverse complement strand
CACTACAACAACCCCTCGTTCGGCTACGGGGGGTACTGCCTCCCCAAGGACACGAAGCAGCTGCTCGCCAACTACAAGGACGTGCCGCAGAACTTGATCCGTGCGATCGTAGACGCGAACGCCACCCGCAAGGACTTTGTGGCAGAGGACATTCTGCGCCGCGCACCGAAGCTGGTGGGCATATACCGGTTGATCATGAAGGCTGGGAGCGACAATTTCCGCGCCAGCAGCATCCAGGGCATCATGAAGCGCCTGAAGGCCAAGGGTGTCGATGTGGTGGTGTACGAGCCCGTCTTGAAAGAGAAAACATTCTTCAATTCGCGCGTCGTACAAGACTTCGAGGAGTTCAAGCAGATCGCAGACGTCATTGTGGCAAACCGGCGCACACCGGACCTGGACGATGTTGCGGAGAAGGTCTACACGCGGGACCTGTTCGGAGGGGACGCCTGACCCATGCTGACCAGGTTGCGTTTCTTGTGGCATTTCCGCAAGAACCAATTTGCGCGAGCCCTTGCGC
>NZ_JBKBQX010000282.1:0-517 GCF_046292505.1 Tepidimonas sp. | reverse complement strand
GGCGCGGCTTTGGCTGGCGCAATCTGGCCCAGATGCGCGCCTTCTATCTTGCCTGGCCTGCCGACCGGATTTTGCAGAGATCATCTGCAAAATCACCCGCTCTCGAGACTTTGCAGGGGCCGTCTGCAAAATCTCCTGCCGAGGCAATTCGCCCGATGGTGTCTGGCGACTCTCTCGACCTATCCGCCCTGGCCCAGGCCTTCCCCCTGCCCTGGTCGGCCTATGTGCGCCTGCTCTCGGTCAAGAACCCGCAGGCCCGCGCCTTCTACGAAGCCGAGGCGCTGCGCGGCGGCTGGACCATTGCCCAACTCAACCGCCAGATCGGCAGCCAGTTCTACGAACGCACCGCCCTGTCCACCAACAAGGCGGCCATGCTAGAAAAAGGCGAAGTGGCCGAACCCGGCGATGCGATCACCCCCGAGCAGGCCATCAAAGACCCCTTCGTGCTGGAATTCCTCGGCCTCAAGGACGAGTATTGCGAATCCGACCTCGAAGACGCGCTGATCCAGCACCTCAC
>NZ_JBKBQX010000281.1:0-518 GCF_046292505.1 Tepidimonas sp. | reverse complement strand
CACGCTGGCAGCACCAGCCGCTGGGCAGGTGAACCCGTTGAAGCCCAGGGCATGTTCGGCCTGCGCGACGCTCGGGTAGTTCAGCGCATCGAAGACCTCTCCATGGTCGTCGAAGAAATCGATGCGGGCGGTTGGCGGCTCGCTGCGGTCCAGCCCCGACACCTCGACCACCGTGGCCCAGTTCTGCTGCAGCATTCCCGTGACCTTGAACCACAAGTCGACCGGGGGTTCATCGGTCCAATCATCGTCCCACGCTGGCATGTGCCCTCCCCATTGACCTCATGGCGGAGCAGGGGTGCTCCGCACCTTCCATCCCACTGCCGCTGGCGCATCCAGGCGCCGGCAAAGCAGACCGGCAGCAATGGCAGATTACAAGTTTTGGTGGCTCACGCTATGAGCCACTGGGGTTCTCATACTAGCTTCATCGCTGTCACACGCCACCCCGGGAGGTCCCCATGTCCGCTGCCGCCAATACCCGCGCCCAGACCGTTGTCCAGACCGTCGCCCCCAACCTTGGG
>NZ_JBKBQX010000280.1:0-518 GCF_046292505.1 Tepidimonas sp. | reverse complement strand
GGTCGAACGCATCATCCGCGAGCTGCTGCAAATGCGCTTTCTGACCAAGCAGAAGCGCAGCCTGGCGGCGTTCCACCGGGAGGTCGCGCAGGGTTGCAAAGCGCAAAAGCTGCGGGTGCCGGCGCGCAACACGGTGGCGCAGCGGATTGCCCGCCTGCACCCGGCGAAAGTTGCACGCAGCCGGGACGGGCCGGATGCGGCCCGTCCTTTGCAAGGGGCCGGCGGCATTCCGCCCGAAGTCACGATGCCGCTGGAACAAGTGCAAATCGATCACACCGTCATCGACCTGATCGTGGTCGACGAGCGTGACCGGCAACCCATCGGCCGCCCGTACCTGACCCTCGCCATCGACGTATTCACGCGCTGCGTGCTCGGCATGGTGGTCACGCTGGAAGCGCCGTCCGCCGTCTCGGTCGGCCTGTGCCTTGCGCATGTTGCCTGCGACAAGCGCCCCTGGCTGGAGGGGCTGAACGTGGAAATGGACTGGCCGATGAGCGGCAAGCCCAAGTTGCTGTACC
>NZ_JBKBQX010000279.1:0-518 GCF_046292505.1 Tepidimonas sp. | reverse complement strand
AGTCGCCGGCGGCAATAAATTCCTTGGCCACCGCGACCGCGCGCAGATAGTCGGCCTTGTCGAACTCGCGCTCGATCGGCGTGACCGTGCCCGGCGCAAGTTCGGGCGCCTCGACCGGATTGCGCAACTGGGCGCGCAAGGCGGCGAGACGCGCCTGCCCCCGGGCATAGGCCTGCGGCTGCGACGGATCGGCATACAGAATCAGGTGCAGGCGCCCGGTGAGGTTGTCGATCACTGCCAGCTCTTCGGTCAGCAGCAACTGAATGTCAGGCAAATCGACCGGATCGGGCTTGGTGTGCCGTTGCGCGGAGCGCGCCAGCCGCGCCTCGATATAGCGCGCCGCGTCATAGCCGAAATAGCCCGCCAGCCCGCCGCAAAACCGTGGCAGACCCGCTGGCATCGCCACCTTGAAGCGCTTGTAATAGGCGTCGATGAAATCCAGTGGATTGTCGGTCGATTGTTCAATCACCGCGCCGTCCTGCAGCACCTCGGTGGCGCCGTTTTTGACCCGCAGCAGG
>NZ_JBKBQX010000278.1:0-522 GCF_046292505.1 Tepidimonas sp. | reverse complement strand
ACCCTGGCCAGCTGTGGCGGCTTCATCGCCGGAGAGCGGGCCCTGGTGGAACTTTTGACATACAGTGCTCCGGGCTTCGTCTATAGCGTCGGTATCTCGCCCCCTCTGGCGGCGGCCTCGCTCGCGGCATACGTACACGGCGTCTGGATCGCCGGTGGGCTGCTCAAGGGGGCCGACGTCGACGACCTCGTCCGTCGCGCCGCCGGCCGGCTGCGGGCGGTGGTGCTCCTCGGGCGCGACCGCGCGACGATCGCGGAGGCGCTCGCCCGACACGCGCCCGATGTCCCCGTGGTCGACGTGGCGGACACGGACACTGGGGCCATGGATCGTGTCGTCTCCCGCGCCGCCGAAGATCACGTCGCTGCCCAGATCGCTGCCGCTGATCCTGTCATTCCCGAGGCCGCCGAAGATCGTGCTGGACAGGGCGACGAAATCGAACGGCCCGCCCCGGTTGGGGTCGACGTCGATGTCGTCGTCGATGACGCTGCCGTAGATTTCGCTGGTGGCATTGGCGCTGCGGAT
>NZ_JBKBQX010000277.1:0-523 GCF_046292505.1 Tepidimonas sp. | reverse complement strand
ATTGCGCCGAGGCCGGGGGTGTCGAAGGTGAACAGAAGGCCGGTATGGAGAAGTTCCGCGCCGATTTCAAAGCCAAGTTCGGCACCGACGTGCAGGTGTACGCGCCGTATGTGTACGACGCCGTCAACGTCATGGTCAAGGCGATGCAGAACGCCAACTCGGCCGATCCGGCCAAGTACCTGCCGGCACTCAAGTCGATCAGCTACAAGGGTGTGACCGGACAGATCGAGTTCGACGAGAAGGGCGACATCAAGAATGGTGCCCTGACGCTGTACACCTACAAGGGTGGTCAGCGCTCGGAGATCGCGGTCATCCGCTGATCGCGGTTCGCCCCTGCGCAAAAAACCCCGCCTTGGCGGGGTTTTTTGTTGGCTGGGCCGCCGCCTCGCGCGGTCGGCCGCAGGCAAGCGATCTCAGTTCACGACAAGTGGGCGCTGATGATCTTGGTCATCTCGAACATCGACACCTGGGGCTTTTTGAGCACGGCCTTGAGTTTGGCGTCGGCGTTGATCATGCGCTTGTT
>NZ_JBKBQX010000276.1:0-524 GCF_046292505.1 Tepidimonas sp. | reverse complement strand
GTCGCTCACGCTGGAGCCGCCCGCCTCCGTCCGGCTGCTCTGGATGCGTTCGTACAGCGCCGCAAATCGCTCCTTCAATGACGTCATGGGCTGCTGCCTTCCCGCCTCCGCGCCGGCCTGGGCACCCTCCGCCGCGGCCCCCGGCGCACCTGCTGCCGCCAATCGCTGCTTCCGCAGCTGCTCCAAGCGCGCGAAAATGTCGTTGGCGTCAGACTGCGGCGCCGACAGGTGCGGGCGCGGGCGCAGCCGGCTGGAGCACCGGAGCGGGCGCTGGCGCTGCAGCAGCAGGAGCCGGTGCCGCGGCGACCGCAGCGCCTTCGGCTTCCAGCATCAGCACGACGCTGCCCTGCTTGACCTTGTCGCCCACGGCAACCTTGATCTCCTTGACGACGCCGGCGTGCGACGACGGAATCTCCATCGAGGCCTTGTCGGACTCCACCGTGATCAGGCTTTGTTCCAGCGCAATCTTGTCTCCGGGTTTGACCAGCACCTCGATCACCGCGACGTCCTTGAAGTCACCAATG
>NZ_JBKBQX010000275.1:251-525 GCF_046292505.1 Tepidimonas sp. | reverse complement strand
ATTTTATTGAGTATTCAACGCTGTAATTTAAAATATGAGTATTTAATAGAAGAAGGGGATTAATCATAGAAAATGTGTATTTTGAGGAAAAGAAATTTAGCGAATGATCATTTTAATTTTCGCAAATATGTTAAATAACATACAGAAAATACTTGTTTTTATACCATTTGACCTATTTTTTAATCACTCGATTGCAAAAAAGCGAAAACAAGCCGAAAAGCGTTTGACAGCCTGTAAAGATTCTCTATAATGCACCTCACAAACGATAAAGACG
>NZ_JBKBQX010000275.1:0-242 GCF_046292505.1 Tepidimonas sp. | reverse complement strand
GTTGGTAGAGCGTCTGCCTTACAAGCAGAATGTCGGCGGTTCGATCCCGTCAGCGCCCACCAAGCCTTTACGTTAAAGATCTTACGTGCAGCGGTAGTTCAGTTGGTTAGAATACCGGCCTGTCACGCCGGGGGTCGCGGGTTCGAGCCCCGTCCGCTGCGCCATTTTCTAGATCCCTTGTGCTAGTAAATGGAATCAAGCATGATTTCTTTCTTGCATCATAAAAATAGCGACGCTATTTT
>NZ_JBKBQX010000274.1:0-526 GCF_046292505.1 Tepidimonas sp. | reverse complement strand
ACTGAGCTGCTCCAACAAGGTGTCTCAGCTGAATCTCTGTCATCGCTGGTTGGCTTCGCTGTGGATGCGGACCGCGACCGCACTATGCCTGGGATCTGGAGAAGTGCCAATGACAAGATGTTAGCGGATGGCAGTGCGGCCACTAAGCGAGCGGTCAAGATCCAAGCGCAGCTATCCAAAACAATCATGCGCACGGAGAAAGACAAGCTGCTTGCTGACGTGCCAGAAGATGATCCGCTACGCGTCCGCCTGTGCAGTGCCAGTCAGAAGGGAGCTGGCCTGTGGCAAGTCACGCTACCAACTGAAGCTGCTTTCCGTATTGAAGATGAACACTACCGGTATGCAATGTGTTATTTATTGGGCCGTCCACCGTCTGAGAGTTTACTCAACCAACAATGCCTTTGCGGTGCCCGTCTCAATGAAGTAACTCATTCTCATTTCCACGACTGCAACTACCTACGTGACTACCCAACTGGCAAACGACATAACCTGGTAGCTGCGCCTCGGCCTCGTCGGCAAACTTGGC
>NZ_JBKBQX010000273.1:0-528 GCF_046292505.1 Tepidimonas sp. | reverse complement strand
ATGCGCCCATCACGCCCGAAGACGACGCTGAACGGCAAGGCACCCGCGTTGTTGCCCAGTTGCTTCATCAGCTCGCCGCCTTCCAGGCCCGCGAGCCCGATGGGGAAGCTCACGCCGCTGCGCGCAAGAAAGGCGCGCACGGCGCTCGGCTGGTCGATGGCCAGGCCCACGACCGCCCAACCGCGCGCCGCCTGTTCGCGGTAGAAGCTGTCGAGCAAGGGCATCTCGGCTACACAGGGCGGGCACCAGCTGGCCCAGAAGTTGAGCAGCAGGGGTTTGCCCTTGAAGTCGACGAAGGCCAGCGTGCCGCCGCCAGGTTTTTCGTAAGTGAGCGCCCACAAAGACCGGATTTCGTCGGCGCCGGCGGCCACGGCGCCGGGGGTCAGCCGCCACCAGGCGACGCCGGCGCCGGCCAGTGCAGCCAGGGCGCCCGCGGTCGCCAGCACACCGCGGCGGGACGTGGGGGCGTTCTGATGAGGGTTCGATCCGTCGGTCGTCATGGTTCGCATCATGCCTCAAGCAAGGCCC
>NZ_JBKBQX010000272.1:0-529 GCF_046292505.1 Tepidimonas sp. | reverse complement strand
AACTGCCTGGCGCCCATCGCCAAGGTCATCAACGACGCGTTCGGGCTGGCCGAGGGGCTCATGACCACGGTCCACGCGGCGACGGCGACGCAGCCCACGCAGGACGGCCCGAGCAAAAAGGACTGGCGCGGCGGGCGCAACGCCTACCAGAACATCATCCCTGCAAGCACGGGGGCGGCGAAGGCCGTCACCCTCGCCATCCCGGCGCTGAAGGGCAAACTGACGGGGATGTCCTTCCGCGTGCCGACGGCGGACGTGTCCTGGGCTACACCGATGAAGAGGTCGTGAGCAGCGACTTCATCGGGGACCGGCGCTCGAGCATCTTCGACGCCAAGGCCGGGATCGAACTCAACGCCAACTTCTTCAAGGTGGTGTCGTGGTACGACAACGAGGCGGGGTACGCCGCCCGGTGCGTGGACCTGATCAAGTTCATGGCCGAGACGGACGGCGTGAAGTAAGGCGGGCCGCTGTCGGACCATCTCGCGTGCGAGCACCAGCACCCGCTCCGGCGGGTGCTTTTCTGCGCGGA
>NZ_JBKBQX010000271.1:0-529 GCF_046292505.1 Tepidimonas sp. | reverse complement strand
CCGGTTCGTTGCCGGGCCCGATCCAGATTCCCAGTTCGAGTTCGAAATCGAGCTTCTGCGTCGGCGCGAAAACCGGCGGCGCTTCCGCGCTTGGCTTGCGCTGGCCGGATGGCCGCTTGACGGCCGCACCCGAGACCCGGACCGACGAGCTGCGGCCGTGATAACCGACCGGCACATATTTGTAGTTCGGCAGCAGCGGGTTGTCCGGACGGAATAGCTTGCCGGCATTGGTGGCGTGATGGATGCCGGCATAGAAATCGGTGTAGTCGCCGATGCGGGCCGGCAGATGCAGCGTGCATTCACCCATCGGACGCAGCATTTTCTCGACGACGCTCCGGTTCGCCGCGCCGGCTGTGAGCAGGCCGGATAGCGCCCGCCGCAACGCCCGGCGCTGGTGCGCCGGCAGGCCCATCAGGGCGTTGAGGGTTTCCGCCGTCGCGGCCTGCGCGGCGATCGCCGCATCGCCTGTCAAAAGCCCGGCATCCGACGCCGCCGCGAGGTCGAGAACAAGGTCGCCAATGGCGACGCC
>NZ_JBKBQX010000270.1:0-531 GCF_046292505.1 Tepidimonas sp. | reverse complement strand
GAGAAAAAGACCGCGAAGGGTGCTCCGGTAAGCGAGGCCCACCGGCCCAGGCGGGGCTGGCTCAGTGGTGATCGTGCGACGTGGCAGCGCCGAGCGGGCGCACCGGGGCCTTGACCTCCAGCGTCTCGCGCCGGCCGTCGGCCATTTCCACGGTCAGGCTGAGCGGCACCACCTGCCCGTCGACCAGCGGCGCGCGCAGATCCATCAGCATCAGGTGGTAGCCGCCGGGCTTGAGTTCGACCGCCTTGCCGGCCGGCAGATCGAGTGCCGGAATGGCGCGCATGCGCATCACATTGTCGCTCATCGACATTTCATGGATTTCCGCGACGCCGGCCACGGGCGAGCGGACGCCGACCAGACGTGCAGCCTTCGGCGCGGTGATCTGCATGAAGGCGCCGGTGGCTTTCTGTTCGGCCACGGTGGCGCGTACCCATGGATCCTTCACCGTAACGTCGGCCAGGGCGGCGCCGCAGGCGATGGAAAGGAGAGTGGCGGTCAGGATGGATTTCATTTCTGTGCTCCGGAATGGAC
>NZ_JBKBQX010000269.1:0-534 GCF_046292505.1 Tepidimonas sp. | reverse complement strand
GGTCGCCCGGGAGCAGGCGGCCGATGCGGTGGATCACCGTCACGTCCTGCAGCGCCCAGCGCGCGTTGGCGTCGTCGACCAGTTTGGCAAGCGCCTTCTCGGTCATGCCGGGGTAGTGCTCGAGCGTCATCGCAGTGACGCCGCTGCCCTCGTTCATGTCGCGCGCCAGCCCGACGAAGCTCGCGATGGCGCCGATGTCGGTGCGGCCGGCGCGCATCGCGTCGAATTCGGCGCCGAGGTCGAAGGGCTCGCTCTGCACGACGATCTTCATGCCTAGCCCCCGGTCACCGGTGGGAAAATCGCGACTTCGGCGCCGTCGGCGAGCGGCAGCAGGGTGTCGGTCCAGGTGGTGTCACCGGAATAGGCGAAGAGCTTTCCGTCGCGCGCGATGCGATAGCCCTGGCAGGGGCCGGCGCGCTGGTCGTGGTCGACCGAGAAGGCGGTGATGCCGGCGCCTGCGAGCACCGCCGGCGCCTCGGGAGAGACCTCCACATAGGTGATCGGAAAAGGGAAGCTGTTGGTGCCGAAGCCGGG
>NZ_JBKBQX010000268.1:0-534 GCF_046292505.1 Tepidimonas sp. | reverse complement strand
AGCTTTATTGCCTCGGCCTCGGTGCTGTCGGTCAGCAGCGTGGGGATGTCCTGCTTGATTGCCCCTTGCTGCAAAAGCGAGGCAAATACTCGCGCCCGCTCAGACTTCTCGCCGACCACGATGCGTGAAGGATGCAGGTTGTCGTGGAGCGCCTTGCCCTCGCGCAGGAACTCGGGCGAGAAGATCAGGTTGGGCGTACCGAGTGCTTCCCGGGTGCGTGCAGTGTAGCCCACCGGCACGGTGGACTTGATGACCATCGTCGCCTGCGGGTTGATAGCCATCACGGCACGAATCACTGCTTCGACCGAGGACGTATTGAAATAGTTGGTCTCGGGGTCGTAGTCGGTGGGTGTGGCGATGATGACAAAGTCGGCACCACCATAGGCCTCCTGCAGATCAAGGGTTGCGCGAAAGTTCAACGGCTTGTGCTGCAGGTAATCCTCGATCTCGGCATCGTCGATCGGTGACACCCGGCGATTGAGCATCGCCACCTTGTCGGCAACGATGTCGAGCGCGACGACCTCGTGGTGCTGG
>NZ_JBKBQX010000267.1:0-535 GCF_046292505.1 Tepidimonas sp. | reverse complement strand
GGGCGTAGACCGCTTCGAACTCGCGGTTCATGGTTGCCAGCAAGGCATCGACCACGGCGCGCAGCTTGCGCAGTGGGTGGGCCTGCGGCACGCGCTCTTCGAGGCTGATGGTGCTGAACATCGCCCCCTGGAAGTCTTGACTGCTTCTCATCGTGCTCGTCTGCGTCGTTCGCGGATGGCCTCAGATCGTACCGCCCGACGCGGGGGGTGGCGAGGGATTTTTCAACGGCCTGTTAAGGACACGCTGAACAAATCAGCATTTTACTGGAAATGAGCGAGAGTGACCCCCTCATTGCTGCTCCCAGCTCGACCAAGAACGCCCGCCGTGAGCGCGACCCTGAGATGCACCAGACGAAGAAGGGCAACCAGTGGTACTTCGGCATGAAAGCGCACGTTGGGGTCGACGCCGAGACAGGGCTGGTACACACGGTGGTGGCCACCGCTGCCAACGTCTCGGATGTGACGCAGGCGCATCGGCTCTTGCACGGGCAAGAGACCGACGTCTTTGCCGATGCGGGCTATCAGGGAGTGGACA
>NZ_JBKBQX010000266.1:0-536 GCF_046292505.1 Tepidimonas sp. | reverse complement strand
GGTGTCCCGCTCGGAGAGCACCGGCGCGCGACCGTCGGGGCCACCCCAGGCGTCTGCATCCGACTCGGCCGCGCGGAACTGCTTGAGCAGCATGCGCGCCAGCAGCGGAGAAATCGGCGCGCCCCCTTCGCGAATTTGCTCGATCGCTTCGATCAACTCGCGCTCGCTACAGCCCTTGAGCACGTAGCCGGTGGCCCCCCGCTGCAACGCGCGGATCAGGCGGGATTCGTCGCCGAACACGGTGAAGACCAGCAATTCGGCGTCGGGCTTGGCGTTGGCCAGCAGCCGCAGCATGTCTTCCCCGGAGCCGTCGGGCAAGCCCAGATCGACCAGGAAAACGTCGGCCAGGCTGTTGGGCGCCATGACTTCGGCATGGGCAAAGGTATCGGAATGCCCGACGAGGCGCCATTGGGGGCGGTGCTTCAGGGCCCCTTCGACGAAGCGCAAGATGGACCGGTCGTCCTCGATGAGGTAAATCCGAACGATGTCCGACGGCATGACCGCTATTGTGGCGAAACCATCCGCCAATCGCCCTC
>NZ_JBKBQX010000265.1:0-537 GCF_046292505.1 Tepidimonas sp. | reverse complement strand
CTCTTCACCCTCTATCACGATGGCGTAGCCGCATCCGGTGGTCGCGAAGCCGTGCTGTCGCGGCTCGCCGGCAATCTCTGCCGCTGCACTGGTTACCGACCCATCGTCGACGCCGCGCTCGCCGCCTGTTCCGCAGCGCCTGACGATGCCTTCACCGCGCGGCAGGAGGAGACAGCGCGCGCGCTGGCCGCGCTGGCCGACGACTATGACGTTCTGGTCGGTGACGAGGCCGCCTTCTTCGCGGCTCCGTCGTCGCTCGACAGCCTGTGCGCGCTGCTCGACCGCCACCCGGATGCGGTGCTGGTCGGCGGCGCCACCGATGTCGGCCTGTGGATCACCAAGCAACTGCGGACCTTGCCGAAGCTCATCCATACAGGCCGGGTGCGGGAACTCGGCACCATCACCGACGACGGCGCGCAACTGAGGATCGGCGCCGCTGCGACCTACGCCGATGTCCGCGACAACCTCGCGGCCCTTGATCCGGATGTCGGGCTGCTGCTCGAGCGGCTGGGATCGACGCAGGTGCGCGCGGCTGGC
>NZ_JBKBQX010000264.1:0-541 GCF_046292505.1 Tepidimonas sp. | reverse complement strand
CATCCTCGACCGCGCGCTGGATGTCGTAGATGCTGATGTAATCGCCAAAGACGGCGCGTGTGTTGCGGTCGGTCAGTTCGAGCGGCGTGCCGGTGAAGGCGATGAACGCGGCGTTGGGCAGCGCGTCGCGCATGTGGCGGGCGTAGCCGTCGATGAAATCGTACTGGCTGCGGTGCGCCTCATCGGCGATGACCACGATGTTGGCGCGCGTGGAGAGCACGGGGTTGCGGTCGCCGTGCGCGTCGGGGAGGAATTTTTGAATGGTGGTGAAGACCACCCCGCCGGCTCGCACCGCCAGCAGTTGGCGCAGATGGGTGCGGCTCTCGGCTTGCACCGGCGGCTGGCGCAGCAAGTCCTGACAGCGGGCAAAGGCGCCGAACAACTGGTCGTCCAGGTCGTTGCGGTCGGTCAGCACCACGAGGGTGGGGTTCTGCATGGCCGGCTCGCGGATGATGCGGCCGGCGTAGAAGGCCATGGTCAGGCTTTTGCCGCTGCCCTGCGTATGCCAGATGACGCCCACGCGGCGGTCGCCGGGCCGCCC
>NZ_JBKBQX010000263.1:0-542 GCF_046292505.1 Tepidimonas sp. | reverse complement strand
TGGTCGCATCGAGGCGGTGGAGATCGACGTGGCGGCGCGCGTCTCCGGCCGGATCAAGGAGATGCTGGCCAATGAGGGCGATTTCGTCACAGCCGGCCAGATCGTCGCGCGGATGGACACCGAAACGCTCGAGGCGCAGCGCGCCGAGGCGCAGGCGCAGTACGAGCGGGCGGTGATCGCGGTCGACACGGCCAAGAGCCTCGTCGTCCAGCGCCAGGCCGAGAAGAGCGCCGCGACGGCGGTCGTCGCCCAGCGCGAAGCCGAGCTCGATGCCGCGCGCCGCAAGCTCGGCCGATCGGAGCAGCTCTCCGAGCGTGGCAATGTCTCCGACCAGGTGCTCGACGACGACCGGGCCCGGGCGCAGGGCGCTACCGCCGCCGTCGGTGCCGCCAAGGCCCAGCTCGCCGCCAGCGAGGCCGCCATCAGCTCGGCCGTGTCCCAGGTCGTTGGGGCGCAGGCCGCGGTGGCGGCGGCCGTCGCGGCGCTGGAAGCGGCTCAGGCGCAGGCTGCCGCGGCGGCGGCGGAACGGGAAGACCGCATCG
>NZ_JBKBQX010000262.1:0-542 GCF_046292505.1 Tepidimonas sp. | reverse complement strand
GCACGCTGCCGGTGAAAGAGGGCCAGACGGTCAAGGCGGGCCAGTTGCTGTTCCAGGTCGACCCCACCGACATTCAAGGGCAGGTGGCGCAGGCGCGCTCCGGCTTGGCGCAGGCGCAGGCCAATCTGGCCAACGCCAAGGGCGACTTCGAACGCTTCGGCAATCTCTACAAGGAACAGGCCATTCCCAAGCAGCAGTGGGATCAGGTGCAATTGCGCTACCAGGTGGCGCAGGAGCAGGTGGCCGCCGCGCAGGCCGGCTACAACACCGCCGCCGCGCAGATGCGCTATTCCTCCGTCACCTCGCCGATCACCGGCGTGGTGGTGCAGAAAATGGCCAATCAGGGCGATCTGGCCGCGCCGGGCCGCCCGGTGCTGGTGATCGAGGGACAGGGCAAGCTGCAGGTCACGACGCAGGTGCCGGGCGATGTGTTCGACAAGATCAGGATCGGCGACAAGGTGCAGGTGCTGGCGGGTGACAAGTCGCTGCAGGGCGTCATCGCCCAGACCGTCCCGGTGGCCGATCCGATGAGCCATACCCAC
>NZ_JBKBQX010000261.1:0-542 GCF_046292505.1 Tepidimonas sp. | reverse complement strand
AGACCCGCGAGCAGGTCGTTTCGGATATTGGATAGCCAGTCCTGGCGCAAGGATTTCATCATTCTTCTATTCCGTGGTGGTTGCCAGCCAGTGGTGGCGGTTGGGGCGAACGCAAACGCGTCTTCCCGGCCAGCGGAATAGAGAACGAACCCCGAGCAATCCGGGGCCAGCAAGACGCAGTGAATCGGACGTGCAGCCTCGTGCGAGCGTGATGAGTGGTTGAAGCTGGCTCGCAGCGAGAAAGAGGCTTACACGGGTAGGAACTCCGATAGTGGCTTGCTGGTTCTTTGGGAAGGTGTAATTTTATCCGTTTTGCGGCAGTGCAGCAATTGCCGAAAGTTTCATCATTGCCTCCCGTCCCAGTCTCGACAAGACAGCGTGACTGGATTGACTGCTACCAGCCGGCCAGCGCGCGCCACGGCAACGCGACTGCGATCACCCCTACGACCTAAAGATGCGCTTGGTCTGCGCTTCCGATGCCTGCGATTCAATGGCGCTGCTTGACGCCGTTCTGCACAATGAACGCGCCCCTAAGAAGTAGT
>NZ_JBKBQX010000260.1:0-545 GCF_046292505.1 Tepidimonas sp. | reverse complement strand
GAAGGTTTCGCGATCAATTTCGCCGGCGAGGCCCTGCGCATCGACCTCAAGGCGCTGACCGGCGGCAGCAGCGTCACCGTTTATGGCCAGACCGAGGTGACGCGCGACCTGATGGCGCTGCGCGTGGCTTCCGGCGCGCCGACGATCTACGAAGCCGAGGCGGTGACGATCCACGATATCGACCGCGACACCCCGCGCGTCTCCTTCGTGCTGGATGGCCAGCACCGTGAGATCGCCTGCGACATCATCGCCGGATGCGACGGATTTCACGGCGTCAGCCGCGCCAGCGTACCGGAAACGGCGCTGCGGACCTTCGAGCGGGTCTATCCCTTCGGCTGGCTCGGGGTTCTCGCGGATGTTCCGCCCTGCGCGCACGAACTGATCTATGCCGGGCATGATCGCGGCTTTGCCCTGTGCTCCATGCGCTCGATGACCCGTTCGCGCTATTACATCCAGTGCCGCCTCGACGAGACGCCGGAATCCTGGCCCGATACGCTGTTCTGGGACGAACTCCGCCGCCGCCTCGACCCCGAGGCCGCCGCGCG
>NZ_JBKBQX010000259.1:0-547 GCF_046292505.1 Tepidimonas sp. | reverse complement strand
CGAAATCGAGAGCAACCCGGTCAAGACCGCCCGCGTGTGGACGCTGTGACCGCCCTCACGCCAGCACGAACCTTACCCCGCACAGCCGCACATAGGGCTCGCCATGCGCCTCCCCGACGAACGCGCCATGGCGCTCGGCGTTCGCAAGGATGGCGTTCGCGTCGCGGCACGACAGCCTGACCGACGCCAGCCCTTCGCCGCGATCATCCTCGCCTCGCGGTCCTTGATCATCTGCTCCAGGGCCGCGGGCACCAGCACGTCAACGGGGGTCTTGTAGAACTCGTCGGCGTCGATCTTCTCCGCGCCCGCCGACGACTTCTTGCCCGAGCCGCTCGACGCGCCGAAGCCCGCCACCCCGCCGACCTTCGCCACGTGCCGCGACAGCGCGTGGGCGTCGATCCCGTTGGTGTTGCGGATGCCCCCGGTGTGGTCCATGACCGCGACGAGTTTGGCGCCCAGGTCCTGGAAGATCCGGGCCGTCCACGAGCCCACGTTCCCGAAGCCCAGCACCGAGAACTTCATCCCCTTGATCTGGATGCCCAGTTCC
>NZ_JBKBQX010000258.1:0-547 GCF_046292505.1 Tepidimonas sp. | reverse complement strand
AATTTAAAACCACTAGTACCAGAAAGAAGTTGGTAGAACAGCACCACGCTTGGAAAGCAGAAGCGTATAAAGGAATGCCAGCAAATAGCAACAGCAATCAAACCGACGAAAACGGCAATCTCATCCGTCCAAAATATATATCGAATCACACCCATTATTCTCCCACAGATACAGATGCCAGAGTAAGCGTAAAACCAGGCAAAGCACGACAATTAAATTATTTTGGACAAATCGCAGTAGACGATGCGCACCATGTTATCACAGGAGCGTGTTCTGATTTTGCGGACAAACGCGACAGTCAGTGTTTAGAACAAATAGTAGAACTTACCGAAGAAAACTTAAAAGAAAACGGAATCGAACTCGAAGAACTCTTAGCCGATGGTGGTTACAGCAGTGGTGAAGCATTGGCGTATTTACATGAAAAAAACATCAACGCTTACATCCCAAACTTCGGACAATACAAATCAGAGCGAGAAGGTTTTACCTTCAACAAAGAAGAAAACTATTACCAATGCACTAAACCCGAAGGCAACCAAGCGAAACTGCT
>NZ_JBKBQX010000257.1:0-549 GCF_046292505.1 Tepidimonas sp. | reverse complement strand
CGTGCTGTCGGTCTACCGCAAATGGGTGCGGGGCCAGTCACCCAGCGTCGCCGACGCCCTGCATTTTCACCAGCTCGTCTACCGCCGGTTGGTCAGGGGCGTGTTCCACGACGACCAGGCCCGGCGCCTGCTGATGCGCAATAACCGCACCTCCCCGTACCTGTTGGCGGTCGCGCTGGTGGCTATCGTGCCGGCCATCATCTTCTGGTGGAACACCCCGGTGCTGGTGACCTGGTTCGTGCTGTTCATGATTGCCTACGTCGGAGCCTACTTGGCCATGGTTCGCTTCAAGGTGCCCAAGTGGTTGCGCCGATGAGTCCGTGCGTACCGTCATCGGGCAGGGGTCTTCAGGTGGCCATCCTCGGATGCAGGGGCATTCCCGCGAGTTATGGTGGTTTTGAAACCTTTGCAGAAGAAATCGCCACCCGGCTCGTAAAGCTCGGTTTTCGAGTCACCGTTTACGCCGAGGCGGACGGGCCCGCCGTGCGGGAAACGTCATACAAAGAAGTGGTGGTCCGCCATTTGCCCCGTCCCCGCCTGGGGGCATTC
>NZ_JBKBQX010000256.1:0-552 GCF_046292505.1 Tepidimonas sp. | reverse complement strand
GACCACATCCGGCTTGGCTGTAGCCATGGCCTCTTCGACCGCTGAACGATCCTCCAGCCTGGCAATGACTGGTGTGAATGAGGGATACTGCGCCAGCGCCGCGTGGCGCATCTGCTTGAGCTTGACGTTGTAATAGGGCGTCATGCCGTCGAAGCCGGTCACCTCATGCCCGTCGGCCAGGAGACGCCGGGCGAGATGGAAACCGATGAAGCCGGCGGTGCCGGTGATGAAGTAATGCATGCTCAGGCCTTCACCTTCCGCTTGCCGATCGGGACATGGCTGAAGCCGTATTTCTCCATCTCCTCCGGCTTGTAGATGTTGCGCAGGTCGACGATGACGGGCGCCTTCATCTCCTGCTTCAGGCGGCGGAAATCGAGCGCGCGGAACTCGTCCCATTCGGTGACGACCACGATCGCCTCGGCATCGGTCGCGATCTCGTAAGGGTTCTTGCCATAGGTCACGGGCCCGAGCACGGCCTTGGCGGCCTCCATGCCTTCGGGGTCGAAGACATGGACGTCTGCACCGCCGTCGAGCAGCGCCTGGACGATGGTG
>NZ_JBKBQX010000255.1:0-554 GCF_046292505.1 Tepidimonas sp. | reverse complement strand
CCTGCAAGAGCTCATCGACGGGCCCTACACCGGCGACCTGCGCTTCTGCGCCCCGCAAGACGCCTTCCCCTGCAACTGACCCTGCCAAGCTGGCAGCTCGCTGGGCCCCTTCGCCCGGCCGTCGGGCTGTTGCATTGGCAGGCCCTAGCCGATGGCATGGGCCTTGATCGATGGGGCTCACCGAAAATCAACCATTCACCAATGCCTGCGCCGGGCTACGGCGCAACTGCATGAGCAAGATCATCGGCATCGACCTGGGCACCACCAACAGCTGCGTGGCCGTGATGGAGGGCAATGAGCCCGTGGTCATCGCCAACAGCGAGGGCAAGCGCACCACCCCCAGCATCGTGGCCTTCGTGGAAGGCGGCGAGCGCAAGGTGGGCGACCCGGCCAAGCGCCAGGCCATCACCAACCCGAAGAACACCATCTTCTCCATCAAGCGCTTCATGGGCAACAGCTACGCCGAATGCGAGAAGGAGATCGCGCGCGTGCCCTACGAGGTGGTGCGCGGGGACAACAACACGCCCCGCGTGAAGGTCGGCGACCGCCTCTAC
>NZ_JBKBQX010000254.1:0-554 GCF_046292505.1 Tepidimonas sp. | reverse complement strand
CATCGCGCGCATCGCGCGCACCTCGGCCAGCAGGTCGTCACGCCACAGCTCGGCCTTGAGGATGTCCGGCGTGGTGACCGTGCTGATGGTGCTGGCCCCTGCCCCCGGAGCTGGCGCGACATGTCCGCCAGCGCCCGCAGCGCCCCCGCGCTGGTGCGCACGGCCTGACGTGCAAGCTCGCTGGTCAGGTCCGCATAGTACAGCACCGCCCCGAGCTGAAGCGCCAGCGCGGCCAGCGCGTTCTGCGCCGCCGCCCAGCTCAACAGCACGCTGCGCGCGAAGTCGTCGCGCACCTGCACAGGCGGCGCGCTCGCCAGCGCATCCAGCCCTGCGGTCTCCTCGGTGATACGCGTGGCGTTGTCCACAGGTGCGGCGTCAAAGACCAGCTCGACGGGGCTGGGCGGCTCCGTGAACAGCGGCTCAAAGCGCAGGCTGTACAGGATGCGCTCGTTGGTCTCCTCATTAAAGTCCGCGTCCAGCAGGCCCCACCGCTGTTCTTGGTTGTAGCCCAGCCGGATGAGGTCGCCCGAGTAGATCAGCGCCTCAAGCTGCAA
>NZ_JBKBQX010000253.1:0-555 GCF_046292505.1 Tepidimonas sp. | reverse complement strand
GCACCATTGCCGAGCTACGGCAGCGCGCCCAAACCCTGCTGCACGACCAACGCAAAGCCATCGAGGCCGAACTCACCCAAGTCAACCTCGAAGTCCAGGCCGAAGAAGCGCGCTGGCGCGCCGTGGCGGCCGAACTGGAGCGCACCACCATCGTCGCCAATGCCACGGGCTATGTCGTGGGGCTGGCCGTCCAGACGGTCGGTGCCGTCATCCAACCCGGACAAAAACTGCTGGACATCGTCCCCGAGGGTGAGCCGCTGCTGCTGGAAGCCAGGCTCGAGCCGCACCTGATCGACCGCGTCCACAGCGGCCTCAAAACCGATGTGCGCTTTGCCGCCTTTGCCCACACCCCCCTGTTGGTGGTCGAAGGTGAAGTCACCTCCGTCTCCAAAGACCTTTTGACAGACCCTCAGACCGGTGTGCCTTATTACCTGCTGCGCGTCGCGCTCACACCGCACGGCATGCAACAGCTCGGCACACGCCAACTGCAGCCGGGCATGCCGGCCGAAATCATCGTCAAAACCGGTGAACGGTCGCTCTTGACCTATCTGCTCA
>NZ_JBKBQX010000252.1:0-558 GCF_046292505.1 Tepidimonas sp. | reverse complement strand
CGCCGGGCGCCACGCCGTCGGAGACGATGTCGGCGTGCGCGGGGCTCAAGTGCTCCAGCGCCGGGCCCGCCAGCCGCATGCCCATGCGGTCGCGCTCGGGCGTGAGGCGCCAGTCGGCCTGCACGAAGAGGGCGCGCGCCGCCGGGGTGAAGTGGTCGTCCTGCGGGCCCCAGAGCACGCGGATCGGGCCGTCGTCGTCCGGCAAGGGGTCGGCGCGGCGCTCGACGCCGGGGTCGGCATCCGCCGCGGCGCACGGCAGCCGGTCGCCGGTGCGCAGGGCGCGGCCCTGCAGCCCGCCCATCGCGGTGCGCTCGTGCGTCGCGCGGCTGCCCAGCACCGGCGGCACATCGAGGCCGCCGGCCACCGCCACATAGGCCAGCCCCTGCACCGCCCCCAGGCGCAGCGCGTCGCCGGGCTGCAGCGTGACGCTGCACCAGCCGGGCAGCGGCTGCAACGCCCCTGCAGCGCGTTCCACCGTCGCCGCCACGTCGCCCACCACCGCCACGCGCACCGCGCCACCTTCCGCCCGCAGGCGCGGCCCCAGCAGGCGCAGCTCCA
>NZ_JBKBQX010000251.1:0-561 GCF_046292505.1 Tepidimonas sp. | reverse complement strand
CGGTTGCGCGCAGGCGGTTGAAAAGGCGAGCCACAAAGCTCCTCAACGTCGTCGTTATGCGCCGGGAATTCCAGATTGTCACAGCAACACGGCTCGCCTCGAATGATGGTCTTACCTGAACCATCCTCGCTGACTTCTACGGCAGCGCCGTTATGCTCGAACGTGAAGCAAATTTTGTCTGACTCGATTGAAGTTTGAAACACGGTATTTTCTCCTCTATGACTTGCAGTTTTTGTTCCGGCAAATGAGCGCCAGCAGCAACAAAGCAACTGGCGCGATGATGACGACTCCCAGGATGAGCGCCTTCATCGTTCGCCCTCCCATTCGCCTGTATACCCAGGTCTGTCAGTTTCCAGATACTCGACACCAGCACGCGACAAAGCAACCTTGACAGCGTTCATCTGTGTTGCAGTAGTCTGGGAAGGCGCTTTGTCCCATTTACGCAAAAGGACATTGCCTTCGGAGTCTTTCACAGCCAATTGAAAGTATCCGTAGCTGACCAGCTTCCCGCACAGAGATGACAGATTCTTTCCCGCAAAGTCTCCGCCCTCTATGAAAGCT
>NZ_JBKBQX010000250.1:0-561 GCF_046292505.1 Tepidimonas sp. | reverse complement strand
TGCTGACATGAGTAGCGTTAAAGCGGGTGAAAAGCCCGCTCGCCGTAAGCGCAAGGTTTCCTACGCAACGTTCATCGGCGTAGGGTGAGTCGGCCCCTAAGGCGAGGCAGAGATGCGTAGCTGATGGGAAGCAGGTCAACATTCCTGCACCGGCTGCAAGTGCGATGTGGGGACGGATCAAGCTAGGTCATCCGGCGGTTGGAAGTGCCGGTTGAGGCGGAAGTAGGCGACACGTAGGCAAATCCGCGTGTCATATACCGAGGCCGTTGCTCGAGCGAGCTTGCTCGCGAAGTGACCGAATGGGGTCCCAGGAAAAGCCACTAAGCTTCAGCTTGCAGCTGACCGTACCGCAAACCGACACTGGTGCGCGAGATGAGTATTCTAAGGCGCTTGAGAGAACTCGGGAGAAGGAACTCGGCAAATTGACACCGTAACTTCGGGATAAGGTGTGCCCTAGTAGCGTGTAGAGAACATCGAAGCGTGAATGGGTTGCAAAAAATAGGTGGCTGCGACTGTTTACTAAAAACACAGCCGTCGGCGTGCAGACGGTGGGCTTTGGAT
>NZ_JBKBQX010000249.1:0-564 GCF_046292505.1 Tepidimonas sp. | reverse complement strand
AACCGCTGGTCCGGCGAGTGCAGCTCATCAGCGAGAACGCCCGCGTCCTGGTCGCCGAGACCTGGTCTGACGCCAGCGGCAACTATCGATTCGAACTGCTGGACCCGGCGCAGCGATACACCGTGGTCAGCTACGACTACAAGCAGATGTACCGCGCGGTGATCGCGGACAACCTCAAGCCGGAACCGATGCCATGACTGTCGCCATCACCGTCGAGCACAACGAAGCGCGGCTTGCGGGCACGCTCGCCTTCCTCGACGCGGGGCCCAATCCGGCGCGTCTGCGCATCTACGGCGGGACACGGCCCGCCACGCCGGCCACGACACCGACCAGTGCGATGCTGGTTGAGATCAAGTTGACCAAGCCCACGGGCACGATCTCGGGCGGGCTGCTGACGCTCACGCAGCAGGAGGACGGGCTGATCACGGCCACGGGTGTGGCCACCTGGGCGCGCCTGGTAAACGGCAACGAGGTGACCGCCCTCGATCTGGACTGCAGCGGCACCGACGGCAGCGGAGACGTGAAGCTGGCCAGCACCAATCTTTACCTGGGCGGTGATGCCCG
>NZ_JBKBQX010000248.1:0-570 GCF_046292505.1 Tepidimonas sp. | reverse complement strand
CATGAGCACGAGCACGGCGACGACCGTTGCGGCAAAGGACCAGATCACGGCGAGGGCGGTGCCGTCACGCGCCTCGGTAGAACGCAGCACGATCCCCCCGGCCACCTGTGCCGGGCCGAGACAGGCGGCGGCGGCCACCGCCATGGCCGGCCCGGCGCCGAGATCGTGGAACAGGACCAGCGCATAGGTCAGCAGGATGGCGTGATTGAGGTTGATCGCGGCGAAAGCGCCGGTGATGGCCCAGAAGGCCGGGCGGCGCCGCGATGCCTGCGGCGCGTTCCTGCCGGCGCAGCAGCACCACGCCGCCCAGGTTCACCGGCACCGCGACCAGCGCCACGATCGCGGCCAGCGCCACCAGCGCGCCCTGCCCGCCGAATTGCCCGCCCAGGAAGGCGCCCAGGGGAAAGGCCAGCGTCCCGGCAAAGCCGGCCACCAGCGTGACATGGGTGATCGCCGCCCGCGCGCCGGGGCCGAGGCGGCGCGTCAGGAAGGCAAAGCAGGTCTCGTAGAACGACCCCGCCTGCGCCACCCCGATCACCGCCCACAGCGCCCACCAGCCCCACAGCGTGC
>NZ_JBKBQX010000247.1:0-570 GCF_046292505.1 Tepidimonas sp. | reverse complement strand
AGCACCGCGATCGCCGAGGCGGTGAGCAGCGTCACCCCGATCGTCCATGACAGCACGGCCGGCAAGTCGCCGGCGTAGTACCAGGTGGCGATGCCGGAGGCGACGAAGCCGGTCTCGATGGCGCCGAACAGGATCGTCAGCCAGAAGCCGATGCGGTTGACCGTCTGCTGGTTGCGCGTAGTGATCTCGAAGGTCAGCGCCTCCATCCGGTCGACCACCGAGTCGAACAGGGCGTCGATGCCGAACAGCGCTTCGCCGCGTGCAGTGGCCTCGGCCGTGTAGCCGTGGGTGCGCGCCAGCGTGCCGTGCATCCGCATGGCGCTCGACGCCGGCGCGGCGGTCATGGTCACCAGCCACCTGGGCCGCCCGGTCGAAGGCGAGTTCAAGCCCGCCGATTCGCTCGCACCCGTAGCGCATCGACTGGCCGAGTTGCTGGGCCAGCCCGTGCGCCTGGTGGCCGATTGGGTGGACGGCGGCTTCGAGGTGAAGCCCGGCGAGGTGGTGTTGCTGGAGAACTGCCGCCTGAACGTGGGTGAGAAGAAGAACAAGCCCGAGCTGGCCGCCAAGCTG
>NZ_JBKBQX010000246.1:0-570 GCF_046292505.1 Tepidimonas sp. | reverse complement strand
GGCGCGCCGCTCGCCTGCATCGATGGCGGCCTCAAGCAAGCAGCCCGCAAGGTCGGCCTGCTGCTCACCCCCTGACCCCTCGATAGGACATCCACCATGATCACACCACAGCAGGCACTCCAGCGCACCATCGAACACCGCGAGATCTTCCACGACGAGATGCTGCACCTGATGCGTCAGATCATGAAGGGCGAAGTCTCGCCGGTGATGATCGCGGCGATCCTGACGGGTTTGCGCGTGAAGAAGGAGACCATCGGCGAAATCACTGCGGCGGCGAAAGTGATGCGCGAGTTATGCACCCGCGTCGAGGTACCACACAACCCGCATTTCGTCGACATCGTCGGCACCGGCGGCGACAGCTCGCATACCTTCAACATCTCGACCGCCGCGGCCTTCGTCGCCGCCGCGGCGGGCGCCACGGTGGCCAAGCACGGCAATCGCGGCGTATCGTCCAAATCCGGCGCCGCCGACGTGCTCGAGGCGCTGGGCGCGAAAATCGACTTGCAGGCGCCACAGGTCGCCAAGTGCATTGAGCAAACCGGCATGGGCTTCATGTTCGCGCCCAATCAC
>NZ_JBKBQX010000245.1:0-572 GCF_046292505.1 Tepidimonas sp. | reverse complement strand
CGCCGTGGGCTGCCCTGGCGAGGTTCCGTTCGCAGAGGTTGCCGCACACGTTGACGCGGTGGTCACGGTCAGCGAGGAAGCGCTGTCCAAAGCGCTGCTGCTATGCCTCGAACGCGCCAAATTGATTGTCGAACCGGCAGGCGTCGCGGCCGTTGCGGCGTTGATGACGTGCTCGCCGGAGGAATTGGGACTGACCGGGCCGGTATGCGCTGTGCTGTCCGGCGGCAACATCGATCCGCTGCTGCTCACGCATGTCATCTCACACGGACTGCGGGCAGCCGGACGGTTCCTCGGCGTTCACATCACCATCGACGATCGGCCGGGTGCGCTGGTCTCACTGCTCGAAGTGGTTCGGGCAAATGGTGCCAGCGTGGTCGACGTCATCCACTCCCGTACCGGTGGCGAACTTGCACTCGACGAAGTGGAGGTCTTCCTCACCGTCGAGACGCGGGGTCCGGACAACAAGGCGGAACTTCTGACGGCCTTCGACCGCGCCGGCTACGCAGTACGCCTGCAGAACTGACGCGAGTTACTCGTCAGGCCAGCCGCCCAGAACCGTCAGGCGGAACTCC
>NZ_JBKBQX010000244.1:0-573 GCF_046292505.1 Tepidimonas sp. | reverse complement strand
CGCTCCTCACTCGTCTCGCCGATTTTCTCGATTTTCGAGATGAATGGCGCCAGCGTGTGCGGCCGCTCGCGGTGTTCGCCGAGGGTCTCAGAGAGCAGCTCGACCATGAGCTCACACGTCGCCGGCAGCTCACCTTCGACTCGATGCTGAGCGTGCTCGCCGAGGCGATCAAGCGCGAGGGCCCTGGCGGGCCGCTCGCAACGCGGATCCGGGAGCGTTTCGACGTGGCCCTGGTCGACGAGTTCCAGGACACCGACGCCGCGCAGTGGGCGGTCCTCGAGCAGGTCTTCGCGAGGTCCGAGGCCAAACGCCTCGTCCTCATCGGCGACCCCAAACAGGCCATCTACGCCTTCCGCGGGGCCGACGTTTTTGTCTACCTGACGGCGGCGGAGGTGGCCGGGCGCCCGTACACGATGACCACCAACTGGCGCTCGGACGGGCCCTACGTCGAGGCGATGAACGCGCTCTGGCTGGAGGGCCACAACAGCTTCGAGATGCCGGGCAGGCCGGGACGGGCGGGTATCGACTATGTGACCGTGAGCGCTCATGCGAAGGAGGCGCGGGTCCAGGAGC
>NZ_JBKBQX010000243.1:0-573 GCF_046292505.1 Tepidimonas sp. | reverse complement strand
GGGTGCGCCTTACACCGACTGGCCCAACCGCCGCGACCCCGACAAACGCCTCAAAGTGGGCTTCGTCTCGGGGGACTTCCGGCGGCATCCGGTGGCCTACTTCACGGTCGGGCTCTTTGCCCACCTGCCGCGCGAGGCGGTGGAGGTCTATGCCTACCACAACCACACCGCCAGTGACGACATGACCGCGCGCATTCAGAACGCGGTCGATCACTGGCGGGTCATCGCCGAGTTTTCGACGGAGGCGGCCTGCGAGCTCATCCGCTCCGATGGCATCGACGTGCTGATCGATCTATCCGGCCACACGGGCTATCACCGGCTGGATGTCTTTGCCAAGAAGCCAGCGCCGGTGCAGATAAGCTGGCTGGGGTTTATCACGACGACCGGGATTGCTACGGTTGATTATTTTGCCGCCGATTCGGTGATCTTGAACGAGCAAACCGCATCCGCGTTCGTTGAGAAGCCTTTGTCCTTCTATCACTGGGCGCCGTTGCCGGAGGATATTCCAGAATTGGATAGTTACGAAAAAGATGATGAGAGTTTTTACTTTGGATCATTCAATAATGCATTCAA
>NZ_JBKBQX010000242.1:0-575 GCF_046292505.1 Tepidimonas sp. | reverse complement strand
CGGCCAACTGCAGCCGCTGCCGCGGCCGGGCCCGCCACCAATGAGTTTGTGACGCGGCCCATTGCGCGCGCGCTGGGGGTCGAGACCCTGATCGCCGTGGAGCTGGAGCGCGGCCCCGATGGCTGGATCACCGGGGCCATTCGCGGCGTGCCCTCGTTTCGCGAGGGCAAGGTCACCCGCGTGACCCAGTGGCTGGCGGCCCAGGGGCTGGACTGGGACGGCGTGCATGTGACTTTCTATTCCGACTCCACCAACGACCTGCCCCTTCTGGAGCGCGCCGACGTGCCCGTCGCCACCAATCCGGGGGCGGGTTTGCGCCAACTGGCGCGCGAGCGTGGCTGGCGCATCCTCGACCTGTTCGACCCTCTCCCATGATCAAGACGCTGATCGACAAACTGCTGGACAAGACGGTGCGGCCGACCTTGCGCCGCTCGCGCTTCGGCAAGCGCGAGGACGTGCCGGTGGCCGTGCACGGCATCGACCCCTCGCTGGTCGATGGCCGGGCGCTGGACGTGGTGCATACCCTCAAGCGCGCCGGCTACGAGGCCTACATCGTCGGCGGCGCGGTGCGCGAC
>NZ_JBKBQX010000241.1:0-576 GCF_046292505.1 Tepidimonas sp. | reverse complement strand
CTACCGGCTCGCGTCGCTGTACGCAAGCCCCGATGTCGTGCGCCAGAGCGACGATCTGTTGCACGGGCAGGCCACACACGGCGGCTGCACGCTCCGGTGGCCACTCCAAGGGGCGGGCGCGCAGCGCCTCCCAGCCCAGGGTGTGGCGCTGCACATAATCGTGGTCCACCCAATCGTGGACGATGCACTGCTGCATCAGGGCGTAGGCCAGGGCCGCATCGGTGCCGGGCAGCAGCGCAAGGTGGGCGTGGCATTTCTCGGCCGTCTCGGTGCGGCGCGGGTCGATGCACACCAGTCGCGCACCCGCGCGTTTGGCTTGCTGGGCGTAGCGCCAGAAGTGCAGGTTGCTGCCGACGCTGTTGCTGCCCCAGATGAGGATGAGCCGACTCTCGGCAAAGTGCTCGACGCGCATGCCGACCTTGCCACCCAGGGTGTACTCCAGCCCCGCCGCCCCCGCCGAAGAACAGATGGTGCGGTCCAGCAGCGAGGCGCCCAACCGGTGAAAAAAGCGCGCAGCCATGCCCTCGCCCTGCACCAACCCCATGGTGCCCGCGTAGCTGTAGGGCAAGATGGCCT
>NZ_JBKBQX010000240.1:0-579 GCF_046292505.1 Tepidimonas sp. | reverse complement strand
GATGATGGGCAAGGGCTTCTTGAAACGGGCGGCCAGCAAGAAGGCCAGGAGTTAGGTCTTGTCGCCGATTTCGGCCAGAGCGACCACACCGGTCGAAACGAGCAGGGATTCCATGGATGCTCCTAGGCCGGACTTCTGGACGATTGACCACGGCGCGTCTCCGGCCAGGAAGGACGCGCGGTGGTCAAAGGTCTTGCCAAGTCGGTGAACCGCTTGCGCCATGTCCTGCAGGACAAGTGTGTTGACGCAAGCCTCTTCGGGGATGAAGAGCGGCTACTCCCCAATGACGGGCCGCATCATAGCAGGAACTCGTCAGCGCGGCCCATGGCGCGCGATGTGCGCCGCCACCCGAGCCGCCACGCGCGCGGTCAGGCCATCGCGGTCCAGCCCTGGGTTGAGTTCGGCAATGTCGGCGGCCACCAGCTTGCCTGCAGACAGCACCTCGTCCATCAGCGCCAGCACGCGGGCCAGCGGCACACCCAGGGCAGCGGGGGCTGAAACGCCAGGCGCCTGCCCGCCGGGCAGCACGTCCAGGCACACGGTCAGGTACACGGCGTCGCACTGGGCCAGGTCCTGCTC
>NZ_JBKBQX010000239.1:0-581 GCF_046292505.1 Tepidimonas sp. | reverse complement strand
ATAGCTCTACTTCTCGGAGCGCTGGATTTCGGGGGGATTACCAAGCCCCCTGCACCCGGCTGAAGTGATCGGCGGTGAGAACCCGTTCCCGAAACAACTGCCACGTCAGCCGCTCCACTCCGCCGCGATGTGGCTCCACCAAGTCGCAGGCCAGCGACTCGCGCCCGTAATCCAAGTCATGCAAAAAACCCACGTAGGGATCCAGCCCCATCGCGTGGGCCTGCAACGCTGCCTCAGCGTGCAGCAGCGTATAGCCCAGCGACAACACGGCATTGACTGGATCCTGTGGTGGACGACGGTTCCTTCCACTGAAGTGCAGAGACGGGGCAAACAGCGTCTGATACCCCATGAAAAAAGCTTGCGCTGCCGCCCCCTCCGCACCCCGCAACGCCGGCAAGGTCTGTGCGTCCTTCAATGAATGGTTGGCTGCCTCCATCCTTTGCACCGCCGTTTTTAGCTCATAGCGGTGCATCAAATCCTCTTGCGCGCGCTCCAACAGAAAGCGCCGCTGTGCCGCCACCTTGCGTACAAGCAGATCTCGCGCCACCATCAATCTGAAACCCGGGGCCTGGTAGCGCTGC
>NZ_JBKBQX010000238.1:0-581 GCF_046292505.1 Tepidimonas sp. | reverse complement strand
TCCCTTCAGTGATTCCACCGTTGCACTTGGTGCTTGACACCGCCCACATAAGTTGTGGCACCACCGATCACCTGACTGAATTTAATCTTGCGGAAACCGGAGATAACCACCGAAATCTCGTAGTCGGGTTTGGGCAGTTTTAATTCCCAGACGGTGCCATCAGACACACGCAGCGACATGACATTTCCAATAGCGTAGCCCTTGGCATACGGTATGATCGGCACGCCCACACGAGTTGAGATTGCCTCGCCGACCAGATCGGCTGCCCAGGTCTGTGCTATCTCGTCGCGCCCTTTGGCGAAAGCTGGCAGACCGTCATGGGCTTCAGGCTTGACCTCGACGCTGGTGATCTGCAGATAGCGCGACACGGACGTCGGGATGGTAGCCTCAGACAGGCTCTGTGAAAACCTGGCCAGCAACCCTGGCTTACCGTTAGCGCCGTTGTAGACCATGGCCACACGAACATCCATGTCTTCCTGCGTAGGCGGCCGATTTAGTAGATCGATATACGCAAAGCTGACTGGATAAGCGCGTACGACGTTCATTGACTTGAAGTCGAACAGCATGACCTGCCCGCGGAT
>NZ_JBKBQX010000237.1:0-581 GCF_046292505.1 Tepidimonas sp. | reverse complement strand
CGAGGTTCATTGGTGGTTTACACCCCGTAGGCATCGAAGTGCAGCTGCGAGGGCGCGACGCGCTCGGCGGCGAAGAAAGCCGCGAGGCGGCGCAGCATCGGCGGCGGGCCGGCGGCGTAGACGTCGCGTCCGGCCCAGGCGGTGCGGTTGGCGGCCAGTGCGTCGATGACGGTGCCGACCACTGTGGTGTGCGTCGGCGCAGCCGGCGGCAGGCCGCTTTGCGCCGCCAGGACGACGCGCAGCGCCCGCGCGCGCCCGACGAGGGCGTCGATCTCGTCGAGTGCGTAGAACTGCGAGGCGTCGGCCACGCCCCACACCAGCCACATGTCCCGTTCGGGATCTTGGCGCAGCTGCTGTGCGATCAGCGCATGCACCGGCGCGAAGCCCACGCCGCCCGCGACGAACAGCAGCGGCACGCCAGGCGCCGAGCGCATCGTAAAGCCGCCCAGCGGCCCGCGTGCCTGCAACGTGTCGCCGACCTTCATGTCGCCGAACACCCAAGCGGTGAAGCGGCCGCCCTCGACCCGCCGCACGTGCAACTCGACCCGGCCGGCGCCCAAGCAGCCGGCAGTGCATGCCAA
>NZ_JBKBQX010000236.1:0-581 GCF_046292505.1 Tepidimonas sp. | reverse complement strand
GCGTAGATCGGCCCTGAGAACGCGCCAGCGACCAGCAGGACGCCCCAGCCGTCGTAGCCCGCCCACCACAGCACGGGCGCGCAGGGCAGCAGCCAGAACACACCCCTGCTGGCATTGGCGGCGAAGCTCTCGGCGTCGCGCGGGACCAGCCCGTGGTTCCACCACGGCAGCACGCAGCCCAGCCACAGCGCAGGTCCCAGCGCCAGCAAGTGCATGTCGACCTTAAGCGCGGCCAGCAGCAGGGCGGCGGTCGCGGCGTACTGGATACGTCCGCCTGTCGTGCCGCTGCCCGTCCAGATGTCCCACAGCGCAGAGCCGCGCAGCCGGAAGCACAGGCCGCAGATAAGAGCGTAGACGACGGCGAGCGCGATCATGTCAGGCCAGCAGGGTTTGCAGCGTGATAGCCTTGAGCGCTTCCGGCGTTGCGGCAGCGACGATGCTGGCATGCGTCGGCGCGTCCTTCATCTTCTGCCGCAACGTCTTGGCCGCCGCCTTGGCGGTGTTGTCGTTGGCGTCTTCGGCGTCCCAGCGCTGCTTGTCGATTTCCGGCCAGTACGCGGCGCGTTCGGCGCGGATACGGT
>NZ_JBKBQX010000235.1:0-585 GCF_046292505.1 Tepidimonas sp. | reverse complement strand
AGGCATCCGAGATCAAACAGGACGTCCGTAGCCACGTCGCGGGCCAGATGGCGGTGGTCAGGAAGTCTTTCCTCAAGGGCTTCACCGCCCGCGTATTGGACCGCGACCCGAACCGCCTGCCCGCGCTGTACGTGGGCTCGAGGATTCCGTGGTCGGGGATGCACGAGCGCGGCGGCCTGATCGCCGGTCGGATGCTGATCCCGCTGCACGGGCGGGTCGGCAGGAAACGCTTCAAAGCCCAGATCGCCGAGCTGATGCGCGGCGGCAATGCCTATTTCATCAAGAACGCAAGGGGGAACATCGTCCTGATGGCCGAGAACATCAAGGAACACGACCGGCCACTGGCGGGCTTCAAGCGCCGCTATCGCAAGGCTTCAGCGCTCAAGCGCCTCAAGCGCGGCGCGGACATCCCGATTGCCGTGCTGGTGCCCAAGGTCGCGCTCCGTAAGCGTCTCGACATCGAACGGCTGGTCGCGGGCCGCATCCCGCGCTTATCCGCGGTCATCGAGCGCCAGATCCGGACGGTGGACTGAATCATGGCGAACCGAATTTCCGTCCTCGTCGCACTCGAAGGGGCCGACGAGA
>NZ_JBKBQX010000234.1:0-590 GCF_046292505.1 Tepidimonas sp. | reverse complement strand
GGGCGCGATGCCCGACGCGCATCGCGCTCAGGGCGCCACGGCCGAGCCCGCGCCCTTGCCCCCCATGGGCGAGGCGGGTCAAACCCTCTCGGGCGGACAACGCCAGCGCATTGCCTTGGCACGCGCGCTCTACGGATTGCCCGCGGTCGTGGTGCTGGACGAGCCCAATGCCCACCTGGACGACGTGGGCGAGGCCGCCCTGCAAAACGCCTTGCAAACCTTGCGCTCGCGCGGCCGCACCGTCATTGTCATCTCGCACCGGCCAGGCGTGCTGGCCGTCGCAGACCAGGTCGTGCTCATGCGTGACGGGCGCATCGTTCAACAAGGCCCGCGCGACGCCGTGCTGCGGCCCCAGCCGCACTCCTCCACCCTTCCCCCTTCGGTCACCCCTGCCCATGAACCCCACTGAACTGCCCCTGCCTGCTGCACCGGCCCGCACGGATACCCCGCCCGACACTCCCAGCCCGATGCGTACCCCAGCCGCCAGCCGCGCAACCCGCTGGGGGCTGTGGGCACTGCTCATCGGTGTGGGTGGCTTCTTTGCTTGGGCGGCGCTGGCCCCGCTGGACGAAGGCGTACCCGCGCACGGC
>NZ_JBKBQX010000233.1:0-594 GCF_046292505.1 Tepidimonas sp. | reverse complement strand
CGCTGAAACTGGCCGGCGAGGCCATTTCCTCCTGCACCCGCGGCGGCGATTTCGTCGGCAGGATCGGCGGCGAGGAATTCGCCGTCTTCCTCGGCGGCGCGAGCGCGGAGGAGGCCGCCGCAGTCGCGGAGCGCATTCGCGAGAAGGTCGCCGCCATGCGGGTCGATGTGGACAACGGCGAGAGCATTGGCATGACGGTGAGCATCGGCGGCGCGGCCGGCGGCCCCGGCCAGGCGCTCGCCGGCCTCCTGAAGCAGGCCGATCAGCGCCTCTACGAGGCCAAGCGGCAGGGCCGCAACCGCACCCTTGTCGACGAGGCCTCCTCCCGGGTCGCCTGATGCCGCCATGCGGGACTTGACGTGACAGGGAGGCTCGCCCATGCCTCCTGCGACCGGAAAGGCCCGCCATGCCCCTGCGCCTCTCGACACGCGCCACTGACTTCGAACAGCGCTTCGCCAGCCTGCTGGCGATGAAACGCGAGGTTTCGGAAGAGGTGAACGACGTCGTCCGCGCCATCGGCCAGGACGTCGCCGCCCGCGGCGATGCCGCGGTCATCGAATACACCGCCAAGTTCGACAAGCTCGCGCTGACGCC
>NZ_JBKBQX010000232.1:0-596 GCF_046292505.1 Tepidimonas sp. | reverse complement strand
CGTCGCGCCCCTGCCGCTGGAATCTGGCGAAGTGGCGGCGCTGCTGGAAGCCGCGCGGATGGACTGGTCGCACATCGAACCGTCGATTTTCGGCACCCGGTTCGAACGCGGGCTGGATCCGGCCAAACGCAGCCAGCTTGGCGCGCACTACACCGACCCGGCCACCATCGCCAAGTTGATCGAACCAGTCGTCATTCGGCCGCTGGCCGCCGAGTGGGAGGCGGCGAAGGCAACGATCGCCGAAGCGATGGCGAAGCATCATGTCGGGGGTAAGGGCTCGCAGTCGGCCTACGCCAGCGCGCAGGCCGCGTTCCTTGGTTACCTCGAACGCCTGAAAGCCTTTCGCGTCCTCGATCCCGCCTGCGGTTCCGGCAACTTCCTCTACCTGGCCTTGCGCGCCTTGAAAGACCTGGAACACCGCGCCAATCTCGAAGCCGAAGCGCTGGGCCTGCACCGCCAGCTTGTCATCGAAACCGGCCCCCAGAACGTGCTGGGCATCGAGGTCAACCCGTATGCGGCGGAACTCGCCCGTGTCACGGTGTGGATCGGCGAGATTCAATGGATGCTCAAGCACGGCTATGAGATTCGCCGCAACC
>NZ_JBKBQX010000231.1:0-596 GCF_046292505.1 Tepidimonas sp. | reverse complement strand
AACGAGGCGACAACTACCTTGACGCGCGCCGCTCTTGCAGGATGCTGCGCGCCAGCAGGTATTCGCGGCGCCTGGAAATGATGGGATCATCCGGGATCCAACATGTAGGCTTATTAGTTTCATGACTTGAATCATGCATGGCCACCATCCTCGCTAGGTTGCGCAGACCTTCCCTAAAATTTCTTGATGCATGTTGCCAAATCCGTCTTTGGTGCCAGTCCGTGATTAGGCCATGGCGGCATCGTGCCAAGCTTCGTGCTGCTTCTCAGCGTCGCGCCTGCCGCGCAGGTGCGGCGCGATGCAGGTAGTCGCGCGCGCTACGATCCCGACCGCGTCGGCAGCCGCGCCGGTTCCGGCTGGGCTTCTGCCGCTGGACGCCCAAGCCGTGGCCGCCTACCGCGAGCACATCGAGCAGCGCCAGCGCCGCCTGCTCGGCGACGCCTACGTGCAGGCCTGGCGCCTGCGCCGAGAGCCGGTCGGCCGCATGGCGCTGGATGATGGGCCGTCCGGCCCGTCCGATGCACTCGCGCCACGGTATGCCGACATCTGGCACCTGCAGCACAAGTCGGGCGCGTCGCTGTGGGAGGTTTGGCTTC
>NZ_JBKBQX010000230.1:0-597 GCF_046292505.1 Tepidimonas sp. | reverse complement strand
AGCGCCACAAAACCCTTGATGCGCAGCAGGCCGTGGCACGCCACCAGCGTCGAGAGCGTCTGCAGCAGATGGTGCCGGTCGCGCACGTCCAGCGCCAGCGCCACCGATTGAAAGGCATCGTGGTCGTGGTCGTCGTCCTCGTCGTCGTGGTGGGTGCGGCGGCCCTCGATCACGTGTTCCACGGCGCGGCCCAAGCCCAGCAACACCTCGGGCGGCACCTGGCCGTGCCGCGCCACCACGGTCTGCACCGCCGCCGGCGCGCGCGCCGCCACCGTGGCGCGCACGCGCTGCAGCGCCTCGGCATCCACCCGATCGGCTTTGTTGAGCACGACCAAGTCGGCGGTGGCCAACTGATCCTCGAAGAGCTCGGCCAGCGGCGTGTCGTGGTCAAGCTCGGGGTCGGCGCGACGCTGGGCATCGACCGCTTGGGGGTCGTGCGCAAAGCGGCCTTCGGCCACCGCCGGCGCATCCACCACGGTAACAACCGCATCGACGGTGAAAGCATGCCGGATGGCGGGCCACTGAAACGCCTGCTGGCCAGCGTCGAACCGGTTGCGGGGGTAGAGACGGTCCCCACCGCGGCGGCGGCTGGCCGCG
>NZ_JBKBQX010000229.1:0-599 GCF_046292505.1 Tepidimonas sp. | reverse complement strand
CGGCGGACGGTCGGTGTTGCACACCCGATCGAACGGCCGCTGCCAGTCGATCAGGCGGGCCTGTTCGGTCCAGAAGGCGTCGCGCTCGTCGATCGAACGGCGGTAAAACGAGGCGTAGTCGGCGCTGCTCATGGGGGCGTCTCCTCGAAGGGGCGTCAGATGCGAAATGTACGACGATTAGATTATGGGACGTCGGCTTTCGCTGGCCTGACAGGCGCGCATGCCCTGCGGCGGCCCTTGCGGTCGGGCCACAATCGGCGTAACCTCGCACCATGGTCAGCATGACGTCAACACCCTCCCCCGTCACGCAAGCCGCCGTCGCGGCCAGTGAAGCGCCCGGAGCCGCCCAAATCCTGGTGCTGCGCAAAGCCTTGCAGTTGGAGCAGCAAGGGGCGCTGGCGCTGCTCAATGCCCTACCCCAGCCCGTCCCGGTGGGGAATTTGCCGCTGGCCACCAGCGGCAGCCTGGGGACACAGGTCAATGTGATGGCGTGATGTTGGCGCCGCCGCGCTGGGCGGCGACCAAAAAGAAAGAGTAGGACCCCGTGATGGTTGTGAAGGAGTTGGGGAGCGTGGGGGAGGTGACGCACGCCCCCCGCC
>NZ_JBKBQX010000228.1:0-602 GCF_046292505.1 Tepidimonas sp. | reverse complement strand
GCGCGGCTGGCGCGAGAGCGAGGAAAAAACCGCCTGGTACCTGGAGCAGCTGCGCAAGAACGGCATGACAGTCAGCAAAGGCTCGCCGCAGCTGCAGGCCGACCTGCGCAAGGTCGGCCAGACAATGATCGAGGAGTGGACGCGCCAGGCCGGGGCCGAGGGCGCGGCGGTGCTGGCCGCCTACCGCAAGTGACGGCGCCGTGCCCGAGTCGGTGATGAAGGCGCTGGATCGCCTGTTCGAGATGGCCGGCTGGGTGGCCGCGCTGTTCCTGGTCGGCACGCTGGCGATGGTGCTGCTCGGCATCGCCGGGCGGCTCTGGCCCGCGCTGGCGCTGCCCGGCTCGGACGCCTACGCCGGCTACTGCATGGCCGCGGCGGCGTTCCTGGCGCTGGCGCCGACGCTGCGCCGCGGCGAGCACATCCGCGTGATGCTGGTGCTGCAGCGCCTGCCGGCGCCGGCGCGGCGCGCGGTGGAGCTGGCGGTGCATGCGGTGGGCTTGGCGCTGGCGGGCGGGCTGGCGTGGTTCTCGCTGCGGCTGGTGTGGCAGAGCCACGCCTTCCACGATATCTCCACCGGGCTGGACGCCACGCCGCTGTGGATT
>NZ_JBKBQX010000227.1:269-603 GCF_046292505.1 Tepidimonas sp. | reverse complement strand
GCTCAGGCGCTTATAGGAGATAGGCCCCCTGATGCGCCTTGCGCATCGGGGGTGACGATGGGGGAGAGGTTTAGGCGCGTAAGGCGGCGTCAGTTCAGCCCTATGGGTCCAGCCGTACCGCCCCTTGCGCGGCGTTGCCGACATGGGCGGCGTAGACTTTCAGGGCACGGCTGACTTTGCGGGGGCGGTCTTCCACGGGTTTCCAGGCCTTGGCGCCTTTGGCGTCCATGGCGGCGCGGCGCCGCGCCAACACATCGGCGGAGACCATCGCATTGATCGTGCGGTTAGGGATGTGGATATCGATCAGGTCGCCGTACGCGATAAGGCCGAAGGC
>NZ_JBKBQX010000227.1:0-259 GCF_046292505.1 Tepidimonas sp. | reverse complement strand
TGGAGAGGCCGGACGTGCCGCCGGAGAAGCGGCCATCCGTGATCAGAGCACATTCCTTGCCGAGCCGCATCGATTTCAGATACGAGGTCGGGTAGAGCATTTCCTGCATGCCGGGGCCGCCGCGCGGGCCTTCATAGCGCACGATGACGACATCACCCGCCTTCACCTGCTTGCCGAGGATGCGCTTGCAGGCTTCTTCCTGGCTTTCGCAGACGATGGCCGGGCCGGAGAATTTCAGGATACTGTCATCCACGCCGGC
>NZ_JBKBQX010000226.1:0-606 GCF_046292505.1 Tepidimonas sp. | reverse complement strand
TCACCGAGGACAGTCGAGGAACAGCGTAGCCGTGCCCTGGCTGCCAAACGGCAGCGCTTCCTCGGGGTAGACGATGCGGTTGATGTGGTCGATGAAGTCGAGGTTGCGGTTGAGCAGCAGCCCGCCGTGCAGCACCCAGCCGGGCAGCGGTGCGTCGTCCGGCAGCGGCGTGCTGGCCAGCATCAGCAGCGCGCGCTCCTCGACCGTGCGCGCAGTGGGCGCAGCGTTGCGCGTCGGCACCAGCGCGATGCCCAGCCGCGGCTGCAGGTGTGCGGCGAGTGCGGTTACCTGCGCCGGCTCCCACACCACCAGGCGCGCCGCACTGCCGCGCGCCTGCGCCGGCGGCACCATGGGGTCGTGCGGCGGGCGCAGCACCAGCACGTCCAGCCCCAGGCGCTGGCGCTCCTGCTCCAGCCAAGCCAGCAGCGGCTCGGCCGCGGCCGACCCCCGGCGCGGGGTCAGCCGCTGCAGCTGGCGGTGCAGCGCGTGCGATTCGGACACCTCGCGCGTGCCGCTGCCCACCTCCTGCAGCACCTGATCGAAGTAGCCATGCGCCACCGCCAGATCGGCGCGCACCTTGGTCTGCAGCAGCCGGTCGTAGGCCAG
>NZ_JBKBQX010000225.1:0-606 GCF_046292505.1 Tepidimonas sp. | reverse complement strand
ATATACCGGCAGATCGACCGGCCAGTTCGCGGCCAGCAACCAGTCGACCTGATCACTGCGATGCACGACCGGGATCAAGCGATGATGGATGAACAGCGGCAGCTCTTCCTCCCTGTAGAAACCTTCGAGCAACAGTAGTGGCGACGTCAAGCCAGCTTCGCGCAATGCGATCGCGCGTTCGAGCTCGATCAGCGCGAAGCCATCGGCCAACTCGCGCAAGGCCTGCACGGCGCGCTCCAGACCGTGACCGTAGGCGTTGGCCTTGACGACCGCCCAGAGCCTGGAATTCCCGGCAAGCCGCGTGGCTACCTGGAAGTTGTGCCGCAGCGCGGCCAAATCGATGATGGCGCGGACCGGGCGCGTCATGTAGGCTGCCTAGGCAGCTTTGTGCTCTTTGAGGCGCTCTGCGGCAAACGAAACGAAGGAGGTCACGAGACGCGAGCGGAATTTTTCCTTCGGATAGACCATCGACAGCTTGCGCACCAGACGTGGCTTGAGCGGGATCGATACCAATGTTCCGAGGCGCAACGCATGCATCACCGATGCACGTGAGGCGATCGCATAGCCCAGGCCGGTTTCGACGACCTCTAGCAATGCCAAGGGACT
>NZ_JBKBQX010000224.1:0-607 GCF_046292505.1 Tepidimonas sp. | reverse complement strand
GCCCAGCGTGAAGGTGTTCTTGGCCCAGATGATGAAGGTCGACCAGTGACCGCCCGAGGCGCGGAAGGCGGCCTGCAGCACGTCGAGTTCGCTGGAGGACATCGCCACGTAGATGCCGCCCCGGCAATGCGCCACGGTCGGCGTCAATGCCGCCAGCAGGAAGTCGTAGAACCCGTCGCCCAGGTTGTCGTTCAGGATCGCACGATCCTTGCCGCGCATCTTGTCCTTGGCGCTGTTGGCGTAGTTCACGTTGTACGGCGGGTCGGTGAAGACCATGTCCGCCAGGTCGCCTTGCAGCAAGACCTCGTAACTTGTTGCCACGGTAGCATCGCCGCACAGCAGTCGGTGCTGGCCCATGATCCAGACGTCGCCCGGGCGCGAGACCGGCGTCTCGCTGACCTCGGGCACCGCATCCTCATCGGTCTGGCCTTCGTTGTCCGGCTCGTCGCCCGCGATCAATTCAGCCAGCGCGTCGGCGTCGAAACCGGTGATGTCCAGATCGAAGCCTTCGAGCTGCAAGGCTTCCAGTTCGATCCGGAGCATCGCATCGTCCCACCCGGCGTTCTCGGCGATGCGGTTGTCCGCGATCACCAGCGCCCGGCGCTAT
>NZ_JBKBQX010000223.1:0-613 GCF_046292505.1 Tepidimonas sp. | reverse complement strand
TTCCGATAGCTTGTTGCGCGATGTCTCATAAAGGCCCGCGCCGTTGGCCGGTACTTCGCTTTCGACGCTCAGCAGCAAAGGCGTAGGGTCAGCCTTGGCCAAAGCGTTGGCGTACACGGTATCGGCGCTGCGTGCCGCGCCGAACTGCGTAGCCTGCGCGGTATACTGCGGCACCTTTGACAGATAAGCCGTGCGTATGCTGCTGCGCATGGCCGGGTCTTCGATTGACCCGGTCGTTTGGTCGATCCATTGTGTCAGCCGTTCTTGCGTGCGCTGGCCGATAGCCTCCAGGGGCTCGTTGGCCTGGATGTCCAGCAGCAGCGGCGTGGGATCGTTCTGCGCCATGAACTCGGCGATACGCTCATTGTTGCGCAGACGTGTTTCTTGATCCGCCTTTTCCGTGGCGATCTTCATAAGTTTGTTGCCGACGCCCTGTATCGCCGCAGCGGTATCGCCCGCGCCGGTATCAAACGCACGCGGGTTGATACGCGGCACGCCCGGCGTACCGCGTGATGCCAGCGAATTGGCGTTGCTCTGGCTGGTGATAATCGGAAGGGTAGGCATGTTACCAGCCTTTCAGTTTGCCGTATTCGTAGCCACCGCCAGCTAGTGC
>NZ_JBKBQX010000222.1:0-617 GCF_046292505.1 Tepidimonas sp. | reverse complement strand
AAACAGCTTGGTGGCGCGGCCCTGGTTGGACACCTCGTTGAGGCCATAGCCAAAACGGATGATGCGCGGCTTGATGTCTTGCGCAGCGACCTGGAACGAGCAGGTGATGGCGGCCACCGACAGGGCGGCGAGCAGGGTACGGCGGAAAGTTTTCATGGTTGTCTCCATTGGCGAAGGAAAGAAAGGCACGGGAAAAGAGGGCGCAGCATCGTCAACGCATCCACAGAACCGGAGCGGTCACGATCTGCGGAAACACGACCAGCAGTGCCAGGATCAGCACATAGGTGAAGAGGAACGGGTTCACGCCCTTGATCACGCTGTGCATCGAGATGCGCCCCACCCCGGCCACCACGTTGAGCACCGTGCCCACGGGCGGCGTGATGAGGCCGATGGCGCCGTTGAGCACAAACATCAGGCCGAAGTACACCGGGTCGATCCCCGCCTTGACGGCGATGGGCAGCATCACGGGCGCAAAGATCAGGATGGTGGGCGTGAGGTCCAGTGCCGTGCCGATGAGCACCAGCACGATCATCATCACGGCCATCAACAGGCGCGGGTTCTCCACCAGCGGGCCCAGCCAGCTGGTCAGCACATTGGGCAGGTCGGCCAGCGTGATC
>NZ_JBKBQX010000221.1:0-618 GCF_046292505.1 Tepidimonas sp. | reverse complement strand
GCCCAAGTTGCTGTACCTGGACAACGCGGCCGAGTTCAAGAGCGAGGCCCTGCGCCGCGGCTGCGAGCAGCATGGCATCCGGTTGGACTATCGTCCGCCCGGCCAACCGCACTACGGCGGCATCGTGGAACGGATCATCGGCACGGCAATGCAGATGATCCACGATGAACTACCGGGGACGACCTTCTCCAACCCTGACCAGCGCGGGGATTACGACTCCGAGAAGATGGCCACCCTGACGCTGCGCGAGCTGGAACGCTGGCTCGCGCTGGCGGTGGGCACCTATCACGGCTCCGTGCACAACGGCCTGCTCCAACCGCCGGCCGCGCGCTGGGCCGAGGCCGTAGCGCGGATCGGCGTGCCTCCTGTCGTCACACGGCCCGCCGCGTTTCTGGTCGATTTCCTGCCAGTCATCCGCCGCACGCTGACCCGAACCGGCTTCGTCATCGACCACATTCACTACTACACCGACGCGCTCAAGCCGTGGATTGCCAGGCGCGACCGCCTGTCGGCCTTTCTGATCCGCCGCGATCCGCGCGACATCAGCCGCATCTGGGTGCTGGAACCGGAGGGACAGCATTACCTGGAAGTCCCATACCGGACACTGTCACACCCGGC
>NZ_JBKBQX010000220.1:0-618 GCF_046292505.1 Tepidimonas sp. | reverse complement strand
CACCGCGGCGGCCGAACTGAGCGCCCCCGCCGCCACCACGCTGTGCGAGGCGCTACAGCGCCAGGCCGAACGCCTGAGCGCGGCGCTTTGGCGCCGGATCGACGCACAGGCGCAGCACCTGGACCGGCTGGCGCAGCGGCTGGGGCGGCCATCGACCCTGACCGCCCGTGAGCGCGCCCGCCTGCAGGCGCACGAGCACCGGCTGGAGCGGGCGCTGGCGCTGCGCATCGACCGGCAACGACAACACCTGCTGCGGCTGGAGCAGGCGTGGCAGTCCGCGGGGCGGCGTGACACCGAACGGCGCCGGCTGCGGCTGGAGCGCTGGGGCGCTCAACTGGCTTTGTTGGATCCCCATCTGGTGCTGCAGCGGGGCTACGCGCTGGTCACTGATGCCCGGGGCCACGTCGTCACCCGCGCCGACCAGACGGCGCGGGATGCCGCCCTCCATGTGGCCCTGGCCGTAGGACGGTTGGATGTGCGGGTGAGCGCCGTGCATGCCGAGGCCGCGCGTTGATCCCGCGGCCGTGACCCAGAGACGGGATCCCGCGCTGCCTCCGGGGACACGGGGGGGCGCCATGCGGCCGCAGTGGCCGTTCCCTACAATCCCAGCATTCGACC
>NZ_JBKBQX010000219.1:0-619 GCF_046292505.1 Tepidimonas sp. | reverse complement strand
GCACTTCCTCGCCCTGGATGCTGGCGTTGACCTTCATCTTGCTGTCCTTGATGACCTTGACGATCTTCTTGGCCAGCTCGCTTTCGATGCCGGCCTTGACCTTGAGCACCTGCTTGACCTTGTCGCCGCCGATCTTCTCGACCTTGCCGATGTCCATGAAACGGATGTCGACCTTCTGCTTGGTCAGCTTGTTGAACAGCACGTCGCGGACCTGGTCGATCTGGAAATCGCTGTCGCCAAGGACGATGACTTCCTTTTCCTTTTTCTTGAATTCGACGGCGGCGCTGGTGCCCTTGAAGTCGAATCGGGTGCCGATTTCCTTGGCGGTGGTGTCCACGGCGTTGCCGACGGATTCGGGTCGAGCTTGGTGTCAAAACTGGGCATGGTTGTTCTCCTTTGTCTGCGAAAATTCTCGCATGCACACCGCCCTGGCCGTGGAAAACGGCGTCAACCTCAAGCCTTACAACACCTTCGGCCTGCCCAGCCTGGCGCAGACGCTGGTGCGCATCCGCTGCGAGGCCGACGTCAAACGCGTGGTCAACGACCCCGAACTGGGGCTGGCGCGCAAGTTCATCCTGGGTGGCGGCAGCAACCTGGTGTTCACGCAGGACATCAAGGC
>NZ_JBKBQX010000218.1:0-619 GCF_046292505.1 Tepidimonas sp. | reverse complement strand
AGTTTTTGCGTGGTTTGGCGGATTGAAAACGCCCGCGCTGCGCGCAAGGACATCGAAGGCCTCGAATCGCATATCGAGCGACGTATCAGGTCTTTCCTGGAAGAACGCCTCGCCAAGCTCGACGACCCGCGCAGCATCGGCGAAGCCCTCAAAGGCTCCAAGCTTGGAGCCTTCTGGAAGTACCGCGTCGGCGACTATCGCATCATCGCCAGCATCGAGGACGACGCTTTGCGCATCCTCGTTGTGCGCATCGGCAACCGCAAGGAGGTTTACCGATATTGATGGAGTTGTAGCTCCCTCTCTCACCCCGGATAGCTACAATTTACGCACCTGTCAGAGCGAATTGCTACACGTTGTAGCTCCCTCTCTCACCCCGGATAGCTACAATTAGAGCGGCAGCGAGCCTTGCGGGTTGCGCATGAAGGTGAAGCGTAGCGCCTTGACCTTGCGGCCCGCCTTGATCGGCTGCCACTGGATCAGCCAACCGTCCTTCTCGGTCAGTTCCTTGACCGCAGGCTCGATGATCCGGCGCTTCACTTGGCCGAAGTCACTGAGGCTCGGTGGCGCGTCCATCGAGGCTTTGAAGTCCTCGATGGTGTATTCGGCCCAGCCGGTCGAC
>NZ_JBKBQX010000217.1:0-622 GCF_046292505.1 Tepidimonas sp. | reverse complement strand
AGGGCTTCCATTTCGACGCCGGTGCGTCCCACGGTTTCGACGGTGGCGAGACACTCGACTGCGGCAGACTTGCGGTCGATCACGAATTCGATGTCGATACGGGTCAATGCCAGCGGATGGCAGAGCGGGATCAGTTCCGAAGTGCGTTTGGCGGCCTGGATCGCGGCAATGCGGGCGACGCCCAGCACGTCGCCTTTGCTGGCGGAGCCTGCCGCGATCTGCCGCAGCGTCGCCGGCTGCATGCGGATGCGCCCGCGGGCGCGGGCGACGCGATGGGTTTGCGCCTTGGGCGCGACATCGACCATGTGCGCCTGTCCGCGACTGTTGAAATGACTGAGTTTTTTCTTCATGGGTTAGGAACTCCCGGACAATCGAATTATCATAGCACCATGCGTTTGTCTTGCCTCCTCGTGTTGATATGGTCGCTCGCCGTTCCCGCCACCATGGCGGAGGGTTTGCCGGATCTCGGCGAGTCTTCCCAGGCCGGTTTTTCCTCGCTGCAGGAGCGCCGCCTCGGCGAAAGCATCATGCGCGAAATCCGCGCCGACCCCAGCTATGACGACGATGCCGAAGCCGTCGATTATCTCAACGCTCTCGGTAACCGCTTGGTGACGCGCGGCGC
>NZ_JBKBQX010000216.1:0-623 GCF_046292505.1 Tepidimonas sp. | reverse complement strand
CAGGCAGACGCCGAAGATGTGCTCGGCCACGCGCCCCGTGCCGATCGGCTCGCCCAGCGCGTTGCCCGCGCCGACGACCGCCCCGATCTCCGTCTCGTAGTCCAGCAGCCTGCACGGGCCGAAGGTCGGCATCGCGGCGTCGTCGGCCCGGGTCTGCCCGCGCGGGCGGCGGACGGCCATCGGCGCTCCCGCGTGCCCCACGCCGATGCTCGAGGCCCGGCCGTGGTAGCCGATCGGGGTGTGCTTGTAGTTGGGCAGCAGCGGGTTGTCGGGCCGGAACATCGCCCCCACATTGGTCGCGTGGTGTTTGCTCGCGTAGAAGTCGGTGTAGTCGCCGACGTGCACGGGCATCACCAGCGGCGTCTCGGCCAGCGGCCGCAGCGCCTTGGCCCGCACGCGGCGGACCTGCTGGCCCGCGTGCGTCTCGGCGTTGAGCAGAGCCTGCACGCGCCCCCGGACGATCGGCCAGAACTTCGGCGCGCTGGCCAGCATGTTCCACCGCGGCTGGTGCAGCAGGTACTTCAGCGCTTCGGCGTCCGCCGCGCCGTCGAACGCCCCCGCGCCCGCCAGCAGCCCCAGGTCCAGCACCTGGTCGCCGATCACCACGCCGAGGTGGTCGTGCT
>NZ_JBKBQX010000215.1:0-625 GCF_046292505.1 Tepidimonas sp. | reverse complement strand
GACGCCGTCGCCGATCGAGGCCAGCGTCACCTGCGCCAAGTCGCGTTCGCGCTGCAGTTGCAGCTCGACGTGCTTGCGGTCAGAGATGTCACGCAGCACCGCCGAATACAGGGTACCCTCATCCTGGTGGAAGTCGTCGATCGACAGCTCATAGAATGTGCGCGCGCCACCGCGTGCCATTCGCAGCTCCAGTATCGTGCCCGGCCGCGTCAGCCGCTCCAGGGGCGGTGGGTTGGCGTGGCCGGCGCGGCGCAGCACCTCGGGCAGCGGGCGGCCCAGCACCTCGCCAGCCGGCACGCCGAGCAACTGTTCGGCGCCCGGGTTGAGGCTGAGCAGCGTGCCGTCCGGCTCGAAGGTCAGCAGCCCGTCGCGCATCTGGCGCACCAGCGCCAGCGTGCGCTGCGTGGCGGCCTGCAGCGCGGCGATCACCCGGTTGTAGGCGCGCGCGATCTGGCCGACTTCGGTGAAGTCCTCCTCCGGCACGCGGCGCGAGAGGTCGCCGCTGCGGCGCTGCTCTTCCATGGCGTCGAGCAGCTCGATCAGCTCGGTGCGCGCGCCGTGCTCGGCGACGTTGAGGCCGCCGCGCTCTTCGTCGGGTGTCACGCGCAGGTCGCGGTCGCGCACC
>NZ_JBKBQX010000214.1:326-626 GCF_046292505.1 Tepidimonas sp. | reverse complement strand
AAAGGGCACGAGCCCCTCCGCCATCACCAGCGCCGCCAGCAGCGCCCATTTGCCCACATCCCGGGCCGGCCCGCCGGGTCGCAGCAGAAGGGAGAAATACAGATTGCCGGCCGGGCTTTCCCAGGCCCGCCCATCCCGCCCCCGCCCGCCGGTCTGCCGGCGCGCGAGAACGGCCAGCCCCTCCGGCTCCCCGGCCTCCGCCAGGCGCTTCAGCAGGTCGGAGGTGGAGGGCAGGCTCTCATGGACGCGCAGGCGCCAGCCGGGTGGTGGCGCGACAGATGGTGTCATCCGGTCAGAGCC
>NZ_JBKBQX010000214.1:0-316 GCF_046292505.1 Tepidimonas sp. | reverse complement strand
CGGTCGCCGTCATCACCACTGTCAGCCCGGCCGGGCGGGCATCCAGCGCCTCATCCCCTGCATCGAAATACATCACCTTGACGATGCGCAGGTAGTAGTAGGTCGCGACGACGGAGGTGCCGATGCCGACCGCCGCCAGCACCCAGTAACCGCCCTGCACGGCCGCCAGGAAGACGTAGAGCTTGCCGAAGAATCCGGCGAGCGGCGGGATCCCCGCCATGGAGAACATGAATACGGCCATCCACATGGCCATCGCCGGATCGGTGCGGCCAAGGCCCGCCAGGTCGTCCACCTGTTCCAGCGCCCGGCCCTTGCG
>NZ_JBKBQX010000213.1:0-626 GCF_046292505.1 Tepidimonas sp. | reverse complement strand
GTGCGTGGATCCGGCGTTCCTGCGCGGGGTCAGCCCGTGGGGGGCCGTGGCGCACCACGGATTTTTGGCGCTGGTGGTGATCAATCTGGTGGCGGCGTTCCACGCCCTGGGCACGCTGATGGCGGTGGGTATGATGGTGCTGCCGGCGGCAAGTGCGCGATTCTGGTTTCGGCGTTTGCAGCCGATGCTGATGGCCGCCGTGGCGACCGCGGCGGTGGGATCCCTGCTGGGGTTGTGGTGGTCGTATTTAACCGACTGGCCCACCAGCCCGGCTATCGTGTTGCTGCTGGGGGGGTGGTATGCCGTGTCCATGCTGGTCGGCCGCCACGGCTGGTGGCGCCAGCGGCGGGTGCCGCACCGGCATCTCAAGGGGTAAACCTGGGGTCAAGCGCCGCGTGTCACCGCCCCGTCGCGCGAAGCGGCTAAGCTAGCGCCCCATGCAAGCGTGGCGCGCCTCCCTGCTCTGGTTCGATCCGCACGCGGACGAGCCCCATCCCCGGTACGAAGCCGATGGTGTGTTGGTCACGGCCGCTGGCGCCGACGGCGTGCGCCGGGTCGTTGCCGTGGGGGCCTTCGACACGCTGCGGGCGGCGTATTCGGACGTCCCGCTCACTGAACGCCGCGGC
>NZ_JBKBQX010000212.1:0-626 GCF_046292505.1 Tepidimonas sp. | reverse complement strand
CGCAGCAGCGTATCTACGACGCGCCGCTCGCCCCCGCGCGCCACCACCACGAGGACGAGGAGCGCCTGATGGCGGATGCCGGCGTGGACGTGCGCCACCGCGAACTGCACACACGCCTGCACCACGAGTTCGTCGAGCAGGTGCGCTCGATGTGGGATGCGCGCGGCCATCTGCGCCAGCCGGGTGACACGCTAATGGGTTTTCTGACCTCTTGGCTGGGGCTGCACATCATGGGTGTGGACCAGTCGATGGCGCGGCAATTGGCGCGCATCCGCGCCGGGGCCGACCCGGCCGAGTCCTGGGCGCAGGAGGAGGACCCGCTCGACCGCCGGGTGGCCAACCTGCTGCGCATGGTGGGCCAGCTCTACCACGTGCTGGCCGCACAAAACCAAGACCTGCTGGAGGCCAACGCGCGGCTGGAGCAACGCGTGCGCGAGCGCACGGCTCAGCTCGAGGCGGCCAATCGGCAGCCGGAGGCGTTCTCGCGCATCGACGGGCTGCTGGGCATCGCCAACCGCGGCTATTTCGACCAACGCCTGCGCGAGGAGATTGCGCGCCACACGCGGCAGAAGCGGCCGCTGGCGATCGTGATGTTCGACGTGGACCACTTCAAGCGCTACAACGAC
>NZ_JBKBQX010000211.1:0-627 GCF_046292505.1 Tepidimonas sp. | reverse complement strand
GCCCGCAGCGCCCAATAGGCGGCCAGCGGCTCCAGCGGATGCCCTTGCACCTGCGGCAGCAGGCTGGCCAGGCGGCTGGCCTCGCCTTTGTGGAAGGCTGTCCGCATCTCGGTCAGCGCGCGCTCGGCGGCGGCCGCGCGCGCCGCCGTGTCGCTGGCCGCCCACAGCGGGGGGATGCCCAGCAGCGCCGCCGCGACGCAGGCGAGTGCCGCCCAGCGGCGGGACGGTAAGATGGCAGTGGCCCCTGTCGTGACCCCTGCGATGGTGTTGCCCCAATCCAGCGCCCAGCGGCGCACATGTACCAGACCCATAAAGGCGATTATGGAGAACATCGACCCCGAACGCCAGGGCGAGGAGACCGATCCCGCAGCCCGCAAGCGGCAGTGGCGCCAGCGGCTGGTGGCCGAGCGGCTGCGCCTGTCCGACCGGCTGGCGCGCAACGAGGCCTTGCAGCGCGTCATGCGGGTGTGGATGGTGGAGCGGCCCGATGCGGTGATCGGGGAGGGCCTGACGGTCGCTGGTGCTTTGGCCTCCTGCTCCGGTCGGGAAGGCGTCATCCGCCTCGTGGACTGATAACTCGCCTCACGGAAAACGCCCGGAAAGCCGGGCGTTTTTGTTCGCGATCCT
>NZ_JBKBQX010000210.1:366-628 GCF_046292505.1 Tepidimonas sp. | reverse complement strand
CGCGCACACGCCGATCGGCTGCTTGAGCACGAGGAAGCGCTTGTTCGGGTCGGTCGACGGGATCGTCTCGCCGTAGATGCGGCGCGCCTCCTCGGCGAACCACTCGATGAAGCTCGCGCCGTAGGCCACTTCGCCGCGCGCCTCGGGCAGCGGCTTGCCCTGCTCGGCGGTCAGGATCCGTGCCAGGTCGTCGGCGTGCTGCACCCGCAGCTGGAACCACTTCATCAGCACCGCGTGGCGTTCCTTCGCGGTCTGGGCGCGC
>NZ_JBKBQX010000210.1:0-356 GCF_046292505.1 Tepidimonas sp. | reverse complement strand
CAGGTTGGCCACGTCGGCGAGCCTCGATCCGGTCGCCGGGTCGGTGACGTCGAAGCGCGCGGTGCCGGCGATCCACTCGCCGCCGACCAGCGCGTCGGTCTTGAGCAGCGTCGGGTCGTTCAGCGTCGCAAGCGGGGTGTTCTTCATGTCCATGGTCGATCCTCGGAAATTCAGGCTGGAGCGGGAACGGGGCGCAGCCTAGCGCATCGGCACGGCGGGCAGCACGCACAGCATCTCGTACAGCACGTTCGCGCCGGGCAGCGCGGTGTTGCCCCTCGGGTCGTGGGGCGGCGCCCACTCGACCGGGTCGGCGCCGATGGTCTCCAGCCCGCGGCAGCCAGGGGCCACTTCCAACG
>NZ_JBKBQX010000209.1:0-628 GCF_046292505.1 Tepidimonas sp. | reverse complement strand
CAGCGCCGGATTGGCGTCATCGACACCCGTGCCCACCAGCACGGCGCGGAACGCCCACCCGTTCTGCCGGAGCTGTCGCAGCGCCGCGATGAGGTTGGCATGATCCTTCTGGGGATCGAACCTGGCCACCATGCCGAGGAGCGGCACATCATCCGGCACCGCCCACTCGCGCCGCAATCGGGCGCGCGCGGTCGCGTCTGGGCAAAAGCGGGCGAGGTCATAACCATTGGGGATGACCACCATACGGGCGGCGTCGTAACCCAACGCGGCATGCACCTGCACCGCCGCCTGCGCACACGCCACGATGCGCCGCGGCGCCCAGTGTGAGAGGCGCGCACACGCCCGCGCCACCCACAGCGTGCTGCGGGTGGATTTGCCAGGCTCAAGCGTGGTATTATGTATCCCCCACACCACGGGCACACCGGCCCAGCGGGCCAGCATGCCGCCCACCAGGTCGGCGTGATACATCCAGGTCTGCACCACGTCCGGCCGCTGCGTGCGCAACAGCCTCCACAGCGTGAGCAAGCCCTGCATGGTCAGCCGCCCGCGCGGCATCTCCAGCGTCCAGACCGGCACGCCGGCTGCGCGCAACAGCGGGCCGTATTTGCCCACGCTGGTGAGCGAGACC
>NZ_JBKBQX010000208.1:0-632 GCF_046292505.1 Tepidimonas sp. | reverse complement strand
CCTCGCCATAGGCCTGGATGACGTCGGCCATGACCGGGTTGAGCAGCATGGGCACGTGGCCAAACACGTCGTGAAAGACGTCGGGCTCTTGCAGGTAGTCGAGCTGATCGGCGCGGCGGATGAACTGCCCGGCGGGAAAGCGCCGGTGCGCCAAGTGGTCAAAGAAGACGTCGTCCGGTACCAACCCTGGCACGGCGACCACCTGCCAGCCGGTGTGGCGCATCAGCACCTCGGACAGGCGCTCGAAGTCCGGGATGCGGTCGGGCTCGATGGGCAGGCGGCGCATGCCGTCGACGAAGGCATCGCAGGCCCGGCCGGGCAGCAGCGCCATCTGGCGCCGGTACAGCGTGGCCCAGGTGGCGTGCTCCTGCGGGGTGTAAGCGGACCAGTTTTGCGGAATGGTCCAGTCCGGGCTGTCCGGGCGGCCGGCCTCGCCGGCGGCCAGGCCGTGCAGGATGGTGTCAGCGGTTGCGCTCATCGATCGCCCCCATGGCCGGGGCGGTCGCATCGACCCAGTGCGCAAACGCGATGTCGCGCTCGGTCAGCCCCCCGGCATCGTGCGTGGAAAACAGGATGTCCAACCGGTTGTAGACATTGAACCACTCCAGATGGTGGTCGCGGCGCTCGGCCCC
>NZ_JBKBQX010000207.1:0-634 GCF_046292505.1 Tepidimonas sp. | reverse complement strand
GCTGAGTCGCAAGGCGGGCCGCTACGCTCATGCACGCCAGTTTCGGCGCATGCGCCGCACCCTCAAACGCCAGCGCACCGTCGTGGGCCGGCTGCTGCGCGACATCGAGCGCAAGTTCGCAGGTCTGAGTGGCGTGGCCGCTGCAGTCAAAGACAGCCTGCAGACCACCCTGACGCGGGCAGCGCAAATCGTGATGCAGTCGGCCAGCAAGAAGGCCAAGGACGGGGCACCGAAGCTCTACAGCTTCCATGCCCCCGAGGTCTCGTGCATCAACAAGGGAAAGAGCAAGCAGCCCTACGAATTTGGCGTGAAGGTGGGCATTGCCAGCACCGTCAGGGGCAACCTCATCGTGGGTGCAAGGGCCTTTCATGGCAACCCCTACGATGGCCACACCCTCAGTGAACAACTGGAGCAAGCCAGCATCCTGATGCAGGACACGGGCGTCAAGCCCACGACGGCCTTCGTAGATCTGGGCTATCGGGGGGTGGACGCCGACAACCCCGATGTGCACATCGTGCACCGGGGCAAGACCAGGCGGATCACGCCTGAACAACGAGAGCTGCTCAAGCGGCGCCAGGCCATCGAGCCCATCATCGGCCACCTGAAGCAGGACCACCGCATGGGACGGTGCCAC
>NZ_JBKBQX010000206.1:0-639 GCF_046292505.1 Tepidimonas sp. | reverse complement strand
TTAAGACGGCCCGCCCTGATCTTTTTGACGATATGGGCCTCGTCCGAACCAAGCCCTGATTTCAAAGGGATTAAGACCCCCTCCGGGGCAGCATTGCTTGTGACATGTTTGTCCGAACCAAGCCCTGATTTCAAAGGGATTAAGACACAGTTTGTTCTGACGGATCAGTCTCACAATGTGAGGTCCGAACCAAGCCCTGATTTCAAAGGGATTAAGACGCTTTGCCTCACGTCCAGGCCGCCATTCGCCTCGGTGTCCGAACCAAGCCCTGATTTCAAAGGGATTAAGACTCAGAGCTGGGCTCCACTTGCGGCGCTGCTTCCGTCCGAACCAAGCCCTGATTTCAAAGGGATTAAGACCTCCTCGAATGTCAGCTTGAGACTGCGGAGTTTGTCCGAACCAAGCCCTGATTTCAAAGGGATTAAGACCGTTCAGTTCGTCTCTGGTTCGTTTCGCTTTCTCCGTCCGAACCAAGCCCTGATTTCAAAGGGATTAAGACTTGCTTTTCCAAAGCACTCACAGGTTGCTCCTTGGTCCGAACCAAGCCCTGATTTCAAAGGGATTAAGACGGCCCGCCCTGATCTTTTTGACGATATGGGCCTCGTCCGAACCAAGCCCTGATTTCAAAGGGATTAAGAC
>NZ_JBKBQX010000205.1:0-644 GCF_046292505.1 Tepidimonas sp. | reverse complement strand
GGCATGCAGTTCCACATCATGCAGCGTGCCATTGCAGATTTGGTTGCCGCCAAGCGCGGCGGCGATGAATTGTCCAGAGGGCCGGCCATTCCCGTGATCGATGCCTTTCTCGAAGCCGAACTCCAGCGCCTGGAAGGGGTTGCAATCGGCCTGACGTCGACGCGATCGCCGGATGACGAAGGCTTGAACAGGCTATTGCGACGGTTCGTCTATCGAGCATGACGAGGCCGCATGCATGGCCTCGTTTTCGGCATGCAAATCAGCCTGCATCATGCCGTCTTGCCAGCGCCGACTGTTCGGTGACAATACCGTCATGACCGCCGCCGAATTCATCGCCAAATGGCGCAATAACGCTCTGTCCGAACGCGCCGGCGCGCAAAGCTTCTTTCTCGACCTCTGCGCGCTGCTGGGCGTGCCGACCCCCGACGACCCGGACAACTACTGCTTCGAGCGCGGCGCAGCCCGCACCGGCGCCGGGCACGGCTGGGCCGATGTCTGGATGCGCAACCACTTCGCCTGGGAGAACAAGGCCCCGGGCCGTAACCTCGCCGACGCCCTCAAGCAATTGATGACCTACGCGCTGGCGCTGGACAACCCGCCTTTGCTGGTGGTGAGCGACCGCGCACTCATTCAGATCCACACCC
>NZ_JBKBQX010000204.1:0-646 GCF_046292505.1 Tepidimonas sp. | reverse complement strand
CCGCAGCACATACTGGCCCAGCGCCATCACCAGGCCCGAAACCGCCAGCAGCAGCCGCAGCGTGTGCTGCACGCCACGCGCCAGCGCCAGCGTCAACAGCACCGCCGCCAGCGCTCCGACGAACGCCGCCCCGGTCAGACCCAGCCGCACCCAGAGGCTGGACGACAGCACGCTCCAGCCCGGTGCGCCGGCGCCGCCCAGCATGCCGGCCGAGCCGCCCAGCGCCACCAGCGCGAGCGCCACCGCCAGCGACGCCCCGGCCGCGCCGCCGAGCAGGAACGGGTCGGCCAGCGGATTGCGGAACAACCCCTGGGCCACCGCGCCCGCCACGCCCAGCAACGCCCCGGCGGCCCAGGCCCCCAGCGCCCGCGGCAGGCGAATCTCCCAGACGATCTGGGCGGCCAGCGCCTCGTCCGACGGCGACGTCAACACCGCCCACACCGGCTCCAGCCCCAGGCTGCCGACGCTGACCGCCAGCACCAGCCCCGCCGCCGCCGCCATGAGCAGCGCCAGCAGCAACCCCGCGGCGCGGCGCGCGTTCACGGGCGTCCTCCCGGGGCTGCGGCCGCCGGCTGCGCCGGCGCAGCGGCGCGCGCCAGGCAGTCGGCCATCAGCCGCGCCGCCTCGGCCATGCGCGGTCCGGGGC
>NZ_JBKBQX010000203.1:0-646 GCF_046292505.1 Tepidimonas sp. | reverse complement strand
TGCCAGGCATCTTCACCGTCGGACGTCTGCACGCCGTCGGCGTCGGGATGCCTCGGCGTAGGGGACGCTGAGGGTCCATGGCAAATCGCGCGCGTAATCGAAACGCCCCCAGACGAGCTGTTCGGGCAGGGGTATCACCGGGGCTGGAACAGGGGCTGGTAACGCCTGGACCGGACCGCGGTTCTGCAGTTGTTCGGTGATCTGCTCCGGCAAGCCCACAGACGGCGTAGGCTGGATCGCCGATACCAAAACAGCCACAGAGGGCTGTGGAGCCTCCCTCCCCGCCCCGGCTGCGGTGCCCGGCCGACCCGCGGACAAGGCGGCCGCGTCGATCCGGATGCCGAAGATGGCTTCCAACTCTGCGGGGTTGACGTGGCGGCGTTCGACAGCCCCGTCGGCCAGTATTCTGGCGTAGGGAGCCGCATCCCCCGCGCTGATCATCGCCAGGGGACGCAAGACCGCAGCATCCTGACGGTCGGGTCCCGGCCCCCCGGGAAGCGTGGACATCACGACGACGGCCCCTTCGCAGATCAGGCCGTTGCCTGGGCGATGACCAGCGTGGGCACGACCAGGGTGTTGGCGAGGCTCGCGGTCAATACGCGGGCGTAGTTGTCGAACGCGATCTTGCGCAGGACGGCTTCGGACA
>NZ_JBKBQX010000202.1:0-649 GCF_046292505.1 Tepidimonas sp. | reverse complement strand
GGAGCCGGTCGGCTGGTCGTATCTGTCGGGCGCGTCCGACGGTGCGGTGACGGCGGCGGATTGGCAGCGGGCCTTCGATGTGCTGACGTCGGAGGACGTGCAGTGGGTGGTGCCGATCACGGCCGATCCGGCGGTGCATGCGATGGCGCTGTCGCACGTGCGCTTCATGAGCGAGTCGGCCAACCGCGAGCGGCGCGCGGTGCTGGGCATGGCGCTGGGCACCAGCGATGCCGATGCCATCGAATACGCGGCCTCGCTCAACAGCGACCGCGCGGCGCTGGTGCATCTGGGCTACTACGACTACGACGCCAGCGGCAAGCTGGTGCTGCTGCCGCCCTACATGCTGGCGGCAATGGTGGCCGGCTCGATGGCGGGCCTGCCGGTGGGTGAGCCGCTAACCAACAAGTCGCTGCAGATCAAGGGGTTGGAGCGCAAGCTGCGCAACCCGATTGATACCGACGCGCTGGTCGAGGGCGGCGTGCTGTGCGTGGACTACGACGGGCGGCGCTACCGCGTGGTGCGCTCGGTGTCGACGTGGCGCGTGGATGCCTCCTACAACCGCGTGGAGCTGTCCACGGGCGTGGCGCTGGACTACGTGGCGCGCAGCGTGCGCGAGGCGCTGGAGCCGCTGGTGGGCGGGCGTGCCACC
>NZ_JBKBQX010000201.1:0-649 GCF_046292505.1 Tepidimonas sp. | reverse complement strand
ACAACGAGGGCTTCTTCCGGTTCGCTCTGCCGATGGTGCCCGCGCTCGATGCCGAGGCGGTAGCTGGTGAAGCCTCCGACGGCCAGAGCCGCCCCGAGTATTTCGACTTCGACCTGTTTGCCGAACGCGAGACCGCGACCGCGCTGCTCGACCGGCCGCTGACCAGCTTGGTGTACTGCGTGTTCGATACCGAGACCACGGGCCTCAAGCCCTCGGAAGGCGACGAGATCATCCAGCTCGGCGCGGTCCGCGTCTTCAATGGCCGTGTCCTGCGCCATGAGTCCTTCGAGCAGCTCGTCGATCCCGGCCGTCCGATTCCGCCCGCGACGATTCCCATCCACGGCATCACACCCGACATGGTGGCCGGCCGCCCGCGCATCGAGGCGGTGCTCCCGGCCTTTCACCGGTTTGCGCAGGACACGGTGCTGGTGGCACACAACGCGGCGTTCGACATGAAGTTCCTGCAACTGCTCGAAGCCCGGACGGGACTGCGCTTCGAGCAACCGGTGCTCGACACCTTGCTGCTGTCGGCGGTAGTGAACCCGCAGCAGGATTCGCACCGGCTCGAAGCCCTGGCCGAACGCTTCAGCATTCCAGTGCTCGGCCGGCACACGGCTTTGGGCGACGCGCTGGTCACCGCGGAAGTCCT
>NZ_JBKBQX010000200.1:0-654 GCF_046292505.1 Tepidimonas sp. | reverse complement strand
TGGTCCCACGTCAGCGACAGCGGAGATGGCCTGCGGATCGCGCGCGGCCACCGCGCGCAGCCGCGCGGCGATGTCGTCGAGGGCGGCCTCCCAGGTGACGGGTTCGAACCGGCCGCTGCCCTTGGGCCCGACACGGCGCAGGGGTTGCAGCAGCCGCTGCGGGTGGTACACCCGCTCCAGATAGCGGCTGACCTTGGTGCACAGCACGCCGCCCGTTTGCGCATGGTCGGGATTCCCCTGCAGCCGCACGGCGCGGCCGTCGCGCACGGTGGTCACGAAAGCGCAGGTGTCCGGACAGTCGTGCGGACAGGCGCCCACAACGGTCTGTTCTGCGGTGTATTCGGTACCTGGGATGGCGGGCGAAAGGTCGATGGCTGGCATGGCCGCATGGTACGCGACGTACAGCGACCCACGGCGAACCACAGCGACCCACGGCGGCGCAAATCGCGCTAGGATGCCCCCATGAAGCTGATCGAGCCCATCGTCGAACAGGCCGCGGCCATCGCGGCCGTCCGCCGCGACCTGCACGCCCACCCGGAGCTGTGCTTTCAGGAGGTGCGCACCGCCGACCGGGTCGCGGCACTGCTGACGGAGTGGGGCATCCCCATCCACCGCGGGCTGGGCACGACCGGCGTGGTGGGCCTCGTGCACGGG
>NZ_JBKBQX010000199.1:0-655 GCF_046292505.1 Tepidimonas sp. | reverse complement strand
ACCAGCACAAATTTTTGACAATAATGTTACAATAAGGAATACAAAAGATAATGAAACAGAAAATATAACAAACACAACAGGAAAAATAATTGTTGCAGAAATTGAAGGAATAAATCTACCAATAAAGGTATGTCTTCCACCATTAACAATAACAGATAAAAATGTTTCTTGTTTAATTGCATACATTTACATAGGAACAAAAGAATATAACAATTTGACAATTGCAGATACAATTCCAGATAACTTTACTTATTTAGATGCAAAAGAATTAAATGCATCAGAATTATTGAACACATTAAATATAACTCTTCCATCATTGCCATTAGGTTTAGGTATAGAAAATTTAACAGCAGAAAGAATTGATATGACTGTAAGCACAACAGACAACAAGACATACATTTTTGGATCATGGAGAACAAGAACACTACAATTAGCAGCTGGATTAGAAGTTTATACAGCAATTATAGCAATAAATGTAACATTAAGAGCACCAAGTGATATTAATGGAACTTCAATGAACTTAACAGAAGCAGTAAGCAATGTTTTACCATCTCAGAATATTTCAATTCCATTATTAAATGTAACAATTCCATTAAACTTATCATCATTAGTTTCTATTCCAGCAGATCTTCCTGCATTACCAGCACAAATTTTT
>NZ_JBKBQX010000198.1:353-661 GCF_046292505.1 Tepidimonas sp. | reverse complement strand
ACTTGGTGCATGGTTGTGCGGCCGGCCCCGACGTGGCCGGTGCGTTTGGCCCGCACATCGCCTACCCGGACGCGCGGCTGGTGACACAACGCGAGTTGGCGCAGCACTTTGCGGGGTTTGGCCCGACGCTGTCCATCGTGCGTCTGGAGGATCGGGAGCGCTTCTCGCATGATCCCGGCTACCGGCAGTTTTTGCATTTTTTTTCGAGCAACAACGCGTGTATCCGCCGCAGTGTCTGGGCGCAATTGCCGGTGCCGGACGTGGCGTTTGCCGAGGACCAGACGTGGGCGCTGCGGGCGATCGAGGCC
>NZ_JBKBQX010000198.1:0-343 GCF_046292505.1 Tepidimonas sp. | reverse complement strand
GACGATGCAGCGCAATTTTGACGAGGCGCGCTCCTTTGCGCGCTACTTTGGCTACCGGCTGCAGCCCCATCTGGGTGGGGCGGCGCGGGCGGCTTGGGCCTTGGCGCGGCGCGATGCCCACTGGCTGCGCGAAGCGGGCCTGCGCGGCGGGCGTTGGCTGTCGCAAGCGGTGTACATGGCGGCTATCGAGTCCGCGCGTGTGCTGGGACAGTACCTGGGATCGCGGCACGACCGGCTGCCGTCGGTGCTGACGCGGGGCATCTCCCGCGACGAGCGGCTGCAGCGGGTGGGGGCGGCGCGATCGTGAGGGCGCTGTGGATCAAGCGTCTGCGGCAAGTGTGGC
>NZ_JBKBQX010000197.1:0-665 GCF_046292505.1 Tepidimonas sp. | reverse complement strand
GTAAACCACCCATGAACCTCGGCACTGCTGTCCACGCGTTTGCTGCTGGCAGCCTGCCGCTCAGGCCACTGCCGATCACTCCGCCATCGACCATCCCAAACCGCGCCGGCACGCCGCCGGTACTTGCCCCCCAGGAGATCGAGTATGAGTACCCCCGAAGTCGTCCTCTGCCACGCCGTGCGCACCGCCATCGGCACCTACGGCGGCAGCCTGAAAGATACCCCCGCACCGGCGCTGGGTGCGGCCGTGATCCGCGAGGCGGTCCGGCGCGCTGGCCTGCCCGGTGATCAGGTCGACGGCGTGATCATGGGCAACGTGATCCAAGCGGGTGTCAAGATGAACCCGGCGCGCCAGGCCGGCATCGGCGCCGGGTTGCCGGTGCAGGTGCCGGCGCTGACGGTCAACCGCGTCTGCGGCTCGGGCGCGCAGGCGGTGGCCAGCGCCGCGCTGGAAATCTGGGCCGGCATGGCCCGCTGCATCGTCGCCGGCGGCATGGAGAACATGGACCGCGCCCCCTATCTGCTGCCGCAGGGCCGCTGGGGCGCGCGCATGGGCGATGTGACGATGTTCGACAGCATGCTCTACGATGGCCTGCACGACGCCTTCAGCGATAAGCATTCGGGCTGGCACACCGAAGACCTGGTGACGAAAAACGGCATCAGCCG
>NZ_JBKBQX010000196.1:0-667 GCF_046292505.1 Tepidimonas sp. | reverse complement strand
GTACGTGCGCATGACGCCCGCGCGTAGTCTATGTGATCTACTGTCTCATTCTAATGTGATCGCCCGCATTGAGGGCAGAGGTGAGCCTTGCCGGTCTCTGCGTTGATTCTGGGTCGCTCCGATGTGTTTGCGGGCTGCCCGGCCGCGGCGCTGACGTGGGCTGCCAGTCGCATGGAGTTGCTGCCCTTGCGCAAGCGGGAGGTGCTCGTCCTGCGCGGACAGACGCCGCCCGGGCTGGGCGTCGTCGTCCAGGGCAGTGTCCAGATGCTGGAGCTGACACAGGACGGGCGCGAGGTGGCGGTGCAATCGGCCGCCGAGGGTGAGGTGCTGGGTCTGGAGGGCCTGCTTGCCCCCCGGGTCGAGCCGGTGTCGTGGGTGGCCGCCAGCGGTGCGGCGACGGTGGCGGCGATGACGCGGGAGGATGCGCTGGCGCTGCTGGAGATGGAAGGGATGGGGCTGCGCGCGGCGCGCTGGCTGGCGCGCAAGCTTGCCGAGACATGGGCATGGAACCGGCTGGTGGGGGTACACCCGGTGATGGCGCGCGTCTGCGCCTGCCTTTTGTGGCTGAAAAAGGAGGACGGCACGTTGGCGTTGCCCACCCACGCCGAGCTGGGCTGGCGCCTGAATACGACACGCGAGTCGGTGACGCGCGCGCTGCAGCGGCTGC
>NZ_JBKBQX010000195.1:0-671 GCF_046292505.1 Tepidimonas sp. | reverse complement strand
CAGCGACGAAGTGCTCAGCACCTTGACGGTTTCCCTCGGTGTGGCCTGCCGGCTGCCGGGAGAAAGCGGTGAGGCACTGATTGCCCGCGCCGATGCCGCGCTGTATCGATCCAAGCAGAACGGCCGCAACCAAGTCAGTATCGCAACGGAAAGTTGACACGGCGATAACTGTTGGTAGAATGCGCCGCTCGTTGCGGGAGTAGCTCAGTTGGTAGAGCGCAACCTTGCCAAGGTTGAGGTCGCGAGTTCGAGACTCGTCTCCCGCTCCAGGTTCCGGGGAAAGCTCAGGCTTTCCCCTTTTCGATTCAAGCCGTAGTATGCTCGGCCCCATGGCGCGGTAGCAAAGCGGTTATGCACCGGATTGCAAATCCGAGTAGGTCGGTTCGACTCCGGCCCGCGCCTCCAGATCACCCCCCCTTTGCCAGTGCCACCTCGACCAGGCGCACCCAGTAGCGGATACCCGTGGCAATGATGTCGTCATTGAAATCGTAATGCGGGCTGTGCAGCATACAGCCGCCTTCGCCAGGGCCGTTGCCCAGCCAGACATAGCAGCCCGGCACGACGCGTGAAAGATAGGCAAAATCCTCCGCGCCCATGCTCGGTTTCATATGCGTCAGCACCTGTTCCCCGCCGACTACCTGGCGCGCCACTTCACGACAAACAGCGGTTGG
>NZ_JBKBQX010000194.1:0-678 GCF_046292505.1 Tepidimonas sp. | reverse complement strand
CGATGCTCTTCCATTCGGTGGTGGTGCACTACGAGAACGAGCGGCCCATCCAAGTCGAAGATCGCTATGTCAATCCCCAAGTGGCGCCCGATTATTTGGCCCAGGACTTTCGCAGCCAGACGCCCAATGCCTACCTGATGCGCGTGGCGCCGCTGCAGGGCGTGCGCTTTGCCATTGAGGCCTGCTTGCCGCCGAAGGAGATTGGCGATCTACTGCGCATGGAAACGCACGAACCTTGCCTGGTGTTGCGTCGCCAGACCCAGTCCAAAGGTCAAGTGGCCTCGGTGGCGGCGATGTGGCATCCGGCATCGCGCTACCAATTTACCGGCAGTTTCTAGCGTGGGTGACGGAATCAGCGGCTTGGGGGCAGCAGGGGCCGCATGACCGGCCAGACGTTGTCCAGCATGATCGGCTGCGCCTTCTCGTTCGGGTGGATGCGGTCGGGCTGGAACAGGGCGATGGCCTGCGGGCCGTCGGCCACGCCAGCCAGGAAGAACGGCACCAGCGCCGCCTTTTCCTCCCGGGCCAGGTCCGTGTAGACGGCGCGGAAGTCGGCGCGGTAGCGCTCGCCGTAGGTGGGCGGCATGTCCATGCCGAGCAGCAGCACGCGCGCGCCGGCCTCGCGGCTGGCGCGGATCATGGCGCGCAGGTGGTCGCGCGTGCCGGTGAGCGGCAGGC
>NZ_JBKBQX010000193.1:0-678 GCF_046292505.1 Tepidimonas sp. | reverse complement strand
TTCTCCAGCATGGCCTGGTAGACGGCGATCGGAGGGTAGAAGCCGTGGATGGCGCGCGGGCGGTTGTTGAGCCGGTCGGCGATCGCATCAAGCTCTTGCTGGCTGTAGACCGACAGGTCCGTACCCTTGGGCAGGTACTGGCGCAGCAGGCCGTTGATATTCTCGCAACTGCCCCGCTGCCACGGACTGCGCGGGTCGCAGAAGTAGACCCGTATGCCGGTGGCCTCAGACAGCTCCGGGTGGCGCGCCATTTCCTTGCCGCGGTCGTAGGTCAGGGTCTTTCGCATCGGCTCGGCGATGCTGCGCAGCTTGGCGGTGAAGCCCTCCAAGGCCGAGGCTGCGGTGGCGTCCTTGAGCTTGGGGCTGCATCACCAGACGCGAGCTGCGCTCCACCAACACGCCCACCGCCGAGCGGTTGGCCGCGCCCTTGAGGAGGTCACCCTCCCAGTGCCCGGGGAAAGCCCGCTCGTTGGCCTCGGGCGGACGCAGGTGGATGCTCACAGCGTCGGGCAGCTGGCCACGCCGGTCCTGGCCTCGCGAGCGCGGCATGCGTTTGCTTTGCGCACGCCTCAGACAGGCGATGAGTTCCTTGCGCAGCTCGCCGCGCGGCATCGCGTAGATGCAGTTGTAGATGGTCTCGTGCGAGACGCGGCGATCCAGATCGTCGGGCCACATGCG
>NZ_JBKBQX010000192.1:0-680 GCF_046292505.1 Tepidimonas sp. | reverse complement strand
TGAGAAGATGGAGCCATGAACAAGACATCGAAGTTCTCACCCGAGGTCCGCGAGCGCGCCGTGCGCATGGTGCAAGAGCACCGGGGCGACTACCCTTCGCTGTGGGCGGCCGTTGAATCGATAGCACCCAAGATTGGCTGCGTGCCGCAGACGCTGCTCGAATGGGTCAAGCGCCAGGAAGTCGATGCCGGCCAACGTGAGGGATTGACCAGCAGCGAGCGCGAGCGGCTGCGGCAACTGGAACGCGAGAACCGGGAACTGCGCCGTGCCAACGACATCCTCAAGGCGGCGAGCGCGTTTTTTGCCCAGGCGGAGCTCGACCGCCGTTTGAAGAACTGAAGCGCTTCGTCGACCAGCACCGCCATCTGTACGGGGTCGAGCCCATCTGCCGCGTGTTGCAGATGGTCCCGTCGTGCTACCGACGCCATGCCGCCCGCAGGCGGCAGCCGCAACTGCGCAGCCAGCGGGCCCAGCGCGATGAGGCCCAAATGGCCGACATCCAGCGCGTGTGGCACGCCAACTGGCAGGTCTACGGTGCCGACAAGGTCTGGCAGCAGATGAACCGCGAGGGCATCGCCGTGGCACGCTGCACGGTCGAGCGGCTGATGATGTCGCCGTCGCTCTTGAGTTCGGCGTCGCGGCCAGGGGCGAAGTGCGTGGGCCAGTCCTGCGGCGCGGAG
>NZ_JBKBQX010000191.1:0-686 GCF_046292505.1 Tepidimonas sp. | reverse complement strand
TGGAAGTCATGTATCAGAGGCTATTCAAGTTTTGGCCAGCAGTCTCTGCCCATCTGGGCGCAACTCACCCTTTGGAGAGATATGTCGGTACAGCGTCTGCCGGGTGACGCCAAGTTCCTGGCACAGGTCGCCGACCTTGGTTTCCGGCTGCCCCATGGCGGCCATCGCCAGTCGCAGCTTGGCCGCTGTCATCTTGAAGGGCCGTCCGCCTTTGCGGCCCCGTGCCCGCGCCGAGGCCAGTCCTGCCACAGTGCGCTCGGTTATCAGCTCGCGCTCGAACTCGGCTAGTGCGGCGAAGATGCCAAAAACCAGTTTGCCGGCGGCGGTCGTGGTGTCGATGGCTGCGCCGTGGCCGGTCAGCACCTTCAGGCCGACGCCGCGCCCAGTCAGGTCGTGCACGGTGTTGATGAGATGCCGCAGGTCGCGCCCAAGCCGGTCGAGCTTCCACACGACCAGCGTATCCCCCGGCCGCAGCGCCTTCAGACAGTTCGCCAGGCCGGGACGATCCTCGCGCTTGCCCGATGCCTGATCCTCGTACAGATGCGCCGGATCGACGCCGGCAGCGATCAGCGCATCACGTTGCAAGTCGGTCGCCTGCGAGCCATCCGCCTTCGACACCCGCATGTAGCCAATCAGCATCTCTCACCTGTCACATATACGTTCGATTATGTGACAGTGTGAGCCAG
>NZ_JBKBQX010000190.1:0-691 GCF_046292505.1 Tepidimonas sp. | reverse complement strand
CGTCAGGGCTTGAAGCGCCGACCTAATTCTAGGACAAGGCCCTACGCCAGTCTGGCGTGCGGAGCCTTATTACCTTGACCTCACAATCGGATCTCGACCTCGCCCGGACTGTCATCCGTACAGAGCGGGACGCGCTCGAAAAGCTGGAGCAGACCCTCGGCCCATCGCTGGAAGAGGCTGTGAATGTCATCCTCGCCACGGACCGCTATGTGATCGTCGCGGGCGTCGGCAAGTCCGGGCATATCGGGCAGAAGATCGCGGCAAGCCTTGCCTCGACCGGCACGCCGTCCTTCTTTCTCCACCCCACCGAGGCCAGCCATGGCGACCTGGGCATGATCGTGCCAGGCTCGGTCGTGCTGGCGATTTCCTATTCGGGCGAAAGCCGGGAGCTGATTGATCTGCTGCGCTATTGCAAGAGCAATGCGATCCCGCTGATCGCCATGACGCGGGCGCGCGACTCAACGCTCGGGCGCTACGCCGATGTGCTGCTGGAAATGCCGACCGTTCCGGAAGCCTGCCCGAACGGCCTGGCGCCGACCTCCTCCACCACCATGGCGCTGGCGCTGGGCGACGCGCTGACCATCGTGCTGATGGCGCGGCGGGGTTTCTCGACCGAAGATTTCGGCTTCCGCCATCCCGGCGGCAAGCTCGGCCGGACGCTGCAGACGGCGGGCGATTATATCCGCGACCA
>NZ_JBKBQX010000189.1:0-692 GCF_046292505.1 Tepidimonas sp. | reverse complement strand
ACTCGCAAACAGACAATAACACAAGAAAAATCATGAGGTTATGAATATTTCAGGGGCGACCACTGAAGGGGGTGGTTGGCTTGGATAACCTTCTCCAGCATGGCCTGGTAGATGGCGATCAGGGGGTAGAAGCCGTGGTTGCCGCGCGAGCGGCTGTTGAGCCGCCCCGCAACCGCATCGAGCTCCTCCTGGCTGCAGACCGACAGGTCCGTGCCCATGGGCAGGTGCTGACGCAGCCGGCCGTTGATATTCTCGTCACTGCCCCGCTGCCATGGACTACGCAAGTTGCAAAAATAGACCCGGATGCCGGTGGCCTTGGCCAGATCGCAGTGGCGCGCCAACTCCTTGCCGCGATCGTAGGTCAGCTTCTATCGCGTCGGTTCGGCAATGCTGCGCAGCTTAGTGGCCAAGCCCTGTAGGGCCGAGGTCGCCGTGGCGTCCTTGAGCTTGGCCAGTATCACCAGGCGCGAGCTGCGCCCCACCAGTACGCCGATGGCCGAGCGGTTGGTCGCACGCTTGAGGAGGTCACCCTCCCAGGGCCCGGCAATGGCCCGTTCGTTGGCCCCGGGTGGGCGCAGATGGATGCTCACAGCAGCGCGCGCTTTCCTCGCCGCCCTGGCCAAGGCCTGCCCGGTGCGCATCCGCACGATCCTCACCGACAATGGCAAGGCGTTCACCGACCGCTTCGTCAC
>NZ_JBKBQX010000188.1:0-698 GCF_046292505.1 Tepidimonas sp. | reverse complement strand
CGCAGCGCATCGTCAGCCTGCTGCCGTCGCTGTCGGAGGCGGTGTTCGAGCTCGGCCGCTGCGAGCGGCTGGTGGGGGTGGACCGCTACACCAACTGGCCGCCGGCGCTGGCGGGCGTGCCGCGCGTCGGCGGCGGGCTGGACCCCAACATCGAGGCGATCGTGGCGCTGCGGCCCGACGTGGTGCTGGCGGCCACCTCCTCGCGGGCGATCGAGCGGCTGCGCGCGCTGGGGCTCAAGGTGGTGGCGCTGGAGCCGCGCACGCACCAGGACGTGCAGCGCGTGCTGCTGACGCTGGGCGCGCTGCTGGAGGTACCGGATGCGGCGCGCGTCTGGCGCGCGATCGACGCGGCGGTGGGGGCGGCGGCGCAGTCGCTGCCGCCGGCGGCGCGCGGGCTGCGCGTCTACGTCGAGGTCAGCCCCGGCCCGTATGCGGCGGGGGAGGCGTCGTTCATCGGCCAGACGCTGCAGCGCCTGGGCGCGCGCAACGTGGTGCCGGCTGCGCTCGGGCCCTTTCCGAAGCTGAACCCGGAGTTCGTCGTGCGCGCCGACCCGGACGTGATCCTGGTGAGCAGCCGCGCGGCGGGGGCGCTGGCGCAGCGGCCCGGCTGGGCGCGGCTGCGCGCGGTGCGGCAGGGGCGGGTGTGTGCGTTCGATGCGGCACAGTCCGACGTGCTGGTGCGCCCCGGACCGCGCATG
>NZ_JBKBQX010000187.1:0-699 GCF_046292505.1 Tepidimonas sp. | reverse complement strand
ACCGCATCACCGAGCTCGAGGTCAAACTCGCGTTCGCCGAAGATCTGCTCGACACCCTCAATACGACGGTATATCGGCAACAGGAGCGAATCGCGCAGCTCGAACGCGCGCTGCGCGACCTGCGCCAGCTCGTCCTGCAGGCCATTCCCGCCGAACAGCGCAGCCTGCGCGACGAGATGCCGCCGCATTACTGACTACTTGTCATTTCGGTGCGGCTTGCTGTTACTATGCCCCCGCCTTTGGCGGGTCCCCCGCTGCTCGCAGCTTCATGCGTCGGCTTTTTACAAACAGGCCGCGAAGCGGCACGGTTCATGCGGGGGCCGCGTGCCCCCGCATGAACCGTTGTAGCTCCCTCTCTCACCCCGGATAGCTACAATCTTCCAGCCGACGCGGCATTCCTCGTCCAGCGTTGTAGCTCCCTCTCTCACCCCGGATAGCTACAATCTGGCCTCGCTCAAATCCCCATCCGGCCTGTGCCGGGTGGGGATTTTTCGTTCTGGAATTCTCCTCAAAACAACAGCAACTGAGAGGGCGGAACCTTTTTTTCCTGAAAAGCGGCATGCTCACCAGAAGCCGCATGCTGGCGTATTGCTTTTCGGTGACGGTCATCGCGCGCACCGAGCCTTCCGGCGGCAGGTTCTCGGCAAGCCGCGCCAGATGCTTTTTCTCGGCATCGATACCGTTGAGAATACGACCATA
>NZ_JBKBQX010000186.1:0-705 GCF_046292505.1 Tepidimonas sp. | reverse complement strand
ACAGCCGTCGACCGGCCCCGCGCCCGAAGCGGACGACCCGGCGCACCAGCCGCCCGGTCCGATGATCAGCGCCAGCGACGTCAAGGCCCGCGAGGACGAACTTGCGGAGCGGATGGCGAAGCAGCGCGTCGAGGCCGAGCGCCGGGCGCACATGTCGGACGAAGCGCGGGCGTTCGTGGCCAGCGGCAAGCCCATCGTAGCGCCGACCAAGGACGGGAACTTTATCGCTTACCTTCCGTCCAAGATCGTGTACAATACCGCCGCTACGCCGCAGGACGGCTTTGCGTTCGGCGACACGCCGGACGAAGCGGTTGCCATCCTGGAGGCCAAGCAGAACAGCTAGCCGAGGGGGCGTGTCACGGAAGACGCATACATGGATTGCCCGGCGTGTCGCAGCGCCGGGCATTTTTCTGACTACTGCGACACATGCAACGGAAACCACTACATAAAGAGAGGCAGGCAAGACAATGAATCTGAAAGCGTACGAGAGCTACAAACGCGTACATGCAATGGAAATCGGGAAGATCGAGGGCACGACCCTCTACAGCCCGGACGGCGCAATGAGTGTAAATGTCAGCGCCGGCTACATCGCCAAGCACCCGCTTAACCTTCCCGGCTACTACGTTCGGTACGCGGACGGGTACGAAAGCTGGTCCCCCAAGAGCGCTTTCGAGGAGGGCTACGTCGCGTCGGCCGGTCACGGCT
>NZ_JBKBQX010000185.1:0-706 GCF_046292505.1 Tepidimonas sp. | reverse complement strand
GGCGGCCGGAGAGGTTCTCGTTGCGATAGCCGTCACGGTCCGGATTGCCCTGCAGGTGGGCGTTGAAGCCGTCGCTGCGCTCCGTGCCAACCCCGAACGCGTAGTCCACCTCCGCGGCACCGCCGCGCAGCGCCACCCCGAGCGTGCGCGTGGCGTCGCTGCCCCATCCCGCACGCACCGACGGAAAGAATCCTCCCTCGCCCTCGCGCGTGAAGATCTGCACGACCCCCGCCAGCGCGTCCGAGCCATAGATCGCGGCGGCCGGGCCGCGCAGCACCTCGATGCGCTCCACCTGCGACAGCGGAATCGCGTTCCAGGTCGCCCCGCCGGTGGATTGCGAATCGATGCGCACCCCGTCGATGAACACCGCGGTGAAGCGCCCCTCGGCGCCGCGCAGGAAGACGTTGGTCGTCGTGCCCGGCCCGCCGTTGCGGCTGATCGTGACGCCCGGCACCCGCGCCAGGACGTCGGCAACGGCGGCCGCGGCGGCGCGCATGAGAGGCTTTTTCATGAAAACACGAACCCGACAAGGATGTCCTCACCGCCTTCCCCGATGGTGCATGGACGCCACAACCGACCCGACCGCATCGAGCCGATCACCACGTTGGCCGGTATCCGGGCTGGTGGAAGCAACCTCCGGCGCCCCGCGCCGCTACCCCACCATCGAGGATGCCATCGGCCACACGCCGCTGGTGGCGTTGCAGCG
>NZ_JBKBQX010000184.1:0-706 GCF_046292505.1 Tepidimonas sp. | reverse complement strand
CCGCTGCCGGGGACCGCTACCTGTTCGAGCGCCTGCCGTCGCAACGCAGCGGCGACGCCGTGCGCGAGCAGGATGCCCTGGAATCGCTGGCCGAGCCGGTGCTGGCCACCAAGGGCTTGCAGCGCGCCGAGGCCGCGCCCGGGGCGGCGGTCAGCGCCGTGCCGTGGGGCGTGCAGCTCGTCGCGCGCTCGGTCAAGTACCCCTACGCGCCGTGGGACGCCCCCGAGCCGCGCCCCGGCTGGATGCCGTATGGCCAGGTCATCGTCGGCCGCGGGGTCGTCACGTCGCTCGGCCTGCAGTGGCAGGTGCGCCCGCCGTACTATGTGCGCGAGGTGGCGCTGACCGTGCGCGACCGCCGCAGCGGCGAGGTGGTGTACGAAACCCGCGCCACGCAGGACGGCCCGTGGGCCGATGCGCCGACGCTCTGGCGCGCGCTGCTGGAAGCGGCGCTGGAGGGTTTTCCCGACCCGCCCCCCGGCCCGCGCCGCGTGGTCATCGAAGCGCCCCGGCCCTGATCCATTCTTGGCCCGATCCCCAGCAGGGAATCAGGCCGACGCCGCCGCCTTGGCCAGCACCTGGCGCAAAGTCTCGGCCAGTTCCTTGGCCGCGAATTTGGCGACATAACCGTCCGCACCGGCGCGCTGCACATGGCACTTGACCTCGCCAGAGGCGATGAACTGATCGATCACCACCTGCGCGCCGTTGG
>NZ_JBKBQX010000183.1:0-708 GCF_046292505.1 Tepidimonas sp. | reverse complement strand
TGGGGCTGGCCATTGCGCAACACCCAGATTTGGCGCGGACCGCTGCGCATGTCCACGCGGGCGGTCTTGCGGCCGGCGGTGGGGGGCTTGGGCATCAGCAGTCCCGCCAGCCCACCGCCAGATGCCTGCGGCGCCGGATCGCTCGGCGTGAAGCGCAGCGCGGTGTTGGGCACCAGCAACACGCCTTTGCGCTCCACCGCGCGGATGTTGGCAGTGGCCGTCATCCCGGGCCGCAGCGACAAATCCTGATTGTCCACGTCCAGCGTGGCCGTGTAGGTGATGACATTGTCGGTCTTGGTCGCGCCAAACGCCACGCGCCCGACCGTCGCCGGATAACGCCGGCGCGGGTAGGCGCTGACCGTGAAGCTGGCGGCCTGGCCCTCGTGCACCACGCCAACGTCCGCCTCGTCCACGGCGACATCGAGCTTGAGTTGCCGCAAGTCGCGCGCGATGGTCAGCAGCGTCACCGCCTGCAACGACGCGGCCACCGCATTGCCCGGATCGACGTTGCGCGACAGCACGACGCCATCGATGGGCGAGCGAATCGAGGCCTTGGCCAAGTTGGTCTCGTTGGTGGACAGCGTGGCGCGCGCCTGCTCCCCCGCCGCGCGGGCCGTGGCCTGCCCGGCCTGCGCCCGCTCCAGCGCCGCGCGCGCGGCATCCAACTCGGCCGCCGACGGCACCTTGCCACCGGACAGGCGCGCCACC
>NZ_JBKBQX010000182.1:0-713 GCF_046292505.1 Tepidimonas sp. | reverse complement strand
GCAGGGGGTCGTCGGTTCGATCCCGTCATCCTCCACCACCGAGCGGGGTCGTCGATGGCGACCGAGGCGAAAGCGCAAAGGCGCAACAGGCCAGGGCTGCACGCAAGGCGTTGAGCTCTGCCCTGTTGGTCCTTGAAGACCTACGGCTGTTCTTTAACAATTCACAGAGTCGAATCAGCAGCGCCGCATGGTGCTGAGGTGTTCGTGCCATTGGGCGCGAAGCCACCTCGGTGCGCAGCGGTGCATTGCGAAAGATTTGCGTCAAAGCACACATTCAACGGGTTTCGACCGCGGTGTCCGACAAGGGCGCGGTGGTCACGAGTTGAAGACGGCGAACGCGTAAGCAGTGTTCACGGATCCGGCTGGCGATGTGCGGCCTGAAGGCATTTCAGGCGGCAAAGCTATAGGGTCAAGTGAACAAGAGCATGTGGTGGATGCCTTGGCGATGATAGGCGACGAAGGACGTGATAGCCTGCGATAAGCCTCGGGGAGCTGGCAAGCGAGCTGTGATCCGGGGATTTCCGAATGGGGAAACCCACCTGCAAAGGTATCGCTGCCTGAATACATAGGGCAGCGAGGCGAACCGGGCGAACTGAAACATCTCAGTAGCTCGAGGAAAAGACATCAACCGAGATTCCGAAAGTAGTGGCGAGCGAAATCGGAGGAGCCTGCACGATGTAGCCATTGACTTATCAGAACGGTCTGGAAAGGCC
>NZ_JBKBQX010000181.1:0-718 GCF_046292505.1 Tepidimonas sp. | reverse complement strand
TGATATCGATCGCTTTCAGATTTTTATGTCTGAACGTGTCCAACATGTTAGGAGGAGGAAAAATGCATACCAACAAGAAATCGATCGTGACCGCCATCGCTACGGCTTTCGTTTTGGGAGGCTGTGCCGCCACGGCGACGGCGCCGAAGAGTGCCGAAGTCAAATGGCCGAATGTGATCGTCCATCTGCATGGCGGTAATGGCAAGGCTTATCTGGTCGATCCGGCCACCGATAGTGTCGTCGCGACGCTCGATACTGAGAAGAGCGCCGGCCTGGGGGCCACCACGCCGGACGGCCGTAAGGTCTACGTCGGCGCCGAAGGCGAAGGCAAGGATACTGTCACGGTCATCGATCTCGACAAACGCGCCGTCGTCGCGAAGATCAAGACCGGCAACCGGCCCAAGCATCCGGTGGTGAGCCCGAATGGTAAGCTGGTGATGGTCAATCATTGGGGACTCGATGGTGGCAAGCTGCGTGTGACCTTCATCGACACGGCGACGGACAAGGTGGTCAAGAATGTCGATCTCGATGTCAGGGGCGAAGCCAAGGGTCCCACTTCGATGCATAACGCCTGGAGTTACGATTCCCGCTATGCCTTCACCGTCGATCGCGTCGATGACCATTTCGTGATCATCGATACCAGTGACTGGTCGGTGAAGAAGATCAAGATGCCTTCCAAGCCGCACTACGTCGTGCCCAGTCCGGATGGCAAGGAAGT
>NZ_JBKBQX010000180.1:0-720 GCF_046292505.1 Tepidimonas sp. | reverse complement strand
GTACAGCGACTGGTCGGGGTACATCGTCTCGCTGGTGTTGCCGTCAGCGGCGACTTGCCAGCCGGAAAGGTAAACGGCCTCCAACCCCGCCTTGGCCTGCTGCATGGCCTGCCCAGCCGTGATGGCGCCAAAGGCGTTGACGTAGCCCTTCTTGGCCTCGCCGTTGATCAGGCGCCACAGCTTTTCGGCGCCGCGCTTGGCCAGCGTGTACTCGATCTGCAGCGAGCCGCGCAGGCGCACCACGTCGGCGGCGCTGTAGCCGCGCTTGATGCCCTTCCAGCGCGGATTTTCGGCCCAGTCTTTTTCGAGAGCGGCGATCTGCTGATCGCGGGTGAGGTTTTGCGTCATGACAACACTCCTGTGGTGATGGGAAACCCTGGCGGGGTCGGTACAGCCGATCGGCGATACCCCGTCCCGTTGCCCACAGTATAAGTCTTATATAAGACATAAAACTTGTCTTGTGTCTTATACAAGACATTTTTACCACCATGAAAATCAACGTCTTAGACTCTTTATTTCGTATTACGGAATCTCGATTGCACCCCGCAAAACCACGCACTGCGGCGAACTGAATCGGGTTTCATGATTGCGCATCTATTTTTCATGATGCGCAATCAACGTCGGTCACCGCTCGGCGCTGGGATCCGCGATACGGCGCAGTTCCCATCGCGCTGTGAGGCGGCCAGCGAACGTCATTTGCAGACGTGCCCCATCCGACCC
>NZ_JBKBQX010000179.1:0-727 GCF_046292505.1 Tepidimonas sp. | reverse complement strand
TGGATATGAAACCGTTATACGACATGCGCGGGAACTTGCCGTATACACGAATACGCGCTTCGTCGCTATCAGCCCCGTACTTCTCGATGATGTCTTGCAGCGCTTTCTTGTTGGTATGACTGACGCTGCGGCTGTCCACTTCGTACAAGTGGTACATGTGCTTGTGCTTATCGAAGCAATCGGCGAACTCGCCATCCGGCCGTGTCGGGTTGCCGAACGCGAAGAAGAACGCGTCACCGTCTGTCAGTGCGCCGTCGACCACTTCCCAGATTTTAGGGAAGATACCGGACGCTTCGTCGAAGACGGCGAATACCGTCTTGCCTTCATTGTGAAGGCCCGCGAACGCTTCCGTCTTCTGTTCCGAGACGGTCAGCGCTTCTACCATGTAGTTCTTGCGCCGGTCTTCATCGTACTGCGAAAAATAGAACTGAGTGGCCGTCCAGGTAAACCAGTGCTTATTGATGGCGAGATTATGCCACTTTGCCAGTTCCGGCCACGTCTTGCCTTCAAGCTGGTTCTGCGTATTCGCTGTGACGACACCGCGCGTATCGCGACGTGTCGACATGAGAAAGTAGATGATCCACGCAACCAGCGCCGATTTGCCTACACCGTGACCGGATGTCGTCGCACTACGCCAGACATCCATGTCCAGGCCGATGCCTGACAGCGTTGCGTTTTCGCGGATGTGTTCTCCCATGTCGCGCAGGATTTTGGCCTGCCAGTCCTC
>NZ_JBKBQX010000178.1:0-729 GCF_046292505.1 Tepidimonas sp. | reverse complement strand
CAAGACCAGCGAGCCGGCCAGCGAAGAGCAGATCGAGGGCTGGCTGGACGAGTACATGCATGTGTTCGGCCAGGAGCCCACGGGCGTGACCCGTGAGTCGCTGCGCGCCGAGTGGCAAGACCGCTTTGCGGTGGAAGGCCGTCTGCTGCATTGGCACAGCCTGGGGTGCGACCATTGCAGCCACACCGGCCACAAAGGCCGCCTGGGCCTGCACGAGCTGATGATGGTCAACGCCGACACCCGCCGCCTGATCCAGACCGGTGCCAGCCCCGACATGCTGCTCGCCCACGCCCTGCGCGAGGGCATGCGCACGCTGCGTCAGGACGGCATCGAGAAGGTGCTCTGCGGGTTCACGAGCATGGAAGAAGTGCGCGCCAGCAGCAACGCCTGAGCCGATGCGGTGAAGTTGCCCCGCTGGGCCCGTTTGTTGTGAGCCCGCCGCACGCAAACGCGAAAAAAGGTGCAAGATAGGGGCGACGGATTCACACCGTCTGGTGGGTAAAAGGCCCTTTTCTTTGCCCGCCTTGATGGTGTGATTTCCTGGATCTTTGGTGTGAAGGCGATGCTTGAGTGGTCGCGCCGGTGTCACCAGTCGGGTAAACCGGGCCGATCTTCAGGCGTTGAACAGACAGGTCATTCAGACAGGTCGTTGACGAGGAGGTCAGCATGGACGTCATCAGCAATTTCGCCGCCCGATACGAGCGCACGCGGGAAGAGGAATACACCCTT
>NZ_JBKBQX010000177.1:0-732 GCF_046292505.1 Tepidimonas sp. | reverse complement strand
CTCACCACCCGGGACGCCCAGGTTCTCGGCGCGGCCGAGTTGGATGGGTGAACGACCTTCGGGCAAGCCCTCGGGCACGCTGCCGCGAGGGTAGCGCAGGGCGGTGGGGGCATCCTGGTAGCCTGCCATCCAGTCCACCATCGCGCGGAGTTCGGTGCCGTCGCGGGGGGCGAGCTGCACCAGTCCAGGGATGAACGAAAGGTAGCTGATATCAAAGGCGCCGTGGTGCGTGGGGCCGTCCGCGCCCACCAGTCCGGCCCGGTCCATGATGAACCGCACGGGCAGGTGCTGCAGGGCGCAGTCGTGCACGATCTGGTCAAAGGCCCGTTGCATAAACGTGCTGTAGATGGCCACGAACGGCTTGACGCCCCCGGCGGCCAGGCCGGCGGCAAAAGTGACCGCGTGCGGTTCGGCAATGCCGACGTCGTAGTAACGATCCGGGAACTCGTTGGCGAACTCCGTCAGGCCGGTGCCGTCGGGCATGGCGGCGGTAATGGCCACCACCCGCTCATCACGCCGGGCAAGTTCGCTCAGGGCATCGCCGAAGACCGAGGTGTACGCCGGGCGGCCGCCGCTCTTGGCGGCGAATTCGCACTTTTGCAAGTCGAACGGGCCGACCCCGTGCCAGGTGCGGGCGTCCGCTTCGGCCTTCTCGTACCCCTTGCCCTTCACCGTGAGGGCGTGGACAAAGACGGGCCCCGGCAGTTGCCGCACGTTGCGGAAGATCTCCAG
>NZ_JBKBQX010000176.1:0-733 GCF_046292505.1 Tepidimonas sp. | reverse complement strand
ATGCGACCACCCGCGCAAAAAATTCCGCCCGCACCCTCGCGGGGATGTCTGTCATCCCCATCCTCATGATCGGTCGGGGTGTCCGGGTGCAGCGGGCTCGACAGCCGACTCGGCGGGGGACCTATCGGGGCGGTCGGGACGGTCCAGCAACCGCCGCAAAGCCTCAACGTCACGGGCCGCACCCTCGCGCTGGGCGTGCAGCTCGGCCAGACGCTCGTCCAGCCCGCCCGCCGCCGCCTCGATACGGTGCACGGCCTCCAGCCGGCGGGCAAAGTGGCGCCGACGTTCGCGCAACTGCGCGTCGAGCTGCGCTGCGGCCGCCTTGTTCCACGATTCCACCTCGGCACTGGCGGCGTCGAACACCGCCTTGAGCCGGCCCACGACGGCCTTGGCCAACCGGTCCGCATACTCCGCCTGGGCCAGCCGCAGCACATTCGTCAGCCCCAGGTATTGCAGGTGGCTGCGTTCGATGTCGCGCAACTCGGCCGCAAAGGGCGACAGATCCAGCCCGCCGGGCAGTTGCAGGGCAAAGCCATACTCGGCGTTCAAGCTGCGGAAGGACGCCTGCAGCATGTCCTGCACCTCGTCGGCCTTGCGCCGGGCCTCGTCCAGCGTGGCGGGCAGGCGCGCAATGGCAGCCGTGTAGGGGCGGCGGATACCCAGTTGGACCCCCGGCTGGCGCAATGCCGCGGCCAGCGACGCCACCCCGGCTTGCAGCGACTGGCTGCCCAGC
>NZ_JBKBQX010000175.1:0-733 GCF_046292505.1 Tepidimonas sp. | reverse complement strand
TGCGGGCACCGTGGAACTGATGGTAACCGGCAATGATCTTGAACGGACCTTCACCACGATCGCCGAACACCGTGAAGTCGCGGATCAGCGCCAGGAAGCGTTCCTTATCGAACACACCGCGTAGCAGCGTATCCATCTCATAGGGACCGTGGGGCGTGAAGTCACCATCCACCCCGGTGACCGAACGCCAGGGCATGAAGCGTTCTTCGTCTGCCGTCAGTGAGCCGATCCGCGCCAGCATCCCGTCGGACGCCACCATGACGGCGTTGGTGCGAAACAGCGACGGAATCTGCTCCTTGTAGGTTTGAAGCTGCTGGTAGGCTTGATCGACAGTGGCGTTCTTGCTCGCGGCATTCTTCAACTCAATGATGCCGAGCGGCAGACCGTTGACGAAAACCATCACGTCAGGCCGCCGCGTATGTTTGCCCTCGGCGACGGTAAACTGGTTGGTGACGAGAAAATCGTTCTTCTCCGGATGCTCGAAATCGATCAGCCAGACCTTGTCGCCTTTCACCTCTCCATCGCCGATGGAAAACTCCACATCGACGCCTTCGGTGATCAGCCGATGAATGCGGCGGTTCTCTTCGACCAAGGATGGCGTTTCCGTGATCGAGAGTTGCCGGATCGCCAGTTCGCGGGCGTCTGCCGGGACGTTTGGGTTCAATCGCTCGACTGCAGCGGAAAGAATTTCCGACAGCACCTGCAGGCCCAGCGCGCACTGGTGGCGGAAACG
>NZ_JBKBQX010000174.1:0-734 GCF_046292505.1 Tepidimonas sp. | reverse complement strand
TTGAGGTTCATGGCGTGACGCCCTCCTAAGGGTTTCAGTCCTCGATGCCGCGCTGCGCCGGCACGCCGGCGTCAAAGTGGTGCTTGTGCTTGACCATTTCGGTGACGGTGTCGGCCAGGTCGATGAGTTCCTGCGGCGCGTGGCGGCCGGTCAGCACCACCGTCGTCTCGGTCGGGCGCTGGCGCAGTACATTCAGAACCGTCTCCAGCGGGATCCAGCCGTAGCGCAGCGGGTACATGATTTCGTCGAGCACCACCATGAAGTGTTGACCGGCGCGGATCACCGCCTCGGCGCGCGCCCAGCCCTGGCGCGCCAGCTCGGCGGAGCGGTCCAGGTCGCGGCTTTTCCAGCTGAAGCCGTCCCCCAGCCCTTCGATCGGGATGCCGAGCTGCTCGAACACGCGGTGCTCGCCAAAGCGGGCGCTGGGCACTTTCATAAATTGAAAGATCTTGACAGCCTTGCCGCGCCCGTGCGCGCGCAGCGCCAGGCCGAAGGCCGCGGTGCTTTTGCCTTTGCCGTGGCCGGTGTGCAAGATGATGAGGCCGCGGCGCGGGCCTTGCGGCTTGGGGGCGTCGCGCTGCAGCGGAGGGGTAAGCAATTCCATCGGTTCAAGCTCCCAAGGTTGCGGGGATCAGCCGTCGTTGCCGCAGCGCTTGAGCAGGTAGATGTCCAGGATCCAGCCGTGCGCCTGCCGCAAGGCCGCGCGGGCGCGCGCGATGCGCGGGCCGGCTTGC
>NZ_JBKBQX010000173.1:0-734 GCF_046292505.1 Tepidimonas sp. | reverse complement strand
GTCAGAACGCCCGACCGTGCCGGGCGCGGTGGACATTTCACACGGCGTGTGATTTGTCCGGGCAACAAAAAACCCGCCATACCGGCGGGCAACAAAAACCCGCCATACCGGCGGGCAACAAAAAACCCGCCATACCGGCGGGTTAGATAGTTTAGGCGGTATGTGTTTCCGCCAATTTGTGGATGCATTCTATGGCAATCCCAAACTGGCCCGCCCTGATCTTTTTGACGATATGAGCCTCCATGGCGCTCAACGTCATTTGTATGCCTTTAGCGGCTTCCTCACCGCTGGCCGGGGCCTTAGGTTCATTGTCGGCCTTGCCCGCCGCTTTGTCCGCCTTATCCGCTTTGGTGGGCTTTTCGGCCTTTGCCCTTTGGGCCGCCTTTCGCGCAGCCTCTTTGCTCTGGGGCTTCTTAGCCCCGAAGGCCGCTTCTACTCCTTTCCATACTTTGGCCCACTGATTCTGGGCCGTAGTTTCCTTGCAGCCCATCGCTTTGACGTACCCTTTAACCCACTGCCCGCGGATCGTCTTATATTGCGCGGCCGTGAGAGCGGCCGGCAACAAGTCCCCGATGGCCATTACAGACTCGGCCAGCCAGTTACCGTGCGCCATGCCGGCGACGCGGCCCGCCTCGAAAGACGCCGCGGAAAGGGTTTTGTTGATCGTAGACATAGGGTTTCCTTTCAATGATTGATTACGTGGCGACACCATTACCGCCACGGGTTCTATTATG
>NZ_JBKBQX010000172.1:0-739 GCF_046292505.1 Tepidimonas sp. | reverse complement strand
TCGGCTTGATCGCTGACGGACAGGTCGAAGTAGTGTTCGCGGGGGATGTCAGCCATACGCCACCGCGCCTTCCTCGTACCGACGAAGGGCTTCGACCATCCAGGCCGGCATCGAGGCCTTGGCACTGCGCAACGCCTCGAATTCCACCTGCGGTAGCTTGGCAGCGATACGCTCGAACGTAGCCGGCGTGACTTGCCGACGACCGAGGTACCAGAGTGCCGATAAGGCTTGGCCCGCTGGGCGACCCGCCAGTACTAGCTTGCGCGCAGCCACGTGCTGCAGTCGCACTTGCAGCTTACCCATCCGCACGGTGTGAGACGATCCGGTGGTGTAGAAGACCGGCTGGGCCGGCACCTGGGTGCTGAAACCAAAACGACGAGCGGCCTCGGCCCCGTGCACTTCAATGGAGGCACCTTCGGCGGCAGCGACTGTCTGCGCCACCGCTTCCGGCGAAGGCATGGACTTCAAGCCAAAACGGCTGGTCTTGGGGACGGTGTAGAGGCCACGGCCGAGGCGCTCGATCACACCTTCCTTGGTCAGACGCATCAAGGTCTGATCAATGGCCGCGCGCGAACCCAACCCTGCAAACAGGGCTGGGGTGAAAGGTTCTCCGGCAGGTTGGGCCGCGATACGCTCGCGGATGGCTTGTGATGTGCTCATGGCTAGCTCCGTGTTAGATATTTTACCAAAAGATCTAACAGTTCACAAGGCGCACGTTGTAGACAAGAAACCGCTTCGC
>NZ_JBKBQX010000171.1:0-750 GCF_046292505.1 Tepidimonas sp. | reverse complement strand
CCCTGGCGTGGCCAGCCGCCATCACCGCCGCAGAAAAGCTGGCTGCCATCGCACAGCTCAAGAGCCTCGGCATCCTCGTTCGCAAAGGAGTCTGACCATGAACAACGTTTTCGAGAATCCCGCGTTCTCGATGTCGGCGCTGACCGCCGCTATCAACATCCTGCCCAACAACTACGGGCTGATGGAGAGCATGGGGCTGTTCCCGGCCAAGCCGGTGCGCTTCCGTTCCGTGGTTGTCGAGGAGAAAAACGGCATCCTGACGCTGCTGCCGACGATGCCGGTCGGCTCGCCCGGCACTGTGGGCAAACACGGCAAGCGCAAGCTGCGCTCCTTCGCCATTCCGCACATCCCGCACGACGACGTGGTGCTGCCCGAGGAAGTGCAAGGACTGCGGGCTTTCGGTTCGGAAACCGAGCTGCAAACCGTGGCCTCGGTCATGGCCGAACACCTGCAGACGATGCGCAACAAGCACGCGATCACGCTCGAGCACCTGCGCATCGGCGCGCTCAAGGGCGTCATCCTCGACGCCGACGGTTCCGTGCTCTACGACCTGTTCGATCTGTTCGGGATCACGCCCAAGGTGATCAATTTCCAGCTGGGCAACGCCGGCACGGACGTCAAGAAGAAATGCCTGGAGCTCAAGCGCTACCTCGAGAAAAACCTCAAGGGTGAGCGCATGACCGGCGTCCACTGCCTGGTGTCCGAGGAATTCTTCGATGCGCTGACCAGCCACGAGAAGGTCGTCGCGGC
>NZ_JBKBQX010000170.1:468-758 GCF_046292505.1 Tepidimonas sp. | reverse complement strand
TTCGCCGACGGCGAGCCGGACCTGCTCGTCATCATCGACATGTTCGCCGACAAGCTGCCGGCCGCCTATGCCATCCACAAGGTGCCGAGCGTGGTCGTCTCGTCGATCACCGATTTCATGCCCTGGCTGCAGGGCACGCTGGTCGGCCTCGTGCAGAAGTACAAGGACAAGTCGGTCAAGGCGGTTCCGGTGCCGCACACAACCTTCCACGCCGCCCTCGCCCAGGGCGAGACGCGCAGGTCCGGCGCCAACATCGCCGCCTACACCGACAATGTCGGGCTCGATACGCT
>NZ_JBKBQX010000170.1:0-458 GCF_046292505.1 Tepidimonas sp. | reverse complement strand
CGGCGTCTCCAAGGGCGCCATGCTCACCCACGGCAATCTCGTGATGAACATGGCCCAGTCGCTTGAGATGGTCGCCCTGAACATGGTCAAGGGCGAGGAGACGATTCTCACGGCGCTGCCGCTCTATCATATCTTCGCCTTCACGGTGAACATGCTGGGCTACTGGGTGCTCGGCGCCCACAACGTCCTCGTACCCAATCCGCGCCCTCTGACCAACCTGCAGAAGGCCTTCGAGAAGTTCCCGATCTCGACGCTGACGGGCGTCAACACGCTCTTCAACGGCCTCAACAACGAGGCCTGGTTCCGCGACAATCCGCCGAAGTCGCTGAAGAGCGCCTGCGCCGGCGGCATGGCGCTGCAGGACGCCGTCGCCAAGCGCTGGAAAGAGGTCACCAGCACGCCCGTGGTCGAGGGCTACGGCCTGACCGAGTCCTCCCCCGTCCTCACCTTCAACCCGC
>NZ_JBKBQX010000169.1:0-759 GCF_046292505.1 Tepidimonas sp. | reverse complement strand
AGGCGTTGCTGCGACACTGCATCCATCCCGTGGCGCGGCGCAACGTTCCCCGCACCCCCACTGGCCGTGCAGCAAACCTTCGACCGCCTGCAAGCCGCAGTCGCCGCATTGAAGGCCAAGCACGCCGCCATTCGCCAAGCCAACGCCGCGCTCTTGCCCGCGACGCTGGAGCGAATCTTTGCCACCTGATCCCGTCGAGGTTTGCCCATGAAACTGCGTCGTCTGCAGATCCACAATGTCCGCTCAAGCAGCGATGCCGATATCGAAGTCCATGACTACACGATGATCGTGGGCGCGAACAACGCGGGCAAGAGCAATGTCCTGGCAGCATTGCGGCTGTTTTACGACGACATCAAATGGTCAGCCGACGATGTGCCCAAAGCTGGCCAAAGCCAAGATGACGAAAGCTGGGTCGAACTCACGTTCGAACTTTCCGAAGACGAATGGGCAACGCTGGCCGACAAATACAAAGAAGGAGCCGCGGATCGCCTGCTGGCAGTGCGCCGCTATTTTGTCTCCAAGGATCGCGTCAAGGCCAATCAGAGCAACATCTACGGTCGCGTCAAGGGCGAACTGGCCGACGAACAGTTTTACGGCGCCAAGAACGTCGGCGCGGCCAAAGTCGGGCGGGTGATCTACATACCGGCGCTTACCACCGCCAGCGACCAGATGAAGACGACCGGGCCGTCGCCTTTGCGCGACATGCTCAACTTCATGCTCAAGCGCGTGGTTTCAGAAAGTGCCGCTTACAAGGCCGTC
>NZ_JBKBQX010000168.1:0-783 GCF_046292505.1 Tepidimonas sp. | reverse complement strand
GAACCCATGAACGAAATCACCTCTCCTGCCGGCGCGCGCACCGGCCTGTCGGCCCAGCACGGTGCCGCAGTCCCTGGTGCCGACTCCCTGCAGCCCCGCCCGGCCAGCCGCGCCACCCGTTGGGGCGTGCTGGCGCTGCTGCTGGGTTTTGGCGGCTTTTTGGCCTGGGCGGCGTGGGCCCCGCTGGACGAGGGCGTACCGACGCACGGGGTCGTGGCCATCGACACCAAACGCAAAGCGGTGCAGCACCTCAGCGGCGGTATCGTGCGCCAAGTGTTGGTACGGGAGGGCGACGTCGTGCAGGAGCACCAGCCGCTGATATTGCTGGACGAGCAAGCCGCACGCGCCAACTACGAGGCCGTGCGCCAGCGTTATCTTGGCTTGCGCGCCATGCAGGGCCGCCTGCTGGCCGAGCAGGCTGGCAGCCCCACCATCGCCTGGCATGAGGATCTGCTCGCCGCGCGTGACGACCCCTGGATCGCGGCCCAGATGCAGGCCCAGCAGCAGCTGCTGCGCTCGCGCCGCGACGGTCTGCAGGCCGAGCTGCGCGCCATCGACGAAGCCATCGAAGGCCAGCAGGCCCTGCTGCGCGCCTACCAGGGTGTGTTGCCGAGCCGGCGCGAACAGCTCGCTCTGCTGCAGGAGGAACTGCGCAACATCGCCAGCCTGGTGGCCGAAGGCTACGCACCGCGCCTGCGCCAAAGCGAGCTGCAGCGCCAGGTTGCCGAATTGCAAGCGCAGCAGACCGAGCTGCTCGGCAACACCGAGCGCGCGCAGCGGTCC
>NZ_JBKBQX010000167.1:0-788 GCF_046292505.1 Tepidimonas sp. | reverse complement strand
GGCATGGACGAGCCCCACGCGTACCTGTGGCATCGGCAGGGGCACCTGTTCGGCGCGCCGTTCTACTACATCGAGTACGGGATCGCTCAGTTGGGGTCGCTGCAGTTGGAAGGGGCGTATCGGCGCGATCCCGCGGCGGCGCTGGCGGCGTACAAGCGGGGGCTGGGGCTCGGCGCGTCGCGGCCTTTGCCCGAGTTGTTCCGCTCGGCGGGGATCGAGTTCGACTTCTCGCCCGCGAGAGTCGCCCGGGCCTGGGCCGAGGTCGAGGCGGATCTGGCGGCCCTGCCCGCGTAGGACGCACACAGGGACACCATGCTCACGCTGCACGGCATACGCAAGCGGTTCGGATCGACGGTCGCGGTCGATGGCGTATCGCTGTCGGTGAAGCGGGGAGAGGTGTTCGGGCTTCTCGGGCCCAACGGGGCGGGCAAGACGACGACGATCTCCATGGCGATCGGGCTGCTCGCGCCCGATGAGGGGCGGGTGGAACTGGATGGGCTTGGCGCGCCGACGGACCCGCGGGTGCGGGCGCACATCGGCGTCGCGCCGCAGGCGCTGGCGCTGTACGACGATCTGTCGGCGGAGGAGAACCTGCGTTTCTTCGGGCGGGTGTACGGGCTGGGCGGAGCCGCGCTGGCGGGCCGCGTGGCCGCGGTGCTGGAAGGCGTTGGGCTGTCGCCGCGCGGGCGTGACAGGGTGAAGGGATTCTCGGGCGGGATGAAGCGCCGGCTGAACCTCGCGGTGGCGCTGCTGCACGATCCGCCGATGCTGCTGCTGGATGAGCCGAC
>NZ_JBKBQX010000166.1:0-799 GCF_046292505.1 Tepidimonas sp. | reverse complement strand
GCGGTCGCCGTTGCTCGCGGCCCAGGACACCGTCTCGACCACGCGCGGGCGCTCCTCGTCGATCAGCTGCATCAGCTCGCCGCGCAAGCGCGCGTAGCCCTGCGGCGTCATGTAGTTCTTGCCCCCGGCCGGGATGCGCAGCCCCGCCGGCAGCGCCTCGTCGTCCTCGTCGTGGTCCTGCTCGCGCACGAAAGCCTTGCTCATGGGGGTGGATGGTAGCGCAGGGGTGCGCCCAAACGTTTCGATGATCGACCATCGGCCGATTCGGCGCATCGGATGCAGCGATCGGAGCGCGCGTTCACCCCAAGGGTGGGCGCGGCAATCCTCTACGATTACCGGCTGTGACACGCGTCCCCTCCAAACTCACCCCCACCCCGCTGCACATCGTCCAGGGCGACCGCATCGAGGCGCTGCTGCAGCGCGCCGCGGCCGATGCCGCCACGGCGCAGGCGGCGCAGCCGCTGCAGCCGCAGCGCTGGCTGGTGGCCAGCCACGGCATGGCGCAGTGGGTGCAGCAGGCGCTGGCGCAGCGCGACGGCGTCTGCGCCGGGCTGGCGTGCCTGCTGCCGGCGCAGTGGCTGTGGCAGACCTACCGCGCCGTGCTCGGCGAGGCCGCGGTGCCGGAGGAGGCACCGCTGGACCGCGGCCCGCTGCGCTGGCGCCTGTGGCGGCTGCTGCCGACGCTGGCGCAGCAGGCGGACGCGACGGTCTTCGCCCCGCTGATCCACTACCTGGGCGACGGCGACCCGCTGCGGCGCGCGCAGCTGGCGCGGCGCGTGGCCGACCTGTTCGACCAGTA
>NZ_JBKBQX010000165.1:0-801 GCF_046292505.1 Tepidimonas sp. | reverse complement strand
CGCGCTAAATACTCCGACCTGAGACCCGCTCCTGGTCAGTGTAGGAGGAGGCAGAAGGGTTGATGATGGCACGGCGAGGTCGATGAGACATAAAAGTTGGTTGTCAGTTCACACGAAACAAAGAGAAAAAGCGAAGATGAGTGTGCACAGACAACGCGACAGAATAAATAGTCAGAAACCTGACAACAGCCGAAAATAGCCCAGTCCACGTGGCGAATCGACCAAAGTTGTCTGCGGCCAGACAGAAATTGCAGTGGCGAGTCGAAGCACAAAACCCAGAAATAGACACAGCGAGTCGCACAGAACCTAGAAATAGCAGAGTACGGCATAGTGCAGTTGGAAGCGGCGAGTCGCACGCACAGGCAGTTGTCACTCCATTGCATAGCAAACCGTGCATTCGCAAGCGAAACAGTGACCAGCAGGTACCGTCCAGCCGCTCGTCGGCGGTGCCTCTGGCCAATCTTTATGAGCAGCCTCAACCCACGCCACGCGTCAGCACTGCAGCTGACCGCAGACTCTCTGACTCCACCGCACCATCTCGCCCACATCAACAACAACATCATCAACACCACCGATTCGACAGCGTCGTCGACAGCACCATCTCGTACACCTCTCAGCCTCGACGCGCCAGTTTGGAACGTGCTCACCTCGTCAGTCAGTCTGCGTCTCGACGCGTGGCGTCGGCTCCAGGGCACAGCCCAGCACCAACTGCACCAAGTCATCGACTGGTTCACCTTCGGCTTTCCCGTGCCCTTCCATCAGCTGCCACCACCATTCACCACCATCTCTCGCCCGGTCACC
>NZ_JBKBQX010000164.1:0-811 GCF_046292505.1 Tepidimonas sp. | reverse complement strand
GTGGGACGAGATCGAGAAGTCGCTGGCTCCAGCGTTCGCACACAAGGACCGCGCTGGTCGCGCTGTGGAGGAGGCGGACCTGTTCGGCACGACGCTGCAATTGGTCGGCGGTGGTGTGAGCAACCGCGGCCGGCCGCGCCTGCCGATCCGGCTGATGGTGGCGCTGCTGTACCTGAAGCACGCGTTTGACCTCAGCGACGAGGAACTCGTCCTACGCTGGAGCGAGAACGTGGTGTGGCAGTTCTTCAGCGGCATGGCGTACTACACGCCCAAGCTGCCGTGCGACGCCACGCAGATCGGGCGCTTTCGGCGCGTGCTGGGCGAGGCCGGGGTGGAGCAACTGCTGAAGTCCACGATCGAGGCGGCGGTGGCGATGAAGGCCGTGGACAAGCGCGAGTTCGAGCGCGTCATCGTGGACTCCACGGTGCAGGAGAAGGCCATTGCGCACCCGACCGACAGCCGGCTGCTGGAGGTGGCGCGCGAGAAGATCGCTCGTCTGGCCAAGCGTGCCGGCATCCAGCTCAAGCTCACGCACGCGCGCGAGGGCAAGACGCTGCGCCGCCGGGCCGCGGGCTACGCCCACGCCAAGCAGTTCAAGCGCCTCAAGCGCGTGCTGCGCCGCCAGCGCACCATCCTGGGCAGTCTGCTGCGCGAGGTGCGACGCAAGATGACGGCGTTGCCACAGGCGGCGCAGGACGGCCTGACGGTCTGGCTGGAGCGCGCCGAGCGGCTGCATGCCCAGAAGCCGCACGACAAGGGCAAGCTGTACGCGCTGCACGCCCCGGAGGTCGAGTGCATCGGCAAAGGCAAG
>NZ_JBKBQX010000163.1:0-815 GCF_046292505.1 Tepidimonas sp. | reverse complement strand
GATGTGCCTTTTCGAAGCCCGGCACCGATTCGGCCTGGGTGATGATGGAGGCATGATCCTGGCCGCCGACCAGATGCTGGTAGATGCCCTGGACGACGAACTCGCGCGCACGGTGACGCGGGCTCGTCGGCGCTTTCCTCGCTTTGACGGGGTGTGATTTTTCGCTGCTCACTTCAGCGCTTTCAGCAGATTGGCCATCTCGACGGCACATTGCGCGGCTTCGAGACCCTTCTGGCTCATCCGCACCTCGGCCTGTTCCTCGTTCTCGACGGTCAGGATCGCATTGGCGATCGGCACGCCGGTAGCTAGCTGCACCTCGGTGACGCCGCGAGCGGATTCGTTGGCCACGACTTCGAAGTGGTAGGTCTCGCCGCGGATTACGCAGCCGATGGCCACCAGCGCGGAAAACTTGCCTGTCTGCGCCAGTCTCAGCAAGGCGAGCGGGATTTCCAGTGCGCCAGGCACGGTGACGAGAGTGACATCGGCAACGCCGAGGCGACGCAGCTCATGGCAGCAGCCGGAAAGCAAACCTTCGCCGACGCTTTTGTTGAAGCGCGCCATGACGATGCCGATGGCGAGCCCACTGCCTGTGAGATCAGGTTCGATCTCGGTGAGATCGGCGCAGCGACCCGCTGGGTGAGATGGAGAAGTCGGTTTTGGCGTGAAACTCATGCGGGAATGTCCTCCGGCGTCAGATAGCCGCAGATCTCGAGGCCGAAGCCGGCCATCGAGGGAATCTTCCTTGGGCTGGCCAAAAGGCGCATCTTGCCCACACCCAGCTCACGCAGGATCTGTGCGCCGATGCCGTATAGACG
>NZ_JBKBQX010000162.1:0-816 GCF_046292505.1 Tepidimonas sp. | reverse complement strand
AGTGCGTGCGGCTGCCGTTCATCGACGAACGTTGCCCCCCCGCCAGCAGCACCTGCACCCCGGGCTGCTGCGCCAGCCGCGCCGCCAGCGTCATGGTGTACGCCGGACGGCCAAAAAACGGCACCCACACACCCTGCCCCTGCGGCGGCACCTGATCGGGCAGCAGGCCCACTGCCTCGCCGCGGCGCAGGGCCTGCATCAGTTGCCGCACCCCAGCCAGTGTCGTCGGTGCCGCCACCATGCCTGGGCGCCGCCGCGCTTGGCGCAGCAGCGCCTCCAGCGCCGCATGGCGCGACGGCCGGTACAGCACCGTAATCGGCGCGGCGTGCGGTACGCCAAACCGCTCGGCATAGGCGCGCGGTGTCACCTCGAAGCAGCCCAAATGCGGCGTCAAAAACAGCACACCGCGCCGCTGGGCCAGCGCCGCCTCGATGTGCGCCGCCCCCTCCCAACCGACCGGCACGGGCGGCCCAAACCACAGGCGCGGCAACTCCGCCACCTGCTGCCCCGCCGCCCCAATCGACGCCCAGCGCGAGCGCCCGCTCAAGCCCGCTTGCCGGGTGTGCTCCCGCCAACGGCGGCGATAGGTGGGCGACGCCAACCACGCCCCCCAGCCCGCGCACCAGCCCAAGGCGTGCAGGGCCAGGAGGGGCCAGCGGGACAGAAACCGAAACAAACGCATCGTGGGCAGGGGTTTGAGCGCGGCGCACACCGCCGCATGGGGTACAGGTACAATGCACCCATCGCCGAGTTATCGAACTACTTGCGGGCGATTCACAAATGCCGCTAAAGCGTTCGCCATCACGCCCGTACATG
>NZ_JBKBQX010000161.1:0-829 GCF_046292505.1 Tepidimonas sp. | reverse complement strand
GCGCGGGCGGCCTCGCCGCCGCCCTGCGCCACCTGCGCGATGCGGGCGTGCAGATCGTCGACCAGCGCACGCATGGCCGCGGCATTGACCTGGAAGTCCGCAGAGCGGGGGTTGAGTCGGGAGTTCAGTACGCTCATGGTGCGCCGAATTGTGGCGTCACCCGGTTCGATGCACCAGCGGGTAAGCGCACCCCAGAGGTTGCAAAATACGCCAATCATGTCGCCCCTTCTGCTGCCCCTGGTGGGGCGCCGTATACCCATCGCAGCCACGCCCATGGCATTCGCACGCGCCATTGCTGTGGCGTACCGGCTGCGCGGCGCCGACCCAACGGAAGCGCTGCACGAGGCCGGCTTGGACAGCGCCAACCTGCTCGATGCGCAGGCGCGCCTGACCAGCCTGCCTTTCGAACGGTTGGCACTGCGTGCGATGCGCGAACTGGACGACGAAGCGCTGGGTTGGTTTGGCCGCCGATTGCCGTGGGGCAGCTACGGCATGTTGGCGCGCGCGTCTCTGAGCGCGCCCACGTTGGGCGTGGCGCTGGCGCGCTGGTGCCGCCACCACACGCTGCTGACCGACGACATGATCCTGACGCTCTCGCGGGACGGCGCTGTCGCGCGGCTGACGCTGCACGAGCGTGTAGCGCCCGGCACAGGCTTGCCAGACGTTGCCGAGCGCGCCATTCTGCGCGAGTTTGCGCACGTCTCCTTGCTGCGCAACGCGTTGGGTCTGTCGGCATGGTGGATCGACACTCGGCTGCCCCTGCAGGCGCTGGATTTGGCCTTCCCCGAGCCGGTTCACGCCGACGTGTATCCGCTGTTGTTTCCCGGGG
>NZ_JBKBQX010000160.1:0-829 GCF_046292505.1 Tepidimonas sp. | reverse complement strand
TGCGCCCGATCGAGCCGCCGGTGTTAGGGAGACAGCCGTCGGTGTTATGCAGCAGTTTTGCTCCCTATAACACGTTAGCCATCAATGGTGGCCTTGCCTCAATCATCAATCGAAAAAATCACAAATGAACCCGTCCGTAATTGAACACGCATACTCGATCTTTCAGGCAGCTACTCCCGTAATTCGCATCCATGGCATCGGTGGAAAGCGATGGAAACGTAACGTTGCCAAAGGCTCAAGAATCGGCCCTTGGCTACAGGCCAAGTACGACATCCTGAACAAGGCTGTGTGGGAAGCAAGAAATCCCTGTCTGTACCTCGTCGCCGGTGGAGACGGTGTTATTCGGTACGTGGGCATTTCCCGTAACAGGCTAAAAGACCGTTGGCGTGTCTCTCCTGCGCATGACGCAGAAACCATGGCAAGGCTGCCTGAAAACCAACTATTTCACAGTCAGTGCTGGAAACACATCGAACGTGAAAGCATGCAGAACGTGGGTGGCACCTATGAAGTTCGTTGCATTGACGGTGCAAGTCTCCTGCCACTTCTTGAGCGGCTGGGGCCGCCCCTCTCCGCATTCACAGCACTTCGAGGCGACGGCGAAGGAATTGTGGCAGGGGTTGAGCGATGGATGTGCAACAACAAGGGGCCAAAGCTCGTTTCCTGGAACGTAGCAATGACAGGAGAATGATGGCTAACAAATCATTCCAGCGGACCGTCAAAAAGCTGCGCTTTTTGTCGTCCGCTGAATTCAAACGTTATGCACATAAACACATGAGCAAGCTTTTCATCCTTTTTCTCGCCCTTCTATGGTCATTGTCAGCAGCCGCTG
>NZ_JBKBQX010000159.1:0-834 GCF_046292505.1 Tepidimonas sp. | reverse complement strand
GGACAAGCTGCGCGGCACCCACCGCCCTATTCTGAACGACAACCTGGGCGAAGGCTTTCAGGCTTTCCTGCTTGCCGCACTCAAGCCTGCGCTACAGCGGTGCGACGGTGCAGTCTACATCGCCATGTCCTCCAGCGAACTCGACACACTGCAAGCGGCTTTCCGCGCCGCCGGCGGCAAGTGGTCGACCTTCATCATCTGGGCCAAGAACAGCTTCACGCTCGTGCATGCCGTCTACCAGCGGCAGTATGAGCCCATCCTCTACGGTTGGCGTGAGGGGGCTAATCGGCACTGGTGCGGTGATCGTGACCAGGGCGACGTGTGGGAGATCAAGAAGCCCGCGAAGAATACCTTGCACCCGACCCAGAAGCCGGTGGAGGTGCCTGAGCGCGCGATTCGTAATTCCAGTCGTCCGGGCAGTCTTGTTTTGGACTGCTTCGGCGGTTCGGGTAGCACGCTGATTGCCTGCGAGAGGACGGGCCGCGTTTGTCGGGTCATGGAACTCGATCCGAAGTATTGCGACGTTATTGTTCGCCGCTGGCAAGACTGGACCGGACAGAAGGCGCAGCGCGCCGACGATGGCTTGCTGTTCGATGAGCTGGCGAGCGATCAGCCCCTCGAGGCAGGGATGATCGACTGAAGGTCGTAAGGCAGGGTGTGGTCCAGGTCCGGTACCGCATGCCAAGCCCCGGCGTGGCGAGATCTGGCGTGGAAAAGGCATGGCATGGAATCCACGCCCGGGAAGCTGAGGAGGCAAGATGAAGCAGTCGCGCTGGATGTCGCTGGTGGAAGCCGTGACCAATGTGCTGGTCGGCTACGGGGCGGCGGTGGCGA
>NZ_JBKBQX010000158.1:0-839 GCF_046292505.1 Tepidimonas sp. | reverse complement strand
GTGCAGTGGCAGGCCAGCCCGCAGTGGACGCTGCGCGCCGGCTACAACAAGGGCGACAACCCGATCCGGCCGCAGGACGCGATGTTCAACGTGCTGGCCCCGGGCGTGATCCGCGAGCACTTCACCCTCGGCGCCACGTACGCGCCGGACAAGAACACGGAGTGGACGTTCGCGCTGTGGCACGGGCGGCGCGAGACGGTGGTGGGGCCGAGCGTGGACTTCATGTCCGGCGCGATGAACCCGACCGGCACGCGCATCGGCATGCACCAGAATGGTTTTGGCGTGCAGTACAGCCGCAAGTTTTGAGCTGGGGAGAGCGATGGGCCGCCGCTCGGGGTGAGGGCGGCGGCCCCCTTTTTTACCGGCGTTGATGCGCGGTGCGGCGGATCGCAATCAGGGGATCGGCCGGCCCGTCCAGGTCCAGGTAACGGGCCGCCACCGGCTCCACCGCGCTCGGGGTCAGGCCCAGGTCGGCCAGGGTCGGCAGGGTGCCGCTGGCGACGTTGTCCACCTCCATCGAGCGCAGATTGTCGGTGCTCAGCAGCGGCTCGCCCGGCATCAGCTCCATCAGCAGCGCCTGGAAATAGCCCAATGCCCGCGGCAGGCCGATCACCGGCCGCGGGTGACCGCTCAGCCGTCCGGCCAGCCGCACCAGGTCGGCCAGCGTCCAGACCTCCGGGCCGACCGCCTCGAAGGTGCGGCCGACGGTGTCGTCGCGCTGCAGGCAGGTGACGATGGCTTGCGCGACGTCGCCGACCCACACCGGCTGAAAGCGCGCATCCGCCCCGGCCAGCGGTACCAGCGGCAGGCTGCGCTGCAGCCGCGCGAACAGGTTCAGG
>NZ_JBKBQX010000157.1:0-840 GCF_046292505.1 Tepidimonas sp. | reverse complement strand
CGAAGCGCAACTCGAAGCCGGTGCCGACATTCTTGATCTCGGCGCCGAGTCTTCACGGCCCGGCGCATCGCCGGTGCCCGCCGGAATCGAAATCGCGCGCCTGCGCCCGGTGCTGCGGGCAGTGCGCGACTGGGGCGTGCCGATCTCGGTCGATACGGCCAAGCCCGAGGTCATGTCGATGGCGATCGACGAGGGAGCCGCGCTGATCAACGACATCATGGCGCTGCGCGCGCCCGGAGCGCTCGAATGCGTGGCGCAAAGCGACGTCGGCGTATGCCTGATGCACATGCTAGGGGAGCCGCGCACGATGCAGGCGAATCCGCATTATGGGGATGTGGTCGAGGAGGTGAGCGCCTTTCTCACTGGCCGCGTGATGGCTTGTGTCGCAAGCGGTATCGCGAAAGAAAGGCTGATCATCGATCCCGGCTTCGGCTTCGGCAAGACGGTGGAACACAATTACATGCTGCTGCGCCAGCTGCAGCGTTTCACACGGCTGGGCGTGCCAGTGCTGGCCGGTCTGTCGCGCAAATCGATGCTCGGCGCGGTGACCGGACGCGAAAGTGGTGTCGCGCGCATGCCGGCCAGTGTCGCGGCGGCGGTGCTGGCCGTCGAACGCGGCGCCCGCATCGTGCGCGTGCATGACGTCGCCGAGACCAAGGATGCATTGGCGGTCTGGGCGGCCACGACGGGGAGAGAACATGGCTAGAAAATATTTCGGCACCGACGGGGTGCGCGGCCGTGTCGGCCGGTTTCCGATCACACCTGATTTCGCTCTGCGGCTCGGTTACGCTGCGGGCGAGACGCTCGTTGCCCATGCGCGCGCTTGAGGTCTTGCCGAAG
>NZ_JBKBQX010000156.1:0-857 GCF_046292505.1 Tepidimonas sp. | reverse complement strand
CAATTTGCTGATGGTGTACGAGAAATAATCCGGGTTGAGGTTGTGCACCTTTTGGTCCAGCACATGGATCACGCTGTACGCCCCGGAAGCGGCGTCGATCGCCTCCGCGTCCGCCCGATCCACCGCCGCCCACAGTGCCCGGCCGAGCAGCACCGGCACCACGGTGTTGATGCGCAACTGGCGCAGCAGCCCCTCCTCGGTGACGTCGGTGCCCGCGTCGGGCTCGAAGGTCGAGGCGTTGTTGACCACGCACCGCGGGATGGCCCCCGTGGCGGTGCGCACGGCGGCCAGCAACCCGTCTGCGGCACCCGGGGTATCCAGCGCCTGCGCCACGGCCACCGCATTCACCCCCAGGGCTTGCAGTTCGGTCACCGTGCGCTGGGCAGCGTCGGCCGAGCGGTGGTAGTGCACCGCCACGTGCCAACCCTGGCGGGCGAGGGCCAGGGCGATCTCGCGGCCCAGGCGCTGCGCGGCGCCGGTGACCAGGGCCCAGCGGGGCGTCGAGGGGGCGGCAACGGTCATGACAGGGGGCGAAAGATGCGAGTGTGGAATGTCCGTGGGGTGCTACTGCGATGATCGCGGCGAGGATCACGGCGACAATTGGGGCCGATTATGCTAGCCCCACCAAGTGACCCCCAGGCGCAGGGGATTCTGCGCGAGCGCATCGTGGCCGATATTGCCGCCGCCGGCGGCTGGCTGCCGTTCGAGCGCTTCATGGCCTTGGCCCTGTACGCGCCAGGGCTGGGGTATTACACGCGCGGGGCGCCCGTCTTTGGCACGGGGCCGGGGGACGGCAGCGACTTCGTCACCGCGCCCGTGCTGAGCGCGCGCTTTGGCGCCACGCTGGCGCGGGCGGT
>NZ_JBKBQX010000155.1:0-859 GCF_046292505.1 Tepidimonas sp. | reverse complement strand
ACCATGCGGCCGTCGGCGGCCTTGAGCGGCAGCGCCAGCAGCGCCTCCAGCCCGACCTGGCGCTCGCGCGGCAGCTGGGTCGAGGAACAGCAGGCCGAGTTCGACGCCGTGCTGGACCTGCGGCCGGCGCCGGCCTTCACCCAGCACGCGCTGCCGCAGGGCTATGTGCACCTGCCGCCAGGGCTGGACGCCGAGGCGCGGCTCGCGCGGCTGTGGCCGCTGCGCGAACTGGTCGGCACGTTTGAAAAGCCGCGCTTTTTCCGCTACCAGCAGCGACTGTGCGCGCATGCACGCAACGAGAAGGTCGGCTGCCAGGCGTGCGTCGAGGTGTGCTCGGCCAGCGCCATCCGCAGCGACGCCGAGCGCCAGCGCATCGTCGTCGAGCCGCACCTGTGCGTCGGCTGCGGCGCCTGCAGCACGGTGTGCCCGAGCGGCGCGCTGACGTTTGCCTACCCCGATGCGGCGCACCAGGGACGGGCGCTGAAGACGCTGCTGGCCACCTCCCGCGCTGCCGGCGGACGCGACGCCGCGCTGCTGCTGCACAGCCAGGGCGCCGGCCAGCGGCTGCTGGCGGACTGGGGACGCGCCGCACGGCTGGACGCCAGCGTGCACGGCGTGCCGGCGCGCGTGATCCCGTGGGCGCTGTGGCACACCGCCAGCACGGGGTTGGAGCTGTGGCTGGCGGCGATCGCCTGGGGTGCGAGCCAGGTGTGGCTGCTGCTGACCGATGAGGAGGCGCCGCAGTACGCCGAGGCGCTGCGCGCGCAGATGGCGGTGGCGCAGGCGATCCTGCGCGGGCTGGGCTATCGCGGCGAGCACCTGCGCCAGCACCAGCCGCTGCAACTGCGCCACCGGACCG
>NZ_JBKBQX010000154.1:0-859 GCF_046292505.1 Tepidimonas sp. | reverse complement strand
CAGAGGGTCACCCAAGCCAGCCACTCCCTTCAGTGATTCCACCGTTGCACTTGGTACTTGACACCGCCCAGATGAGTCTTCAGGCGCCGATGTATACGGGCTTTGAGCTGCGCACCAAGCGCACCCGCAAGCGTGCGTTTTTGGAACAGATGGACCGTGTGGTGCCGTGGGCAGAGTTGGTCGCACTCATCGAGCCGTATGCGCCGAAGGCGGGTCCCAAGGGTGGGCGTCCTGCCTTTGCGGTCGAGAAGCTTTTGAGGATTCACTTTCTGCAGCAATGGTTTGGTCTGTCGGACCCGGCGGTGGAGGAAGCCTTGTACGACACGCCGCTGCTGGCGAGCTTTGTTGGTCTGGACCTGGGGGTGGATGTCGTGCCGGATGAGAGCACCATCCTGCGCTTTCGCCACCTGCTCGAAGCCCACGACCTGGGCACGCAGATCCTGGCAGCGGTCAACGCCGTGCTCGCTCAGCGCGGCCTGCTGCTCAAGACCGGTACCGTGGTCGATGCCACCCTGATTGCCGCACCCAGCTCCACCAAAAACAGCACCGGCACGCGCGACCCCGAGATGCATCAGACCAAGAAAGGCAACCAATGGCACTTTGGCATGAAATGCCACATCGGGGTGGACGCCGACTCGGGCCTGGTGCATACGGTGGTGGGCACGGCGGCCAACGCGCACGACGTCACCCAGGCGCATGCGCTGCTGCACGGCAAAGAAACCGATGTCTTTGCCGATGCGGGCTACCAGGGCGTGAACAAGCGGGCCGAGACCCAAGACATCCCAGTGAACTGGCATGTGGCGATGCGCCCGGGCAAGCGCCGGGCGCTGGACAAGACTACGCCGCGGGGGGCGATGCT
>NZ_JBKBQX010000153.1:0-864 GCF_046292505.1 Tepidimonas sp. | reverse complement strand
CAGTCTCGGCGCGGCCGAGCTGCCGCGCTTCGCCAAGGGGGCGATGAAGCTGGCCGCCAAGGTGATGACGACGACCGCCTACTGGATTTGATCAGACCTCGATGATTTCCCAGCTGTGATGCATCTGGGCCGACTTGCCCAGCATGATCGAGGCCGAGCAGTATTTTTCGGCCGAGAGCTTGACGGCGCGCTCGACCGCCTCTGGCTTCAAGCCGCGGCCTTTGACGATGAAATGCAGGTCGATGCGTGTAAACACCTTGGGATCCTGTTCGGCACGCTCGGCCGTGATCCGCACGGCGCAATCGGTGACGTCCTGGCGCGATTTTTTCAGGATCGATACCACGTCGAAGGCGGTGCACCCGCCGGTACCGGCCAGCAACAGCTCCATGGGCCGCGGCGCCAGGTTGCGGCCACCGGCCTCGGGGGGGCCATCCATCGCCACCATATGGCCGGAACCGGTTTCCGCAATGAAACTCATGCCACGTGGCTGCCAATGTACCGTGCATTCCAACATCTCGGACCTCTCCTCCTTTCGAGGTTGAATCAGGCCAACGGATGGAACCAAAGCCTTCCGCAGGATGAAAGCGGCCATCTCCGTTGGCGTGAAACTACATGGTCAATGAGATGAAACCGACGGGACGGGGGTGGTATCCGAACGTCATGCCGACGGCCGTGGACGAGGAGCTCGAATCGGGCGCGCACATGTCCGAGCGCAGCGCGTCGTGGGTATCCCGCGCCCGGACCGTACGACAACCCCAGAAGCGAACCAAGAGCCGAACGGTCCGCCGGTTTCATCTGCTGGGTGATATCGCAACCATGATCGTTAGGATCATGTAGGCTGCGATTTTAGCCGTCGGCGTGGAT
>NZ_JBKBQX010000152.1:0-866 GCF_046292505.1 Tepidimonas sp. | reverse complement strand
ACCAGCATCGGCAAGGTCATGACGCTGGAGGCAAACACCGGCGCGGCCAGCCAGGCCCCGAGCAGCAGCCACACCTCATGCCTACGGCTTCGGTACTCCCCGTCGCTACACCGTTGCCGGTGACGGCCACGTTTCCTGTCGACGCCGGAGTTAGCCGGATACCTTTGTCATTGGCTGGCATGAACGGCCCGTCGATCTGTCCGACGACGTCCAGCCGCCAGTCATACCCGCCGAAACGCGACAGCTTGCGGTGACGCTTTACGCCTTTGGCATCGTACAGGTACAATACGTCGACCTGCTGGACATAGCGTAAGCTCTGCGCCTCTGCGGCGCTATAAGGCGTCTCGATTTCGTAGATGATAGCCGCCGTGGCGTCATCGTACGTGTAGCTGACGTCATCGGCGTAGCCGACATCTAACGTATATTCTGTTCCGGCTTTCGCCGTGATCTTACCGAACGTACCGTTCATGTTGGTGGCGTTCGGGAAACCGGCGAGTGCTACGCTTTCGCCTACATCCGCGCCCAGCGTGGGACTGTCGATGATAAGCGGGTTAGTCTGTACCACGTTGACGATAGCTTCCGGGTCATAAACCTGGACGCCGTCTTCGTCATGGAACCGCGCCTTGTAGTCGGCAAACTCGATGATCTGCGCTTGATCTTCGCTAAACTCGTACGGAATAAACGTACTCGGCTTGTCGTGATAGCACATAGGCGCGCTAAACATCGTTCCTGACCGGCGCAGCGCCGGTCCCTGCGGCGCTGCAATCCAGTTGAACAAGCTGCGCATGGACGCGCGGTAACGCTCAAGGTCGACCCGCCCTTCAAGCAGTATCGAAAACTCGCCCGCATTTAACGACTGGATAAGA
>NZ_JBKBQX010000151.1:0-871 GCF_046292505.1 Tepidimonas sp. | reverse complement strand
GCCGGCTTCTTCTTGCTTGGCATAGATGCTCCTTTCCAACATGCTATGCCTCAAACACAAAATTCCTGACAGGCTCTAGCGAGTCGACTTCTACATTGTCCGTCCGCATGCCAGTTGCGGTCTCATACCGCCAGCAAGGTTTGCCTCGCTGCATCGCCAGCAAGCTGACGACGCAGCCCGCATGACCCCGAAAACTCAGCGGTCAAATCCGTCTACCCGCGGAAATGCTCCAAACCAGTGGTACAAAAAATTGGGATAGGTCAGAGTCAACCCAATCCGCCCCAAGGTCGGAGGCGGGATTGATCAGCCCTTCTCTAAAGCTGGAACTTCCGATGGAATTCGGAAATAGCTGATGGCCTGAATCAAATCGGCAGCCTGACTGCGCAATTGATCTGAGGTTACCGTGATACCACCGACCATGGCCCGATTTTGCTGAGCGCTGTCATCTATTCGGTCAATCTCAGATGTAACGTATTCAATACTATTCAGCTGCTCTTGGCTGATGGTAATGATTTTTTGAATCATTGCCACCACGTTCTCAATCTTTTGCACAACCTGCTCAATGTTGCCGCCTGCTTCGACAACCTGTTGGGCTCCTCGTGCAGTGGTATCTACGCTGTTCGAAATAAGTTGCTTGATCTCCCTTGCGGCCTGAGCACTGCGCTGCGCCAGAGCGCGAACCTCACTGGCAACGACGGCGAAACCGCGACCGGCTTCTCCGGCTCGGGCCGCTTCGACGGCGGCGTTCAGTGCGAGAATATTGGTTTGAAAAGCTATTCCATCGATGACCTGAAGGCGGAGTCAATAATCAAGTGCAACACCCCTGATCTGCCTTGCACGTGACCCTGCCACCGCCTCATGGGAACCCGTT
>NZ_JBKBQX010000150.1:0-871 GCF_046292505.1 Tepidimonas sp. | reverse complement strand
CATACATGAAAGGAGTCTTAATCCCTTTGAAATCAGGGCATGTTTGGAACCGTGCCGTTCGTCTACGGCGAGCTGACGCGCACCGTCTTAATCCCTTTGAAATCAGGGCATGTTTGGAACTGATAATTCCCGCAGACGTTCGTCTGCGGGATGTGTCTTAATCCCTTTGAAATCAGGGCATGTTTGGAACCCAGCTTCGGCAACAAGTGGTGCAGGATTTATTCGTCTTAATCCCTTTGAAATCAGGGCATGTTTGGAACGTAGTCGCCGGCACAATATCCCGTGAATGCGGGATAGGTCTTAATCCCTTTGAAATCAGGGCATGTTTGGAACGGCGTAATCCGTTCAATCCCAGGCAATGCCTGGGAGTCTTAATCCCTTTGAAATCAGGGCATGTTTGGAACACAATCAGGGCCGATAGGGTTTCCATGCCCACAAGTCTTAATCCCTTTGAAATCAGGGCATGTTTGGAACAACAGCCGGCGCCAATGGCGCCAAACAAATACTGTCTTAATCCCTTTGAAATCAGGGCATGTTTGGAACGGTGAAAGTCGTCGAGTTTAGTAACTGACTGAGGTCTTAATCCCTTTGAAATCAGGGCATGTTTGGAACTATCGCACCCGCAAGAGGCAATCAGCGCGCTGAGTCTTAATCCCTTTGAAATCAGGGCATGTTTGGAACCATTGGCGTGAACAAAATGTAGCAGACGCTGCCGTCTTAATCCCTTTGAAATCAGGGCATGTTTGGAACTGCAAGCCCAGGAAAAACCTTTTTGCATCAACGGCCTGGAAGGGGCGTTGCGGAAACTTCGCGGCCATCGGCAACTTGTCTCTCCAAAGGCTGGGTTTCAAATCTACCACGATGGCGGCAG
>NZ_JBKBQX010000149.1:0-873 GCF_046292505.1 Tepidimonas sp. | reverse complement strand
ACGCCACCACCGTCTCGAGCCGGAACCCCCGGTCGTGCGGCGTGAGCGCAAAGCGATTGAACGCGCCCAGCAGAATGGCCTTTTGCCGCCCCAACACCCCTGCGAGCAGCAATTGCGTCAGCATCCGCTCGATGCGGTAGGGGTGTTCGCCCACATCCTCCAGAAACAGCAAGCCACCGTCCACCGACGGCAGGTACGGCGTGCCCACCAGTCCGGCCAGAATCGACAGATTGCCCCCCCAGAGCATAGCGCCTTGCACGCGCCAGCCGGCCGCCAGTTCGGGGTGCGCCCGCAGGTCGGACGATGGCAGCCGCCAGCCAGCCCCCTCCCCCACCCCCTGCGCCAGATCGTCGAAACAGGCGACGGTGATGTCGTCCAGCGCATCGACCGCCCAGTCCTCCATCACGGCCGGGCCCGCCCAGGTGGCCGTCCCGCGCTGGGCCAGCACAGCCAGCCCAAAGGCGGTAAAGTCGCTCAGCCCCACCCACGCCATGCCACGGCGCGCGGCGGCGTCGATTGCGTCGTAGGGCAAATGCGGCAGCAGGCGGGTCAGGCCGTAGCCCCCGCGTGTGGTCAGCGCCACGTCCGCACCGCTGGCAGCCGCGCGCTCGATGGCGGCCAGCCGTTCATCGTCATCGCCCGCAAAGCGTTGGTGTCGGGCCAGCGCCGCGGGGTCCACCGTCACCCCGTAGCCGGCGGCCTGCAAGCGGCGCACGGCGCGCCGAAAAGCGGCGCGGTCGCGCACCGCCCCGCTGGGGGAGTAGATGTAGAGACTGGGCATGACCCGATTATCGGGCGGTAATCCCCCCGAAATCCAGCGCTCCGAGAAGTAGAGCTATGCGGCCATGGCCAGCCGCTGTTTTGGGGTGATGC
>NZ_JBKBQX010000148.1:0-877 GCF_046292505.1 Tepidimonas sp. | reverse complement strand
GCAGAGACTACATACCGGGGATTGATCTCATAGACTAGGCAAGGCACGCCCTGCCCGCCCACATCAACCACGATCTCGCGCTTCACATACTCGTCACTGGGGGTCGCCCCCAGGTCCTCGATCTCGTCCAGTACGGCTTCCAGCGCTGGCTCGATGGCATACACCTCCCCGTGCACCACCCCCAGGGGCCCGCCCAATGCCATGCCGGGATAGGCCCCCAGGTGGTAGAGCACCCCAGGCACCTGGGCGGCCCCCATGAATCTTGGCGCCGGGCGAAGGCGGGTGATGTCATTGGATCCGCCGCGCCGCAAGGTGCCATAGACAAAGACATGGCGTGCAGGGCTGGCGGGCGGGGTTTCGTCGGGCATGATGCGCATCTCCTTTTCGTTGAGCGATCACCAGTCTAGTGAACACCACTCCCAGCCGCCCCTTTGCCTACCTGTGCCTGGCCCTCAGCATGGCGCTGGTGGGCAGCTACGTGGCGCTGTCCAAACCGCTGGCCGCCGTGCTGCCGGTTTTTCTGCTCGCATGGATGCGTTTTGGCATTGGTGGCGTAGCCATGTTGCATTGGCTCCGCAAACCTGTGGATGAGCCGCCCCTCGCCCCACAAACCCGGCGGCTGTTGTTTCTACAGTCGTTTCTGGGCAATTTCCTGTTCACCATCTGCATGATCTATGGCGTGAGCCTCACCGATGCGGTCACGGCCGGAGTGACCCTGGCCGCGATTCCCGCCGCGGTGGCGGTGATGGGCTGGCTCTTTTTGCACGAACGCGTGGCGCCACGCACCTGGGCCGCCGTGGTTTGTGCCGTGGCGGGGATTGCCTTGTTTTCGCTATCAACACAAGAGCATACAGCGCCTATTGGACAAGCGCCAGGC
>NZ_JBKBQX010000147.1:0-881 GCF_046292505.1 Tepidimonas sp. | reverse complement strand
GCCGGCTTCTTCTTGCTTGGCATAGATGCTCCTTTCCAACATGCTATGCCTCAAACACAAAATTCCTGACAGGCTCCACTGGCGGCGTGCCAAGATCGGCAGGCGCTTTCGATTGTTTTTTCGGTTTGACTCCAAGACCAAAATCATCATCTTTGCTTGGGTGAACGACGAGCACACCTTGCGCTCATCCGGCGCCAAGACCGACCCTTACGTGGTCTTCCAGAAAATGCTCAAGTCCGGCAATCCTCCAGATGACTGGGATGCATTGTTGGCTTGCTCAAAAGCCGACTGGAAGAAATAAAGTGCACGCACAAGAACAGGACTGCAGCGCTGAAATGATGGCTGTTCGACAAGCGCTCATCGAAGGTGAAGCCAGCGGCGAACCGAAGAAATTCGATATCGCCGCGTTCAAACAAAGAATGCTGGCTAGGCAATACACCCACAACTCCGAAGAATTGGGCACATCAACCAGCGAAGACGTTCATCGAGCCCTCAGCCACCACTGACCCACAGGCCACCGGATCGCCGATGCGCCCGACGGCCTGACCTTCGGCAAACACACTGGTACTGCCCTCCGCCAGTACGCTGGCGTGACAGGCGGGACCACAGCAGTGAGTTCCCCAGGCATCCCCCACCCGATGCACCGCGATGCCATTGATGAACACCGAGGCGGCAGCGGAGCTACTCGGGCGTGCCGGGAAACAGCCATGGCCGGTGCATTGATCACCCAGGCGCGTGATCGCCGGCATGACCGCCTCCTTAAATGAAGCCTTCAGTTCAAATCAATCCGGGGTGCAGTCAGCCGCGCGCCCTGATCGCTGAGTTCCAGTCGAGTGGTAATCCCCCCGAAATCCAGCGCTCCGAGAAGTAGAGCTATGCGG
>NZ_JBKBQX010000146.1:0-888 GCF_046292505.1 Tepidimonas sp. | reverse complement strand
GACCCACCGACTGGCCGATCACCCCATCCCCCGATTTATTCCGCCCATGGGCGGATTTTTTGTTTCTGGAGAACCGTTATGGCAGATCACTTTCTTCACGGGGTCGAGGTCGTTGAAATCGACAACGGCCCCCGCCCCATTCGTACCGTCCGATCCTCGGTGATTGGCCTCGTCGGCACCGCCCCGGATGCGGATGAACAGCGATTTCCCTTGAACACCCCGGTGCTGATTGCCGGCTCTCGCATGGAAGCAGCCAAGCTGGGTAGCACCGGCACCTTGCCCATGGCCATCGACGGCATCTTCGATCAGGCCGGTGCGCTGGTCGTCGTGATCCGGGTGGCGGAAGGCGCAACCGAGGCCGAGACGCAGACCAACGTGATCGGCGGCGTTGATGAGGCTGGCCAGTACCTCGGCCTGCAGGCGCTGCTGGCGGCCCAGTCGGTGGCCAAGGTAACGCCGCGCATCCTCATCGCCCCGGGTTTTACGCACCAGCGCCCCACTGATCCCGATGACAACACCCGCCAGCTGGCGAATCCGGTCGTGGCGGAACTGCGGGGCATTGCCGAGCGCCTGCGCGCGGTGATCATCGCTGACGGCCCCAACACGACGGACACTGCCGCCATTGACTACCGCGAGGACTGGGGTTCGCCGCGCATCTACGTGGTCGATCCGCACGTCAAGGTCATGAAGAACGGGGCGGTGGTGACCGAACCGGTGTCGGCACGCGTTGCTGGCCTGATCGCCAAGATCGACAACGACCGGGGCTTCTGGTGGTCGCCCTCGAACAACGTCATCAACGGCATCGTCGGCAGCGAGCCTGTCAGGAATTTTGTGTTTGAGGCATAGCATGTTGGAAAGGAGCATCTATGCCAAGCAAGAAGAAGCCGG
>NZ_JBKBQX010000145.1:0-894 GCF_046292505.1 Tepidimonas sp. | reverse complement strand
GGGGAAATTGTACTCGCAAACAGACAATAACACAAGAAAAATCATGCGGTTATGAATATTTCAGGGGCGACTATATAAGGACCTACCGTGTGTCAATGTGTCCTGCATGCGTCTGACACCTTTGGCACTTGAGATGCTCTGGTAGCGGGTGTGGTATGTAGCGCAGGGTATCGTAAAAAACGGGCCCGTTGACCTGTTTCGGATTGAAGAGAATCAGGCCTCTGAAAAGCAAGCCCGCAGATCTTCATGATTCGTGATGATCGGCCAAAGGCGCCTACACGGCACGGTCGAAGCGCATGGCTTGGGTGATCATCTTTGATGACAAGGGATAGGTGCTGTGGGTGAGCTTGGCCGGCAGGGCCACGGCCAAACCGAATATGCTGGCCGCACCGATGTGGGTCAAGATATCGCGGCGCAAGACATCGCGCACGCGCTCGGTCGTGAGCACCGCCAGGGACTGCAGAGGCTCGAACTCGCACTGCCGCTCAGTGTTGACCTCGGCATTGGCGGTGAGGACGGGTGCGAAGGGCCTGCTGTGGCACATCGAGCACGAAGGCCCACCGTCAAGCGCGACTCTGAGCACCAGCCTGCGACACAGCAAACGGAGACATCGACGGCCTGGCCACGTCGATAAGCCCTTACCAAATGCAGACGCAGGGGAAGTCGGCTACCTGCCGCCCTTGCGCAAAAGCGTGCGCCGCAGCTTTCAGCTGAGGTAAACACCGAAATGGGCGCGCCGCAACCGCTTGATGACCGCCATCAGGGCTGCTCCATCACGCTGCGAGCGTGTACTGCGCTGCGCACGGTCTTGCTGCTGGGGTAATCCCCCCGAAATCCAGCGCTCCGAGAAGTAGAGCTATGCGGCCATGGCCAGCCGCTGTTTTGGGGTGATGC
>NZ_JBKBQX010000144.1:0-901 GCF_046292505.1 Tepidimonas sp. | reverse complement strand
AGGTGTCATGAGCTACGCAAAGGACGTTGCGCTAGCCGTGTTGCTTGTGCTAGTCTTTTGCCTACTGACTGCAATCCGAGGGGAAGCGATGAAAGTCTTAGTAGCTTGCGAGCATACCGGCGAAGTCCGCCGCGCCTTTGCGGCGCGTGGGCATGAGGCTTGGTCGTGCGACCTGTTACCGGCCACGGATAACCACAACATGCACTTGCAAGGCGACGTCCGCGACGTGCTGGGCATGGGTTGGGATTTTATCATGGTCGCGCATCCGCCTTGCACGCGTCTGTGCAACAGCGGGGTACGCTGGCTAGACGAACCGCCCGGCAAACTTAGCGCCGAACACTACACGGTGGACGAAATAGCGGAATACGCGATGATGACAAGGGACGAACGGCTAGCCTTTATGTGGCGCAAGCTGGACGAAGGCGCGGCGCTGTTCTCTGATCTATGGAACGCCCCTATTCCTATGAAGTGCATTGAAAACCCGATAATGCACAAACACGCTAAGGCTCGGATTACCAACTATCGGGACTTTGCGCAGTCTGTCCAGCCGTGGCACTTCGGCGACCCGGAGACGAAACGAACATGTTTCTGGCTGGACGGGTTAGAGCCGCTTAAGCCGGTCTTCAATACGTGGGACGCGTGCCGGGAAGTCCTGGGCCTTCCCAAAGGCGCAAAGCCCGTCGACCGCGTACACAAGGCCCCGCCCGGCCCGGAGCGCTGGAAAGAGCGTAGCAAGTTTTTCCCCGGTATGGCCGCTGCGATGGCGGCACAGTGGGGTTAGAAAGAGGAGCTAGAAACATGCGTATCCCTACAGAGACGGAATACAAGACGGCACAACGCGCGCTCGCCATTTATGAGGAGTGGTCCGCGCAATTCAGAAAGCGAAACGGCTGGACTGTGA
>NZ_JBKBQX010000143.1:0-901 GCF_046292505.1 Tepidimonas sp. | reverse complement strand
CTGCGCACGATGATGTCCGCGCGCGGCATCGTCGGCAGCAGCCGGTCGATGGCGGCCTGCACCGCATCCAGATAGGCATCGACCGACGACCAGAACCTAGACCTGCAACGGGATGCGCTCCGGCAGGCCGGGTGCTCGACCATCTACGAGGAAGCGGCCAGCGGCAAGAATGCAGCCGCCCGGCCAGAGCTAGAGCAGTGCCGGAAGGCGCTCCGGGTCGGTGACACCCTTGTGGTGTGGCGGCTTGATCGACTCGGGCGCAGCCTGCCCGACCTGGTGCAGATCGTGGCCGACCTTGAGCAGCGCGGCGTGCACTTCGAGAGCCTTACCGAAAAGATCGAGACAGGGAGCGCGGCGGGCAAGCTGCAATTCCATGTTTTTGCGGCACTGGCCGAGTTTGAGCGCGGCTTGATCCGCGAACGAACCCGGGCGGGCTTGGAAGCGGCCCGCGCCCGTGGCCGATCCGGTGGCCGCAAACCGAAACTAGACGCTAAGCAGATACGCCATATCAAGGCGCTACTGCGCGACCCGAACACCTGCGTGGCCGAACTCGCCCGAGATTACGGCGTGTCACGGACAACGATTTACAAGCATTGCGGCGTGGTGCAGCCGCGCCACGATTGAGAGGACATAACAACATGCCAAAAGCAAAAACCGCCGCGCCGTCTGGCGTTGAGCGAATCCAGCGCCCCGAGCCGCTTACCTTGCGCGGCTCGACGCTTTTTGAGGGGGACGCCCTGACCGTGCTGCGCCGTCTGCCGTCCGGGTCTGTTCGCTGTGTGGTCACTTCGCCGCCCTACTGGGGGCTGCGCGATTACGGCATCGAAGAACAAATCGGGCTTGAGGTCACCATGCCCCAGTTCCTGCATCGACTGGTGGCCATCTTCGCCGAGGTGCGGCG
>NZ_JBKBQX010000142.1:0-908 GCF_046292505.1 Tepidimonas sp. | reverse complement strand
CCGCGCCCGCGCCCAAGGGCGAGACGATCTGGGGGCCCCGGCCGAACTCTCGGGAGGACAGCAGCAGCGCGTGGCGATTGCGCGCGCCATCGTCACCCAGCCGCGGGTGCTGCTGGCCGACGAGCCCACGGGCAACCTGGACTCGCGCCGCAGCCACGAGATCATGAGCCTGATCCGCCAGCTCAACGAGCAGCGCGGCATCACCGTGCTGATGGTCACGCACGAGGCCGAGATCGCCGCCTATGCCCGTCGGGTGCTGCATTTTCGCGATGGCGTGATCGAACGCGAGGAAGTGCCGGCCGCCGCGAATGGCGTCTTGCTCGCGCGGGAAGGGGGCTGACATGTGGCTCAACACGCTGGTGCTGGCGCTGCGCTCCATCCGCCGCAACCTGATGCGCTCGTTTTTGACCGTACTGGGGGTGGTGATCGGCGTGGCGGCGGTGGTGACCATGGTGACGGTTGGCAACGGGGCCACCCTGGCCATCCAGCAGCAGATCGCCAGCTTGGGGACCAACCTGTTGCAGGTGCGCCCCGGGCAGCGCCTGGGTCCGGGGGGATTCGGCTTTGGGGCGCCTTCGTTCAAGCTGACGGACGCCCAGGTGATCGCCGCGCAGACGCCCGGGGTGCTGGCGGTGGCCGCCGAGGCGCGCAGCAGCGGCACCGTGGTGGCCAATGGCCGCAACTGGACGAGCAGCCTGATTGGCGGCTCGCCCGACTGGATGTTGACCAACAACTGGACCCTGGCCGATGGCCGACCGTTCAGCGACGACGAGTACCGCATCGGGGCAGCCGTCTGCATCATCGGTGAGACGGTGCGCCGCGAGCTCTACGGCTGTGGCCGCGCACCCAGTGCCAGTGGATCTCGTGGCCGCGTCCGTGCACCAGTTCATCCAACCGGCGCCACAGGT
>NZ_JBKBQX010000141.1:0-920 GCF_046292505.1 Tepidimonas sp. | reverse complement strand
GCTACAATGCCAGCCTCGAGCAGGGCCTTGTTGTGCTTGTTGTAGCTCCCTCTCTCACCCCGGATGGCTACAATACCTGCACCTTGGCGCTGGCGATCATCTTGGTTGTAGCTCCCTCTCTCACCCCGGATGGCTACAATCAAGCCGGTGCGGCGGCCTGCGGCGGTCACGTTGTAGCTCCCTCTCTCACCCCGGATGGCTACAATTCATCCATCTGCGCGACGGCTTGCTGGTAGGTTGTAGCTCCCTCTCTCACCCCGGATGGCTACAATGCTTCGTCCACGACAGCTACGCCTGCCGGCGTTGTAGCTCCCTCTCTCACCCCGGATGGCTACAATTGGATGGCGCCAGACATTTGCCAGACGCGCGTTGTAGCTCCCTCTCTCACCCCGGATGGCTACAATGTGCACGCGGTCGGCGTCACCGCCCACTGCGTTGTAGCTCCCTCTCTCACCCCGGATGGCTACAATTGCCGGCGCTGCGCCTCTTGCACCGGCATTGTTGTAGCTCCCTCTCTCACCCCGGATGGCTACAATTACCGCGCTGGCAATGACTTGCCCGACGCGGTTGTAGCTCCCTCTCTCACCCCGGATGGCTACAATGCGGCGCTGTCGCAAACGGTGGAGCAGCTGGTTGTAGCTCCCTCTCTCACCCCGGATGGCTACAATGAGGCCAGCGGCGAGCTGGCCGACATGGCGGTTGTAGCTCCCTCTCTCACCCCGGATGGCTACAATCTACGGCAGCCTGCAAGCGCGCCTGGCCGTGTTGTAGCTCCCTCTCTCACCCCGGATGGCTACAATTCCGGCCCGCACAGAAACCACTCCAGCGAGGTTGTAGCTCCCTCTCTCACCCCGGATGGCTACAATAACTCGCCTTCGAGGAACTGCCGCGCCGCCGTTGTAGCTCCCTCTCTCACCCCG
>NZ_JBKBQX010000140.1:0-925 GCF_046292505.1 Tepidimonas sp. | reverse complement strand
AAGACCAAGCGCGAACGGTTTCTGGAAGAGATGGAAACGGTCGTGCCGTGGTTGGCGTTGGTGGCGCTGATCGAACCGCACTACCCGAAAGCGGGCAAGGGACGCCGGCCGCGCGGCCTGGAGACCATGCTGCGCATCTACTTCATGCAGCAGTGGTTCAATCTCTCTGATCCCGGCATGGAAGACGCCCTCTACGACGTCCCGTGCATGCGGGCGTTTGCCCGGCTGGACCTGTTCGACGAGTCGATGCCGGACGAGACGACGATCCTGAAATTCCGCCGCCTGCTGGAGAAGCATCAACTGACGGCGGGAATCATGAATGCCATCAACGACACCCTGGAACAGAAGGGGCTGCTTCTCAAAGGCGGCACCATGGTGGACGCCACCATTATTCATGCGCCGCCCTCGACCAAGAACGAGGCGAAGCAGCGCGACCCGGAGATGCGCCAGACCAGGAAGGGCAACCAGTGGTATTTCGGCATGAAGATCCATGTCGGCGCCGATGTGAATAGCGGCTTGGCCCATACCGTGGCGGTCACTGCCGCCAACGAAGCGGATGTCAGTCAGTTGCCGAACTTGCTGCGGGAAGACGACCGGGCTGTGTTCGGCGACAAAGGCTATGTCGACAATAGCCTGAAGCGGGCAGCCCGGAAGGCGGGCGTCTTCTGGGGCGTGGCGTTGAAATCCACCACCAGGCACAAGCTGACCGAAGCGAATAAGCGCTTCAACCGCAAGATGTCCTCGGTGCGTAGCCGGGTGGAGCATCTCTTCCGGGTGATCAAGCGGCAATTCGGTTACACCAAGGTGCGCTACAAGGGGCTGGCGAAGAACGCCGCCCAGGTCTTCACCCTGATCGGGCTGACCAATCTTTATCTGGCGAGGCGAGCCATGCTGACGTAAGCGGGAGAGGTGCGCCCGCCGCGCC
>NZ_JBKBQX010000139.1:0-941 GCF_046292505.1 Tepidimonas sp. | reverse complement strand
GCTGCGTGCCAGCAGGTATCCACGGCGGCTGGGTATTATGTGATCATCCGGGATGCGACACTTAACGCTCACGACCGAAGGCAAGCCGCGAAAGCACGCGCACCTCTGTACCGCCTGGCATGGGACTGTGCTTCCACCGCGACGGCCATCGAGAACCTGGAGCCCGAAGCAATAGCAGCGCTACTCCAGTGTGAGTTGCTCCCGAGGTTGGAAACATGGCGCCTGTTCGAATTGGCTTGCCTGCTCGATGTAGCTGCCGCATTGTCGGCCGTGACCGGCGACTCCTGCCGACTCGATATGTCGTTCGCCACGACTCGACCTGCTGCGCATATTGGAAGCCTTCAAGTATGGTGGCAACGCGCGATTGCGGCGCGCTCACGCCCATATCTTGACGAAGGGGAGCGCAAGGCAGCGGATCTCGCAAGTTCACTCGGGGTCAATGCCGGTACCGCGCGCGCCGACCTTACGGTCGAACGAGACGGGCGCGTCCTCGGCATTGTCGAGTGCAAGTGGTTTGGCAACGAGGCGTCAGCCCACGGAGCGATTCTGGAAGCATGTGGGCAGATCGTTGGCTATGCCCGCGACGCGGCCTGGCGCCAACACGAAAGTGCCGACGACCTTTTGACGCGAAGCGTGATCGCTCTGGCGCGCCGCGGCCCTGCTCCCTTGCGACTAGGCCACGGCCCGATCGGCTGTGTTGGTCTTGACGACCTTGGCGGAGACGCGCTTTACCCTTGGGCCAGCCTGATCGCCGCTGCTTGAATGATCTCGCTGCTGCGACCTTGCGGCACCACCGTCAGCCACGAGCGGGACCTCGCGCTCATCAACCGCAGCCGCACACGGTGTGTGGATGACGTAAGACGATGGCTTACCAGCACTCAGGCAATCTTGCGTGCCCTGGAATCTGGACATTGCCCCTTCGAGGTAGGCTGCATTCATTT
>NZ_JBKBQX010000138.1:0-947 GCF_046292505.1 Tepidimonas sp. | reverse complement strand
ATCGGACGCGTCAAGCTGGCTAACGACCGGGTCTTTCCCGTTTTCCACTAGAGGGAACACGCGGAAGCCTCGGCTAGCCCACGCAAGCGCTGCTTGGAGCTTGCTTTGCATCTACTCAGCCAACAGTACGAGTAATCCGATACGTTTGTTTCAGTTGGCCGGGTACGATGTGGCCTTCCGTCTCTCTGTTCTGCTTTTTGTTATGGCGAGATATGGCCACGCCTAAGCGCTGCTGCGCCTTACGCACACCGCCGACATGAGCGCGGCCAAGCATGGCGCGAAATAATTCTGCGATGTGTATGTCTACGTCATAGCCCCTGCTGACCATGTAGTCTTTAAGGGCTTGCTCTTGCGGTGTTAACATACGCCACCCCCTACTTAACGTACCGTTGATCTTCCCACGCCGCAGCCGATAGCGGCAAGCCGGTAGCCCACTCGGGCAGTATGCCCATAAGGCCCTTAAACTCGGTTGCGCTGCCGAACGTGGATTTGACTTCGCTCAAGATTTCGTCGTGAACCGTCAGGATCACATAGTACCCTGCTTGCTCTACGCGCGTCATGCCTTCAACCATGATGTCACGCGACGCAGCCTGTACGACGTTCTCGCATTGCAGTCCGCCGTACATGAACTGGCGCGTCCATTGCTTGGTCGTGCTGTCTATACCGAAATAGCGTACGCTCCGTTTGGTTGTTTCGTACTCCTCGCCGTAGCGATTGGTACGGACGACTTTCTCCTCATGCAAGGAAGGCTGCGCGTAGGCAATGACGCGACCGCTGGGCAGGCAGCAGTACAGGAAGTTGCCGTCGCACAGGTATCGTATGCGCCCGTTAGCACAATGGACTACGTTGTTCGGATCGCCCACGGCGACGATAGCTGCATCTTGGTAGTCCCACCACGACGTAACATGCCCCACCTTGTCGTCCGAACCAAGCCCTGATTTCAAAGG
>NZ_JBKBQX010000137.1:0-949 GCF_046292505.1 Tepidimonas sp. | reverse complement strand
CTGATCGAGATCGCGCGCTACCAGTTGCGGGTGGTCGACGACGCCACCCCAGCCCTGGCCACGGCCACGGCGACGGCTACCCCGCCCCCCACCGTCGCGCAGCGGGCGCGGCTGGAGGTGTTGGATGGTCCGGCCGCGGGTCGAACCGTGGCGCTGACCAAGGCAGCCACCACCATCGGCAAACCGGGGGTTGCGGTGGCCACGGTGACGCACAGGGGCACTGACTATGTGCTGACCCAGGCGGCGGGGGAGCGCCCCGCGACACTCAATGGCCAAGCCATCGGCCCCGCCGGCGCAACATTGCACGACGGGGACGTGATTGCACTGGCCGGTTCACACATCCGCTTCGTGCTCTGCTGATCCTTGGCGGCCGTACCGAGAGGAAGGTGAGGTTGCCCAGTCACCGCCGCAACCATCGCGGCACTTTGAAACACACATGCAACGGTCAACCCATTGGTGAAAATGCAGTGCATCAGCAACGCCGGGCGAATCGCCCCGCGCAACTTTGCGGTAAACGGAAAACAGCGTTTCCACCACCGGCAAAGGGCAGCCCACGGGGATAGTGCCAGACCCAAAAACCAGCGGTCGCCCCAGCCAACAAGAGCAGCTGTGCCGCCTGCGACCAGTCGCCCACTTTGAGGGCCACGGCAGTCAACGCTATGGTCACCGCCAATGCCACCGCCCCCGCCAACCCGTTGTAGCCGTCGATCAGATTGAACGCGTGCGGCAAACCCGCCACGGCCAGCCAGACGGCCTACAGAACGACCGAGAGCCCTGAGCTGCCCGAATCTGCTTTTTGATCGCACCAACATCTCGCCATCCAAAATTCAACGGACGGCCGCCGCTTGGGCAGGGGTTGTGAGATGTTCCTTAAGTTCTGGGAGGGAATCACTCCGCCACTGGGTCGCGCGCCATCAGGCGCATGACCGCATCGCACGGCTGCAGCGCG
>NZ_JBKBQX010000136.1:0-952 GCF_046292505.1 Tepidimonas sp. | reverse complement strand
ATGATCACCGCCTGCGTGCGCCGCTTGGCCTGCACGCCTTCGCCTGGATCGTTGACGATGTAGAGGTAGAGGTGCGGCAGCGGCCCCATCAGGCGCTGCGGCCAGCACAACGGGCCCAACGCCACGCTTTTGCCCGGCAGCCACTCCAGGTTGCCGTGCGTGCCGACGTGCACGATGGCATCCGCTTGCCATACCTCGCGCAGCCAGAGGTAAAACGCCACGTAGGCGTGCGGCGGCGCTTGCTCGGCGTCATGGTAGGCGGCGCGACGCTGTCGCGGATCGCGCGGGGGCTGCAGGCCGATGAACACCTGGCCCAGCCGGATGCCGGGGATCATCAGCCGGCCCGCGCGCGCCATGGGGTCGCGCTCGGGCGCCCCCCAGCGCTGGCGCAGCGCTTCGACCAGCGGCGTCGGCCATGACTGAAGCATCCGCTCGTAGTCGGCCAGTGCCAGGCTCTGCCAGGCCGGGCGCGCATCGTTGTCGTCGAAGGCGTGCGTGACGCCGCTGCGCAGCCAGCGCATCAGCTCCTCGCCGTCGCGCGGCAGCGCGGGGCCCTCGCCTAGGTCGTAGCCGTCGTGGTGCAATGCCTGCAGCAGACGCACCACCGAGGCCGGCACATCCAGCCCCAGCGCCATGCCGATGCGGGCATCGTCGCTCGGGTAGTCGGTCAGCACCAAGGCCAGCCGCACCTGGGCGCGCGCCAGGCGACGCAGGCGGCACCAGCGCCAGGCCAGCTCGGCGACCCAGTCGATTGCCTCGGGGTCGGCGGCGTAGCGGATCAGGTCGATTTGCGTGCGGGGGTCGTGGCGTTGCACCGCCTTGAAGCTGATGGCGCGCGTGGCGATGCGCCCGTCGAGCTCCGGCAGCACCACCTGCATGGCCATGTCGCGCGGCGGCAGGCCGTGCGGGTCGTCCTCCCAGCGCTGGCGCGTCATGCCCGCGGTGACCAGCT
>NZ_JBKBQX010000135.1:0-961 GCF_046292505.1 Tepidimonas sp. | reverse complement strand
GGCAGGCGCACACGGTGCGCGGAACCTTCGCCGGGGCCTTCAAGAAGAAGCTCGGCCTGACCATCACCTCGGACAAGGAACAGGGCGGCGAGCGGGTGTACCGGATCGCCTGATCAGAAAGATCGAGAAAGAGGCCAAGCGGCGCTTGGCTACTCAATCGAACAGCGCGTTACTACGGGTGTCGCAACGATCAACCGCAAGGAGCCCACGATGGACAACACCAACCAGATCCCCGCCACCCGAAACGACGCCTGGGGCTTTTGGGGCACGATGAATGAGAACGCCGCCGCAGCCTGGCCGACGGCGATGACCGCGATCTCGGATGCCACGCACCAGCCCCTCGACTCAGTCCGGGCCTTCCTCGACAGCCGGCACGGACGCCACTTCGCGGACGATGTCCTGAACCAGATGCACGCCGGTCGCGCCCTGACGGACGCGATCCACGCCGCCACCGAGCAGTGGATGGGCTGGAAGATCGGACGCCAGACCAGCAAGGACTACGGCATCTCGCGCGGCCTGCCTTACCTGACGGGCTTCGTGATTCACTGCGAGATCGTCGAAGAAGAACTCGCCGCCTGAGGAGAACGACATGGCCGCAGTCACCACCAACCTGACCATCGAAGCCAACTACTATGAGTTTGTCGCCGAATTGACCGCGCTCACCCGCAAGTACGGGGTGGCAATCCAGTCAATCGGCGGCGTCATCCTTGCCGACCACGCCGACGAGTTCCGCAACGTCACTTACGTTGCCGATATCAGTAGCGGCGACCTCTACCCGAGTTTCCCCGAGTCCTGACAGATCGTCGAACGCCACCCCATCGGATTCGCGGGTGGCTTGTTGTCCGGTCCAGTCCTGCCAGCGGCGCACGATCACATCGACGTACTTCGGGTCGAGTTCGATCAAGCGCGCCAGCCGTCCCGATTTCTCAGCGGCGATCAACGTCGTGCCGGAGCCGCCGAA
>NZ_JBKBQX010000134.1:0-965 GCF_046292505.1 Tepidimonas sp. | reverse complement strand
GCTGACCGATACCAATGGGGGCACCAACGCGCTACTGGTGGTGGCATATGTGACGCTGACGATGCCCTACCTGTACCGCAGTGTGGACGTCGGCTTGCAGGCTATGGACGTAAAAACTCTGACTGAGGCAGCCCAGGTTTTAGGCGCCGGTCGGCTAACGATTTTGCTGCGCGTGATCTTACCAAACCTGCGCTCTGCAATACTTTCGGGCGCTTTCTTGACGTTTGCCATTGTGATGGGCGAGTTTACCATTGCCAGCTTGCTCAACCGCCCAGCATTCGGCCCTTATATGCAAATAGTTGGCGCCAACAGCGCCTATGAGCCCGCGGCCTTAGCAATTTTGGCGTTTGCGCTGACCTGGGGGTGCATGGGGCTGATCAACTTGCTCGGGCGCCACGGGGCAGCCAGCACCAGCCCATTGTAGGTTACCCCAAGGTAGGCGGAAAATCTTTTATGGCTTATCTCGAACTCATCCAGCTGCATAAGCGCTATGGCGATCAAATCGTGGTATATGATTTTTCACTCAGTGTCCAGCGTGGTGAATTTTTGACTTTCCTCGGCCCCTCGGGGTGTGGCAAAACCACAGTGCTGCGCATGATTGCTGGGCTCGAACAGGCGCAGACGGGGAAGATCATCCTGGACGGGCAAGATATCACCTATATGCCCACAGCGCAGCGCCGGGTGGGTATGGTATTTCAGTCCTACGCACTGTTTCCAAATATGACAGTGGAAGAAAACGTAGGATTCGGACTGCGTGTAGCTGGTGTACCGGGGTCCCAATATCGTAAGCGTGTAGCCGAGATGCTTGATCGGGTTGAGCTGTCGCACCTTGTGTCACGTTATCCCTGGCAGCTCTCAGGGGGTCAGCAACAGCGCGTAGCGCTCGCACGGGCTTTGGCCAATGAGCCGCGTTTGCTGCTTCTGGATGAGCCACTGTCGGCACTCGACGCGAAAATTCGCGAAGC
>NZ_JBKBQX010000133.1:0-967 GCF_046292505.1 Tepidimonas sp. | reverse complement strand
CCTGCGCGGCGTACACCGGCTTGGCGACCGCGAGGCCTTTCGCCTCCAGCTCGCGCCACGACTTCGCGCTTAAGGCTTTGTTCTCCCACAGCGCGGGGTAGCGGAAGCCCTCCGGCCCGCCGACGATCACGCCATCGACGTGTCCGCGCAGCCGACCGTGCGCGTCGGAGAAGCCGAACTGCCCGCCGTCGGGCTTGCGCGTGCGTAGGTCGAAGCCCGCGTCGCGCAGCCACGCCACCATGCAGTCCTCCATGACGTGGCCACGCTCGAAGATGCGCAGCATCCGGCCGCAGGTCGAGCGCCCGTGATCGACCGGAGCCTTGGCGTACTCGAACTGCAAGGCACGCTCGCACGCCGCGCCCAGACGCGACGCGCCGAGGTAGTCGCGCGCGGGCTGCTGCGCGCGGACGCGTTGCATGCCGAGATCGACCAGTGCCGTGATCTGGCCGGACAGGCTGGACGAGGAATTGAAATCCATCATGGCTTCCTCCCTTTCGGTTCTTCCCAGGGAAGGTCGTCCTCCAGATCGGCGAAGGGATTGCCCATCGGGTCGGGCGTCGGAACCATGCCGCGCACGGGCGGGAACTTGGTTGCCTCGTGGTGCTCGACCATCGCTTCCGTGTAGCAGGTGACGATGGCGTCGATGACGCGCATCGCCTCGGCTTCCGCGTAGTCGCCCAGAGGCTTGCCGAAGCCGATCTCGTCCGCCGCCTCGCCGAAGGCCTTGAGGCATTTGCGCATCGCGGCCAGTTCGACATCAGACGGATCGATCATGGCGACCTCCCCGATGCCGACGCGGCCTTCCTTCGCGCGCGTCCAGTTGCCGTAGAGCATGTGAAAGGCGTCCTGGCAGCGGCGCGAGCAGAACACCCAGTCGATCACGTAGCGGCGCGGATCGGCGGTCTTGAACCGGCCATCGGTGTGGCCGTAGCCGCGCGCCTGTCGTTTGCAGACCCAGCATTTCATC
>NZ_JBKBQX010000132.1:0-973 GCF_046292505.1 Tepidimonas sp. | reverse complement strand
GAGGAGACAGCACCGTTCCGGCGCGACGCCCGCGGGACACGACATAAATGAGCTTCTGCATGACTTGTCCTCGTGAGATTTGATGGCAGCCTCGAACATGGGAACGCTGCTGCCGGCGTTTCGCGGCGATCAGCCCAGGTACTCGAGCTTGTAGTGACGCTCCGCGATACGGTGCAGCCGGGCCTTGCCCCCTTCGACTGCCCGTGCGGCTGCGAGCCATCGCTTGAACGACTTTCGCGGCGAGATCCGGACCGAACTGCTGACTCGAATGTCGGTCTCGTGAGTCTCTCCATCTGCCTCAATGCGTACCGTCGAGGCCGCATGCTCCTGAGCGCCGCGTCCGCCCATGACGTCCGGGGGGAAGAAGGTCGTGTGGGCGGAATCGAAGTAAAGGCGACCGTTGTCGATGCTGGACTGAGTGATGGTGAAGTCGATGTGGTGCATGTCGATGCTCAAGGTTGACAAGGGGTAATCAGGTAGTGGAAGTCGCTACAGGGCATACTGGTCACGGGCGGCGAATCCTGTGAGTGCGAACACCGGCCGTAATCACGACAGGCCCCTCCTCAACAAGGTCGTGGTTGAGCAAGTTGCCCATGCGATCCACGACCTCAGCGCCGACAGAGGCGGCCAAACGACGGCGCGCCGCCCGGTCGAAGAATCGTTTGGTCGCGCCGTGCGAACGGACCTCGGAACCGAAGTTCAGCAGCCATTCGCGGATCAGCGGAGGAATGCTGCGCTGCTGGCAGCGGGTTTGAGCATGTGCAGTCAGGTTCATGTCAACTCCTTTGCTCGTTGGCCAAACAATGCAGCGGCTTATCCGCCACCTCTGGAGCGGTCACGCTGCCGTAAACGATGTGGTTTGTGGTGATCGATAGCCGGGGCTATCTGCGTTCCACCGAGCCTGTCAGGAATTTTGTGTTTGAGGCATAGCATGTTGGAAAGGAGCATCTATGCCAAGCAAGAAGAAGCCGGC
>NZ_JBKBQX010000131.1:0-997 GCF_046292505.1 Tepidimonas sp. | reverse complement strand
CGTCCCGCACCGGTTGTCCGGCTACTGGCGGGCTCTGCAGCAAGCGTGGCGCACGGCCGAACACCCGCTGCAGGCCGGGCTGTGGGCCGAGGCATGGGCCGAGCGCACCCGCGCGGTTTTCGCCCGCACCTCCGGGCAGCCCGCCACCGCGGCGATACACTCGCGGGCATGAACACCGGCTCGCCGGCCGGCGGCGACGCGGCCTCCCATCCGCGCCCCACGGTCATCCAACTGTCGATCAAGGAAAAAGGCGCGCTCTACGCGGCCTACATCCCCTTGTTCACGGAGGGGGGCATTTTCGTGCCGTCCTCGCGCCAGTACACGCTGGGACAGGATGTGTACGTGCTGCTCACGCTGCCCGAGGACCCGCAGCGCTATCCCGTCGCCGGCAAGGTGGCCTGGATCACGCCCGCCGGAGCGACGGGATCGCGCACGCCGGGAATCGGGGTGCGCTTCCCGGCGGACGACAAGTCCCGCGCGCTGCGGGCACGGATCGAAGAAATCCTGGGCGCGCACCTGGCTTCCGACCGGCCGACCCAAACCCTTTGAACGAACGGCCGCCGCCCCTATCGACGGGCTGCGCCCCACGCACTTCTGTTTGCATGTTCACCGACTCCCATTGCCATCTGGACTTTCCCGAGTTGCAGGCCCAATACCCCGAGATTCTGGCGGCGATGCGAGCTGCCGGTGTTCTGCGAGCGCTGTGCATCTGCACCACACTGGAAGGCTTTGATGCCGTGCACCGTCTGGCCCTCGACGGTGCCGACGGGGCCCCGCAGTTGTGGGCGACGGTCGGCGTGCATCCGGACAACGAAGGGGTACATGAACCCACCGTGACCGATTTGGTCGAGCGCGCCGCGCTGCCGCAGGTGATCGGCATCGGCGAAACGGGGCTGGACTACTACCGGCTGGGCGAGCGCACGGTGGCCGACATGGCATGGCAGCGCGAGCGCTTTCGGATCCACATCCGGGCCGCTCGCCAGACCGATCTGCCGCT
>NZ_JBKBQX010000130.1:0-997 GCF_046292505.1 Tepidimonas sp. | reverse complement strand
CGTCCCGCACCGGTTGTCCGGCTACTGGCGGGCTCTGCAGCAAGCGTGGCGCACGGCCGAACACCCGCTGCAGGCCGCGCTGTGGGCCGAGGCGTGGGCCGAACGCACCCGCGCGGTTTTTGCCCGCCCCTCGGGCCAGCCCGCCACCGCGGCGATACACTCGCGGCCATGAACACCGGCTCGCCGGCCGGCGGCGACGCGGGCACCCATCCGCGCCCCACGGTCATCCAACTGTCGATCAAGGAAAAAGGCGCACTCTACGCGGCCTACATTCCCTTGTTCACCGAGGGGGGCATCTTCGTGCCGTCCTCGCGCCAGTACACGCTGGGGCAGGATGTGTACGTGCTGCTCACGCTGCCCGAGGACCCGCAGCGCTATCCCATCGCCGGCAAGGTCGCCTGGATCACGCCCGCTGGAGCGACGGGATCACGCACGCCGGGGATCGGGGTGCGCTTTCCGGCGGATGACAAATCCCGCGCACTCCGCGCCCGGATCGAGGAAATCCTGGGTGCCCACCTGGCTTCCGACCGGCCGACCCAGACCCTTTGAACCAACAGCTGCCACCGCAATCGACGGGCGGCCCCCCAAGCACTCCCATTTGCATGTTCACCGACTCCCATTGCCATCTGGACTTTCCCGAGCTGCAGGCCCAATACCCCGAGATCCTGGCGGCGATGCGTGCCACCGGCGTGCTGCGGGCGCTGTGCATCTGCACCACCCTGGAAGGCTTTGACGCCGTACACCGCTTGGCCCTCGACGGTGCGGGCGCTGCCCCCCAGTTGTGGGCGACGGTCGGCGTGCACCCGGACAACGAAGGGGTGCGCGAGCCCACCGTGGCCGATCTGGTCGAGCGCGCCGCGCTGCCGCAGGTGATCGGCATCGGCGAAACGGGGCTGGACTACTACCGGCTGGGCGAGCGGACGGTGGCCGACATGGCATGGCAGCGCGAGCGCTTTCGGATCCACATCCGGGCCGCTCGCCAGACCGATCTGCCGCT
>NZ_JBKBQX010000129.1:0-999 GCF_046292505.1 Tepidimonas sp. | reverse complement strand
CGGGGCCGGCAAGCGGCTCATCACGGGCGAGTCTTTGTTCACAACCGTCTGCATCAACATCCAGCGACAGGACAAGGATCGCCTGGAGGCGTCGCTGGCGCGGCTGCGCGGCGTGTACTCCGACAACCTGCTCGACGTGGTGCGCTGGTGCATGGCGCTGGATCCGCTGTCGCGCCCGCAGTCGGTCTTTGCCCTGCAGCGCGAGCTGGCCCGCGAGGAATCGCCCGAACCGACGCCGCCGCGCTGGTGGGACCGCGTGCGCGCGCGCCTCGGCCTGGCCGGGGACGACGGGCGTGAGGCGGCCAGCCACCACAGTCAGCGGTCCAGCTTTCTGGAGCCGCCGTGAAGTTTGCCGTCTACCAAGCCACCCACACCGGCGGGCGAGCGCGCAACGAGGATCGCCTGGGCTACACCTACACCCGTCAGGCGGTGCTGCTGGTATTGGCGGATGGCATGGGCGGCCACCCCGACGGCGACCGGGCGGCCGAGATCGCGGTGCGCACCTTTGTGCAGGCATTCGTCGATCAGGCCCACCCCAAGCTGGCCGATCCGCGCGCCTTTCTGGAGGCCACGGTGCTGCAAGCCAGTCAGGCCATCGTCGGTTTTGCGCGTGCGCACGGCTTGGCCGAGCACCCGCGCACCACGGCCGGGGCGGCCGTGGTGCAGGACGGTCAGCTCACCGCGCTGCACAGCGGCGACTCGCGCCTGTACTGGGTGCGCGGCGGCCGGCTGCTCCAGCGCACGCGCGACCACAGTTACCATGACAAGCCGGAGTTGTTTGCCCCACTGCCGCCGGGTGTGCACCGCAGCGTCCTGTTCACCTGCCTGGGGTCGGACACTCCGCCCCTGTACGACGTGCTGGGCCCGCTGCCGCTGGAGCACGGCGACCGCATCCTGCTGTGTTCCGATGGGCTGTGGGGGGGCTGGAGTTGCTGGACCTGCCCCGGCCGCTGTTCGACCAGCCCGATGTCACGTTGTTGGATTTGTTGCGCTACAACA
>NZ_JBKBQX010000128.1:0-999 GCF_046292505.1 Tepidimonas sp. | reverse complement strand
ACGTCGCGTCGGCCGGTAACGGCATGTCGTTCGGCGCTGCCGTCGCGTGCCTCAAGAAAGGCCAGCGCGTTGCGCGTGACGGCTGGAACGGGAAGAACATGTTTCTGTTCCTCGTCCCCGGCTCGCGGTTCAAGGTCAACAGGCCGCCGCTGTTGGGCATCTACCCCGAGGGTGCCGACATCCAGTACCACGGCCATATCGACATGAAGACGGCGCAGGGCTACGTCGTGCCCTGGCTGGCCTCCCAAGTCGATATGCTGGCGGAAGACTGGTACATCGTGCCGGACGCGCGGCAGGCCGACTTGCTGGCCGAGACGTCCAGCTAGGCCATAATCTCGGCCAGTATCGCCGCCTCGCTGGCGTCCTCGACGACTTCCACAAACGAAGCGTCGATCACGTCAGCGGGGTCCGGCGGCGGCAGGAGACGCCCTTGCGCACGCTCCCGGCCGCGATCCAGCGCCGCGATGATTGCCGCGTCCGCCGTGATTGTATGTTCCACAGTGACCTTGTCGCCGTAGTCCTTGACGCGGCGTTTCGACAGCAGCCACTTGATATTCTCGGAAACGACCTTGGCCATGCGCGCGTCGCTGTGGCGCGTGTCGATGTCGATTAGCGTGTCAGCAAGTATGTCCTGCCCCGACTGTTCCGCCGTTATCAGCGCGTCTTGCAATTCCTGCTGATTGGCGACATACTTCTTGAACGTGGGGATTGGCAGGCCGACTTTCTTGCACGCAGCCGTAACCGTCTCGCCGTTGCTGATTAGGTCGATAACGCGAAGTACCTGCGGATAGATGTCATAAGGCGTCGACATGCGACGACTATAGGGGAAGACAGCGCAATGAGCAAGCTCACGCTCGAAGCGGAGATAAAACTAGCCGAAGCCATCGCGCGCTACTACGACGACCCGCTGGGCTTCGTCATGTTCGTATTCCCGTGGGGCGAAGCGACGCTACCGGACGGGACGGCCAATCCGCTGCGCGAGAAGAAAGGCCCCGAGCG
>NZ_JBKBQX010000127.1:0-1005 GCF_046292505.1 Tepidimonas sp. | reverse complement strand
CGAACAAACGAGACCGGCGGCGCCAACCCGGCCAGCCGATGCGAACCAGGTTGTACGCAGCAAAGCACAGCAGCGCCTGGCCCGCCAACTTCGCCTGGCCGATCAGACGCGTCTTGCGCAAGCCCGCTACCGTCTTCAACCAGCCGAAGGCCTCCTCGATCCGTTTGCGCACCTTGAGGGAGGTTTGATAGCCCGCATGCCGCGTCGTCCGGCCATCAATTGCCGAGCCAGTCTTCTTTCGCGCGACGTGCGGCGTGACGCCCAGTCGGCGACAGCCCGCGACGAAGTCGGCGGTGTCATAGCCTTTGTCTGCCCCAACCGTGGCGCCGCGCCGGGCGTGACGCGCCAGAAGCTTCAAGGCCGCCTGCCGCTCAGCCTTGCCTGTGGCAAGCGTGGTGGCCACATCCACCACCAGGCCGTTGCGGTTCTCCATCAGCACATGGCTCATGTGACACAGCCGGGAGGCCGTGCCTTCGGCCTTCTTGAACAGGCGGGCCTCCGGGTCCGTGGTCGAGACGTGCGTGTCATTGGCGCGGGAGCGGCCCTTGAAATCCACTTCGGGATTGCGCCCCGGCGGCCTCGGGCCATCACCGTCCTTGGGCCGGAAGCTCTTGTGCGATGCCCAGGCATCAATCAACGTGCCGTCGACGCTGAAGTGCTCACTGGAAGTCAGCCGCCGCCAGTCGGCCAAGCCCTTGACCCGCTCGAAGAACACCCGGGCCAGTCCTTCGTTGAACAGACGCTCCCGGTTGGCGCTGAAGGTGGAGTGGTCCCAGACCGGGTCATCGATGGCCAGCCCCACGAACCAGCGATACAAGAGGTTGTAGTCGATGCTCTCGACCAAGAGGCGCTCGGAGCGGATGGTGAACAGGATTTGCAGCAGCATGGCCTTCAGGAGCCGCTCCGGCGGCACCGACGGTCGCCCGGTCTGGGCATAGGCCGCCTCGAATTCCTTGTCCATGCTCGCCAGCACCGCATCGACCAGAAGGCGCAGCTGGCGCAGGG
>NZ_JBKBQX010000126.1:0-1015 GCF_046292505.1 Tepidimonas sp. | reverse complement strand
GCCGATGCTCATGCACCCGGTCATGGCCGACTTCATCCAAGCCTACGGACACGGCGGCCTGCGCGCGCAACGCCTGGGCGCGCTGGACATGCTGGCCCGCGTGTACTGGTACACGGTGGAGTTTGGCCTGGTGCGAGAAAGCGGCGCGCTGCGCATCTACGGCGCAGGCATCGTGTCGTCTGCGTCCGAGAGCCGCTTTTGCCTGGAATCCCCCTCGCCCCACCGTCTGGGCTTCGATCTGGCGCGGGTGATGCGCACCCGCTACCGCATCGACGACTTCCAGCAGACCTACTTTGTGCTCGACCGTCTGGACGACCTGCTGCGCCTGGCCGAGATCGACTTCGCGCCGCTGTACGAACAGGTGGGCGGGCTGGACACCCTACCCGCCGACGCGGTGCTGCCCGGCGATGTTGTTCTAACCTACGGCGACGGCAAGTGGCACGACCAACACTCCACCGGCGCATCTAACCCTGTGCCCCCGCGAAGTGGAGCGCTTAGCCCTTGTTGAAAATGTCGACAAGGAGAACGGCGATAAAAGACAAGCAGGTGCGTGCGCCGTACACACGGGCGTTCAAGCTGGAAGCGGCGCAACAGGTGCGCGCCGGGTACGCCAAGTCTCGCCCTCGCAAGAACAACGACAATACGCTGGCTGTGGGCAAGAACGGCTCGGTAGTGCGCAAGGCCTTCGGCTATAGCTGCCCCCCTCTCTAGATTCTCAAAAAAACCGCCGGCGGTGATGCCAGCGGTTTAATTTTGCGACTTTCAATCGAGGATCGATTAGAACGTGTGCTTCAGGCCCACTGCATACAACTGACGCTTGCTCACGTCAGTACCGGCGGTCTCACCCTTGGCGCTCGACACGCCCGCGTAAACGGTGGTGCGTTTGGACAGCAGGTAGGCAAGACCGACACCGAAGCCTTTATTCGTCTGGCCGTAGAAGGTACCGCTAAAGCTGGACAAGCCGGCGTCGCGCTTAGAGTGAGCATAACCTTCGCGCGCCAGCGCCAGCGCGTGC
>NZ_JBKBQX010000125.1:0-1017 GCF_046292505.1 Tepidimonas sp. | reverse complement strand
CGAGGATGCCGTTGTCCAGTGCATAGACGGCGTGGAAGTCTCCGGACTGGCCATCACTGGTGCCGGCACCTTCCCAGCCCCAGGCGAGGGTCTCCTGCAGACGACCGGCCCCCGGCTCCTGGTAGTTGCGCACGCCCACCGCCGGTTCGCGCAGGCTGGGGTCTTCGAGTTCGGTGACGGTGCGGGTGGTGAAGCGCACGCCGACGGCCACACGCCCATCCGTGGGAACGGTGAATGTGGCGGCAGGCACCTCGCGCACCGCACCACGCAGATAGACGCGGCCGGCTTCCAGCGTGACCAGGCCCGTGTCGGCATCGATCTGCAGATTGGCGCCGCTGACGATATCGCCGTCCTTGAGCAGCGCATCGGCCACGCCCTGCAGGCGGTGGATCAGGGTGCTCTGGATCTCGTTGAGTTCTCGGGACTGCAGGCCATCGCCGGCGCGGAACAAGAGCTGGGTGTAGTGCTTGGCCGGGTCGAACAGGTTGTAGTAACGCTCAAGCATGGGTGGCCTCGCGATTTAGAAAGTGACAACGAACTCGAAGGTCTCGCGCGTGCTGGGCTGGCGCACGATGGGCACCGAGTTCTGCAGCACGAGGAGGATGCCGGGCTCAACGACTTGGCTCGGCACGAAGAATTTCTGCCCAACGGGCAATTGAGGATCGGTCTGGGTGCCGACAAAGAGGCCTTGCTCGCGCACCACGCTGGTCGCGGCGTCCTCGAAGTCGAAGCGCACCCGGATGAAAAGGTGGTTCGTGGGCTCGGTGACCAGCCGGTAGCGTCCAGTCGGCACCACGATCTCGCCTTCGGGGTCGGCGGTGACGAAATGCACCTCATCGACGACGCGCCGGCCGACTTCGCGCAACAGCGCCGTCTGGCCGATGGATTCGGGCGGATGGGGCGTTTGCCGAGAGTCGCATCCGAAAAGAGACTATCGCGGCCGAGGACATCCTCCACGATATGGGGGCGCTCTCGATCATCGCATCCGATTCACAGGCGATGGGTCGGGTTGGTGAA
>NZ_JBKBQX010000124.1:0-1021 GCF_046292505.1 Tepidimonas sp. | reverse complement strand
GGGACGAACGAGCGCGTGCCGCCGTCGCCGGTGACGACCACCGGGCGGGTGATGAGAAGTTTCATGGGGGAGTCTCCGGAGTGGGAGAGGCTGGGCAGAGTGGCGGACGCCCAGCCCAGAAACGACAACGCCCACCAAGGTCTCCCCGGTGGGCGCAGTTATTAGCAGTACGGGATTACTGTACCTTGTGGGGGGCCAGCATTCAAGTAGGTTTCGGAAAGCCACCTCAAAAATTTTCACGCGTGAATGGCCGAGAGCGCGTCGGGGTTGGCTTCGACGATCTTGAGCAAGGCGCGAGCTGGCCCGGCAGGACGCACTCGGCGCTGCTCCCAGTTCTGAAGCGTCTTGGGCTTTACGCCAATCAGGTAGGCAAACCGACTCTGCGATAGCCCCGTGCGCTCGCGGATCGCCTTGACGTCAGGCTCGGGAAACTCCTGCACACGCACACCGGCCACAGCCTCACCACGCATATGGCGGCCCATGTCACGTACGCTGCTCAGCAACTCATCGAACTGTTTGTCATTCATCTCGTATCTCCGCTTGCATCACTTCCGCCAACCGCCGCAGCTGATCCGGCGTCAGGTTCGCACTGACATTCTTCGCGTAGGCGTAGATCAGATAGCACTGCTCCTTGCCGACCCAGTGGTAGTAGATCACCCGGGCACCGCCACGCTTGCCTCGACCAGGCAGCGGAACACGCAGCTTGCGCAAACCCCGACCACCGGGGATCAAGTCACCGGCGGCAGGGTTTTCCAGCAAGGTGTTCTGCAACTCGGCCATATCCTCATCCGAGAACAGTTCGGCTGCACAGCGGACGAAGATCGGGAGTTCCACAAAAACCATGGTCACATTATCCGCTAGAAGCGGACACCTGTGCAAATGGCTTTCGACTGCCCGAGCGCTCATAGCCGTAGTACCGGGCCAGCACGCCAAGGGCTGCTACCAGATAGCCCTTGGCCTCATCCCGATCCTGCCGTCGACCGTTCCAGCCATCGCGCAATGCCCAATCGCGGATCGACAT
>NZ_JBKBQX010000123.1:0-1032 GCF_046292505.1 Tepidimonas sp. | reverse complement strand
GCATCACCCCAAAACAGCGGCTGGCCATGGCCGCATAGCTCTACTTCTCGGAGCGCTGGATTTCGGGGGGATTACCCAAGAATGTATGTATGATACCGCCCTCCCCGTTCGGGTTGCGGTCATCCTGGCCCGGGGTTTACCCGGTTCCGGGCGGGGTTTCATGGCTTTTCAACGGTGGCATCATGGCCTTTGCGCATCGTGTTTTTCTGCCCACCGCGGCGGCGCTGGTGGGTGTGTTGGCGTTGTCCGCTTGTGGGGAGTGGGGGGCGTCCCCGCCGGCTCAGGCGGCATCGGCCGCGCAACCCGGCGCTATGCCGGCCATGCCCGTGACCGTGCGGGTGGTGCGGCGCGAGCCCGTGCCGGTGACGGTGGAGGCCGTCGGACAGGCCGAGGGCTCGCAGGAGGTGGAAGTGCGCGCCCGGGTGTCCGGGCTGATCGAGCGCAAGCTGTACCAGGAAGGCGAGCGCGTGCGCGCCGGGGCGCCGCTGTTTCAGATCGAGCGCGCGCCGTTCGAAATTGCGCTGCAGCAGGCGCGGGCCAATTGGGCCCAGCGGCAGGCGCAGCTGGAGCAGGCCCGGCGCGAGGCGCAGCGGCTGGCCCCGCTGGCCGAGCAGCGCGCCATTGCCCCGCGCGAGTACGACGACGCGGTCTCGGCCCTGCGCTTGGCCGAGGCCGCCGTGGCCGCGGCCCAGGCCACCGTGCGCGAGGCCGAGCTGAACCTGTCTTACACGACGGTGACCGCGCCGATCACGGGGGTCACGGGGCGGGCGCAGAAATCCACCGGCGCGCTGGTCAGTGCCGGGACCGACAGCCTGCTGACCACGGTGGCGCAGACCGACCCCATCTGGGTGCGGTTTGCCTTTTCCGAGGGGGAGCTGGCGCGGCTGCGCCAGGCCCGGCGTGCCGACGTGCGCTTGCTGGGTCCGGATGGCCGGCCCATGCTCACCGGGGGGCGGTTGAATTTCGCGGCCTCCACCGTCGATCCCCGTCTGGGTACGGTGCAGTTGCGGGCCGAGTTTGCCAACCCCGAGC
>NZ_JBKBQX010000122.1:0-1033 GCF_046292505.1 Tepidimonas sp. | reverse complement strand
GTTTCCGCGGTGGCCTCGATGAAATTGCCGGGGGAGTAGACCTGAAACAGCCGCATGCCCTCGCCGCGGATCTGGCCACCAAAGATGAGGCTGGCGTTGAATTCGATGCCGGAGCGGCGCAAGGCCTCGCCGTCGCGCTGGCGCCGAGTGGTTCGGCTCCCTTTTCCTTTTGAGGGCCTAACAAGGGACACCCCTCTCCGCCGAACCACAGGCAAGGCAGGCTAAACATGGGGTGTACCAATGGCTGAAACTCTCGCATCTTATCAGGTGCCGGAACATCATGTGAAGATGTACACGGCGAACGTCCAGGCCAAGCTGGAAAAGACGGGCGGTATCATTATCCCCTTCGTCTCCCGCAGCCCGTATTCGGGTGAAAAGGCCCAGGTCGTCAACTTCCTCGGCCCGGTCGAGTTCACGGAGCGCAACACTCCGTACGCCGACACGAAGCTGTCCGAAGTGGAACACACGCAGCGCTGGATCGTCGGACGTGAGTTCGATTGCGCCATCCTGATCGACCGTCTCGACACGCTCAAGATGATCTACGAGCCTACCAGCCCGTACGTCGAGCGCATGCGTGAAGCGGCGGCCCGCAAGATGGACGCCATCGTCATGGAAAAGTTCTATGCCGTCGCCAAGACGGGCAAGGACGGGACGACGGATACCATCTACAAGGCGGCGAACACGGTTGCGCACGGCACCACGCGCATGTCCGTGGCCAAGCTGCGCGCGCTGCGCAAACTCATGAAGAAGCGGCACGTCAACCTGCGTACTCAGCAGCCGTTCTTGGCTGTCACCGCCGAACAGGCGGATGACCTGCTGGGCGAAACGCAGGTCGGTTCGTCCGATTACAACGCCATCAAGGCGCTGGTCGACGGCGAAGTGTCGAAGTTCATGGGCTTCATGTTCGTTCCGTACGAAGACTACGGCGACGCGCTGAATGGTAACGGAATCCCGTCCTACGTCGACGGCGCCGATACCATCCGTCAGTGCCCGGCGTGGGTTTCGGACGGCATGCACTTCGGCGACTGGCAGG
>NZ_JBKBQX010000121.1:0-1040 GCF_046292505.1 Tepidimonas sp. | reverse complement strand
TTTGGCATGGCCGACACGGTGCGCAGCGTGGCACTGCGGGAGTACCAGCGGCAGATGGAGCGCGCCCTGCGGGAAGAACTGACGAAGGGCTGAAGCGTGCGTCGGAACACTGAAAGTCGATAGCCCTAAAACGCGATAGGAAGCCTTTTGAGCGATTTTGCGATGCAGGCATCACCGAGTATTGCCAGGGCCGCAATCGTGCCTCTGGCGACGATTAACGGGTCCTCCCGGGCCATCTGAAGCGCGGGGGCCGCGCGCAGCGCGACGCTTGCCTAGCGTCAGAGCCGCAAACAGGTTGCCAGTTTCCACCCAGGTTTCCACCCGTATTCATGCCGAGGTGATCCATCCATGACGGTTAACTGATCCGAGCAGCCCGGAGGAATGCGATGGGACTGTCCGTCCGGGCCTATGCCCAACACCGTGGCGTGAGCCACACCGCTGTGGCCAAGGCCATCAAGGCCGGGCGCATCAGCGTCGAGCCCGACGGCACCATTGACCCGGCCAAGGCCGATGCCCAGTGGGCGCGCAACACGCTGCCGTCACAGAGCCTGAACATCGGTGCCAAGAAGCCTGCGGCCAAGGTGGAAACCCCGCCGGTTTCCACCCCGGTTTCCACGGCACCGGTTTCCACCCCGGTTTCCACTCCGCCGTTGGAAACCCGGGCTGCCGCACCTGACTACCAGACCAGCCGCGCCATCCGCGAGGCCTATGCCGCGCGCCTGGCCAAGCTCGAATTCGAAGAACGCACGGGCAAGCTGCTCAACGCCGACGAGGTGAAGGTCAAGTACTTCAACCTCGCGCGGTTGCTGCGTGACCGCATCCAGCAAATCCCTCGCAAGCTCGCCCCGCAGATCGTGGCGGCCGTGGTCGCACAACCCGATCAGCGCGTGGTGGAGGACCTGCTGATGGAGGCGATCCGCGAAGCCCTGGAGGAACTCTCACGATGACCGTCACCCCTGCTATGGCCAGCCGCATCGAGCTGTGGCCACTGGATCGGCTCAAGCCCTACGCCAACAATGCGCGCACCCACTCGGATGCGC
>NZ_JBKBQX010000120.1:0-1060 GCF_046292505.1 Tepidimonas sp. | reverse complement strand
CGGACGACGCCATCCGGCGCGAGATGGACAGCCTCAAGACGTCTTAATCCCTTTGAAATCAGGGCTTGGTTCGGACGTGAACCAAAACGGCACGCTGGACGAGGCGCGGGAGGTCTTAATCCCTTTGAAATCAGGGCTTGGTTCGGACCGGCATCGCCCAAAAGGGCGTCGAAATTGACGCGTCTTAATCCCTTTGAAATCAGGGCTTGGTTCGGACATGAGCGATGACGCGAAAGTAATCATCGGCGCAATGTCTTAATCCCTTTGAAATCAGGGCTTGGTTCGGACACATGGGGCCTTGTTGAGTACCTGACGGTTTGACCCGTCTTAATCCCTTTGAAATCAGGGCTTGGTTCGGACATAAAACGGCCTACAAGCCGCGATCAGGCCATCAGTCTTAATCCCTTTGAAATCAGGGCTTGGTTCGGACGTTGACGCGAAAGACAAGACCGCGAATGCAGCAGCGTCTTAATCCCTTTGAAATCAGGGCTTGGTTCGGACGAAGAGGGTGCCCAGAGGTGGGAGCTCCGCGTCTAGTCTTAATCCCTTTGAAATCAGGGCTTGGTTCGGACCGACAAGGCCGACAAGGCCGACAAGGCCGACGGTCTTAATCCCTTTGAAATCAGGGCTTGGTTCGGACGAAGAAACTCCGAAGCCTCAACTGAAAGTTCGGTGTCTTAATCCCTTTGAAATCAGGGCTTGGTTCGGACACTATGAACACTTGTAAGCTTCCCCTTCCGTGTCTTAATCCCTTTGAAATCAGGGCTTGGTTCGGACCACAAAGCCCTCGACGTCAAACGCGTGGCGGCGTCTTAATCCCTTTGAAATCAGGGCTTGGTTCGGACACGGGCAGATCATCGAGCGCATCGACCGGCGCACGGTCTTAATCCCTTTGAAATCAGGGCTTGGTTCGGACTGTCGTTGCTAAAAGAAGTCAACGCCCGCTGCGCTGGTCTTAATCCCTTTGAAATCAGGGCTTGGTTCGGACCGTGCAGTTGGATGGAGTCGGATTGACTGCGTTAGTCTTAATCCCTTTGAAATCAGGGAGATCGGACGAGCG
>NZ_JBKBQX010000119.1:0-1060 GCF_046292505.1 Tepidimonas sp. | reverse complement strand
GTGTGCCGCATCACGACGACCATGTTCGGCCGCGTGGCCAGCGCCTGCCACAGCGCCTCGGCGTCGCTGGCGCGCGCCCACGGGCCGACGGCCAGCAGCACGGCGGCGGCCCAACCGGCGGCAGCCTTTCGCCGCACACCGCGGCGCTGCCGCGCAGGCACCCGGCCCATCCCGGGCACGGAAAAACCCATGCCGATCGGTGCGTTCATTTCAACTGCATCTCCACCAGCTCGGTCGTCGTGTGCGCATCGGGGCGGCCGTCGCGGGTCCATGTCTTGAGCTCCAGCTTCACGAAGCGCTTGGCTGCGGGGGCATACCAAAGCGTTTCCTCGTAACGTCCGGTGCCGGAGCCATCGAACACCCGCGTCCAAGAGCCCTTGCACTCGATGCGCACGGTGGAAAAGGTGCCGGCTTCGGTCTTCAGATCCTCCGTGGCCTTGGCTTCGCAGTCCGCATCGAAGTGGCCTTTGCCGTTGCGCCATGGCAGCTTGCTGAAGCTCCAACGCTCACCCAAGGCGGCGATCGGCATGCGCATCGGTCCGCCGCAGACCTCCTGCTCGCTGTTCTGCATGCGGCGGCAGGAGCGCTGGTCCAATGTCTGGTAGACGGTGCTCGGGTTTTCGGGTCCGGTCAGGTTGCGGTTGCGAAACATCAGCCGCTCGCCCTCGATGCGGGCAAAAATCGACTCGAAACGGGCCGTTTCGCGCCCGGTGAATTCGTCGACGTTGCGGTAAACCCAACGGTCACCGCGCTGCAGCGTGGGCGGTTCGATGGGCAGCACCTGCGCGCCCGCCGACGCCATCCACCCCGCCAGCGCCATGGTCACCGCGATCGTCCGGGCAGTGTCCGTCTGCGCTCGCATGGCCCATTTCCTCCTTGAGGGTTGAAGCGGCTGCGCCAAGTTTCGTGCGACGACGGTTGGCCGTCAATAGGTCAAGCCGACGGGGCACGGTGCATCCGCGGCGCCGATATCCGGTGCGGTCTCACCCCAACCCCCGCACCACCTCCAGCGCCTCCTCGACGCGTTCGACGCCGTGCAGCGCCAGGCCCTCGGTGGCGC
>NZ_JBKBQX010000118.1:0-1060 GCF_046292505.1 Tepidimonas sp. | reverse complement strand
CAGGCCATGAAGGACTGGTATCGGCGAAGATCGGATTTGTTCCAAAAGCGACCCCATAATCATCCGGGACATGACAAATAGCAAGATGTCATCTTGTCGCGGGGATGTGTCAGGAATGTTGCATTGGCGAGACCGCGGCGGGGGGCGGTGCATACGAGCTACCACCAGCGGCGTGACCCATCGGGATTGCACTCGGAGTGTAGGGTTGGCATACTATGCCAATCTTTCCTGCACGGAGATTTCCATGCCGACGCGCAATGTTGTCCTCACCGATCACCAGGCCGCGCTGGTAGAGCATTTGGTCGTCAGCGGCCGCTACCAGAACGCCAGCGAAGTGCTGCGCGAGGGCTTGCGTCTCGTCGAACAACGCGAGGCCGAGGACGCCAGCCGCCTCGAAGCGCTGCGCGCCGCCGCCAAGGTGGGCATCGCCGATATCGAGGCGGGGCGCTACAAGACGTTCGACACCCGGGAATCCTTGCGCGCTCACTTGAAGGCCGTGACGGCCCAAACGCTCGTCCAAGCATGAGCGAGCCGTGGCGCGTTCGCCTGGCCGCCATTGCTGAGGCCGATCTGCTCGACATTGCAGCGTGGACAACGGAGCACTTCGGTTCCCTGCAGGCCGCGTTCTACATCGAGACCGTGACACAAGCCATCGAGGCCTTGCACGAGGGACCCGACATCCTGGGGGGGCAAAGCGAGGGACGACATCGGGCCCGGCATTCGCACCCTGCATGTGGCGCGGCAGGGCAGAAAGGGCCGTCACTTCGTCATGTTCCGAGTTGCTCCGGGGCGAGTCATCGAGGTGCTGCGCCTACTTCACGACAGCATGGATCTGTCGAGGCATTGGCCCAACGATGACGCCGCAATCCAGTCAGTCAGCGTATAGCGGGACTGCAGCGCACTCTTGCGGGTTCGGCGTGAGACGGGCAAACGCCCGAAACCTTCCGCTTTTGCCCGAAGGATTACGCAGGGGTTTGGGAAATGGGTTCGAAATCGGCGGTAGACTGCGCCAGCACCTTTCCACGCCCAACCCTCTCCGGTTGGGCGTTTGGTAATCCCC
>NZ_JBKBQX010000117.1:0-1062 GCF_046292505.1 Tepidimonas sp. | reverse complement strand
GAGGTTGCCGACAAGCAATTGGCCTTGAATATCGTCGGCTTCGTGCAATCCATGCCACCGGTGACGACTCGCCACCAGGTAGAACTAGAGGCGGTGCGTGCAGCCGGGCGGAGTCAAGACCAGCAGCGGGAGGCCACGCGCCCGCGAACGAACCGTGATGACCAGGGCCGCAGCCGATAGTAGGCCGGGCACTTGTGCCCCTTTGGTGACACGGCGCCGCACCTGGTTGGATCTGGTTGTCACCACTGCAAGCGGAATGCCAAAGTAGTAAAATTCGGGAGTCAAAACATGGTGTTTTGGTTCCAACTGTAGCGGGACGCTACCGCCCATGATGCACCGGGCGCAGGGCTGATGCCCTCCCAACGGCAGGAAGATAGGAAGCCGTGACAGTGCGGATAGACGCACCGCATAGACCACACCCCAACGGGGTACGGGCGAAAGCCCTGACAGCCGGGAATAGACGCTCGCAATGAGCCGGCGGACAGGTCGGAAAGAACGGCCAGCGTGCCCGCTCCTTCACTGAAAAGGAGTGGCGCAAAATGAATTCCATCAAGGTACTTACCGTTTGCATTGTCGCGGGCTGGATGCTCGTTAAGGCTGGCTCTGCCAGCGCCCAAATCCCCGTCACGGACGCGGCCAGCATCGCAACGGACGTGATGAACCACGTCGAAGATATTGCCAAGTACGTTGAGCAAATCAGCCAACTCAAGGCGCAGCTCGACCAGATGAAGCAGCAATACGAGGCGCTTACCGGGTCGCGCAATTTGGGCGCCATCCTCAACGATCCGAAGTTCAAGGACTATCTGCCGGCCGGATGGAAGGAGGTCTACGACTCGGTACGCAACGGCGGCTATTCCGGCCTGACTGGATCAGCAGCGGCCATCTACGAAGCCGCGAAAAAATACGATTCGTGCCAGCACATCAAGCGGGATGACGAGCGTATCAACTGCCAAGCGCGGGCCGTAAAAGGCGCAGCAGACAAGGACTTCGACCATATCCACGCGGTCAACCACGGAACGCTGGAAGCCTTCGTCCCCTCCAAACCGGGGTCGCTGGACGACC
>NZ_JBKBQX010000116.1:0-1065 GCF_046292505.1 Tepidimonas sp. | reverse complement strand
CAGATCGAACGGGGCCTTGGCCGGGATCCGCTCGGCCGCCAGCAAGGGGCTGGAGGACTGGGTCGCCACGACTGCGCCGGACCTGCTGTGCGTGCAGGAGCTCAAGGCCCAGCCCGCCGACTTGGCCAACCGTTTCGAGACTCTGGCCGGCTTGCGAGGGTATTTTCACTGCGCCGTCAAGAAAGGCTACTCGGGTGTGGGCATCTACACCCGGCATGAGCCCAGCGACGTCGTCGTCGGCATCGGGGTGCCCGAGTTCGATGACGAGGGCCGGTATCTGGAGCTGCGCTTCGACACCCCGGCGCGCGCCTTCAGCGTCGTGAGTGTGTACTTTCCCAGTGGATCGTCGGGCGACGAGCGCCAGCAGGCCAAGTTTCGCTTTCTGGACGACATCGCGCCGCGGCTTGCCCGCTTGGCGGTCGAGCGCGAGTGCTTGGTCTGTGGCGATGTCAACATCGCCCACACCGAAAAGGACCTGAAAAACTGGCGCGGCAACCAGAAGAACAGCGGTTTTTTGCCCGAGGTTGTAGGCCCGCTCCCTCCGCCCCGTCCGTCGCCACGCCACAGACCCCCGCATCGGCGCGGACAGCCGCACAGGGCCGCTCGCGCTCACTGACCTCGCCCCTGTTTCGTGGAGTTCATGTCCCCACGCCTTACGCGGCATTGTTGCGCTGTGCCTCGTGCCAGCGTTGCTCGAACTGCATCGGGCTGAGATCGCCCAGCGACGAATGCAGGCGGCGGACGGCGGCTCCAGCATGCCATGGCCAAGGCTTCCTTGACCAAGCCCGTGTGCATGTGTTCCTGCAGGCTCCAGCCACCGCCTGGCGAGCAAACAGGTCGATGCGGGCAAGCGGATCGAGCACGTAGTGCAGCTCGGGCCCGCTCGGGTCGGCGGTGTTGAACTGCTTCTCGGGCATGGACCGCAGTCTACTCACCTCGGTTTCCTGCGCAGCCACCCCGGCGTATGAAAGCGCACCAGCATCCGATACAGCAGGACATAGACCACCGCGAACGCCAGCGCGCAGGTCACCAACCAGCGCTCGTCACGCCAGAGCAACACCGCCG
>NZ_JBKBQX010000115.1:0-1080 GCF_046292505.1 Tepidimonas sp. | reverse complement strand
TGGCTACAATCGGGACAACAGCCGGGTCGTCGTAGGTGGAGTTGTAGCTCCCTCTCTCACCCCGGATGGCTACAATACCTGGCCGTGCGGCTGCTGTCGGATGTCGGTTGTAGCTCCCTCTCTCACCCCGGATGGCTACAATAGCACGCACAAGATCTACGAGTCGCTGCAGGTTGTAGCTCCCTCTCTCACCCCGGATGGCTACAATGCCAGTGCGTCGTGATCTGATGCACGTACAGTTGTAGCTCCCTCTCTCACCCCGGATGGCTACAATACCACAGACGCCAGCAGCCGCACGCCCAACGTTGTAGCTCCCTCTCTCACCCCGGATGGCTACAATTTCGCCCCGTCGAGCTAGGCCGTGGCCAAGGTTGTAGCTCCCTCTCTCACCCCGGATGGCTACAATGTGGCTTTTGCGATCAGCCGTTCGCGGTTCGTTGTAGCTCCCTCTCTCACCCCGGATGGCTACAATTCGCAGTAGTAACTACAAGTATGAAGGCTCGTTGTAGCTCCCTCTCTCACCCCGGATGGCTACAATTCAGGCCATCAAGCTACCTACCCCTTAGCCGTTGTAGCTCCCTCTCTCACCCCGGATGGCTACAATGCGGGCAGCGAAACCTACCTGCCCGGTGAGGTTGTAGCTCCCTCTCTCACCCCGGATGGCTACAATCTGCATCCACTGCGGCGCGCACATCGAGGAGTTGTAGCTCCCTCTCTCACCCCGGATGGCTACAATGGCGCGGCTGCTGATTGTCTCGTCTTCGCTGTTGTAGCTCCCTCTCTCACCCCGGATGGCTACAATCGGCGACGTGGCATCCCCGGCCAGAATCCCGTTGTAGCTCCCTCTCTCACCCCGGATGGCTACAATGATATCGCCCCAAGGCAGCTTACGCCGGGCGTTGTAGCTCCCTCTCTCACCCCGGATGGCTACAATCAGATTGCGTTGGCGCACGGCGCTGACCGAGTTGTAGCTCCCTCTCTCACCCCGGATGGCTACAATCCTGAGAGAGGTCAGGCAGGTAGGTCGGTGGTTGTAGCTCCCTCTCTCACCCCGGATGGCTACAATACCCGTTACGTAAC
>NZ_JBKBQX010000114.1:0-1090 GCF_046292505.1 Tepidimonas sp. | reverse complement strand
GTCGCGGAATTTCTCGCCCAGCACGGCGTAGTACGCGTTGTACAGGTGCGTCATGTCAACGCCGGTCGACGGCGGCGGGAACAGGATCATGGTTCCGTACTTCGGTTCCTTGTTCTGGTCCTGCGCGTTCGCCATGCCGCGCGATGGCGTGAACAGATTGACAAACGCCAGCCGCACAGGGCCGGTCAGGATGTTGCCGTTCGGCTGACCCGTTTGTGGATCAATGACCGGCTGAATGGGGTTCATGGCCACGCATTGACGTATCCACGCGTCGCCCACCTTGCTGTTACGCATGATCGTGGTTGTCATCTCTATGTCCTATCTGCCTGTGGTATATTGACCACGCTAAACGCTGTCGTAGCCTGATTGACCGTAGGCCGGTCGTCAGTGAGGGGAACCAGCGTCGTATTCCCCGAACTCTCTTTAAGGGTCAAGAACGCCATAGCTTGCTTAGCGTCTTCGGCTGCTTTCTTGGCGTCCTTTTTGGACATGCGCGCCTTGTACGCCTTGACAACTAGGGCCTCTGCGTCCGTCACGCCTATCAGCTTGCGCGGCATGACCTTGTCCCAATCGGTAAGGCCAGTCAGTACCATTAGCTGCCCGGCGACGTGCGTAGGATCGCCGAACCATTTGCGTTTGGCCTGCGTGTTGACCAGCTTAAAGCCAGGTATGTTGTGACCGTGCCGCGCCAGTTCCAGGGCGTGGTCCTCACATGCGGACAGCCACGACTTGAGCAAGTCGGCCGATTGCAGCACGTAGGCCAGACGATCCAGCGGCAGGCTTTGCGGCGACGGCAGCTTGGCCGCCGTGACTTCGCGCACGCTGGCGAATGCCGTGCTGACAGTGGAAAGCGCGCGGGCTTCCAGCGCCGGACATGTCGTTTCGGCGTCGCACCAGCGGCACCATTCACCGGGCGTAAGAGGTGCGTCTGGTTTCTCACACGTTTCTACCTGCTCGTCAATGTAGACCAGATAGTCGAACAGTTCTGATACCGACATGTCGCGTTCGCGGAATCGTGGTCTTCCAGCGCACGACCACGGCCTGCGCCATGGTCCCCGGCCGCGATGTGTGGATGCACGAAGCGCTGGCG
>NZ_JBKBQX010000113.1:0-1092 GCF_046292505.1 Tepidimonas sp. | reverse complement strand
GGAGGCATCGGCAAATCGTTCGTCGCCGTCATGCTCGCGCAGTACTTCAAAAGCACGGGCGCGAATCTGAAAGCCTTCGACACGGACCAAGAGAACACCACGTTCTCCCATTACAAGGCCCTGGAAGCGCAACACATCCCGGTAATGAACGAGTCGCGCACGATTGACGCGAAGCGCTTCGATTGCCTCATGGAAAAGCTGCTGACCGAGGACGGAACATTCGTCATCGACAACGGCGCCAACACCTTCTCACCCCTGCTGGCCTACATGGTCGAAAACGATGTAGTCAGCTTCCTGACCGACAGCGGCAAGAAGGTCTATCTGCATACCGTGGTCGGCGGTGGCGACACCCTGACCGACACGGCCAACGGCTTCAACTCGATTGCCCAAGGCATCGAGGGCGCCCCCCTGGTGCTCTGGCTGAATGAGCACTTCGGCCCCATGAAGACCGTGGAAGGAAAGGAGTTCACTGAAACCAAGGTGTTCAAGGCTAATCAGGATCGGCTGCATGGTGCGGTACTGCTGCAAGCTCGCAACCATCAGACCTACGGCGATGACGTGAAGAAGATGAACACCAAGCGCCTGACGGTCGAGGAAATCATGCAGTCGCCGGACTTCGCATTGATGGAAAAACAGCGCATCCGCAACGTCGCCAAAGACGTGTTCGGCCAGCTCGAAAAGATCGAGTTCTGACCATGGAGCGGCGCAAGTACATCGCGGAACTGGTGGCCCGCACGGGTTTGCAGGTCGATGAAAACGATCCTGTCTTTGCCGTGGTGCTGCTGAACCGACTTATTCTGGAAGACCAGAAAAGCGAGCTGGAAACCCTGGTCGAACAGTTGTCGAAGACCGGTAAGGCGATCAATGGCGAAGTGGTAAAGCAGGCTCAAGACCTTTGGGACAGCAAGACGCGACAACTGAACGCCGAAGCGGCACGCCTGCGAACCGACCTCGAACGCGAACACGCGAACCACCGGGAAGTCACGCGGGAAGCCCTGCGCGAGATTGTCGGCAACACCATCGCCAGCGCAGCCAGCACCATACAGAACGCGCAACGCTCGATTATGGGGCCGGTTTGGATGGCAGCGATTG
>NZ_JBKBQX010000112.1:0-1093 GCF_046292505.1 Tepidimonas sp. | reverse complement strand
CAGAAAACGGCGCATCAGACCATCAAATCTGGGGGAAATTGTACTCGCAAACAGACAATAACACAAGAAAAATCATGAGGTTATGAATATTTCAGGGGCGACTCCTTAGGGAAGGTCTGCACAACCCGCCGCTGAGTCGGCTGTTGTGGGCTGATGTTTCACATGGCGACATCTTGGCGCGTTCGAGGGGCAATTTCGGGCCCTTTCGGCCCTGTTTGAGGCCCCGTGGCCCATTTTGGGCGCACTCATCCCTGCGCCCCCATGCTCAAGAGTCGTTTGCGCACCATCCACAGGTTGGACAGCGCAAACAGGGTCACCAGGTTGGCGGTGTGCGCATTCCACTGATGGCGGACAGTGATTCCATTGCCATCGCGGACAGCGTTCCAGCGAAGAGCGGACACCTTGCGCGGGTGTCCTGAGTGACACGCAAATCGTAGCTGAAGTGTCCGCCATCAGCGTGGAATGGCACTCGGCACGACCGGCTCAGGCGGCCTTGGCGAGCTTGCGCATTGACTCGCCCTTGAGGGCTATCTTGTGCGAGCCGTGCACGATGCGGTCCAGGATGGCGTCGGCCAGCGTGGGTTCATCCAGCCAGGCGTGCCAGGCCGTCACCGGCAACTGGCTGGTGATGAGGGTTGAGCGCGTCCCCACCCGGTCGTCCAAGAGCTCGAGCAAATCGTTTCGCTCGTGCGCGGCAATCGGGGCGATGCCAAAGTCGTCCAGGATGAGAAGGTCCAGCCGGGCCAGTTGCGCCAACCGCTTGCCAAAGCTGCCGTCGCCATGGGCCACGTGAAGTTCTTCCAGGAGTCGGGGAGCCCTGGTGTAGAGCACCGAGAACCCCAGGCGTGCCGCCTGCTGCCCCAGCGCACACGCCAGCCACGTTTTGCCGCAGCCCGTGGCCCCGGTGATGAGCACGTTGTGGCCATGGCGCAGCCAGTCTCCGCCGGCGAGGCTGGCGATGGCCTCCCGGCTCAGGCCCCGGCTGGCGCGCCAGTCGATGTCCTCCAGACAGGCGCTGGAGACCTTCAGGCGCGCTGCTTTCAAGAGGCGCTGCAGGCGCTTGCTGTCGCGCCAGTCCACCTCGCGCTGCACC
>NZ_JBKBQX010000111.1:0-1103 GCF_046292505.1 Tepidimonas sp. | reverse complement strand
GTCGCGGACAGATCTGTGCGGAAGGCCCCCAGCGCCGCGGCCAGTTCGTTGCGGCCGTGGCGCGACTCTTCCAGGGTCAGCGCGAGCTTCGCATCCAGGTTGTGGTGGGTGGTTTGGGTGAAGTCGCGCAGTTGCGCATCGAGCCGTGTCAGGCCGGCGTCGGCGCGGGCGCCGGCCTGCGCCAGCCCCTGCAGAGCCTGTTCCATGACGCCGATGCGCGCCGCAAGGTCGGCCGGGGTGTCGAAGCGGGGCCGGCGCAGCACCAGCACCAGCAACAGCGCGGCGTTGATCAAGCCCAGGCCGAGCCCGGCGAGCATGAGGGTGTCGGGGGTCATCGGGGTCTCCCTGTTTGGCGTTTGCAGCGTATATCAGCCGCCGATGTATCGGCGGCCGGCGTGAGCCGGCATTACGTTAGCATAGTGCGGGGATATTCACGGATTTGTCATTTCACGAAAGCAATCATGACGATGCTAGCGATGGCGGAGAACCGTGCTGCGCAGCCGCCGCGCGTGCTGGTGGTGTTGGGCATGGGCGGGACGATCGCGGGCCGCGCCGCCAACGCGCAGGATGTGGTCGGGTATCAGGCCGGGGTCGTGCCGGTGGCCGACCTGTTGGCGGGGTTGGTGCCGCCCGAGGGCATGCGGCTAGAGGCCGAGCAGGTTGCCAACGTGGACAGCAAGGACATGACGCCCGCCCTGTGGCAGGCGCTGCTGGCGGCCGCGTGGCGGCATCTGCAGCGGCCGGAGGTGGCGGCGTTGGTCATCACCCACGGCACGGACACGCTGGAGGAGACCGCCTGGCTGCTGCACGCGGTGCTGCAACCGCGCCGGCCGGTGGTCCTGGTGGGGGCGATGCGGCCGGCCTCGGCGGCAGCGCCCGATGGCCCGCAGAACTTGGCCGATGCCCTGACCCTGGCGGGGGATGCCGTCGCGCAGACGGCGGGCGGGGTGTGGGTGACGCGTGCCGGGCGCGTATTCGATGCCCGCTCGGTGCGCAAGGTGCATCCGGCCCGGGCGGATGCGTTCGGCGCGGGCGATGGCGGCCCGGCGGCCGGGGTCGAGGAACTGCCCCGATCGGCGCGCCGTCGGGGGCGGAGTGCAGCG
>NZ_JBKBQX010000110.1:0-1114 GCF_046292505.1 Tepidimonas sp. | reverse complement strand
CGCCCACCGACCGCGACACGCCACCGGCCAACCGGGCCAGGGCCGCGGCTGCGCTGGGACGCCCCTCCCGCAACAGCGGCAGGGCCAGCCGCTCCAGGTGGGTGCGCACGCGCGGCCCAGGCGCGACGGTCGGACCCGGGGGCGGTTCCACCGCCAGCGGCAGGGGTGACCCCCACAGGTCGGCCGGATGGGCGCGGCCCTGCGCCCACTGCTGCCAATCCCGGTAGGTGGGGAACAGCGCCAGCCCCGGCAGCCCCTGCTGGCGCAGGTGGCGCTGCAGCTGATCGCGCAGCGCCCACACGCCGCGCTCGACCAGGGGGACGACCGAGGCCTCTGCCGCCAACGGGCGCTGTACCAGCCGCTCCAACACCGACTGCAGGGCCGCGACGGTACGGGCCTCGGCCGGCAGATCCACCATGTCCAGCGCGCCGGCCGCCTGGTGCAGGGCCTGGATCTGCCAGCGCAAGTCGCTGTCGTCCACCGCGCCCAGATCACCCGCGCGAGAGCGCTCGTGCGCCGCCACATACTGCCGCACCGCGGCCAGGGTGGCGTCCAGCGTGCGCTCCAGCGCCTCCCGAAGCCACGCCAGCGGCCCTGGATCGGCCGGCGGCCCGCCCATGGCGATGGGCAGGGATGGCGGGGCGTCGTCGCGCTCGGCCACGTCTCAGCGGATCTTGAAGCGGGCCACCGACTGGCGCAGCTCGTCCGCCACGCGGGCCAGCTCGCGCACCTGCTGCACCGTGGAGCGCGTGCCCTCGCCGGTCTGCTCGGTGACGGCCAGGATGTGCTGGATGCTGGTCGCCGTCTGCCCCGCCAGCGCCGCCTCGCGCCCGGCCGAGCCGGCGATTTGCTCGACCAGTTCCGCCGCCTGCCGCGACAGGCGGTCGATTTCGGCCAGCGCCGCGCCGGCGTTGTCGGACAGCCGCGCCCCTTCGACGACCTCGCGCGTCGAGCGCTCCATCGCCAGCACCGCGTCCTGCGTGTCGGCCTGAATGGCGCGCACCAGCGCGGCGATCTGGCGCGTGGCATCGGCGCTGCGCTCGGCCAGCGCGGCACGATCCCGCTGATGAACATGCTGAGCGAGGGATTCCCGCGCGCGCAGATGATGGTCTGC
>NZ_JBKBQX010000109.1:0-1118 GCF_046292505.1 Tepidimonas sp. | reverse complement strand
CATGGGATCAGCTCGTGCACGTTGGTGTAGCCGGCGTTGTACGAGACCTTCTCACTCTCCAGCCCGGTGGACTTCCCCCAACCCCCGATGCTCAACGTGTCGGGGACGCACGGTGTGATCGTCATGGAGAAGCCAGTGTGTTGGCCGCCATGAAGTAGACGTCGCGCAACGGATGATGGGAGGCCAGCAGGATGCGGATGCGTCGGGTGTTGCGCAGCACGGCGGCGCCGATCTTGAGCAGGCGGACGCGAATCGTGGCGGCCGAGGCCTTGGCCAGCTCGGTGTTGGCCAGGGCCAGTTCGCGCAAGCGCTGCATCAGGGTATAGGCGAGCGCTGAGAACAGCACCCGCAGCCAGTTGGCGAGAAAGCGCCGGCAGCTGGCGCGGGTTCCGAACAGGTCGAGCTGGGTTTCCTTGATCCGGTTCTCGGCCTCCCCGCGCAGGCAGTAAAGCCCGTCGTACAGGTCGGCCGGGGTGCCATCGAGATTGGTCACGATGAAACGCGGATTGCTGCCCTGCGCGCCGAATTCCAGCCGGGTTACGACCCGCCGTGGGCGATCCCAAATCTGCGCGGCATAACGGAACTCGCGAATCAGCCTTTGTTTGATGCCACCGGCCGAATAGCGGTGTTCCATCAGGCGTTCCCAGCCTTCGACCTGGCGATGCAGCACCGCGTTGCGCGCCAAGCCGATGACATAGCCCACATCCTGCCGCTCGCACCAGCGAATCAGGCGCTGCCGACAGAATCCCGAATCACCGCGGACGATGAGGCGCACCCGGGGCCAGGCCTGGCGCAGACGCGTCACGATCAGCTTGATCACCGCTGCCGCGTGCCGCGCCCCGTCAATGCGGCTCCTGCGCAGCACACAGGCCAGCATGGCCTTTCCACAGAAGACGTAGAGCGGCAGGTAGCAATGACTGTCGTAATAGGCATGGAATTCCTTCAGCTCCTGATCCCCGTGCAGCGGAATATCCGAGGCATCGACATCCAGAACCAGTTCTTCCGGTGCCCGGGGCTGGCTGGCGATGAACTGCTCGACCAGCACCCGGTTCAACGCCACCCCATCCGAGCGCGTCGCCCGTTTCTCCAGCCGGCACAGGGTCGGGCTGCTGCCCAGG
>NZ_JBKBQX010000108.1:0-1139 GCF_046292505.1 Tepidimonas sp. | reverse complement strand
ATTGAACGACTGGATAAGAGGAGCTACTTTGGCCACGGGTTAGTACCTTTCGTATACCCAGGAGAACTCATTGTCGTCTTCCGACAGGTTCTCGGGGCCGGTAACGAAAGAGTTGGTCCTTACCGCTTCGCCCACGGCGTCCTTGTACTCGCCGCGTTTGTCGGCCAGCTTGGCGGTCGATTGCGTGACGAACTCGCAACTTTCGACCGCGATACGACAGGCCAGCACTTCGGCGAACATCGGATCGAACTCTACTTCCGGTACGCGCCGGAGGTAGTCGATTGTCAGTTCGGTTTCCGTATGAAACAGCTTCGTGCCGCGTTGCTCCCACCTGTCCCCGCGCTTACGAATGACGCGCAGGCAGTCGGGCGGTAGCTGAAACGCGTAGGGTTTCAGATCGTCGGTAAGAGCGTCGCCGGTCGGCGTCAGCTTGACGCGCTGCAACGCAAAACGCCAGCGACGTTTGGCGATTTCGCTATCCCGCCATCCGGGGTAGTTGTCGGCCATGAACCGCTCTACGCCGGTGCGCGGCGGCTCTATGGCGGAAATGGTAGAGGCCGAGAGTTTACCAAGCCCTCGGTTGATTACCTTTACGGGCGTGGTCATCCCTCGGCCTCCTGCCTGCCCCCGTGGCGAACGGGTTTATTCGTGAGCGTACGCGATGAACCCTTCAAGCACGGAGCCGTCCGGCACCGTGCCGCCTTCGACCTTGCCGGTGATCAGCACGCCGCCCAGCGAGTACACGTCGAACTTGATGCCGGTCCCAAGCGCGGCACCGGCCACAGCACCGGACACGTCGACGGCGTTGGCAAGCGCGTTCTCGACAGCCGCTTCCGTGCTGCCTTCCGACCCCTTGACGTACTTGGCGTGGCCGACGTCCAGGGTGCGGGAAGTGCCGAGGGCGGAACAGGACAGACGGGACAGGCCCGGAAAAATGCGGACCCGGCCCTGCGGCAGACGGCAAAGCTCGAACGTCGAGTTGGCGTCGCCCGCGCCGGACTGCGTCGCCTTGAAGTAGGCAATACGCAGCTTGCCGTGGTCTTCCACCGGATGCGGACGGTAGCCCCAGACCAGCGCGGCGCCCGCCGCCACGCCGGCGGGGAAAAACACCACGATGGCGTAGTCCGGCGGAACGCGCA
>NZ_JBKBQX010000107.1:0-1146 GCF_046292505.1 Tepidimonas sp. | reverse complement strand
GGCTCCAGAGCACCAGCGGCGGCTCCAGCGAGACGGAGTTGAACGAATTGACGGTCAGGCCGATCGGTGCGCCATCCCGGGTTCCAGGAGTGCGCGTCTTCGGCGGGAAAAACCTCTTTCATGTTCGGGCCACCGTAGACCGGTTTCTCTTCGGTGTAGAAGCGCACCCCATACGGACAGGCAATCATGCAGTACTTGCAACCGATGCAGCGCTCCCAGTTCACCAGCACCTGGCCCGATTCGTTTTTGTAAGTGGCCCGCGTCGGGCACACGGCCACGCATGACGGGTTCTCGCAGTGCATGCAAGGCCGCGGAAACCATTTGAGCTGGGTGTTCGGAAAGGCACCTTCTTGAAAGAAGATCACGTCTTGCCAGTGCTCACCCGGCAGGCGGCTGTTCTCCATACCGCACGCCAGCGTGCAGGCCTGGCAACCGGTGCATTTTTCGAGGTCGATGACCATTCCCCATTTCGCCATGATGTTTCTCCTTCAGACTTTCTCGACCTCGACCAGCCCGGAGTGGTAGCACACCAGCCCCGACAGCGGCTCCGAGAGGTTTTCGGTGATTTCGTTGGTGCTGCCGGTGGGCAGCCGGCCGTTGGCCTCGGCCCAGCGCCCCTGGGCCCAGTGCCCATGGATCATGGGCAGCACGACCGTATCGGGGCGCGTGGTCTGTGTGACCCGGGCCTGGACCTCGATCTGGCCGATCTTGTTCTTGATCCGCACCCGGTCGCCATCGCTGATGCCGCGTGCAGCCGCTGCTTCGGGGTGGATCTCGAGAAACACGTTGTGTTGCCCGCCTTGGGTGGGTTGAATCATCGCCGTGACGTGCGGCAGGTTGGCGCTGCGTCCTTCGGCCTGGCCTGCGAGCTTGGGGCTGACGAAATGCAGCGTACCGCTGCCGCCGTGCCGGGGCGCCACCCATTGCGGGAAGGGAGCTTTCTCCGGTGGAATGCCCAGGCGCTCCTGCACATAGTCGGCATGGTGCTCGAGTTCGCTGACCCTGATCTCGAATCGGCCGCTGGGTGTGGGCATGACCTCAGCCTTGACCTCCTCAGGTCACGCAGAAGGTGTTGGACACCTCGACATTGGTGCGCAGATCCTTGATGCGGCTCTGGTCCAGCACGTAGCTGCGGATCTGGTGGCC
>NZ_JBKBQX010000106.1:0-1168 GCF_046292505.1 Tepidimonas sp. | reverse complement strand
CGGGGTGGATGACGCCATCGTGGTGCTGGAAAACGTCGAGCGCCTGATGCGCGAGGAAAAGATGAGCCCGATGGCGGCGTCCATCGAGGCCATGCGCGAGGTCTCGGGCGCCGTGGTGGGCATCGTGCTGGTGTTGTGCGCGGTGTTCATCCCGGTGGCCTTCATGGGCGGTATCGCGGGGCAGTTGTACCGGCAGTTCGCGGTGACGGTGGCGATCGCGGTGGTGCTGTCGGGCGTGGTCGCGCTGACCCTGACGCCGGCGCTGTGTGCGGTGTTGCTCAAGCCACACTTCGACGGCGACACCCGGCTGCAGCGGCTGTTTGCGCCGTTCAACCGCGCGTTCGACCGGCTGACGCACCGCTTTCTGGGCGCGGTGGATCTGGCGCTGCGGCGCCGCGTGCTGGCCTTGTTGGGCTTTGCGCTGATGCTGGGTGGGGCGGCTTGGCTGTTCGCCCGTGTGCCCGGCAGCTTCGTGCCGGAGGAGGACCAAGGCTACATCATCGCCGCCGTGGTGCTGCCCGACGGCGCCACGCTGGCGCGCACCGAGCGCTCCACCGAGCAGTTGCGGCTGATGAACGCGCAGAACCCGGCCATCGACAGCTTCTTCATCATCAACGGCTTCGACCTGATCGGCGGTGGGGCCAAGAGCAACGCGGCGACCATCTTCATCCCGATGAAGCGGTGGGAGGAGCGCCAGCAGACCTCGCAGCAGCTCGCGCAGCAGGTCAGCGGCATGGGCTTTGCGTTGCAGGACGGGCTGGCGTTCGCCTTCAATCCGCCCGGCATCCAGGGGCTGGGGCAGGCCGGCGGCTTCGAGCTGTACGTTCAGGCCCGTGGTGAGGCGGATCCCCAGCGGCTGGCGCAGGTGACGCAGGATTTCATCACCGCGCTCAACGCCCATCCGGTGCTGGCCAAGGCGCAAACCTTCTTTCGCCCGACGGTGCCCCAGTTGCGGGTGGAGGTGGACCGCGAGAAGGCCCTGGCGCTGGGCGTGCCGGTCAACGAGGTGTTCGCGGCGCTGCAGGCCCAGATGGGGTCGCTCTATGTCAACGACTTCAACCGCGCGGGGCGCACCTACCGGGTGACGATGCAGGCCGATGCACCGTACCGTGCGCGGCCGGAGGATCTGGGCCGCCTGTACGTGCGTTCGCAAACGACCGGGCAGATG
>NZ_JBKBQX010000105.1:0-1171 GCF_046292505.1 Tepidimonas sp. | reverse complement strand
AACACCCGCTCCAGGGCCGCCAGGTGCCGCGCGCGGGTGGCCTCGTCGAGGAACGCCCCCTCGAAGCCGTTGGCCAGCAGCCGCCACGCCGCGCGTGCGTCCAGCCCCAGCGCCTGCACCGTCTGCACCAGGTTGTCGGCGACGTAGCCGCCGAAGTAGGCCGGATCGTCGGAGTTGACGGTGACACACAGTCCCGCCTGCAGCAGCGTGCGCAGGTTGTGCGAGGCCAGATCCGGAAACACGCACAGCCGCACGTTGGACAGCGGGCATACCGTCAGGGGCACCCGCTCGCGCGCCAGCCGCTGCAGCAGCGCCGGGTCGTACACCGCCTGCACCCCGTGGTCGATGCGCTGCACCTGCAGCAGATCCAGCGCCTGGCGGATGTAGTCGGGCGGCCCCTCCTCGCCGGCGTGCGCCACCCCGTGCAAGCCCAGCGCGCGGGCACGGGCGAACACGCGTTGGAACTTCGCTGGCGGGTGGCCCAGTTCGCTGGAGTCCAGCCCTAGGCCGATGAAGTGCTCGCGCCACGGCCGCGCCGCCTCCAGCGTGGCCAGCGCCTCGTCCTCGCTCAAGTGCCGCAGCACACACAGGATCCAGCGCACCGACAGACCCAGCTCGGCTTCGGCGCGCCGCTGCGCCGCCACCAGCCCCTCGAACACCGCCGCCAGCGGTACGCCGCGCGCAGTGTGCGTCTGCGGGTCGAAGAAGCACTCCGCATGTACGACGCCGTCCGCCGCGGCGCGCCGGAAGTAGGCCCACGCGAGGTCGTGGAAATCCTCCGCCTCGCGCAGCACACCGGCGCCGGCGTAATACAGGTCCAGAAAGCTCTGCAGGCGGGTGAAGGCGTAGGCCGCGCGCACCGCCTCGACGTCGGCGTACGGCAGCGCCACGCCGTGACGGCGCGCCAGCGCCAGCATCATCTCCGGCTCCAGCGTGCCTTCGATGTGCAGGTGCAGCTCGGCCTTCGGCGCGCGCCTTAGCAGCACGGCCAGCCGCTCGAGGCCGATTCGGTCGAAGGGCAGGTTGGGTTCGGGGATCATCGCGCGTCCTTGCTCAGCAGACGCCAAAGGTGATGCTGGCGGCGCGTAGGTAGCGCCGGTAGGCGGCGCTCAGGCGGTCGGCTGCGCACATCGCCTCACCGCCATGCAGCGGCAAGCGCTTTGGGGTCTGG
>NZ_JBKBQX010000104.1:0-1174 GCF_046292505.1 Tepidimonas sp. | reverse complement strand
GAGGCGGCGCGGCGTTGAACCGCGCGCCCCCGCATCGCAGCATGCACCACGACGCGCATACCCACGACCACGACGATCCCCACGGACACCACGGGCACCACGATCACGGGCACTCCCACGGCCACGGGCATGCCCACGGCCACGGGCATGCCCACGTCCACGCGCCGGCCCACTACGGGCGGGCCTTCGCGCTCGGGGTCGGGCTCAACCTCGCCTTCGTCGGCATCGAGGCCTTTTATGGCTGGGCAGTCGGATCGCTGGCGCTGCTGGCCGATGCCGGGCACAACCTCAGCGACGTGGGGGGCTTGCTGCTCGCCTGGGCGGCCTACGCCGCCGCCCGCCTGCGGCCGGACGATCGGCACACCTACGGCTGGCGCCGCGGATCGATTTTGGCCGGTTTCGTCAACGCCGTCGTGCTCCTGGCGGCGATGGCCTGGCTGGTGTGGGAGGCCGGTGCCCGGCTGGTGGCACCAGGGGTGGCCCCGCCGCCGGGTGTCGTCATGGGCGTGGCGGCGGCGGGGGTCGTCGTCAACGGGGTGACCGCCTGGCTGTTTGTCGCCGGCAGCCGCCACGACCTCAATCTGCGGGGCGCCTTTTTGCACATGGCCGCCGATGCGCTGATTTCGCTGGGCGTCGTGGTGGCGGGTGCCCTCACCTGGTGGCGTGGCTGGGGGTGGATCGACCCTGCGGTCAGCCTCGTCATCGTCGGGGTGATCGTCGCCGGCACCGCTCCGCTGGCGTGGCAAACGTTGCATCTGCTGTTCGACGGCGTGCCGGCTGGGGTGGACCTGGGTGCCGTGCGCCGCACCCTGCTTGCGCTGCCGGGTGTCACCTCGGTGCACGACCTGCATGTCTGGGCGGTAGGCACGGGTGGCGCCCGCGATGTGGCGATGACGGCCCATCTGGTGGTGGGGACCGACGCTCCCCATCCGGACGCCCTACTGGCCCAGGCCGCCGTCGCGCTGCGCGCCCTGGGCATCGGGCACACCACCCTGCAGGTGGAATCGGTCGCCTGTGGGGCGGGTTGCGGGTAGCGGTGGATGTGGCGGCGGTGGCGCGACCACGATAACCCCTCGATATTGTGCGTCTGAAGGCGGCGCCTATACTGGTAGACGCGCGTGCATGTCATGCACTGGCATGTTTTGCTGACGCTGTCCGGCACCCGTGTCGGCTC
>NZ_JBKBQX010000103.1:0-1175 GCF_046292505.1 Tepidimonas sp. | reverse complement strand
CCGATGCCCAGCAACGACAGGGGCGCCGGCCACTCCCCCCGCCACAGGTAGGCATACAACAAGGCGGCCAGCGTCTCCAGACGCTCGACCCAGTGGTCATAAAACCGGGCCAGCCGATCGATGTAGGCTGGGCTGTCGAATGGCAGCTCGGTGGTGACGGGATACTCCATCGCGTGCTCCACCGCCTGCGGTAACAGCCAGGTTTGCGCGATGCGCCGCGCCCGTCCGGGGCGGCCGCGCTTGCGGAAATAGGCCACCTGACGCGCCTGGACAAGCCATCGCTGGGCGCGCACCGTCACCAACTGCGGGTCGCCTGGCCCCAAACCGACGCCGACGATGCGCCCCATCAGCGCTCCTCCTCGCTGGCCAGCGCGTTGAGCGCCGCCGCCACGATGGCCGAGCCGCCCAAACGCCCGTGCACCGTCAGCGCCGGGGCGGGCGGCTGCGCCATCAGGGCCGCCTTGGACTCCGCCGCCCCGACGAAGCCCACCGGACAGCCCACGATGGCCGCCGGTCGCGGGCAGCCGGGCTCGCGCAGCATTTCTAGAAGCCGAAACAGGGCCGTCGGCGCGTTGCCAATGGCCACCACCGAGCCGGCCAGATGCGGCCGCCACCGCTCCAGCGCCGCTGCGCTGCGCGTGGTGCCCAGGCGCTGCGCCAGAGCGCTGACGTCGGGGTCGTGCAGCGTGCAAAGCACCGGGTTGTCCGCAGGCAGACGCCGACGCGTGATGCCAGCGGCCACCATCTGCGCGTCGCACAAAATCGGCGCGCCGCGGCGCAGCGCGGCGCGTGCCGACGGCACCAGATCCGGCGTGAACGCCACGTCCTTGGCCAGCTCCACCAGGCCGCAGGCGTGGATCATGCGCACCACCACCGGCTCTTGCTCGGCATCGAAGCGCGCCAGGTCGGCCTCGGCGCGAATGATGGCGAACGAGCGGCGGTAGATCGCCGCGCCGTCGCGCTCGTAATCGTTAAGCGGCTCAGTCGTCATCGCGCCACCCGCTCCTTTTCTGATCTTGACCCCTCGCGCCGCGAAACGCCGCGGCGCACCGCGTCGATGAGCGGCCCGACTTCGCTGAAATGCGCCTTGGCCGCGGCATCGGCCTTCGTGCCGGCAGGCAGCAGCTGCACCTACGATGCGCGGGCAGCCGGCGCGCGTGCTTGCGCGATGCGCC
>NZ_JBKBQX010000102.1:0-1182 GCF_046292505.1 Tepidimonas sp. | reverse complement strand
GGGTGCTCAAGCGCACCGACGCCGACGGCGTGCAGACGTCCGACGGTGAAGATGCCTGGCACGGCTTTGGCGACATGTTGCCGATGCCGCCGACGCCAAGTGTCGCCACGTTAAACGGATCGTAAGCCGGGTCCATAGCGCCAGCCATACCGCCGAGAAAGCCGCCTGCCGTGCCCATCGCCGTTGTGTTGGCGAGTGACCATTTCTCCTCCGCCTTACGCGCTTTATCGCGTAGATCGTCAAACATCTCACGCGACGTCTTAAGTTGTAGGTCGGGGTGTTCTTCGCGCAGCTTCATGATGTGCGCGTCATATTGCTCAATCTGCTGCGCGCGATCCGGCGTACCGCCCTCGACGAAGTAGCGTGCCGCGTCCAGGTAGCCGTTCAAGCGCTTGCCGACCGGCAACGGTTCGCCGGAACCGGCCGTCCAGTTGTAATCGACACCGCTTAAGCTGGGATGCCTGCCGCCGCGTTCACGGACGGCGCGGATTTGCTCTTGCTCCGCCTCCCAGAACTTTTGCTCAAGGCCGTTAAGCGACGCTGCGCGCGTCTGCGCTTCGTAGGCCATGCCGAACGCTTCCATGAAGCCGATGGGCTGGCCGCCGCTGACTTGCTCCGGCGCTACCGACAGCGCGCCGTCATAGGCTTCACGGAAGAAGCTCACGGCGTACCCCCGAACATCGCGCCGATGGCGCGTTCGCTATCCGACATGCGACGCGGACGCCCAAGCACTTGCCGGACGTTCTTGTCGTCAAGTGCCAGCACGTAGGGCTGCATGCGCCCGTTTGCCAACGGCTTTCCCGTGGTCAGGTACGTTCCGTCGCCCATGACGACAAGATACTGATTGCCGCCGATGGGGCGTAGGTTCGCTTCCTTTTCCAGATCGAAAGCAGAAACAGGCGAGCCGTCGCCGTAGCGCGGCGGTGTCTTGTGAACCGACATGTTGGCCCAATCCTGTTCATTCATACGGCCGAACGCGTCTTCGACTTCACGCGCTGTCAGGTTTTCCGGCAGCACAGTTACCGCGCCGTTGACTTCGCCGAGAGCCGGTTTGCCTTTCGTCCCGCCGAGTACGGCGTTGATAGCCGTTTCAAACTCGTCGCTGTCGAACCTTGACTTCGGGTTGGACGATACCTTTTCCGTGTAGTACGCGACCGCTGCGTCCTGTATGGCTTGACGCAT
>NZ_JBKBQX010000101.1:0-1194 GCF_046292505.1 Tepidimonas sp. | reverse complement strand
GGCGGACTGTCGAATTCCAGCTCCAGCCCCTTGTCGAGTGCCAGCACGGCCAGCTCCTGCATGGCCTCGGCGGCGGGCTGGCGCAGGTCGATGGTCTCGAACACAGCCCGCGCCGCGCCGACCTGGTGCCCAACCTGGTGGCCACCGTGCAGGGCGAGGCCAACTTCGAGCGCGAGACGCTGACGCGCGTCATCGAGGCGCGCGCCCGCGCCACCGCGATCCAGGTCACGCCCGAGATGCTGCAGGACCCGCAGGCGCTGCAGCGCTTCCAGGCCGCGCAGGGCGAGCTCGGCGGCGCGCTGGCGCGCCTGCTGGCGGTGGCCGAGCAGTACCCGAATCTGAAGGCCAACCAGGGCTTCGCCGACCTGCGCGTGCAGCTGGAAGGCACCGAAAACCGCAACGCGGTGGCGCGCAACCGCTACATCCAGGCGGTGCAGCGCTACAACACGCTGGCGCGCAGCTTCCCGACCAACCTGACGGCCAAGGTGTTCGGCTACGCGCCCAAGCCCGGCTTCGCCCCGGCCGACGAGGCCACGCTGGCGCAGCCGCCGAAGGTGGAACTCCCGGCGGCGCCGGGGCGGTGAGGGGCGCGGCCGTGCCTGTCGCCGCCGGGTTACGGCTCGCCACGGCCGGCGCTGCCCCGGTCAAGGGACCGCGCGGGTGGGGTGGTCCTCGCCTCGCGTGGCTGTCCTGGGCGTGGCTGATGCTGGCGCTGGCCTTGGGGGCCCCGGCGCACGCGCAGGCCCTGCAGCCGGTGCCGGCGCTGACCGCCCGCGTGATGGACCTGACCGGCACGCTCAGCGCCGAGCAGCGCGCGGCGCTGGAGGCGCGGCTGGCGGCGTTCGAGCGTGAGCGTGGCAGCCAGGTGGTGGTGCTGCTGGTGCCGACCACCGCGCCGGAGGACATCACCGACTACACGCAGCGCGTCGGCGATGCCTGGAAGATCGGCCGGCGCGACGTCGGCGACGGCGTGCTGCTGGTGGTGGCCAAGGACGACCGCCGCGTGCGCATCGCCACCACCCAGGCGGTGGAGGGCGCGCTGCCGGACCTGCTGGCCAGCCGCATCATCGAGCGCGCCATCGTGCCGCACTTCCGCCAAGGCGACTTCTTCGGCGGGCTGCAACGTCGCCTCGATGTCGGCCTCGGCGTGAGCCGCGCTGACGAAGCCGGCCTCGTACAGCGCCGGGGCGAAGT
>NZ_JBKBQX010000100.1:0-1195 GCF_046292505.1 Tepidimonas sp. | reverse complement strand
ACCTGCTCAAGTACGAAGCGCCGAACCTCTACTCGCGCGACCGCGTCACGGTCGCTTGCGGTCAGAACCTGCCGCTGGGCACCGGCGTCGGCATCGTAACCGCCACCGGCAAGTACAAGCAGATCGATCCGTCCGCCGAGGACGGCACGCAGGTCGCCGCAGGCGTGCTGCTGCAAGCCTGCGACGCGGCATTGATCGACCGTGATGACGGCCTCGTCGTCGCGCGCCACGCCATCGTCGCCAACCACGCACTCGCGTGGCCCGACGCCATCACCACTGCCGAACAACTTACCGCCATTGCGCAGCTCAAGGCGCTGGGCGTGCTCGTCCGTCAAGGAGCCTGACCATGAACAACCCCTTCAGCAATCCCGCGTTCTCGATGGCCGCGCTGACCGCTGCCATCAACATCCTGCCCAACCGCTACGGGCGTCTGGAAGAACTGAACCTGATGCCGCCCAAGCCCGTGCGTCAGCGCCAGATCGTCGTCGAGGAAATGAACGGCGTGCTCAACCTGCTGCCTACGCTGCCGCCGGGTTCGCCCGGCACGGTCGGCGTGCGTGGCAAGCGCAAGCTGCGCTCCTTCGTCGTGCCGCACATCCCGCACGACGACGTGGTGCTGCCCGAGGAAGTGCAAGGCATCCGCGCCTTCGGTTCGGAAACCGAAACCGAGACGGTCGCAGGCGTGGTCGCGCGCCATCTGGAGACGATGCGCAACAAGCATGCGATCACGCTGGAGCACCTGCGTGTCGGCGCGCTCAAGGGCGTGATCCTCGATGCGGACGGCTCGGTGCTCTACGACCTGTTCGACGCCTTCGAGATCACGCAGCAAACGGTAGCCTTCGAGCTGGGCACGGCGGGCACCAACGTCAAAGCCAAGTGCGGCATCGTGCTGGCGACCATCGAGGAGAACCTCAAGGGCGAGTTCATGAACGGCGTCCATTGTCTGTGCTCGCCGGAGTTCTTCGCCGCGCTCACCGGCCACGCCAAGGTCGAGAAGGCCTTCGAGAACTGGCAGAACGGCGCCATCCTCATCAACGACGTGCGGCGCGGCTTCACCTACGGCGGCATCACCTTCGAGGAGTACCGGGGTCAGGCCACCGATGCCAACGGCACCGCGCGCCGCTTCATCGCCGCGGGCGAGGCTCACGCCTTTCCGCTGGGGACGGTGGACACCTTCGCCACCTACTTCGCCCCG
>NZ_JBKBQX010000099.1:0-1217 GCF_046292505.1 Tepidimonas sp. | reverse complement strand
AAGTGACCGAAGCGACACTGACCTATGTGGCCATCGACGAGCAGGGCCGCCCGCGCCCGGTGCCCCGTCCGGCGTCGACCTAAGCGCCCCCGAGGGGCCGCGCCACAGCCGCTGTGGGCGCCGCCGAAAAATGCAGAAAAAAACCGCCGGAGTTGAACCACGGCGGCCAAAGTCCATCACAGGACGTCGTTGGGATTCGAAGGACGATCGCAGATGGGCAACCCGCCCACGCACCTGGCGCGCGGCGGGGTGGTCTTTACCTGTGTCACTTTCCAATAATTCTTATAAAAAAGAAGTTTTGCTTGAATCTTTTATTACGAGTATTTGGTGTGGCGCCAATCGTTTTTTGCACACAGAAATTACCCGTGCAGATAAGGCTCTTGGGGAAATATTTGGCTGGCGAAAGACCCCTGCTCAGGACGCATATAAACGCTATTTTGGCAAGTTTACACAACACATCAACCAGCAAGTTGGGCATCATTTTTTCAGTTGGTTTTTTCAGAATTTGAACCTCAATTATTTTACGTTAGACATTGATTCATCTGTAATTACTCGATACGGAGAGCAAGAGGGAGCAAAAAAAGGCTACAATCCTAAGAAAAAAGGAAGAAACAGCCATCATCCTATCATTGCATTTGTGAACGATGTAAAGATGGTCGCTAATTTTTGGCTCAGGAGCGGCAATGCTTCTTCGGCAAATAATTTTGTAGGATTTTTAGAAGAAACACTCTTAAATTTTGGGGATAAGAAAGTAGGATTAGTTCGTTTGGATAGTGGTTTTTTCCAGAAAGACATTATGGATTATCTTGAATTAAAAACACTCCAATACATCATCGCTGCAAAATTTACTCACCCCATTCAACACTTGATAGACCAGCAAGATTTTTGGATAAAAGTTGATGAGGGCATCGAAATTTGCGACAAATATTATCAAGCAAAAAACTGGGAAAAGCCAAGAAGGATAGTTATTGTAAGGCAAAAAATAGCACAACGGCCGAATGCGGCAGGCCGAATATTAAGCCTGTTTCCGGAAGATGAAATCCATAGAAATTATCGCTATTCAGCCTATATTACCAACCAAGAACAATCGGCAACAGATGTTTGGAGAACGTACCGAAACAGAGGCGATGCAGAGAATCGAATCAAGGAATTAAAGGCAGATTTTGGAGCCGAAAGTTTTAACCTGAAAGGCTTTTTCCCTACAGAAGCTGCACTTA
>NZ_JBKBQX010000098.1:0-1229 GCF_046292505.1 Tepidimonas sp. | reverse complement strand
GCGGGCAGCCGCAGCTCCATCGGGCCGGTGGGGATGTCGATCGGCTGCGCGCCCAGCTCCAGCGCGCGGTAGTAGGCCTTGTGGGCGTCCTTCACGCGGAACGCCAGCCCGCAGGCGCTGGGCCCGTGCTCCTGCGCAAAGTAGTCGGCCAGGCTGCGCGGCTCGCGGTTGATGATGAAGTTGATCTGCCCCTGGCGCCACAGCTCCACGTCCTTGGATCGGTGGCGCGCGATGCGGGTGAAGCCCAGTGCCTGAAACAGCGGCTCCAGCACGTTGGCGGTGGGCGCGGCAAACTCGACAAACTCGAATCCGCACAGCCCCATGGGGTTGTCGAAGAGGTCGGCCATGGTCTCGACTCCTGCACTGAAATTGAAAGCCGGAAGCATATGTCCGCGTCGGCGCAATGGGCTTGCATTTCGACGACCGGAAAACCCGCAATCATGAAAAATCGTTGCGGGTTTCGGGTAAAACCCGCACTGTTCTGACCCAGGAGAGCCCCATGGTGCCCAGCCCTTCCGTCGACGCGGTGGATCGCCGCATCCTGGCCCGTCTACAGGAGGACGGGCGCATCAGCAACCAGGCCCTGGCCGAAGCGGTGCATCTGTCCCCGGCGCAGTGCAACCGCCGCCACCGCCGGCTGGAGGAGCAGGGCTATGTGCGCCGCTACGAGGCGCGGCTGGACGCGCCGCGGCTGGGGCTGGGCGTGACCGCGTTCGTGCATGTGACGATGGAGCGCGGCCACATCCGCGAGGTGGAGCAATTCCGCCAGCGGGTGCGCGACATGGCGCAGGTGCAGGAGTGCTATGCGGTGACGGGCGATTTCGACTATGTGCTCAAGGTGGTGGCGCGCGATCTGAAGGCGCTGTCGGACTTTCTGCTCGGCACGCTGGCGCAGCTGCCAGGCGTCAACGGCGTGCGCTCCAGCGTCTGCCTGGACGAGATCAAATGCACCAGCGCGCTGCCGCTGTAACGGTGCACGACAGCGCGGGGGTCACCCCCGCCCAACGAACGGCATTTGGGTGGCCATGACCGTGGTGAACAGCACGTTGGCCTCCAGCGGCAGGCGCACCATGGCCATGAAGGTCTGCACCACCGCGTCCATGTCCATGCGCGCCTCGGGGCGCACGCTGCCGTCGGCCTGCAGCACGCCAGCGGCCATGCGCTCGGTCATGTCGCTGGCGACGTTGCCGATGTCGATTTGACCCACCGCGATGTCGAATGCCCGGCCA
>NZ_JBKBQX010000097.1:0-1231 GCF_046292505.1 Tepidimonas sp. | reverse complement strand
GCTGTCCAATTCAAGCTGGCTCGTGGCCCAGCATGCCCTGCACGAGGCATCACGATTGAACGATGCCAGGGTGCGCCGCACGCCAGCCGTTGACGATGATCTTGATTGCCGTCCATTCGCGCTCTTGCAAACCGGATTTGTCCGTCGCCTTTTCGTAGCCTGCGGCTGTCTTATCCCATATCTCTGCGGACGTAACTTCCTTGACGGCCTTGGCAATCTCGTAAGGGTTGACGTTGTAGACTTCGCCCATATCCATAACGGCCCCGACGCCGCCTTGATAACCGAGGGCAAGTTCCTGGACTTTGCCGATCTGGCGCTGGGCTTTCGTTACGGTTTCGATGGCCGTGTTAAACGACTTGGCGTAGGCGACTTTATACAGGTCCGGTCCAATGCCTGCGTCATAGGCGGCGAACGCGTCCAGCTTCCATTGCTCGTTAGCCAGCCACGCGTTTACACGCCCCTCGATGTTGGAGTAGTCACCGCCGACCAGCTTATGATCCGGCGCGGCCACGATCATACTGCGCAGCGCTTTCGACAGGTGCGTCATGACGTCGCCGTACACGACCATCATGCAGTCGTGTATCTCGGGAATGGTCATGTCGCTTTGCAGCAGCGATACCAAGTAATCGACCGGATGCCGTTCGTCCATGTTGTCCTGGTCGAAACGCGGAAGGTTCTGCGGCTGAATGAGCCGTCCGCCCCAACGCCCGGTCTTGGCAGCGTGGTAGGCGAGCAAGCCGCGCGCCCGTTCGTCATTGCAGATACATTCGAGCATCGCCTTGTACTTGGCGGTGCTGGTCTTGTTGGCAGACTTGCGTAGCTCTACGGCTTCCTTGATCGCCTGCTTGTCGATCACTTCGGCCTGGAAGACGATGTCTTCCATGTCGCCTTTCTTGACAGACGTACATGCAACGCCGTTCGCCGTTATCCACTCAGCGAGCTTGCCCGTCTCTGTGACTTTCTTGACGTAGCCGCCAGTGATAGAGCGCATAAGCCGGTCGGCCTGTTTCTTCGCCACGTCGACCAGCGCGTTAGCACGGTGGATCAACGGAAGATCGAGACGCACGCCGCGTTCGTTAATAACCTGATCGAACGCCCAGACGTATTGCTCGTAGTCGGTAAGTTGTGGCAGCTTCGCGTCGGCGTCGCACTCGGTTCGTACGTCCTGATCGCAGTAGGACATGAGCCGGTCGATCATATCGGGCGCGTCCCACCATATGTAATTGCCGTT
>NZ_JBKBQX010000096.1:0-1243 GCF_046292505.1 Tepidimonas sp. | reverse complement strand
CGGCTTCACGCCTGGGGTGGACGACCAGAGCCGGCACCGCCTGCGCACGGCCGGGCTGCACTGGACGGCGCGCTGGAGCGAGGTCTGGTCCACCCGCGCCAGCCTGACGCGCGGTACCGACCGCTACGAGACGACGCCGTCGCCGTACCTGACCGAGACGCGCGTGACCACCGCGCTGCTGCGCAACGAGGTGCGGCTGGGCCAGGGCCTGATGACGGTGGACCTGGAGCGGCGCGAGGATGCGCTGGACAACCGCAGCACGACGCCGCCCCGCACCGATCGCCACCAGAATGCCCTGGCCGTGGGCTACGGCTGGCGCTCGGGGCCGCACCATCTGCAGGTCAACGCGCGCCATGACGACGACAGCGAATTCGGCGGCCAGTCCACCGGGCTGCTGGCCTATGGCTACGATGTCAGCCGCACGCTGCGCGTGACGGCGTCGGCGGGTACGGCCTTCCGGGTGCCGACGCTGTTCCAGCGCTTCAGCAAATACGGCAAGCCCGACCTCAAGGCCGAGAAGGGCCGCAACGTGGAGGCCGGCCTGCATTGGCAGTCCGGGGCGGACCGGCTGTCCGTGGTGGCCTACCGCAACCGCGTGCGCGACCTGATCGGCTACGTCAGCGGCCCGGGGCCGTGCGTCAACGGGGTCGGAACGTACGCGGGCTGCTACGACAACGTCGGTCGGGCCCGCCTCACCGGGGTGACGTTCAGCGGTGGCACCCGCGTCGGTGCGGTCAACCTGGGTGCGTCATGGGACGTGATGCGACCCAAGAATGAGGTGACCGACAAGTGGCTGGCGCGCCGGCCGCGCACGCAGGCGACGCTGACGGCCGATACCCTCGTCGCGGGCTGGCGCCTGGGGGGCGAGGTGCAGGTGGTGGGGGAGCGCTATGACGATGCGGCCAACACCCGGCGGCTCGCACCGTACACGCTGCTCAACCTGACGGCCGAGCGGCCGCTGGGGCGCGACTGGCGCGTGCTCGCCCGCCTCGACAACGCCACCGATCGCGCCTACGAGACGGTGGCGGGCTATGCGACGCCGGGCCGGACCCTGTTCGTCGGCCTGAGCTGGGCCCCGCGCTGAGGTCGGGTCATGTCCACCGAGACCGCTATGCACGCCGCTGCCATGCGCTGCCCCGTGCTGCTGATCGCCGCCGCGGCCTCCGGCCAGGGCAAGACCAGCGTCACTGCGGCGCTGGCGCGCTGGCACGTGCGCCAGGGTCGGCGCGTGCGGGTGTTCAAG
>NZ_JBKBQX010000095.1:0-1288 GCF_046292505.1 Tepidimonas sp. | reverse complement strand
CATCACCCCAAAACAGCGGCTGGCCATGGCCGCATAGCTCTACTTCTCGGAGCGCTGGATTTCGGGGGGATTACCGGAGAACGAATTGGCTCGATACGGACAAGCATTCAAGAACCGCGCGGTGGCCCGCTTGCTGCCGCCGGAGAGCGCACCGCTGGACGCGGTGGCGCGCGAGGTCGGCATCAGTGCCGACACCCTGCAGCGTTGGCGTGCCGACGCGCTGGCCCAACCGGTGCAGCAGCGCACCTGGACCGCAGCCGCACGCCTGGAGGCGGTGATCACCACGGCCGCCCTCGATGAAGCGGCGCGCAACGCCTGGTGCCGCGAACACGGCGTGTACCCGCAGCAGTTACAGCAATGGCGCGACAGCGCCACGCAGGCCCTGGCCGCGCCTGAGGAGGCGCGCGCGAGCCCGCAGCAGACCAAGGACGACCGGCGGCGCATCAAGGAGCTCGAGCGCGAGCTGCGCCGCAAGGACAAAGCCCTGGCCGAGACGGCGGCGCTGCTGGTGCTGTCAAAAAAAGTCGAGGCGATCTTCAACAAGGGCGGGGACGAATGATCGGCCTCGAAGATCGCCAAAGCCTGGCCCGAGACATCGAAGTGGCCCACCGGGCCGGCGCGCGGCTGCACCTGGCCTGCGAGGTGGCTGGCATCGACGTGCGCACCCTGCAGCGCTGGCGTGCCGGCGATGGCTTGGCGCGTGGCGACGGCCGTCCCCAGGCCGTGCACCCCACGCCCGGGCATGCGCTGAGCACCGCCGAGCGCGAGCAGATCCTGCACGTGGCCAACGAGGCGCGCTTTGCGGACATGCCGCCGGCGCGCATCGTGCCGGCCCTGGCCGACGAAGGCGTGTACCTGGCCAGCGAGTCATCGTTCCAGCGCGTGCTGCGCGCGCATGGCCAGACGCAGCATCGCGGGCGCGCCAAGCCGCCGCGTGCCACCCGAGCGCCGACCACCCACGTAGCCACCGCGCCGCGGCAGCTGTGGTGCTGGGACATGACGTTCCTGCCCGCGGCGGTGATCGGGCGCTGGTTCTACCTGTACTTGATCCTGGACGTGTACAGCCGCAAGATCGTGGGCTTCGAGGTCCACGACAGCGACGACGCCGAGCACGCCGCGCACCTGCTCAAGCGCACGGCGCTGGCCGAGGGCCTCCACGCGATGACGACCAAGCCGGTGCTGCACGGCGACAACGGCGCCACGCTCAAGGCCATCGAGCTCGTCACCGAGACCGAACTGTTCGCCGCCGGTCCGACCGTGCGCCGACGGCGCAAGCAGGAACAAACCA
>NZ_JBKBQX010000094.1:0-1310 GCF_046292505.1 Tepidimonas sp. | reverse complement strand
CTTTTTTGGTGGGTACTGCTTTCTCAACAACGCCGCCATCGCCGCACAGGCGCTGCGGGACGAGGGGCACGCGCGCGCCGCCGGCAGGGGGCGCAGGGCTGGCCGGTCGAGCTCGGCAAAGGCGCTGGCGCGGTTGCCGGGGAGTTTCTTGAACGCGCGCTGGTTCAAGTCGGCCAGCAAGACGGCAATCGAGCGGTTGAGCTCGGCCAGGCTGAAGAAGGTCTGGTGGCGCAGCCGCGCCAGAATCCAGCGCTCGACCACCTGCACGGCGACCTCGACCTTGGGCTTGTCGCGGGGTTTGGCCGGGCGTGCGGGCATGACCGCGACACCGTAGTGTGCACACAGCTCATCGAGCAGGCGGTGTGCGGTGGGCTCGTAGCGGTCGGCACGGGCCATCAAGGCACGTGGCTGGTCGGGCACCAGCAGGCGGGGCACACCGCCGATGAACTCCAGCGCGCTGATGATGCTGGCCACCCAGTCCGTGGCCTTCTGGCTGGCGGTGGCACAGGCGTAGGTGTAGTTCGATGCGCCCAGCACGGCCACGAAGACATGGGCTTGGCGTATCTCGCCAGTGTCGGCATCCACGACGGGCACGGTCTGGCCGGCGTAGTCCACAAAGAGTTTGTCGCCGGCCATGTGGGTCTGGCGCATGGAGCGCTTCAACCCGCGGGCCCAGGCCTTGTACTTCTCGCAAAAGGCGCTGTACTTGTAGGCCTGAGCAGCGTGCTGTTGCTGGTACTCCTCCCACAGCAGTTGCAGGGTGACGCCGGGGCGGCGCAGTTCGCGATGGATGTGGCTGTACTCGGGTTCCAGGTGGCGCGAGGCGCGCGCCACGGGTGGCTTGTAGAGCCGGGACTGGAGCTCTTCGTCGCTCAGGCTTTGGGCCAGCGCCCAGTCCACGCCGGCGGCGCGGGCATAACTGGCTATTTCGCTGACAGTGGACTTGGAGATGCCAAGCGCCGCGCCGATTTGGCGGGTGCTCAAGGCCCCGCCGTGCAGCAGTTGCAGTGTGTGTCGTAGTTTGCTCATGGTGACCCTGGGTGTGGGCATCGCTGGCTCCGGCCGATAAACCGGGCAGCGTATGCCGCGTTCGGGTCACTCAGAACACCCTGCAGGTGTCCGCCATCGATTTGGAATGCTGTCCGCCTTCAGCGTGCAACGGTGTCCGGCTTCACGCTGGAACACTGTCCGCCATCAGCGTGGAATCGTGTCCGCCATGGCGTGGAATACGCAATCAGGTGCCGATGGCGTCCCTGTCCGAAAGGCAAGGGGTGGCCGGCATGCGACTGCCGTCGCTGCGGTCCAGTCTG
>NZ_JBKBQX010000093.1:0-1313 GCF_046292505.1 Tepidimonas sp. | reverse complement strand
TTCAAAGGGATTAAGCGTTAATGTTCATTTTCAAGCTCCTTTTCCTGAGTTCGTTCCAAACATGCCCTGATTTCAAAGGGATTAAGCGCGGCCTGCCTCCGAGCGTTTCGCATGGTCTGTGTTCCAAACATGCCCTGATTTCAAAGGGATTAAGCGATAGCAAATGATTCTGCTTTCTCGGCTGCGTCCGTTCCAAACATGCCCTGATTTCAAAGGGATTAAGCGGCGATCTGTGAGTTGATGTAGATGGTCGTGCGGTTCCAAACATGCCCTGATTTCAAAGGGATTAAGCGCCCTCGACAACGTCGAGGACGCGAGCGACCCCAGTTCCAAACATGCCCTGATTTCAAAGGGATTAAGCGCGAACGGCACGACGTAGGGTTGGCATTTGGCCCGGTTCCAAACATGCCCTGATTTCAAAGGGATTAAGCGAGCTGACATGCGCGGTCTATTAGCCGCACCACACGTTCCAAACATGCCCTGATTTCAAAGGGATTAAGACACGATAAATCCATTGCCCTTGTTAGGGCCTGGATCGTTCCAAACATGCCCTGATTTCAAAGGGATTAAGACAGCTACCGTCAATAAGACATTTCATACCATTCTCGGTTCCAAACATGCCCTGATTTCAAAGGGATTAAGACGAACTCCCCAGACAGGAATCCTCCAGCGTTGCCGACGTTCCAAACATGCCCTGATTTCAAAGGGATTAAGACGGGGGATGTCCTATGGACCATGAAGGACACCCCGTTCCAAACATGCCCTGATTTCAAAGGGATTAAGACTATGGGATACCTTCTATTTAACTCCCCTAACCAGTTCCAAACATGCCCTGATTTCAAAGGGATTAAGACCTGAGATAGAAGCGCAGTGACGGCTTGTTGTGTATGTTCCAAACATGCCCTGATTTCAAAGGGATTAAGACGGGGTTTGGTAGAGCAACATCAGTTGCCTTGGCCTTGTTCCAAACATGCCCTGATTTCAAAGGGATTAAGACATACATGACACCGTTCGACTCCACCCACACCGAGCCGTTCCAAACATGCCCTGATTTCAAAGGGATTAAGACGTGTCTGAAGTGCCACGGTGTTACTCCTCAAAAAAGGGTTCCAAACATGCCCTGATTTCAAAGGGATTAAGACTCCGTCTCCAAAAAGCCTTTGCCACATCGTAGGTGTTCCAAACATGCCCTGATTTCAAAGGGACTAAGACCGAGTTACGGCAGTTTTGGTTTTGTTGTCGGCGGCGTTCCAAACATGCCCTGATTTCAAAGGGATTGAGACAAAGTTTCCCCTGATTCCTGATCCCTGACC
>NZ_JBKBQX010000092.1:0-1333 GCF_046292505.1 Tepidimonas sp. | reverse complement strand
ATCGGCGGCGGCATGATTCTGGTGCCCTTCATCACCTTCATCCTCAGCCACCGCGGCGTCTCGGCCGATCTGGCGGTGAAGATGGCCATCGCCACCTCGATGGCCACCATCGTGTTCACCTCCATCTCCAGTGTGCGCGCGCACCATCGACGCGGCGTCGTGCGCTGGGATCTGGTGGCGCGGCTGGCACCGGGCATCGTGCTCGGGGCCGCACTGGCGGGTGCGGGGGTCTTTCGCATCGTGCAGGGGCGCTGGCTGGCCCTGCTGTTTGCCGGCTTCGTCGCCTTTTCGGCCACACAAATGCTGAGGGCACGCAAGCCGGCGGCGCAACGCAGCCTGCCCGGTCCAGGCGGGCAACTGGCCGCCGGGGGTGTGATCGGGTTTCTCTCCGGCCTGGTCGGCGCAGGCGGCGGTTTCATCAGCGTCCCCTTCATGACTTGGTGCAACGTCGCCATGCACCAGGCGGTCGCCACCAGCGCGGCGCTCGGCTTTCCCATCGCGCTGGCCAACGCCGTGGGCTACATCTGGTCGGGCGCCCACGTGGCAGGCCGACCCGCAGGCTCGCTGGGCTTCATCTTTTTGCCCGCGCTGGCCGTCATTGCCAGCGCCAGCGTGCTCATGGCCCCAGTGGGGGTGCGCGTGGCCCATGCCCTGCCCGTCTCCACCCTCAAGCGCGTCTTTGCGCTGATTCTGTACGGCCTGGCGGCCACGATGGCTTACAAGGCGTGGAGCGGCTGAGCCGCGACGACGATGCCGTCCGCATCGGCGTATAACCAGTCCCCCGGGCGCACCCAGACGCCCTGAATCTGGACGGCGACGTCGCGCTGTCCCTGGCCCCGCTTGTCGGTGGGCAAAGGCATGGCCGCCAGGGCGCGGATGCCGACGGGAGCCGCCGCCAGCTCGGCCACATCCCGCACGCAACCGTCCACGACCACCCCGACCCAGCCGTTGCGCGCCGCCGCAGCCGCGAGATTGCCCCCGACCAGCGCGCGCCGCAGCGACGCCCCGCCATCCACGACCAGCACCCGCCCCAACCCGGGCTCGTCCAGCGCGGCTTTGACCAGGCTGTTGTCCTCGTGGCATTTGACGGTGCTCACCGGGCCGCTGAAATGGCCACGCCCGCCGAAATCCCGAAACACCGGGGGCAGCACACGGAATGCACCGCTCGTGTCGCCCTTGTGGGCATCGCACAGATCGCAGGTGGAAAACGCGGTCGTCATGGGCACAAGCAATATGGAAGTCGATCCAGTTCGCATCATAGGCGATGGCCCAAACCCCACCATCGCGGCGCTGGCGAACGGTGGCGGGGACACCGGCCCTGCCGCCGCGGACA
>NZ_JBKBQX010000091.1:0-1341 GCF_046292505.1 Tepidimonas sp. | reverse complement strand
GAGCCGCGTTGATCATGGCAATAGACGTAGCGCGGTTCGGCGACGACAGTACCGTGTTTGGCTGGCGGCAAGGCCGCGACTTTAGATCACGGCCGATGCAAAAGTTCCACGGGCTGGCCACGACGCGTATTGTCGAATTGGCCATTATCGAGATAGACAAGGAACGCCCGGACGCCATCGTGATAGAAAGTACAGGCCCCGGCGCTGGCGTCATCGACCAGCTACGTGATAAGGGATATAAGGTCATCGAAGTACATCCGGGTTCCGAAGCGCACGAACACACGAAGTATTTTAACAAGCGCGCCGAATTGTGGTCCCTCGGTAGGGACTGGATAATGAAGGAAGGTTGCCTACCGGAAGACGCCGAGTTAACGCGCGAGCTAGCTACCATATTGTACGCACTCGACAGGCACGAACAGCGTATCAAGATGGAGCCGAAAGCTGAGATGAAAAAGCGCGGCTTGAAGTCGCCGGACAAAGCCGACACCCTCATGTTGACGTTTGCAGCCCGTGTCGCACGGCGCGATACCAGCTTGACACGACGGCCGAAGTCGCGTACAGCCCAGAGTGAATACGACGTTTACGCCTACTGAGGGGGTTGACATGGGCGGTATCCTGAGCAAGCCAAAGGTCGCGCCTGCGCCTGCGCCGGAACCCGCGCCGCCGCCCGAGCCGTTGCCGCCGCCACCCGAGCGGTCGTCCGACGAAGTCGCCGCCGCTGCTGAGCGCCAGCGCAAACGCTATTACGGCGGCCAGGGCGGGCGGGCCATGAACATGCTGACGGGCGGCCTGGGGGTGCCCAGCGCTTCGACCAGCGCGGCGGTTCGCATGCTGGGCGGCGTCGGGAAGGTCTAGCATGGCACGCCCAAGCGCGTCGGATGTCGTACGGCTGTACGAAGAAGCGAAGGCCCTACGTGCGCCGCACGAACAGGACTGGAAGATGGCGTCGGCCTACTGTATGCCGCGCCACTTCGGTAGCTGGAACACGACAGGACCGGCCAGCTACTTCCAGAACAGCGCCGCGCAGGCGAGACGCTTTGCGTTCGACAACACGGGCGTACGTGCGCTGGCCAAATACGCCGCCATTCTCGAAAGACTGGCTTCGCCGCGTTCGCAGCGCTGGCACGGACTGGAAGCGTCCGACCACTACTTGAACAAGCAGCGCGCGGTCAAGTCGTACTTCGAGGCCATGACGGAACTGCTGTTCAAGGTACGTTATCAGGCCAAGTCGAAATTCACGCAATCGAGCGCGGAAGTATACGCATCTCTCGGCGTGTATGGCACCGGCCCGCAATACATCGGGCAGCGTAAGCGTACCGCGCTGGACAAGCGCGGCGGCCC
>NZ_JBKBQX010000090.1:0-1352 GCF_046292505.1 Tepidimonas sp. | reverse complement strand
TTGTAGATGGTCTCGTGCGAGACGCGGCGATCCAGATCGTCGGGCCACATGCGCTTGAGTGTGCCGGCAATCTGAGATGGCGACCAGCCCTCCAGCAGAAAGTGGTGCACCACGCCGAAGAGCACGCCGTCTTCGGCCAGCTTGGGGTGGCGTCGGCGCTTGAGGCGCATCGCGCAAGCACGCGCGCCGGCTGCCCGCGCATCGTAGGTGCAGCTGCTGCCTGCCGGCACGAAGGCCGAGCGCTGCGGCCACTGATGCACGCGCCGGATCTCGCGCGTCACCGTCGACGGCGAGCGTCGCAGCGTGCGGGCAATGCTGCGTGCCGAGCAGCCCTGTTGCAGCAGGATCATGATGGTGGCGCGCTCCTCGGCGCTCAGGTGCTGATAACGGGTTCCCATGAGGCGGTGGCAGGGTCACGTGCAAGGCAGATCAGGGGTGTTGCACTTGATTATTGACTCCGCCCTTCTTGACCCGAGTGTCATGCCAAGCAGGCCTGCGGTTTGCGCAGGCCCTCCGCAGCCGTTTCAGAACCGGTGACGCAAACTGAGGCCCAGCGCCATGCTGTCGACTCCAGCCTGGCGCGTGACACCACCCAGATAACCATTCCCGCCCGGAGCAGCTTGGCCATTTTTGCGGTTGTCAAAACGCACGAGCACCGCATTGAGATCGGTACGCTTGGACAGCGCGTAAGTGTACGCTACTCCATACGAGCGGGCATCGGCGTTGTACGAGGTCTTTTCGTTGCGGTTCGTCATGGCCACCGTGACCGTGTGCGGACCTGAAATGACGCGGTAGCCGATGTTGACCAGATCAAAGCGCTGCTTAAGCGCGTTCATATAAGCGGTCTGCACGAGGTTGGCGGCGGCAGCTGGCACACCGTTCCCGATCAGCGTAGCCGCGATCGACGACAAGTTGCTCGGATGGTCGTCGCGGTGACGCGAATACACCGCGCTGAGCTTGCCTGGGCCGACGTTGATCCAGCCGCCGACGGTGGTAGTCGTCAGCGATCTCTGGCCCAACTCGTTGTTGCGGGTGTTGTAGCCCATGCCCACGGCATAGCCATCACCCTTGTACATGCCCATCAGGCCCGCGAAGCGGGAGTTGGAGGACGAGTTTCCAGCTTCACCAAAACCATACATCACCGAGGCCGTGACCCCCCCGGTTTGCACACGATACTGCAGCGCGTTGCTGTAGCGGATGTCAAAGCCCGCGGGAATCGCCGCCAGTTGTCCAGCTGCCAACGGCGATTGCGTCTGCATCGCGTCGAATTCGGCCGACGTTTCGTAGTCCGGCGTATACATCCGGCCTGCCAGCACGGCGCCCGCAGTGTTTTGAGCTTGTGACCCTCCTGG
>NZ_JBKBQX010000089.1:0-1364 GCF_046292505.1 Tepidimonas sp. | reverse complement strand
CAGCGCCCGCCAGGTGGCCAGCGGCGCGCGCAACCAGGCACCGAGGCCAGGTCGGGCGCTCACGGTGCGCCGGCCGGCGGCCGCCGCTGCAGGCCGCTGCGGGTCAGGCGCAGCACGCCGGCCCGGGGCGGCGCGCGCCGCTGGCCGGCGGCGCGGCTGGCAACGTGGACGCGGCAGTTGGCTGCGCTCGTGGACAGCGGCCTGCCGCTGGAGCGGGCGCTGGCCGAACTCGCGCGTGAGGCCGACGACGCCGCGCAGCAGGCCCTCGTCACCGAGCTGCGCGCCGAAGTCAACGCCGGCAGCACGCTGGCGGCGGCGCTGGCGCGCCATCCGCGCGTGTTTGATGCGCCATACCGCGCGGTGGTGGCCGCCGGCGAAGCCAGCGGGCGCCTGGGCACCGTGCTGCAGCGGCTGGCCGACGAGCGCGAGGCCGCCGACACGCTGCGCAACACCGCGCTGCAGCGCGACGTGCACGAGGCGCTGGCCCTGGTGCGCGAAGGCGCGCCGCTGGCCGCCGCGCTGGCCACGCGCCCGGCGTTGGCCGGGCTGCTGGTGACCTTTGCGCGCCTGGGTGAGCAGACCGGCCAGCTCGGGCCCCTGCTGCAGCGCGCCGCGCAGCAGCTCTCCGACGATGCCCAGCGCCGCCTGCTGCGGCTGACCACGTGGCTGGAGCCGCTGCTGATCATCGCCATGGGCGGCGTGGTGCTGCTGATCGTGCTGGCGGTGATGCTGCCGATCATTCAGCTCAACCAACTGGTGCGCTGACCATGACCGCGCTGCCCGAACCCGACCACGGCTGGCTGCCCGGCGCGCGCCGCGTGCCGTCGCCGAACCACGGCCCGCGCCCGACGGGCGTGCAGCCGTGGCTCGCGGTGCTGCACAGCATCAGCCTGCCGCCGGGCGAGTACGGCGGCCCGTGGATCGAGCGGCTGTTCACCAACACGCTGGACTGGGATGCGCACCCCTACTTTCAAAGCATCCGGGGTCTGGAGGTCTCGGCCCACTTTCTCATCCGCCGCGACGGCGAGTGCGTGCAGTTCGTCGCGCTGGACCGCCGCGCCTGGCACGCCGGCCGCTCGTCGTGGCAGGGGCACGAGAACTGCAACGACTTCTCGGTCGGCATCGAGCTGGAGGGGCTGGAGGGCGACCTCTTCACCGACGCGCAGTACGCGGCGCTGGCCGCGCTGCTGGCGGCGCTGCGCGAGCGGCTGCCGGCGCTGCGCGCGGTGGCCGGGCACGAGCACGTCGCCCCCGGGCGCAAGCGCGACCCCGGAGCCGGCTTCGACTGGGCGCGGCTGATCCGCCTGACCGGCTGGCCGGCGGCGTGGTTCGCCAGCGAGGCGCCCGGCCAGCCCCCCACCCCG
>NZ_JBKBQX010000088.1:0-1399 GCF_046292505.1 Tepidimonas sp. | reverse complement strand
CAGAACCAGCTTGTCGCTTATCTGCGCTTCAATCGGTTTGACAAACCGTACGTGTTCCTGTCGCGTTTTAAGATAGGTCAGCATTAGCGGTTCTGCGTCAAGCCCTGCGGATAAAACGCAATGATGTTGAACGGATAGGGTTTGTCGATTGGCTGCCTAAAGTACAGGCTGCCGTCTTTGCCGTAGCCGGAATTGGGATGAATAGGCCCGACCTGTTCTGTGCGCGGTTCCGGCACTTCGCTGATTTCGTCGTATGGGCTTTCATCGTAAGACACCGGCTCCCACTTGATTTCCTTGTTGGCTTCATCGTAGGTGCCAAACTCGCCCTCGATGCTGTCCCACAGCAACGCGCCCAAAATGTTCCAGCGCTTGACTTTGCCCTGCGCAGTCCCGTCGTCGCCGCCCGCTTCCGGCCTGTGCGTCGTGCCGAGGTTGTCGATACCGAGGCCGACCACGACTTTAGACGCTTCGTTCGGTAGCGTTATGCTGCCGTTTACAACCGTCTCAGGTCCAAAGGCCACGCCGTCAGCAAGACCGTACACGTCTTTACCTTCTAGGTGCGACAGTCCGTACAGAACGCCTCCCGGCAAAGGTTCGCCGTCATAGCGCAGTCCACAGTCGACGTAGAAAGCGTCGTCAAGCGTGAAGTCGAAATCCCAGAATTTGGTAAGGCGCTCAACGTAACGACGCGTCTGTCCGTTGATTGTGCGACGGACGCCAAGCCACAGGGTATCCGTCGTCTGGTCTTGTGACGGAATAACAGCCATCGTCTCGATGAAACCGCCAACATCATGCCTGTGCCAGCCGATGACGTTTTCTTCGCGGTTGTAGGTTAATCCGGCCATCGTTCCGTCGGCGCGACGGTTCCACACGATGCTGTATGGTTCGGCCGCGTAGACCATCTGTTCAAAGCGTTTCGCGCCGATATGCGACGCAAGCTGAGACATGGACGGCGTCTTGTACCCGTCCGCCTCAAACACGTAGGCAAACTCGCGTATCGTGCGTTTAGACCGCTGAGTGTAAAGAACCTGGCTGTCGACCTTGACGCAATCGACCTGCGCCGAACCGCGCTCTGTCGGGTTTTTCGCCTCGATATTGCGCGCAGTCAGTTTAGCATTTTGATCCATGCCGCGAAGCGTCCATTCGCCGCTTTGCGTCCCGATCATAAGACCGCGATCATCGCTCGACGCCCACCGTATGCGCGCCAGTTTCTTGGCGTTCAATCGTACGACAATAGCGCTGTCGTCGTCTACTTCGCCTACCGGCGTCGTCTGTGAATTGGTTTCGTAGGCGCTGACGACGGAGCCGACGATAAGGTCCGGCGCTTCGATGCTGCCGAGGCTCCATAGTCTGTCGCCGAAGAACAGGCCGCATACAGGCCAGCCCGTCGTATCGGACC
>NZ_JBKBQX010000087.1:0-1417 GCF_046292505.1 Tepidimonas sp. | reverse complement strand
GGCAAACTCGACGACGATGCGGTCACCGTCCTTGCTGATCTCCAGATCCTTGCCGCTGACGGCATCGAAATAATCGGGGCTCGACATTTGCAAGCGCAGAACCCGTCGCTTTGGCAAACTGCCCGTTGATGTCTTGATCCGTCGCTTTCAGCAACGTCTTGACGTCCGGGTTATCCTTTAGGCGCTTCTGGCCACGGATGATGTCGCCCGCCACGGAAAGCTGGCCACGGTCGTAGGCAAGCCCCGCTGCGAACTCGAATACCTTGTTCTTTTCGCCAAGCTGCCGATAGGCCGCCCGCGCTTCCTGCGTGCCCATGCCCTGGAACGTCGCCATGATCCCCAGCACGGCATCCGGGCTGCCGTCCTGTATCTGGCGCAGATAGAAATTCTCCTCGTCCTGCGTCAGCGGTTTCATATCCTTGGCGGGGATGTTGTAGTACGCGGAAATGGAACGTACGCTCGCACCGCGCTGGGCAATGCCTTCCGGCGTCTCAAGCGACCCCATTGAGTGCGTACCGACTTTTGCGGCATAGGATACCGGGTCTGATTTAAGTCCCTTTTCTGCGTCTTCGAGAATACGCTTGCGCATTTCGTTGTCGCCGTGCGTAACCCGTTCCGGCACGGTATTGAACTGTACAGCTACACGGCTGTACATCTGCGACACAGTAAGCGGCACGTCGTCCTTGTCGTAGAATACCGCCTTGTTCTTTTCGGCTGCGTTCGGAACCACGTCCTTAGCCAAGGTGTCAGGCGCGGAACGCTGCGCGCTCAAAACCGCCACGGCACCGGACGCGCCGAGGAAATGCGCAAGGTACAGATCGGCGTCATTGACCGGGCGGCCGAGCGCGCCCTGTAGCTGTATCTTGTTCTGTTCGGCGTAGGCGGCAGCCATCATCGTTGACACGCGCGGGTCCGCACGCATGGCCAGGATGTCGGCATCGCTCTTGCCTTCCACGTCCAGGCCGAAGCGCTGCGCCGTGCCGCCGTCTTTCATGAGCGACAGCCATGTGCCCTCTGTGAACTGGTAGAGGCCCTTGGCGCTGCTTTGCGGGTTGCCCTGCCCGAAGTCGATTTCCGGTTCCTTGGCCGCGTCGGCGCGTTTGATGGCCCGCGCGTCGGCGTCGGCCGCGAAGCCGCGCCCTTTGAGCGCTTCGGCCACTTCCGGCGACAGATACGACCAGCCACCCCAGAACTTGCCGTCGCGCTCGCCGAACGACGCAGGCACCTTGCCGCGCATTGTCGCGCCGATACGTCCGTCCTGTTCGGTAAAGCCCGTGAAGCCTGCATCCGCCAGCGCGCCGACGATACGCGCTTTTTCAGCGCCGTCGAGGCCGACCGCCGACACGTACACGCCGTCACCGTCTTTCTCGGCTCCGACAAGCTGCAACGGCGCTCCCAACAGCGAACCAGCCGTCGT
>NZ_JBKBQX010000086.1:0-1449 GCF_046292505.1 Tepidimonas sp. | reverse complement strand
GGACGAATGTAGGGCCTGCGATGGTATGGGACGCAAACCGTCTTAATCCCTTTGAAATCAGGGCTTGGTTCGGACGAGTGCTTACGAAAAGATCATCCGCAGCGCAGCCGTCTTAATCCCTTTGAAATCAGGGCTTGGTTCGGACCACTTTCGATAATCATGACGCTATCGTGAGCGCGTCTTAATCCCTTTGAAATCAGGGCTTGGTTCGGACCTTAGAGTTGTAACAAAATCGCCCGATGGTACACGGTCTTAATCCCTTTGAAATCAAGGCTTGGTTCGGACTCTCACGTGCTGAGAATATCGAGCGCGCAGCCGGTCTTAATCCCTTTGAAATCAGGGCTTGGTTCGGACAATGGCGCGGCTTTGAAATGGAGCGGGTCGAAGACGTCTTAATCCCTTTGAAATCAGGGCTTGGTTCGGACAGATTCTCTACCGCTGCTCTGGCAATGGCGGGTACGTCTTAATCCCTTTGAAATCAGGGCTTGGTTCGGACTGGAAGACTTGCTTGATGGGTTTCGATATGCTGTCTTAATCCCTTTGAAATCAGGGCTTGGTTCGGACTGGGTCCCACCCGGTACGCCGGGCTATTGTGGGCCGTCTTAATCCCTTTGAAATCAGGGCTTGGTTCGGACTCGGTTTATCGCGCATATAAGCGTGGTGCGTACCATGTCTTAATCCCTTTGAAATCAGGGCTTGGTTCGGACAACCCTACGATGTCAAAGTCTCACGTCGACGCCGTCTTAATCCCTTTGAAATCAGGGCTTGGTTCGGACTCAACTAATCGTAAGACTGGAAATGTCGCGCAAGTGTCTTAATCCCTTTGAAATCAGGGCTTGGTTCGGACCGAATTATTCCGTGATAACGAAAGTAATGTGATCGTCTTAATCCCTTTGAAATCAGGGCTTGGTTCGGACGGTCAACAAATTGTCGCAGTCATGCTTGACGCGTGTCTTAATCCCTTTGAAATCAGGGCTTGGTTCGGACGTGAATACGTACATTGACCAACTGGGGCTTGATGCGTCTTAATCCCTTTGAAATCAGGGCTTGGTTCGGACAGACCAACCCTGACAGCCCACACGGCGCGTTTACAGTCTTAATCCCTTTGAAATCAGGGCTTGGTTCGGACCCGCCACTCTTTAACATCGTCAAGACTGACACCGTCTTAATCCCTTTGAAATCAGGGCTTGGTTCGGACCACTGCGAGGACTGAAGCCATGCGTCAACCCCCCGTCTTAATCCCTTTGAAATCAGGGCTTGGTTCGGACACTATTTTTCAAGGTCCGTCGATAATTGACGGACAGTCTTAATCCCTTTGAAATCAGGGCTTGGTTCGGACGAGGCTGGAAAGCCGAGACGCACATCCCGCTGGAGTCTTAATCCCTTTGAAATCAGGGCTTGGTTCGGACTGCACCCCGGCAATATCGTTCGGTATGACAAGTACTTACG
>NZ_JBKBQX010000085.1:925-1499 GCF_046292505.1 Tepidimonas sp. | reverse complement strand
GTCCACCGCGCGGACGAGGCGGGCGATGCGGTCGGCTTCGTAGGCGAAGCCCCGCTTGCGCAGGATTGCCTCGATGCTTGGGTGGCGCATCGAGGCGATGGCGCAGGCGGATTCGACGATGCGTCCGATGGCTGCGATTTCCGCCTCGATGGCATGCGCCTCGTGATGAACGGAATCGATGTCTTCCTGGGTGTAGTCGCCGAATGCGTTCTCCTCGACGGTCTCGATACGCTCGTCGATGAATTCACGCGCGGCATTGATGAGATTTGCGAATCCGGTCATGTCGCGCTCCGTTCAGATTAGCCGGTAGATGCGCTCGCTGCCAGCTGGCTTCGGCGGCGGCGACCGCTGCTTCCAGCTCCGGGTCGTCGGCCAGCGGCGGCGTGGCAACGCGGGTGGCCCCCGTCGGCGGCAGGACATCTTCCGGCTGCGCCTCGCCCTTGATGATCGCGATGGCTGCTGGGCTCAGGCGCCACTGGCCGCCTTGCTGCTCGATCAACCCCCGCTGCGCGAGGCTGGCGATCATCTTGAGCTTGGCGCCGCACTTGATCTCGAGCAGCGGATCGAACAGGCC
>NZ_JBKBQX010000085.1:0-915 GCF_046292505.1 Tepidimonas sp. | reverse complement strand
GCAGCTCGATGGCAAATCGGTCTACGTCAGGCCATTGGCATCGCAATGCGCGCGGGTGATGAGATCGAGTTGGCGTTCGGTGATGGGGGAAGTTTGTGCAGACATGGTGTTTCTCCTGGTCGTTGGATGGATCGGCGCGAGTCAGTCTTCCCACAGGTGCTCGCCATCGAGGCTGATCCACAGGCGCGCATCGCGCACGGTGGCCATCTCGCGCACCGGCAGGCCGGTTTTGAGGTTGGTGCCGGTCTTGCCGGTGAAGTCATAACGCTGGCCGTCGTACATCACGGTCGCTGGGCCTTGATCGTTGAACTCGACGCGGATCAGGCGGGGGCCGAGGGCGTTGCCGTTGGTGTCGGTGACCTGGGGTTGGCGGATGCGCAGGGTCATGGTCTGCTCCTTGGTGCGTGGTGATCGGGTGAGGTGATGAACGCGCTGTTCGCGTGAGAAGCCAAGCGTTCTTGCTTGGCTTCGCGTTTCTCGTCAGGCCTTGCGCAACACCGCGATGCCGGCTTGCGCGAGATCCAGGGCAGCAGCGTGGAAGGCGGCTTCGGCCACCCAGGGTGCGGCGCGGGCGTCGTCGAGCAAGCGGTCGATGACCGGGCGTGCCTGGGCGCGCATGGCGACGCAGGCGGCTTCGAGCTCGTCGCGGCTGGCGGAGGCCACTTCCTTGCGGCAAGTGCGCACCAGCACGGTCAGGGCGGCCTCGGCGAGCTTGGTGGCGAGGAGGTCGGGGATGTGGGGGTTCATCGGGCGTCCTTTCGATCGGGTGGTTCGGGGTGACGTGATGAACGCGCTGTTCGCGTGAGAAGCCAAGCGTTCGGTCCATCTATTTCGCATCGGAGTGGCTTGTGTTCGACACTGCTGAATCGGCTGTTGAATCGGCCTGGAAACGGGGTCTGGCCCCCGACCCCATCC
>NZ_JBKBQX010000084.1:0-1507 GCF_046292505.1 Tepidimonas sp. | reverse complement strand
GCTTGACTTCTCCAGTCTCTTTGTTCCAAACATGCCCTGATTTCAAAGGGATTAAGACGTCTGCTTCGAGCTGCTTGTCGAACATGGAGAGGGTTCCAAACATGCCCTGATTTCAAAGGGATTAAGACTAATTTTTCATTTCTTTAAGTTGAACCTGTATTCAGGTTCCAAACATGCCCTGATTTCAAAGGGATTAAGACTATACATGATTGGGCTCCTTTCAGTTAGTTAATTTGTTCCAAACATGCCCTGATTTCAAAGGGATTAAGACACACGTCAATCAATAATTGCGCACTCTTGCGGGTTCCAAACATGCCCTGATTTCAAAGGGATTAAGACGTTAAATGCGCGATCAATTGCTGCTATTAGTTTCGTTCCAAACATGCCCTGATTTCAAAGGGATTAAGACCCCGGGCATTGCCCGGGATTGAAGAGAAGAACGGTTCCAAACATGCCCTGATTTCAAAGGGATTAAGACCTATTTCAGGAATATTCATTAGAAATTTCTCAGCTGGGTTCCAAACATGCCCTGATTTCAAAGGGATTAAGACAAAAACCGTTCGGCGGGTGATTGTTTGGCCTTGTGTTCCAAACATGCCCTGATTTCAAAGGGATTAAGACGGAAGAGTGTCCAGCTCCCTTCATTATCCGCCCATTGTTCCAAACATGCCCTGATTTCAAAGGGATTAAGACAATTATCAACTCATTAAACCGACCCCACTGGTCGGCAGTTCCAAACATGCCCTGATTTCAAAGGGATTAAGACCCCGCGCACTCCTGGTTACCGGTGCACCAGGCACCGTTCCAAACATGCCCTGATTTCAAAGGGATTAAGACTGCTAAACGCACGATCAATAGCTGAAATCAGTTTCGGTTCCAAACATGCCCTGATTTCAAAGGGATTAAGACCCCGCAGTGCTGGGAACATGCACGACGCCTTCTGTTCCAAACATGCCCTGATTTCAAAGGGATTAAGACCCCGCACGGTCTGGTGATCTTCGTCGGCACCGCGGTTCCAAACATGCCCTGATTTCAAAGGGATTAAGACCCTTCTCCACCCGCCCTTCGCCACAGCACGGTGTGTTCCAAACATGCCCTGATTTCAAAGGGATTAAGACGGATTGCTTCTCGCTGGTGCTCGATGCACCAGGAAAGGTTCCAAACATGCCCTGATTTCAAAGGGATTAAGACCTATTGTCATGGTTTTGTTATGCGATCGCGCTGGAGTTCCAAACATGCCCTGATTTCAAAGGGATTAAGACTCCTTGAGGTGATCTATGATTACCTTCAAAGCGTGTTCCAAACATGCCCTGATTTCAAAGGGATTAAGACCATCGGCCCTGGTGAATTCGGTTTTTCTGGCCGTTCCAAACATGCCCTGATTTCAAAGGGATTAAGACTCACGCCGGCAATTTTGGTTTCGTTGCCGGCGGCGGTTCCAAACATGCCCTGATTTCAAAGGGATTGAGACAAAGTTTCCCCTGACCCCTGATTCCTGATCCCTGAT
>NZ_JBKBQX010000083.1:0-1530 GCF_046292505.1 Tepidimonas sp. | reverse complement strand
TGCCAGCTCGAACGCCAGCGCGACGAACACCCCGCCGGCCAGCGCATGGCGCAGCCGGACGGGGGCGTTCGGCACCCAGCGGTACAGCGCCGCCATACCCAGCGCCAACGCGGCGAACCCGGCTGCATCCAGCGCCCAGCGCACCCCCTGGTGCGCTGCCGGCAGCCAGCCGCGCGACACCGACAGCGCGTAGGAGCTGGCGCTCAACATCAGCGCCAGCACCAGCGGCGCCAGCGTCAGCACCGCCCAGTAGACCAGCACCCGCTGCGCCAGCGGCCGCAGCCGCGGCACGCGCCAGATGTCGTTGAGCTGGCGGTCGATCGTCAGCACCAGCGCCAAGGCCGTCACCAGCAGCACGATCGCCCCGCCCAGGCCGATCTGGCCGGCCTGGCTGGCAAACTGCCACAGGTAGCGTCCAACCTGGCGGGCGATGTGGTCCGGCACCAGCGCCTCCACCATCCAGCGCTGCACGCGCTGCTCCATCGCGCCAAACGCCGGAAACAGCGCAAACACCGCCAGCGCCACCGTCACCAGCGGCACGAGGGAGATGGTGGTCGTGAACGTCAGGCTGCCGGCGGCCACCGCCAGCCGGTCCTGCGCGAAGCGCTCGCGCAGCGTCAGCCACGTGGTGCGCCACGGAAAGTCGCGGGCCTTCTGCCAGCCACGCCGCCAAAGGGGCCTTAGAGCGGCCTGATCAACCGCGGCAGGCGCCGCCCGCGCGGACGGATCGGATGCGGTCATGCCGCTATCATGCCAGCCGATGTCCGCGCCGTCCCCCTCCCCGTCCGCCCCCCTTGCCGGGCCCAGTGCGCCCACGGCATCCGCCGTGCCCGCTGCCCTGGCGCAGGCGCGCTGGACAAGGGCGCTGGCCGTGGTCTGTGTGCTGGGCCTGATCGTCCTAGGGCTGGCGTGGGAGCTGTGGCTGGCGCCGCTGCGTCCCGGCGGGTCGTGGTGGGCACTCAAGGTCTTGCCGCTGGCCCTGCCGTTGCCTGGCCTGCTGCGCCACCGCATGTACACCTACCGCTGGGTGAGTCTGCTGGTGTGGCTGTACTTCACCGAAGGCATCGTGCGCGCCACCAGCGAAAGCGGCCTGTCGGCCGCACTGGCCTGGGGGCAGGTCGTGTTGTGCATTGGGCTGTTTACGGCCTGTGCCCTGCATGTGCGGCTGCGGCTGGGCGCCGCCCGCGTCCCGCAACCTGCGGCCAGCAACGGTTCTGAATGATGGATCAGTCAACCGCTCCTCTCGATCCATCAGCGCGGACCACGTTGCTGCAGGCGCTGCGCGCCGCCGTCGGCCAAGCGCATGTGTTGACCTGTGCCGATACCGACCTGGAGGCATGGGAGCGCGACTGGCGCCGCCGCCACCGCGGCCGCGCTCTGGCCGTGGTGCGCCCCGGCAGCACGGACGAAGTCGCCGCCGTGGTGCGTACCTGCGCCGCGCACGGCACGCCCATCGTGCCGCAGGGATGGGCCTTTTGCACATCCAGCGCCAGCGTGCGGCGACCGTCGAACAGCGCCAGACTCTCCACC
>NZ_JBKBQX010000082.1:0-1532 GCF_046292505.1 Tepidimonas sp. | reverse complement strand
TTGCTCGGGCGCGATCGGCTGCTGCAGGATGGTGGTCGCGCTCTTGAAGTCGCAGGACGGCGTGGGCTGCTCGGCAGCCAGGCACGCCAGCGTGTGATGGATCGCGCCTTGCGCTTGGGCAGCAGCAGCGAGCATTGGAACGCATAGGTTTCCAGAGCCGCAGGCACCGAATCGTCGAGGCTGTCGATCAGCCAGGGCACCCAGCCGGCCAGGTTCATGCCGCGCAACCGTTCCAACTCAATGCCGCTGCGCTGGGCAAGCGCCGTCAACAAGGATAAGGGTGGCGCTGTATCCAGATCGTCGAGCTGGTCATGACCAAGATCGTGTGCCAGCAGCTCGTGCACGTCCATCCGATAGCAGGCGGCGACCCGGTTGAGCCATGAGGACAGGGCTTCGCCTTCCCCGGGTGCCGGATGCAGCGGCCAGCGCGGCGCAGGCTTCACATCAGTTCCCGCTCGAATTGGCGTCGCCGCTCGCTGGGACCGGTGTAGTCGGCCATGCTCAAGGTGCGCGGGTTGATCGCCTCCTCGCCGCTCTCCACGGCGGCGATGGCCGCTGTCATCAGCAAATGCGCCAGCTCGCCGATGGTGCCCTCGCTACGGGTGAGCAGGTAACGAGCCATATCCGGCGTGGCAATCGGCGAGGGCCGGCGCAGTGGAAGCGAAGCCGCAAAGCTGGCCAGTAGCGAGTAGCAGTCCTCATTGGCCTCCCACAGCGGCAGCAGCATCGGCTCGAAGCGGTTTTCCAGTTGATCGTCCGAGCGAATGGCGAGATACGCCTCGCGCGTGCCGACGCCGACCAGCGGAATGCGCAGCTCGTTGCCGAGAAAACGCAGCAGGTTGAGGAATTCCCGCCGGTTGACGCTGTTGCCAGCCAGGACGTTGTGCAGCTCGTCAATCACCAGTATGCGCACGCCGACCTTGCGCAGCAGGGCCAGCGCCAATTGCTCCATTTCCGGCAGCCGGGGACGCGGGCGCAGCGGCGCACCCATCGCAGCAAGCAGGGCGACGTAGAAGCGGATCACCGAGGGCTCGGATGGCATCTGTACCACCAACACAGGGATGTGCTCCTGGTCGGCATCGGTGCTGGCCGGGTGCGAGCGGCGGAATTTCTCGACGATCATCGACTTGCCGTTGTTGGTCGGGCCGATCAGCAGCAGGTTGGGCATGCGTTGCTTGTTCGGCCAGGCATACAAGGCTTCCAGCCGATTCAATGCTTCGACCGCACGCGGATAGCCGATCCAGCGGTCGGCGCGAAGGCGCTGAATGCGCTCGTCGGCCGTTAGCCTTGCCAATCCCTGCGACGCCGGCAGCAGGTGGGACAGGTCGATGCTGGGATATTCGTCCACGGCTACCACTCCTCGATCTGGTCGAACGGTTTGGCTGGTGGCGGGTTGTCTGCCTGCGGGTCAGCAACGTCTGTTTCTGGTGGAATCGGCTTGTCCGGCGGAACCGACGCCTTGAGGTGCTGGCGTCGATCTGCGTCGCGCCGCGCCTTGCGCGTGGCCTTCTGCGCGGTGGTCACAATCTCGC
>NZ_JBKBQX010000081.1:0-1545 GCF_046292505.1 Tepidimonas sp. | reverse complement strand
GGGGGTCTTCGTTTGGGGGCTTTTGGTCTTGGTGGGGGGGGGGGGGGGGGCGGCCCGGGGGCGGCGGCCCCCACGCCCGGTGAGCACCGCCAGCGCATGCATCGACTGGCGGACCGAAACCTCCAGCACCGGCAGGCTGGCGCGGGTCTGCTCGGCCGCCGCGCGCGCCGTCTCCAGATCCAGCGCCGAGGCCAGCCCCGCCTGCACGCGCCACTGGGTCAGCTCCAGGCTGTCGAGCTGTGCGGCCAGGCTTTGCTTGGCCACGCGCAGCCGCTCGCGCGCGCCCCAGCCCTCGAAATAGGTGGCGGCGACTTCCGCCGCGAGGGTCAGGCGCACCCGCCCCAGATTGGCCGCGCTGGCGGCCACGTCGGCATCGCCCGCCCGCAGGGCCGCCGCACGCCGGCCAAACCAGTCCACATCCCAGCCGGCGTCCAGCCCGGCCCGCACGGTGGTCCCGGCGGTGGCGGAGCCGGCCCGGCCGCGCTGGACGGACGCGCTGGCATCGATCGCTGGCCCGGTCGCCGCACGCGCCGCGTCCCGCAGCGCGCGCGCCTGCGCGACGGCCGCCGCGGCACCAGCCAAGTCGGGGTTGGCCGCCAGCGCGGCTTCCACCAGTTCGGTCAGCCCGGGATCACCAAACGCCGTCCACCACCGCTGCAGCGGCACGGCCCCGTCCACCTCGGGCGTGCGGTCAGCCGCGCTCCAGCGCTGCAGGGTCAGCGGCAGTTCCGCGGCCGGGCGGGGTGGCGACACGCTGCCGCAGCCGGCCAGCACCAGAACCAACGCCCCGACCGCAGCCCGGGCCGTCACCGGGACAGACATCCAGTTTCGATCCATGATTCAGCGCAATGGTGGGGGCCCGGCATGAACGGCGGATGCACCGCCGGTAAAGATCTGTGTACCGGGCCCCTGGGCTACGACCACCTCGGTCACCGCGCGGTCGTCGGCCAGCATGATGAGCGCAAACAGCCATTCGGCCAGTGACTCGGCTTGTGCCGTGCGGCGCGCCAGCAGCGGGGTTGCCGCGGGGTCGAGGACGACAAAATCCGCCTCGCTGCCGGGTGCGAGCGACCCCACCACGCCGCCCAGCCCCAGCGCCCGCGCCGCACCCGCCGTGTGCTGCCACCACAGATCGAAAGGGCTCAAGCTCACCCCCTTTTTGGGCTGCCCCTGGCCACGCACCGACGCCCGGCCAACCGTGTAGGCGGCCCGCATGGTGGCGAAGGGGCTGAAGCTCATACCCCCGCCCACATCGCTGGCCAACCCCAGGCGCACCCCGCCCGCGCGCGCCGCCACGTAATCGAAAAAACCGCTGCCCAGAAACAGGTTGCTCGTCGGCGACACCGCGATGGCCGCACCGCTTTGGGCCAGCGCCCGCTGGTCGTCCGCGTCCAAGTAAATGCCATGGGCGTACACCGCGCGCTCGCGCAGCAGGCCAAAGCGCTCGTAGACGGCCAGGTAACTGCGATGGTAATCCCCCCGAAATCCAGCGCTCCGAGAAGTAGAGCTATGCGGCCATGGCCAGCCGCTGTTTTGGGGTGATGC
>NZ_JBKBQX010000080.1:0-1565 GCF_046292505.1 Tepidimonas sp. | reverse complement strand
AAGTTGAAGGAACCTCGTCCCAATGCGGCGCCGGCCTTCCCGGCGCCTTTGGCTACGCTACTCGCTGTACGTGCTGCGCCTGCCATTTGGCTAACGCCCATTACTGCCATTGAGATGCCGCCGGCTAGTGCCGCTGCCGCGCCTGCTGCACCTTTAACAAGGGCGTACAGAATGGCCGCGATGATTACCAACTCAAAGGCTACCAGGAGCAGGTTTTGATCCCCGTCACCCACGACGACCTTGGTAAGTTGGGCATCGTAGATGGTAACGCCCAGGGTCAGCACGGCCGCCGTCAAAACCACGATCAGGATGTGATTGAGAACGTAGCCGATCCAGCTATCAAAGAATCGCGCAGTTACCGGGAACATCAGGGACATGATGAACACCGGGCCGATGGCAAACAACACCTTGAGCATCATGGTCGACATGATGATCGCAATGCCGCCAACCACGACCACGAGGGTTAGGCCGATGGCGATCAGTACCGCGCAGATATACCAGCCGATAGCGGTAGGTAGCTCCGTCCAGCCCGACGCCTTCGCTTGCTCCAGGCATTGCGCGATGATGTCCATGCCCTTGCCTAGCGAGCTATCCAGCGTGGCATAGATCGACCCACCGCCGCCGCTGCTGACCGCTGCCGCCAAGGACTCTTCCAAGCCCTTGAGCGTCCCGACGACCCAATCCATGTAGGTGCCCGCGTTCAGGGCAAGCGCCCCGATGATGGCGATTTTTACGGACTTGATGAGGAAGTCCGGGCCGGGCTGTTGAATCTTGCCGGCCATGATGAGATAGCCATACAGCACGAACGTCAGGGCGGCGCCGGATATGGCCCAGGGGCTAATCGTGGCGATCATGTCCGACGACACGGAACTAACAAAAGTTGCCGTGGCGTTGTCGATGGTTCCGCCGATCCCCTGAAAAACGGTTGTTGTCACGCTCATGATTATTTCCCGCCTAGCTTGATGCCGGTCATCGGCTGGACGTTGAGCGTGCCGCGCTTGGCACCATCGACCGCCGATTGTGCCTTGTCGGCATTGATGCAGTTCGGCGTAGTGGCGAGCTGGCCGGGGTTGTCATGGCAACGCTTCCGGGTGGCTTCCCGCTCGGCCTTGTGCTCTTTGTACCATTCGACTGTCTGCACAGGTTCCGCAGTGTCATTGCATCCAGCCAGGAAAGCCGCCACGACGGCGAGAATCAGAGTTTTCTGGATCATTTTTGAATCTCCGGGGTAACGTCGATGACCCGGTTTTCGTCCAGGTCGAAAGGGCGGCCGGCGCGCTGCGCAGCCTCGTATTCATCGGATACGCGCAAGGCGTGGGCCAGCTCGGCGGCCGTTATCAGTTGGTGCATGGCGACCGTCCGCAGCACTTGTTCCCGTACCCCAAACCATGCGAATTCGAGCTGTGCGCGTCTAGCGATGCCTACAAGTAGGACGGTCAGCAGAGCGGCGATAATGTCCTGCGACCAGTGGCCGACCTCGAAGGCCGGGGCGGCGATGGCATAGCAGCAGTAGCCGGCGAGCACTACACCCGCAGCCACGATGCCGGTATGCAGTTGCACCAAGC
>NZ_JBKBQX010000079.1:0-1572 GCF_046292505.1 Tepidimonas sp. | reverse complement strand
TGGCAACGCCAGGCGACACGGTTTGGCTTGGAGGGGGTGGCGGTGACCGGCCGCGGTGATGACGAACGGGTCTGGGCCATCGTGCAGCGTGAGTGGAAGGACGATCCCCCTGGCCATGTCAAACTGCTGCAATATCATCCAGCCACTGGCCGCTGGGGGGCGTGGAGGGTGCCACTGAGCCAGCCGCGCCGACAGGGCGCATGGGTAGGCATGTCAGACATCGTCGCCGAGGATGAGCAGACCTTTGTGCTCATCGAGCGCGACAACCAGTACGGGCCGGATGCCCTCAAACAGCTGGTGCGGGTATCCGTGCGCGGGGTCGCGCCGGCCGATCCGGGGGCAGCGTCGATGCCGGTGCTGGCCAAGACAGTGGTGCGAGAAGTAACGCACGACTTGGCGCGGCTCAGTGGCGGGATGGTGTCTGACAAACTCGAGGGGCTGGCACGAGACGTGTCCGGTCACTGGTATGCCGTGACCGACAACGATGGCGTCGATGGAAGCAACGGCGAGACTTTGCTGTTGCGCTGGCCAAGCCTTGACGCTGCCCCGCGCTGAAGCGATTGCCGGGGCCGGTGGCCCTGGGCCCGTCGCCGGCAGTGGCCCCGAGCTGCGATAGGCTTGTCTTGTACGGTGGAGGCCGTTTCGTCTCAACGCCGTGCGAATGTTTATGCCGACCCGATTGCTGCAAGCCGATGCCCTGCTCGGGCGCGAAAACTACTACGAGTACACCACAAAGCGCCCGCCAGCCTTGCCACCGCTACAGGGCAGTGTGCGCGCGGATGTGGTGGTCGTGGGTGCCGGGTTGGCCGGCTTGAGCGTTGCGCTCGAATTGGCCGAGCGCGGTCGCCGTGTGGTGGTGTTGGAGGCTGGCCGCATCGGAGCCAGCGCCAGTGGCCGCAACGGCGGCCAAGCGATCGTCGGATATGCCAGCGGAATGGGGCCGTTGGAGCGTCAGCTCGGCCGTGCGCTGGCGCGTCAGGCGTGGCTGTGGTCGTTGGAGGGTGTAAACCTGATCGAGCAACGCGTCCAGCGCTACGGCATCGATTGCGACTGGCGCCGCGGCTATGTGTACGTGGCCGATCGACCGCGCAAGGCACGCCAGCTGCGCGCCGAGATGGAGCAATGGGCGCGCGACTACGACTTCTCCACCGAGTGGGCCGAAGGCGCCGCATTGCGTGCCTGGGTGGACAGTCCGCGTTATGTGGCCGCGGTGCACGAGCGCGTATCTGGCCATCTGCACCCGCTCAAATACACCGTGGGGTTGGCGCAGGCGGCCATCCAATCTGGGGCGGTGCTGTATGAAAACAGTGCGGTGCGCCAGCTGCAGCGCTCATCGTCTGGCGTGAGCGCCGTCACGGATCGGGGTGAGGTGCGGGCAGACATTGCCGTGGTGGCGGGCAACTGCCTATTGCCGGAATGGGGCCCTGGCGTGCTGCCCTCGATCCATGCACGTGTGATGCCTGTGGGCACTTACATCGTGGCCACCGAACCGCTGCCGCCACAACGCGCCGCTGCGCTGATCCCGAGTGGCGCGGCGGTGAGCGACAACAATGTCGTGTTGGACTATTTCCG
>NZ_JBKBQX010000078.1:0-1575 GCF_046292505.1 Tepidimonas sp. | reverse complement strand
GGCTTCTTCTTGCTTGGCATAGATGCTCCTTTCCAACATGCTATGCCTCAAACACAAAATTCCTGACAGGCTCGCCGAAACCGGCGTGCAGCAGGCCAAAGAGTACGCCGAGATCCTCGGTCTCAAGTTCGCCTATGCCACCAACGGCCACCGCATCATCGAGATCGACTACACCACCGGCACCGAGCGCGAGGTCGACCGCTACGCCACGCCCGATGAGCTGTTTGCCCGCCTGACTGCCGCAGCGCATCTCCCCCAGGAAGCTGCGTCACACCTGCTGGAGCCATTCAACCTGGTCTCGGGCAAGGTGCCACGCTACTACCAACAGATCGCCATCCATCGGGTGATCGAGGCCATCCTGCGGGGCCAGAAGCGCATCCTCGCCACCCTGGCCACCGGCACCGGCAAGACCTGCGTGGCGTTTCAGGTGTGCTGGAAGCTGTGGAGCAGCCGCTGGAACCGCGAAGGCGCTTACCGCCGGCCCAAGATCCTGTTCCTGGCCGACCGCAACATCCTCGTCGACGACCCAATGGCCAAGATGTTCGCACCCTTCGGCGATGCCCGGCACAAGATCGCCGGCGGCGACGTCAGCCAGAGCCGGGACATGTACTTCGGCATCTACCAGGCGCTGTCCACTGCCAGCGCCGATGTCTTCCGGCAGTACCGTCCTGACTTCTTCGACTTGATCATCATCGACGAGTGCCACCGCGGCTCCAGCCGAGACGAGAGCGCCTGGCGCGCCGTGCTCGACTACTTTGCGCCCGCCGTGCAGTTCGGCATGACGGCGACGCCGCTGCGCGAGGAGTCTCGCGACAGCTACGAGTACTTCGGCAACCCGGTCTACACCTACAGCTTGCGCCAGGGCATCGAGGACGGCTTCCTCGCACCCTACCGCGTGCATCGGGTCATCACCACCGTCGACGCGGCGGGCTGGCGGCCGAGCAAGGACGAACTGGACCGCTATGGCCGCGAGGTGCCCGACGACGAGTACCAGACCAAGGACTTCGAGCGTGTCGTGGCCCTGCGCGCCCGCACCCGGGCAATGGCCCGGCACCTGACCGATTTCCTGAAAGGTACTGACCGCTTCGCCAAGACGCTGGTGTTTTGCGTTGACCAGGAACACGCCGCGGAGATGCGACAGGAACTGCTCAACCTCAACAGCGATCTCGTCAAGCAGTATCCGGACTACGTCTGCCGCGTCACCGCCGACGAAGGCGCCATCGGCCTGACCCATCTGGCGCATTTCCAGGACGTCGACAAGCCGACGCCCGTCATCCTCACCACCTCCCAGCTGCTGACCACTGGTGTTGATGCCGAGATGGTCAAGAACGTGGTGCTGGCCCGTGTCGTGGGCTCGCGCGCCGAGTTCAAGCAGATCGTCGGGCGCGGCACGCGGCTGAAGGTCGACTATGGCAAGGAGTACTTCAACATCATCGATTTCACCGGCACGGCCACCCGGCACTTTGCCGATCCGGATTTCGATGGTGAGCCCGCGCTCATCGAGGAAGTGACGGTCGACGAGTCGGGCGAGCAGGTCAGCATTACAGAGACCGCTCCCCCAGCGGCACCGGATGC
>NZ_JBKBQX010000077.1:0-1579 GCF_046292505.1 Tepidimonas sp. | reverse complement strand
AGACGGCGGGTTAGATAGTTTAGGCGGTATGTGTTTCCGGTCCGAACCAAGCCCTGATTTCAAAGGGATTAAGACCGTCCCCGCGGAGGTACGTACAGTCATGATATTGTCCGAACCAAGCCCTGATTTCAAAGGGATTAAGACTTGCGCGCCCACGACGTGGTGTAGGCGGCCTGCGCGTCCGAACCAAGCCCTGATTTCAAAGGGATTAAGACTTTTCATGATCACTTACCCTTTCAGACTTTGATTTGTCCGAACCAAGCCCTGATTTCAAAGGGATTAAGACCGTGATACTATGTTTCATGTATAAATTAGAAAAAGTCCGAACCAAGCCCTGATTTCAAAGGGATTAAGACCACCGAGCTGGCGCTCAGTCAAACACCAGAATGGTCCGAACCAAGCCCTGATTTCAAAGGGATTAAGACTCGATCTTGATCATGTTTTCGCTCCGGTTAACAGTCCGAACCAAGCCCTGATTTCAAAGGGATTAAGACGCGCAGTGCGCGAAGAGCTTCAATGCGGGCGGTGGTCCGAACCAAGCCCTGATTTCAAAGGGATTAAGACCCCTGTTTGCATTGCGCTTGCGAATTGCACGAAGCGGTCCGAACCAAGCCCTGATTTCAAAGGGATTAAGACGGGTGTTTGTGTATGTCTTGACTGCGGTCAGCAGTCCGAACCAAGCCCTGATTTCAAAGGGATTAAGACGTGTCTGGCCTCACTAACCGTTTACAAGCGCGCGTCCGAACCAAGCCCTGATTTCAAAGGGATTAAGACCTATGGGCGCTACCCCATCGCGTGCTAGGCGGTCCGAACCAAGCCCTGATTTCAAAGGGATTAAGACGGGGATTCTTACCCCACTGCGCACCGCGCAGGGGTCCGAACCAAGCCCTGATTTCAAAGGGATTAAGACGATGACTGTCTGTTGCTTGTTATAGAGCGCGGTGTCCGAACCAAGCCCTGATTTCAAAGGGATTAAGACTAGACCGCTTGTGACTTGTTAATGAACGGAACACCGTCCGAACCAAGCCCTGATTTCAAAGGGATTAAGACCACTCGTTGAGTGGGTTGTACGGGCTTGCTGTGTCCGAACCAAGCCCTGATTTCAAAGGGATTAAGACCGGGCGAAATACTGCTCTTTAGCAGCATCCTGAGCGTCCGAACCAAGCCCTGATTTCAAAGGGATTAAGACGGCTTCGCGCGTGTTGAGCAATGCGTCTTGCAGCAGTCCGAACCAAGCCCTGATTTCAAAGGGATTAAGACGCGGGCTTGGCGGTAACGTACTTAGTTACAAGCGCGTCCGAACCAAGCCCTGATTTCAAAGGGATTAAGACACGCCGTTGATGAATCCCTCAATGCGGTAGCCGGTCCGAACCAAGCCCTGATTTCAAAGGGATTAAGACCGCATGGAGTTGATGTTGTCTCTGACGCTGTTGGTCCGAACCAAGCCCTGATTTCAAAGGGATTAAGACTTTGGAGGGGGCTATGTTGTGTATGTTCCGGTGGGTCCGAACCAAGCCCTGATTTCAAAGGGATTAAGACATTTTGCCCTTCATCGTTAGGCTGGCCGCCAATGCGTCCG
>NZ_JBKBQX010000076.1:0-1616 GCF_046292505.1 Tepidimonas sp. | reverse complement strand
ATGCGCTCGGGTGCCGCCCCGGCGCGCAGGGCGCGCTCCAGCTCGCCGCCGGAGACGATGTCGAAGCCGCAGCCCGCGCATACGCAACACCCTCTCCGCCGCCACCGTCCATTGCAAAACGGTTCGGATCGACATCGGCGGCCTGCTTGATACGTTCCGCGTTGCTGGCTTGCACCGCCAGCGTCTTGAATAGCCGTTTGCCCTTTTCCTTGCGCGCAACCGACAGTTCGTCAAACAGTTTATTCGACGCCAGCGCAGCCGCGTCGCTAGCGTTGTGGCCTGCTTTCTCGAATTGCGATTGCAATCCCTTGTAACGCGCGATTAGCTCGTTCGTGCGGTTCTTTCCGAAACCGCGCTGTTCAAGCTGTTCCTGTATGCAGGCTATGAAGGACGCTTGATTGAACATGTTGTTACCGCCTTGATTTCGTCGGCGTCGCGCTGCATGTCGTCCAGCAATCCGCGAACCGTCATTTCCCTAAAGCCCTCGCCGTCGTCTATCGGCATGGCAATCTTATCGTCGAGACGCAAGGTTGTCTCCTGGCCATTGAGGCGCAGGGTGCCGTCCTCACTTTCCAGCAGGGTCTTGACGGCAGCCATTTCCGCGTCCAGGGCTTCATCCAGTGCCTTGGCATTTTGCTCGATCACTTTGGCGGCCAGCGTTGCCGCGTCATCCGTAGCGGACGCTGCGGCCATGACGTCGGGCCGTGTCGCCAGCAAGGGAACGCGCTCTGTGATATGAGGTTCCGCGCCTACCGTCGTGCGCGCTTCCGGCATCTCGGCCTGCGGCATAAGCGTACGACCCTCGCGGATCATCTGCCGCAGCCCTTCACGCCCCGCCTCGTCAAGCTGCCATTGCTCACGGGCACGGGCGTATGCGCGGCTTACCATCGGTGCAAGCTCGCGCATGCGGAAATCGTCGTCCATGAGAACCTTGCGGATATGCGCCATGTCCGGCGTATCCGTGGTCTTCATTTCCGCAACGATGGCTTCGCGCTGCGCTGTTAGTTCGTCCAGTTCTGCGCCGTAGCGCTTGGCGTTGCGAGCGCTCGCCCCCGCGATCTTTTCTCGCATGGCGTCTATCTTGTCGTCGATGTCAGCCACGGCGGCCAGCGTGTCGCGCTCGCGCGGCCCTTCAAGCTCCTGTAGCCAGCGACGGTAGGTATCCTTGCGCTTGGCCAGTTCGTCGAAAACGCGGAACGTCTCAGGGTCTATTTCGCGCGCCAGTTCGTCGGCCGACTTGCCGGGGCGCACGTCGATACGCGGACGCATGGGCGCGTCGTCAGGCAGCCGTACCGCCGTCTCGGCGCGTGGCGCAATCTCCCAAGGACGCGGGCCGCCCCAATCGTCCAGCGCTGCCGTCATCTGTTCGATGTCGACACGATCCCGCACGACGCCCTGCCGCAGCGCAGCCAGGGGCGAGCGCCTATGCGCTTCGCGCAAGAACGCTTCCGGGTCGTCCAGCAGCGAGGAGGCGGTGCGCTCCTCCTGTTCGCGGTACGGTTCGCGGGTCGGCGCGTCGCCATCCGTCTTGAAGCCGCGCCGCTGTAGCTCCTCGGCGACCATAGCCGCTTGCTCGCGCAAGGACGGGTTCTGCCGCATTGCTGCATACTCGGCAG
>NZ_JBKBQX010000075.1:0-1618 GCF_046292505.1 Tepidimonas sp. | reverse complement strand
AGGCTGGCGTGCTCCTGGTCGATCATGACTGATGGGGGTATGGGGGGTGTGCCCCCCATGCCGGACTTGGTGCCTGAGTCCCAAGGTTCCCACTACGCGGCAGGCCCATTGGTACGCCAGGATGGTGTACGCGCCCTGCTAGACCATCCCATGCACCGAGCGCACACCAAGCAGGCGTAGGGGGGTATGCAACTGGTGCAAAGTGGTGTAGAGTGCACCGCATGGATGCTGCAACTCCAGACAAGCCCAAGACCATCCGCCTGACCATTCCGGTTGATCAGGAGGTGCACGCCACCTTCGCCAGGATCGCCAAGGCGTCCGGGATGCCCATAGGCCGTGCCATGGCCGAGTGGATGGCCGACACGCTCGATGCGGCCGAATACCTGGCCGAGACCCTGGAGAAGGCGAGGGCGGCTCCTCGCCTGGTCGCTCGCCAACTCCACTCCTACGCCATGGGACTGATGGACGAGACCGGCGCACTCCTGGAGCAGGTCCGCCAGGACAGCCGCACGCGCAGCGGACGGGCGCAGACCGGCCTGGGCGCGTCGGGTGGCCTGGCGGCCCCCCCGTCCTGTAATACGGGGGGGAAAGTCCCCTCCAAACCCCCAAAACGTCCCCGGGGTGATGCTCGATGACCCAGGCCACGAAAACGACCATCGACTGGCTACGGGTCCGCGTCCAGGCCGAACCCAGCGACATCCTCCAGGCTATGCGCCCCATGTTCGGTCCGTGGGGGCAGTACCTTCGATTTGGCGACAACGCCCGGGGGCTCTTCGGCTTCAAGCACGCGCTCCCCATCCAGATTGCCGACGACACCGTCGTTGGCCGCATGGATTTCGGCGGGGACTCCCAACGCGGATGGGTCCGCGTCGATCTACCGGGAAAGGGCTGCCAGTGGGTCAAGGACTGGGATGCCGTCGAGGAGGTCGAGGCCCTGCCGTGCGCAGAGCCGCGCCGTGTCGATATCGCGCTCACCACCTGGAATGGCGAGATCACGCACGAGATGGTCAAGCAGGGCCATCAGGAGGGCGGTTTCACCACGAGGGGCCGCCCTCCCAACATGCAGGAGATCGTCAACTCCGACAAGCACCGCGGGCGCACCATCTACATTGGCAGGCGGGACGGTGACAAGTTCGTCCGAGCCTACGAGAAGGGCTACGAGTTAGCCTCCAGGATGCCGGTCTCCAAGGAGTACCGAGAGGGCATCCAGGAGATCGACGGTCACCGCATCGAGGATATCTACCGCGTGGAGCTCGAGCTCAAGGCCGAAGGTACCGAGGTGCCATGGGACGTCATTCCGAGGCGAGATCAGTACTTCGCCGGGGCTTATCCCTTCCTGGCGCAGATCCTCCCTGACGTGGAGCCAGACATCCTCCAGCGTCGTCCGGAGCGACAGCCGCAGACCGATCTACGGGCCGCCCTGGAGAACGTCCGCATTCAGTTCGGTGCAACCCTTTTCACGGCCCTGCACGCGTATCACGGCGACATCGGCGCCGTGTGGGATCGCATCGTTGGCGACAAGCACAACAAGGCCCTGCTCGAGGCTGGCGTGCTCCTGGTCGATCATGACTGATGGGGGTATGGGGGGTGTGCCCCCCATGCCGGACTTGGTGCCTGA
>NZ_JBKBQX010000074.1:0-1653 GCF_046292505.1 Tepidimonas sp. | reverse complement strand
AAGCAGTCAAGGACCGTGCTGTGGCGCGGTTGCTGCCGCCTGAGAGCGCTTCGCTGACAGACGTGGCGCGGGAATTTGGTGTGAGCGTGCAGACGCTGCAGAAGTGGCGCGATGCGGCGTTGTCGCCGCCGGCCGCTGCCCAGGCCTGGACGCCTGCAGCCCGTTTTGAGGCGTTGCTGACGACGGCGGCCATGGATGAACAGCAACGCAATGCCTGGTGCCGCGCCAACGGCGTGTACCCGCAGCAGCTCATCGAGTGGCGCCAGGCGGCCACCGAGGCACTGGGCAGCACAGCCAGCGAGCGCAGCAGCCCGGCCCAAGCCAAGGCCCAGCAGCGCCGCATCAAACAACTCGAGCGCGATCTGCGCCGCAAGGACAAGGCGTTGGCAGAGACCGCGGCATTGCTGGTGCTCTCAAAAAAGCTCGAGGCGGTCTTGCCGGGGGACGAGGACGCATGATCCCGCTGCAAGACCGCCGACATCTGGTGGAACTGATCGGGCAAGCGCACCGCGATGGCGCCAGTCTGTACAAGGCCTGCGAGACGGCCGGCATCACGCTGCGCACGCTGCAGCGCTGGACAATAGCCGACGGCTCCATCCGCTGTGACGCTCGCCCCCAGGCGCAGCGACCCAGGCCAAGCCATGCGCTCAGCCAAGCCGAGCGCGCCGAGGTGCTGCGCATTGCCAACGAGCCGCGCTTTGCGGACCAGCCGCCTGCGCGCATCGTGCCTGCGCTGGCCGATGAAGGCCGCTATGTGGCCAGCGAATCGACCTTCTACCGCATCCTGCGCGCACAAGGGCAAGCCGCCCATCGCGGCCGCGCCAAGGCGCCGCAGGCGCGACGCGGCCCGAGCACGCATGTGGCCAGTGGCCCGCGCCAGCTCTGGTGCTGGGACATGACCTATCTGCCCGCCCAGATCGCCGGGCGCTGGTTCTACCTGTATCTGATCCTGGACCTCTACAGTCGCAAGATCGTGGGCTGGGAGGTGCACGAGCACGACGACGCCTGCCATGCCGCGCACCTGGTGCGCCGCACGGCGCTGGCCGAGGGCATTGCCACACAGGCGAGCAAGCCCGTGCTGCACGGCGACAACGGCTCCACGCTCAAAGCCACCACGGTGCTGGCCATGCTGCATTGGCTGGGCATCAAGCCCTCGTACTCGCGCCCACGCGTCAGCAACGATAACGCCTTTGTCGAATCGCTGTTTCGCACCGCCAAGTACCGGCCCGAGTTCCCTGCCCGTGGCTTTGCCGTCCTGCACGCCGCTCGCGACTGGGCGGCGCAGTTTGTGCATTGGTACAACCATGAGCATCTGCACAGCGGCATCCGCTACGTGAGCCCGGCAGCGCGGCATGAAGGGCGTGACCAAGCGATCCTGGCGGCCAGGCATCAGGTTTACGAACGTGCCCGCCAGCGCCATCCGTCGCGCTGGAGTCGGCACACGCGCAACTGGCAGCCCATCGGCGCCGTCACGCTCAACCCCGAGCGCGACGCGGTGATCGAAGGCCTCACGCTGCATCACGATACACAACAATTGGCCGCATGACTTGCGCGACAACTATCTTGACACGCACCGGAACCGTCCCGGGAATCTGAGAGGCGGTTCACAGTGGGCTTTGCCCAGACAGCGCAACCTCCAGATCGGCCGCGATT
>NZ_JBKBQX010000073.1:0-1654 GCF_046292505.1 Tepidimonas sp. | reverse complement strand
ACGATACGGGGAAGTTCTTGTACATGGCAAAGCTGTGGAGCAACGCGCCTGCCAACGTGTCGGGGCGCGTTGTGTCCTTGAGGAATACCGACCCCTCGATAGTGCTTTCCGGCACCATTTTACGGCTCTCCTCGAATACCATACCTTGCAGCTTGCGATACAGCGCGTCCTTGTTCGGGATGTTCGTCTGCAAGATGTCGATAGGGCGCAGGAAATTGACGTCCTTTCTCGGCTGCCACGGAAACACGCCTTGACGAAACACGTCCCATTCGTCCGGCGTGATACCGTAGCGTTGCAGCACAGCCTTGAATGGCAGTTTGTCAAACTCGGCATCGGCGCTGCGCGCCATAAGCCCCATGAACTCGGCCTGTACGGACCAGCGCGCAGCCCGTGTGTGGCCGCTCAGCAGGGACAGGCGCATGACGCTGTCGCTGACACGTCGCGTTGCCTGCGGACCAATAGTCGACAGGCCGGTGAAGCGCTGCGCCGCGTAGGTCGACATGACCGCTTCGTCCATTACGAAACCGGACTGCGCGGCGATCTTGGTCATGAACGCGCGGTCCGTCGCAATCGACTTGAGATAGAAGTCTACGCCGCCTAAGACGTTCATGCGGTTAAACGCGCGTACCATCGTCGTCTGCATGAAGTCGCCGGGAATGGCCAGCAACGCCGCGCTGCCAAGCTGCGCCGATGTCAGGATGTTGGACGTACCGACGACCAGCGCCCCAAAGTTGCTGTTCGGGTCCATCGGGTTCTGCCGCATGGCCGTCTCAAACATCGGGTCGAATTTGTTGTTCATGACGGCTTCGGCTTCCGCCGCTGCCTTACCGCCTTTCTCGGCTGCGAACTTGCGTACCAATCCGTGCAAGTTCTGTCGCGCAAGTTCCGGCGTCGGGCCGAACGTCTCGACTGCGGCGATGCGATGCGCCATGTCGTCGATATGACGTACGATTACGTCGAAAGGGTTGCCGTCGCCGAACTCCTCATGAGCCGATAGCCAGGACGATGCGTCCTTGTAGATAAGGAAGCGGTGTTTCTCAAGTGCGTTGCCGAGCGCCCGACCACGTCCGCGCGCCGCCGTCTCGTCGATCTTGACCGCTCCGTTCGTCGTTATCGTATCGTAGACGAACTTAAGCACACGCTGTCTGTCTGGCGGGTCAATCGGCGAACCGTCAGGCCACGCCATGCGCGACCAGTCCAGCGCCTTCATGTGCGCGTCGATCCAGCGTTTCTCTCCAGCCTTGACCAGCTTGGCGGCGCTCTGCGCCTGCGGCAGCCGGTAGTTATCCAGCTTGTTCATTGAGCCGCCGACCGTATTGAACAGGTCGACCGCTACACCTTGCGTTTTTGTGTATGCTGTCGCAAAGTCGCGGGCCAGTTTGTCGCCCGTGTTTTCCCCGAACAGTTCACGTACGATATTTGGGAGATGGGCTTGTCCGCGTTGCGTGCCGAAAGCACCTTTGCCCACCTTGTCAAGAACGTCTGACATGATGGCGTATAGCTGGCCTCGCACAGTTTCTTTAGCGGTACTGTAGCTAGTACCGCTAAAGCGTGGATCGTCCTCAATGAGCGAGATGGCCGCCCGCCGATGACCAGCGGCACGTCGCGCAGTTGCGGGTAGCGCAGCCCCTCGACGGACGCATAGAAAGCATCC
>NZ_JBKBQX010000072.1:0-1670 GCF_046292505.1 Tepidimonas sp. | reverse complement strand
TGGATTTTTCGCTGACCGATGACCAGCGCATGCTCGCCGATTCGCTGGACCCTCCCCCTTAGCACTTTTGACATTTAGCAGCCAGGACGCAGCGCCGCCCAGCCCGCTTAGCACTGTGCATGCTATGTGGCGCAAAGGACGCATAGCCATAGGCTGTTGCGTGTCGTGGACTTGGCAGGACTGCTAGCATTATGCGTGCGCCAAGCTAGCGGCGGTGCTAGATGCACCCTTGCTAATCACGCATGCGTGCTAAGCGGAGGAGATGGCCTTTTCGGCTGACGAACTGATAGCGACTAGGACGCATAGTCCTTTGCTGGCTGGGCTGGCAGATCGACCGCTGCTAATCCTGCCCCCGAATAGCCCTGTTCGTCCCCTCGCACTTTGCGGGCAAGTTATACCCCCCTTTAGGGGGGTATAAACTAAGCGCCGCAATAGGCGTTTCTGTACCCCTCAGACACGCCCTAAATGCACCCCTCAAACCGTGGCGCAGTTAGCACTGTTAGAAATAATGCTAAGGGGCGTTGACATTGGCATGGGATGGCCTTAAATGTGTCTACAGGATGGCAACGGGCCATTGTAACAAGAGGAGCTAGCAAAATGGCTAAGATTGAAGCGAAGTACGGGAAGGCGCTGGCAGCTTTGAAAGCGGCGCATGACACGGACGCTAAGGCAACCGTACCGCTTTCCGTCGCGGTCCAGTATATCGGCCGGAGCCGGGAACGCGTCGAAACGCGCGGTCCAGTATATCGGCCGGAGCCGGGAACGCGTCGAAACGCGCGGTATATGGTTTACCGCCACGCTAGACGACGGGCGCAAGTTTGACGTCTTGGTCTATCCCGGCCATACGTCGGCGCACATTGAACGCAACGGGCGGAGCCTTAGCGTACACAATGCGCGGGCCATTCATGCCGCGATATGCGCGGCGCTTCGTACCGCCGCTATCCTGCGATAAGGGGGACGCAATGACATACGAACAGGAATACGGCACGGCCATTAAGACGCTGTTAGCAGACTACGGGTTCAAGCCTGTAAGTATGGGCGGCAATATCATCGTATGGGAAAAGGTTTTAGAAGGCGGCACACATTGCCATGTCTTCGCATACAAGGGGCAGCTATACGCCGAACCGTGCGAACCCGTCTGGTATGCCGTCTGGCATGATCCGAACGGAAACGAGATTTTCGGCGGCGCGGCGGACGTCACGCTAGCCGAGGCACTGAATACCAACCCGAAGTGAGGAGCTAGAGCAATGAACGCATACGAGCAATTAGCAGTCCTGTTAGGTGCCGGTCCCTTTGCCGTCATGGCTGCGGCGGACGTCTACAGCATGTTGCACAGCAAGGCTACAGCCCGTAAGGTTGGCGGGATTTGGTTCTTTAAGGCCGGGAAACTGCGGTTTTCGTTCTGCATCGCGCGCCGCGCCGGTCAGGAGTAACGGCTATGCGAGGCGACAAAGGCGCGACGTTGTACCGCAACGAAATAGAGGCGTTTAAGGCGAAGTGGCCAGCGCACGGACTGCCGGATAACCTGTGGCGGTTGCATTGCGAGTTTGCGACCAACGGCGATTTAATCGACGTCACGGCGTACGCTCGCAACGGACGGCAACTGAATACGCATAATTTCGACGGTCCGGCACGGGTCGGCCGGGGCGGGGAGTGCCGGGCGAGGGTGG
>NZ_JBKBQX010000071.1:0-1711 GCF_046292505.1 Tepidimonas sp. | reverse complement strand
GCCCCGGTGCCGCCACCACGAGTGGTTCGACCACCAGGTGGCCTTTGGGGGCTGGCAGCGCCATGCCGGTTTGGACGGCCGGTATCTGTCGCAACAGCTCGTGCAGACGCCGCCAAGCGTCGCGCACCTGCACGACGCTGCGCCACTGGGTGACCAGTTGCACCAAGGGCGCCAACAGCCGTCCGGCCAAGACCGACCCGACGATCATCATGGCGGGACCGCCGGGCAGCGCGTTTTCCAGAACCAGCCAGGCACCCAGGCCCAGCATGAGCGATCCCCAGACCGTTTGGATCAACTTGGTCACGGCGGCAAAAGCCCCTGCATGCTGCGAAGCGAGGGCCTGCTGGTCCAAAAAGGATTGCTGCAAGGCATGCCAGCGCCGCTGCAGGGAGCGCAGCATGCCCATGGCTTCCACCACCTCGGCATTGCGCAGCGAGCCATCGGCGCTGCCCTGCGCCGCCAGCGCCGTGCGGTTGGCCTGCGACAGCGGCGGCGCCGTGGCGCGTTCATTGGCCCAGGCCAGGCCAACTTGCAGCAGCGCGCCAATCAGGCCAGCCCATCCGAGTATGGGCGAGATGGCAAACAAAATCCACAGAAAAACCAGCGCCAGGGGGGCTTCCATGGCCGCACCCAGGACGGGGTGGTGAAAAAAATCACGCACGGTGCGCAGATCGATCATGGGCTGGACATTGCCCAGGCCGAAGCGGCGCAGATTGGCTTGGTGGATGGCTTCGACGATCCGTGTGGCGAGCTGTTCATCAAACCAAGCGCCCGCACTGCGCATGAGCTCGCTGCGCGACCATTCGAGCAGCTCCATGACCGCATAGGCCAGGACCACCGCGATGGTCAGCATCAGCAGGGTGGAGACGCTGCGGCTGTTGACGACGCGCCCATAGACCTCGAACATGTAAAACGTCGGCGCGAGCACCAGCAGCCCCGCGATGGCGGCGAACGTCCAGGCGCGCCGCACCAGCGGCCACAACGCGGATAGGGTGGATTGCAGCTCGGTGCGGTTGACAGGGGGAGGGCTCATACGGTGTGTTCGATCCTGAGATAGGCCAGCCAGGGTGCAGCAGCTGGGGCGGTGGCGCTGTGGGGGGGGGCTGCTGTGGGAGCGCTGGCGTCGCCGGACGCCATGGGTGTGCCTGTCGGTGCCGTGGTCAGCCCAAACTGCAGATGAAAGCGGTCCTGGCCTTCGCGGTACAGCGCCACTTCGGCCAGGCGCATGTGGTTGAGCGCGGCTTGCTCTACCGCCCCTAGGTGAAGGGCAAAATGCAATCGCCCCTCCAGGGTGTACAGCGACAAGGTTTGACCCCGCCAGCTGAGCGTGTGGCGGTCGAAGCACACCGGGCAGTCGTCCGCAAACCGCAGCAGCGGCAGGGTCGGGTGCGGCCAACGCTGTATATGAAATGGGCTGTGAGGATGCTGAAAGACCAGCCGCGCAGCCCGGCAGACCGAGTAGATGGCGTTGCACGCCATTTGCGAGCCGAGCTCGGGCATGGCTTGGCGCAGGGCGTGGTATGCGAGGTGGTGCAGGGCCACGCGGTTCCAGCAGCGGTGTTCGCGTACGATCGGAGCCAACCAATTGCAGGCGTGGGCAAAGCGCTGCTGGAGCTCGCGCAGCCGCGCCGCCTCCCAGCGCGGCGGTGGTCTCACCGGCCAACCCCGTTGCCCCCGTCGCACGACAATCGGCACCGGAGACCCCAATCCG
>NZ_JBKBQX010000070.1:0-1738 GCF_046292505.1 Tepidimonas sp. | reverse complement strand
TTTCTGCTGATCGACCTGGACAGGGATCAGCCCACCGTGGGGGCGGATTGGCCCGCAGCGTTCACGCACGCCCTGACGCACCGGGAGCTGCGCTTGCAGCCGGTGGTGACGGTGAAGAAGCTGCGGTGGTCGCGAACCATCCCGGGCAGCCAGTGCTCCAGAAACGCGGTGATCTGCGCCTGCATGGCGGCGACTTCGGGTTCGGCGTCCAAATAGGCCGCCACCGGGGCGTCCAGCCCCGTCAGCGGGCGCAGCGCGGGTTCGTAGTGGGGGTTGGGCAGCATGCGCACATCGAACACATAGTCGGCGTCCTTGGGGATGCCGCGCTTGAACGCGAACGACTCGAACACCAGCGTCAGTGGGGCGGGCGTACGCAGCAGCAGGGCCTTGACCTCGGTGCGCAACTGGGCGGCCTTGAGCTGGCTCGTGTCGATGACCAGCGCCCCCTCGCGCAGCGTGGCGAGCAGATCTCGCTCCAGCGCCAGGGCATCGACCAGGGCGCGGTGCTGGTCGGTGCTGCCGCGCACGGACAGCGGGTGCATGCGCCGGGTTTCGGAGTAGCGGCGCACCAGCACGTCGTCTGTCGCGTCGAGGAACAGCACGGTCAATGCGACATCGCTCTGCCGCAGGGCCGCCAGCCGCTGCGGCAGGCCGGGCAGCGACGCCGCGCTGCGTACGTCGATCGCCACCGCCACCCGGTCGGCCTGGTGCTCCCGCTCGACCTCGATGAACGCCTCCAGCAACTCGGGCGGCAGGTTGTCCACGCAATAAAAGCCGGAGTCCTCTAGGGCATGCAAGGCGACCGACTTGCCCGAGCCGGACATGCCGGTGATCAAAACCACATGCGGGGTGGCGCTCGTCATGTCTGCAACAGCTCCCGGGCGTGGGCCCGCGACGTGTCGGAACCGTGGCCGCCGAGCATGCGCGCCAGCTCCTCGACGCGTGCTTCGCCTTCCAGGGGCGTGACCTGACTGACGGTGGCATCGCCTTGCCGTGCCGTGCTCACATACAAGTGGTGGTGCGCGCACGCGGCCACCTGGGGCAGGTGGGTCACGGCGAGCACCTGTCGATCGGCGCCCAGCCGGCGCATGAGCCGCCCCACCGTGTGGGCGACCGTGCCGCCGATCCCGCTGTCCACCTCATCGAAGATCAGCGTCGGGGCTTCGCCCAGTTGGCTGGTCACGACGGCGATGGCCAACGCGATGCGCGACAGCTCACCGCCAGAGGCTACCATGCCGACGGGGCGCGGCGTGGCGCCGGGATGGCCTGCGACCAGAAACTCGGCGCGCTCCAGTCCCCAGGCTTGCGGCTCGGGCAGCGGCTCCAGGCGGACTTCGAACCGGCCGCCGGCCATGCCCAAGCCTTGCATGGCCTCGGTGATGGCGGCACTCAGCCGTTCGGCCGCGGGCTGGCGCTGGCGCGAGACGGCCTGCGCCTCGGCCAGAAAGGCCTGCCGCGCGCGCTCCGCCCGGGCGCGCAGGGCGGCCAGATCCGCGGCCTCGTCCAGCGCGCGCAGCCGCGCCTGCCAGTCCTGCCAGCGCTGCGGCAATTCCTGTGGCGGGCAGCGGTGGCGACGCGCCAGACCCATCCAGCGCGACAGGCGCTCGTCCAGGGCCGCCAGCGCGGTCGGATCCAGCTCGGTGTGGTGGGCGTGGTGTTGCAGGTCGCGGCAGGCATCGTCGATTTGTGCCTGGGCCTGCTGGAGCACATCGGCGATGGTGCCGTAGCCCGGCTCGAT
>NZ_JBKBQX010000069.1:0-1793 GCF_046292505.1 Tepidimonas sp. | reverse complement strand
ACCCAGTCCACGATGGAGTCCGACGGATTGAGCATGACCATCTTGGTCTTGTTCTCCGAGCCGCCGCCCTTGGCCGCACCGCCCTGCTAGCCAGGCGCTTGGCCCCGGCGCGCATGCGTGCGACGTCTCCTGACATTATGGCTTCTCTCCTGATTGACACGGCTGGAGGGGCGCAACGCGCGCCCCTCAAACGCTGCCAACCCTGGGCCTAGTCGACGAAGACAAACACGCAACCGTCTTTAAGTCCGCCAACCGCTAGCGCGCCTTTCCAGTCCAGTTCGGCGCATAGCCGTTCGGCCGCTGCCCTGTGGTTCTGGTCCGAGTTCATGCCGGGTTCATAGGTGTAATATCTGCGGATGCCGCTTGCCGTTGTCGCCGATATGCGCGACCCGATGCGGTTCCCCGGCCCGTGGTACTTTGTCACGATGGCTTGCCTTAGCATTTGTCAAATTCCTTTACGTGTTGGCTGTAGTAGCTTTCAAGACATACGGCCGCCGCTTGCACTTGGGGGCCTGATAGCGGTCCGCCCGTTTCCAGCCCGTAGCGCCGGAGCCTGTGGGTATCCCAGCGCCGGACCGCGCGCCGATACTCTGCCAGCCGCAGGGCGTGCGGCTTGGCCTGCGGCATGTACAGCGCTAGCCGGTCTTTGTACGTCAGCCCGCATTGCGTGCCGTCGCCATCGTTCACGACGACTAGAACCGCGTCGCTTACTCGGGGGTCTTTATGGTAGCTCATTTGCGTCGCTCCGGTTCGCAGGTTAAATATCTGCGTCGCTCCTGTTCGCAGGCTTCGCGGTGCCAAGGTTGCATGCGGCGGTAAACCTGGAGCCGGTAGCCAATGGCCTCTAGCTCCCGCTTAAGGGCTTCGTATTCGTCCGGCCGCGCCCGTCGCGTCTGGTTATACCAACCCTGCGAACAAGACCCGTGCTGCCCTACATGGGCGTAACACGTCATTGTGCCGGGCTCCAGCGTGCCGGGTAGGGTCGGAAAAACTGCGGTCACTTCGCCGCGATGTTCTTTCCGTTTCTCGGCGCGAAACAGAACGGGCGTGTATTCGGTATCCTGTTCCATCGCGTTAGCTCCCCACCTGTTCGACTGCGTCGCGCGCCGCCTGTTTCATGCAGCATACGCCCCCGGCTTGGCTGTAGAAATCGCCATGCGCCTTTAGAGCGCTTCGCAAGGCGTATTCAGCGCCGGAGGCCAGCGCGTCCCAGCGGACTAGCGGGATGCTGTTAAGATGTTCGTCTCCGCTGGCCAGAGCCTTTTTGACTTCATCCAGCGTGATACCGCCACGCCCGGCGAAGCGAACCCCGGCCGTCTCGTTTACCGCCCGATAGAAGTCCGCAAAGGTGACTTGCCCGGCCATGTATTGCGCGCGGGTTGGCTGCTTTAGTTCGGTTGTCATAGTGCTAGCTCCTCTCAGTCTGCCACGCGACGCAGACGGACAATCTGCTTATTGTCCGTCTCTGTCGCAATGTAGTTGTAACCCCAATCGGTACGGATACGCAGGTTGCGCCGCTTGTACGTTCCTCCGGTAGGCGTGCCGCACCGCCGCCACGGATAGGCGGTTGTTACCTTGCCGATAACTTCGCCTGTCCACGTCGTAATCCCGCGTTCCGTGACGTATGCCAGAAACTCGGCGGGCTTGTCATGGGCGAGCTGGTACAATTCGACGTCCGCTGAAAACGCGTTGACTGTATCCGTGTCCAGCGGATGGCCCCGGGCTGGGCCTGCTGCTGGCCGCGGTGCTGGTCGTGCTGGCGGGCTTTCTGGTCTCCACCCAGGCCACGGCTC
>NZ_JBKBQX010000068.1:0-1794 GCF_046292505.1 Tepidimonas sp. | reverse complement strand
TCGGCTTCCTGGAGGCGCCGCTGCGCTGGGTCAAGTGGGCGGTGCTGGCTGGCACGGCGCTGTTGTTCGGGCTGGTGATGGCGGTGGCGGCGCGCTGGACGCTGCGCCGGGCGCGCGCGCTGGTCGAGCCGGTGGAGCGCATGGACGCGACGATGCGCCGCATCGAGCGCGGCGACACCGCGGCGCGCGTCGGGCCGGTGGGCTCGCACGACGAGCTGGGCGCGCTGGCGCAGCATCTGGACCGGCTGCTGGATCTGCTGGCCGAGCAGACCGCGCACTTGCGCGCCTGGGCCGAGACGCTGGACCGCCGCGTCGCCGAGCGCACGCGCGAGCTGCAGGCCAGCCACGCCGCGCTGCGCCAGGCGCAGCAGCAGCTCATCCGCAGCGAGCGGCTGGCCACCATCGGCCAGCTCAGCGCCGGCCTGGCGCACGAGATCAACAACCCGATCGCCGTCATCCAGGGCAACCTGGACCTGGTGCGCGAGACGCTGGGGCCGGCGGCCACACCGGTGCAGGCCGAGCTGGCGCTGATCGACGCGCAAGTCGAGCGCATCCGCCTGATCGTCACGCGGCTGCTGCAGCACGCACGCCCGACCGAGTTCGCCGGCTACGTGGAGCCGCTGGCGCTGCCGGCGGTGCTGGATGATTGCGTCGTGCTGGTGGAGCGGCTGCTGCAGCAGCGCGGCATCCGGCTGCGGCGCGACGACCGCGCCACCACCGCGGTGGCGTGCAACCGGCAGGAGCTGCAGCAGGTCATCATCAACCTGCTGGTCAACGCGGTGCAGGCCAGCCCCGACGGCGCCGAGGTGGAGCTGGCCAGCGGCGACTGGGTCGAGGACGACACCCCGGTCGGCGCCTGGGTGGAGGTGCGCGATCGCGGCCCGGGTCTGTCGCCCGAGGTGCGCGCGCGGCTGTTCACGCCGTTCTTCACCACCAAGCCGGACGGGCACGGGCTGGGGCTATGGGTCAGCCAGGGACTGCTGGAGCGCTACGGTGGCCGGCTAGAAGCCGACAACCGCACCGACGGGGCGGGAGCGGTGTTTCGCGTGCGGCTCTACAGCGAGCCGCGGGAGCCGCAGGCGGTGGGCGGCGCCTGAGCCGGCCTCACGCCATCTCGAACGCCTGCGCCTCCACCTGCACGAAGGCGCGCAGCAGCTCGGCCAGCGCGGCGTAGAAGTGCGCCGCCGGGTGCGCCTGCAGCGCGTCGCACAGCGCCGGCACCCACGGGTGCAGGTGACGCGCGAAGAAGGCGTGCTGGCGCGCCAGGTTGCACACCTCGGCGTCGTCGCCGGCGATCAGAAAGCGCATCACCTCGCACAGGAAGGCGAGGTGATCCTCCGGCTCGCTGACGCCCTCGGCGCGCGCCAGGCCGAGCGCCGCCAGCGCCTCGCGCAGCGCCGCCAGCGGCTTGTCGTTCAAGAACCCGCTCAGGTAGTGGGAGGCGTACAGGTACACCTCCGGCTTGCCGACGCCGCCGAACAGCGCCTCGTACTCGTCGCGCACCTGCTGGGCCGACAGCGCCCGCGCCTGCGCCACCAGCGCCTGCCACGGCACCTCCAGCACCCCGCCGGGGGCCGGTGCCTCGGTCACGGCGACGCGCAGGCGGGCCAGCAGCTCGTCGGCGGGCGGCGCGGCCAGCAGCCCGGCCAGCAGGCCATACAGCTCGGCGCGCGCGGTCTCCTCGTCGAAGCCGGGGCGGGTGGGAAATGGCAGGGCGGATTCGGCCATGGCGCAGCTCACAGGTCGGTGATCTTGACTTCGCGGCTGGTGAGGATGTCGAAGACGCGGCAGTCC
>NZ_JBKBQX010000067.1:0-1820 GCF_046292505.1 Tepidimonas sp. | reverse complement strand
CGGACGACGCCATCCGGCGCGAGATGGACAGCCTCAAGACGTCTTAATCCCTTTGAAATCAGGGCTTGGTTCGGACGCAAAGCTGACAGACGCATACGTCCGTCGTGAACTAGTCTTAATCCCTTTGAAATCAGGGCTTGGTTCGGACGTCAACTGGCGAAGAAACACAAGATGGAAGTTCGTCTTAATCCCTTTGAAATCAGGGCTTGGTTCGGACGCTGACGGTGGAACCGAGCCGGTGATGTTGGCAAAGTCTTAATCCCTTTGAAATCAGGGCTTGGTTCGGACATCGAGTTGGAATCCGCCCTGTTGCGCGAAGGCGTGTCTTAATCCCTTTGAAATCAGGGCTTGGTTCGGACGCCCGGTTCGACTTGACCAAAATCTGGACGAGTTGGGTCTTAATCCCTTTGAAATCAGGGCTTGGTTCGGACTACACGCCGGTGGTAGTACAGCCCCAGCAACCACGTCTTAATCCCTTTGAAATCAGGGCTTGGTTCGGACAACATCAAGCCATATACCACGAAAAGCGGTGCCCGTCTTAATCCCTTTGAAATCAGGGCTTGGTTCGGACCGGCCGCGCAATATAAGACGATCCGCGAGCAGTGCGTCTTAATCCCTTTGAAATCAGGGCTTGGTTCGGACCCGCCTAAACTATCTAACCCGCCGGTATGGCGGGTTGTCTTAATCCCTTTGAAATCAGGGCTTGGTTCGGACCACCAGCAACTTGTCAAGTACGCCGAAGACCGCTTCGTCTTAATCCCTTTGAAATCAGGGCTTGGTTCGGACGGGCCAAAGTATGGAAAGGGGTAGAAGCGGCCTTGTCTTAATCCCTTTGAAATCAGGGCTTGGTTCGGACACAACATCAAGCCGTACACCACGAAAAGCGGTGCCGTCTTAATCCCTTTGAAATCAGGGCTTGGTTCGGACCCGGCCAGATCCGCAAGTCGATGGAGCGGTTCTGTCTTAATCCCTTTGAAATCAGGGCTTGGTTCGGACGGAGGTTACTATGTCTGCAAAAACCTTTGAAGGTTGTCTTAATCCCTTTGAAATCAGGGCTTGGTTCGGACATCGGCATCGCCCAAAAGGGCGTCGAAATTGACGCGTCTTAATCCCTTTGAAATCAGGGCTTGGTTCGGACGCGTGGGAACAAGTAAATGGGCCAATACCGGCGGGGTCTTAATCCCTTTGAAATCAGGGCTTGGTTCGGACAGTTGACGCGAAAGACAAGACCGCGAATGCAGCAGCGTCTTAATCCCTTTGAAATCAGGGCTTGGTTCGGACAAACTGTCGGCGGCGATTGAGTTCATCCATCGCCTGTCTTAATCCCTTTGAAATCAGGGCTTGGTTCGGACGCGCCTTCGCGCTCTACATCGACCAGCACGGCCCCAGTCTTAATCCCTTTGAAATCAGGGCTTGGTTCGGACCGCTTTGACCGGTGTTGGCGGCACGGTGGCTCGTGGTCTTAATCCCTTTGAAATCAGGGCTTGGTTCGGACTGCAATCGGTTCGTGAGTTCATCAATCGCAAGGCGTCTTAATCCCTTTGAAATCAGGGCTTGGTTCGGACGTACGGATCGACTTCGTGAACGCCTACTGCGAAGCGGTCTTAATCCCTTTGAAATCAGGGCTTGGTTCGGACGGTCACGTTGTCCAGCTCCTTAAACATGTCACAAGCGTCTTAATCCCTTTGAAATCAGGGCTTGGTTCGGACTTTTTTATAGATTCTCTAAGAACAGCAAGCACTTGTCTTAATCCCTTTGAAATCAGGGCTTGGTTCGGACTGCACCCCGGCAATATCGTTCGGTATGACAAGTACTTACGC
>NZ_JBKBQX010000066.1:0-1835 GCF_046292505.1 Tepidimonas sp. | reverse complement strand
GACGTGGTGGTGGCCGACGAGGTCTCGTCGCTGGCGCGCGCCAACCGCGTGTCGGTGGACGAGGTCGGCCCGCACGATGGTCGACCGCGACGCCTTCACCGCGTAAGGCTTTCTCGACCGTCGTGCGTAGCGACGCCTCTGTCATCTTTTCATACAGGCTATCAGCCAGTTGCAGGGCGAGTGTCGCTTGCTTGACGCTGATAGAGCCGGATTGCTGGCGCATGATTTCGCCCGCGCAGACTTCCGCGATGAAACGGCGTTGCGTGTCTTCGTTCGTATTCATGTGGTGGAACTTCATGACGCCGACATCGTCGCCGTTGTACAGGCGAACGCTGGTCTTTTTGAACCACACGCTGCGACTGGATGCCAGAGACAGGTTCATCTTGGCGTCGTCGAGACGGGCGTACAGATGCTTCTCGTCCTCGGTTATGCCATACACGCGCCGGTCTTCATCCGACGCGTTGAACAGAGTGACAGCAATACGAGCGCTGTTGATAATGGCACCGGCACCGCGCGCTGTGTCAGGATTGCCAGCACGGTTCTGTCCGAACGAACCGGACTGCTTGTTGGTATGGTGCGGGATCAGCCCAGCTACGTTGGCATCCTTGGTTATGCGGCGCAGCACGCCCATTACCTGACGCATTTCCCCGTTGTCCTGTTCGTCGCAGTTGTGTATCTCTACCAGCGGATCGAGGACCAGCAATCCAACGTCCGGGTCCGAAGCGAGATTGACAATAGCCTGTACGTGCTGGTCGTAGGTAACAACCTGATTGCCAGATGAATACGCGACGGTCAACAGCAGATCGTCGGAACTGAGGAGCAACACGCCTTCCTTGACGCGCTCGAAGTCGAGTTTGTATTCCTGACAGATGGCGTATAGACGGCGTGACTGTTCGTCTAAGTCGTCCTCGGCGTTGTAGACCACGCTCTTGAACGGGGCGGCTATCTCGTACGGGCCGAAGCCCTTGCCGACAGCGCCATGCGCCGCGATGGTCAACGCGAGCGACGACTTGCCGGACGAACCGGCCGCTGGCATGAGGGTAATCTGTCCGCGCATGAGGAGCCGCTTGATCAGCCAGGGTCGCGGCGGGATGCTGGCCAGCGAGCGCGCGTTGCCGAAGCTGCCGCCCTGCGGGATAAGCTGCGGGATCACGGCTTCCGGTACGCTGACCGTGCCGAACGTCTGTTCTGGAAGTTTGGTTCCCAGATCGCCGGTGCCGTAGTCTTCGGCGTGTTCGATGGTCGACCACAGCCGTTCCGCTTCGTAGGGCGGATGTACCTTCATCTCGTTCCAAGATAGCATTAGCTGGTAGGCCGTCTCGACCGTCAGCGCGTAGTCGCGTACCAGCGTGCAAGCAACCTGATAGACGATAGGGTTCCGGCCGCCAGCGCTGGCCTCCGGCGCGCTCTCGCGCAGCCAGACCTTGGCGGTCTCTATGCCCGTGGGGCTGTCCAGGTCGATGCCGATGTAGTCCCGGTCGACGCGGCGGCCGGGCTGGCGCAAGCGCTCCTCGATGCCTGCCGGAACCCAAGCCATCTCCTGGTCGCGGAAGACTTCATAGGCCCGGCCGTTGATCACGGAGCCGGGGCCAACGACGTAGCCATTATGCGAGCGGATGTCCAACCCGTCAGCCAGCGGCGCGAGGGAGCTATCCGGCCCGTTGAAGTAGCAATGATAACCGCCTGTCGGCGTGCGGATTACCAGCGTATCGAAATGGCCGCCCATTCCGTAGTAGTTTTCCAAGCCCGGCTTGTTGTTCTTGACATCGACATCCGCCACGACCATATCCGTGGTCAACACGCCGATGTTGTACGGACGCTCTATCCCGGTCACG
>NZ_JBKBQX010000065.1:0-1867 GCF_046292505.1 Tepidimonas sp. | reverse complement strand
GACACCCTGCCGGTGGAGCCGCCGGCGCTGGTCAAGGGCTACCTGCGCCTGGGCACCAAGGTGCTGGGCGCGCCGGCTGGCCTTCGAAGCCGACCCGGCGGCGTTTGTCGCCCGCTACCAAGCGCAACCGCCGGCGCTGCGGCAGCGCTTGCAGCGCGCGCGGCAAGCGCTGGGGGCGCTCACATGGTCGGACGACCTCATCGCGCAAGCCTGCGCGCTGGCGCTGCAAAGCGGCGCCGACGGCCTGCGCGGCGACTTGACGCTGCTGAAAGCGGCGCGCGCGCATGCGGCCTGGCACGGTAAGACTGCCATAGACGGGGCCGATTTGCAGGCGGCGGCCCCGTGGGCACTGGCGCACCGGCGCGGCGGCCTGGCAGCGGCCAGCGCTCAGGATACAGGCAGCGCGATCACGCCCCCGTGGCCGTCGGCGCCGCCGCAAGGCACGCCCAGCGCGCCAACCGATCGGTCGGCGCCGCAAGCCGGCCACCCGCAAGGCCAGAGCCCCCAACGCCATGCCGCCGCGGGTGACGCTGACTGGGGCGTCTTGCCACCGCAGCCGGTCGGCATCGCGCCGCCGCTGGGTCAGGCGCCGGGAGGCTGGCCTGTCCCAAAGCCCTAGGCCCCGCCGGCGCGCGCATGCCGCCCGTCGCGCCGGGGCTGTTGTGGACGGACCATGCCCAGGCGTCTGCCCGGCGCGATGGTGCCGCGCGGGTGAGGTTGGATTGGCTCGCCACCCTGGCGCGCAAGGGGCTCCGTCCGCTGCGGGCCGCCGACTTGGTCTGGCGCGCCGTGGCGCCCGAGCCGGCGTGCCTGCACGTCATCGTGCTGGATGCTTCCGGGTCGATGCTGCGCCGTGGGCGTCTGGCACGCGCCAAGGCGGTGGCGCTGGCGCTGCTGCAGCGCGCCGCGCGCTGCGGCCAGCATGTGGCGCTGCTGCTGGCTGGCGGGCAGGGCGTGCAGGTGCTGCAGCCGCCCGCGCCAGCGCGGCGCGCCTTGGGGGTGGCCGTGCGCGCGGTAGGAGGGGGCGGCGGCACCCCGCTGGCGGCGGCTCTGCAGCGCGCCGAGACGCTGGCGCTGGCGTGGGCGCGGCGCACAGGCGGGCGCGCGCGGCAGGTGCTGTGGCTGATTACCGACGGGCGGGTGCGGCAGGCGCCGCCGCGCCCGGCTTTGGAGGTCTGTGTGGTGGTGGACGCCGACGACGATCGCCCCGCGCTTGGCCAGGCTCGCCAGTGGGCGCAGCGTTGGCAAGCCCACCACGTGGCGTTGAACGATTGGAACTGAAGTTCGTCATGTCTGCGCTCTCATCCCATGCGCAACCCGAGGTTGCCGAACACGCTTTTGACCCCGCCGCGCGCGCGGCGGTCTATCGCGCCATGGAGCTGCGGCGCGACATGCGCCACTTTGCCGGCGGTCGCGTGGAGCCCGACGTGCTGGTGCGGCTGCTGCGCGCGGCGCACTGGGCACCCAGCGTCGGCTTCATGCAACCGTGGCGCTGGATCCGCATCACGCAGCCCGAGCAGCGCCAACGCTTGCACGCGCTGGTGCAGCAGGAGCGGGCGCGCACCGCCGAGGCGCTTGGCGAGCGCGGCGCGGCGTTTGCGCGCCTGAAGGTGGAGGGTATTCTGGAAGCCGCCGAGCTTTGGGCCGTGGTGCTGATGCCTGAACGTGAGCGGCATGTCTTTGGCCGGCGCACCTTGCCGGAGATGGACGTGGCCTCCGTGGCTTGCGCCATCCAAAATCTGTGGCTTGCTGCGCGCGCCGAGGGGCTGGGCATGGGCTGGGTGTCGATCTTCGACCCGCAGCAGGTGGCCGATGTGCTGGGCTGTCCGCCAGGGTCGCGTCCGCTGGCGCTGCTGTGCTTAGGCCC
>NZ_JBKBQX010000064.1:0-1934 GCF_046292505.1 Tepidimonas sp. | reverse complement strand
TCTCAACTTGCATGCCTGATTTCAATATCCCGATGACTTCGCCTCGGAAAATTTACAGAAAAAAAGTTGCACTGCCCTTGATCAACAATGCAATGTTGCAGAAAGAGAAATAAACATCGACAATTGAACCCCATGGACCGGCTTCAAACCCTTCGTGTCTTTCAGGCCGTGGCCGATGCCGGGGGCTTTGCCGCCGCCGCGCGCGCCCTCGATCTGTCGGCAGCCAGCGTCACGCGCATGGTCGCCGACCTCGAAGCGCAACTGGGCGTGCGCCTGCTGCAGCGCACGACGCGCCGCGTGGCGTTGACCGACGAGGGCGCCGCCTATCGGAGCGGGTGCGGCGCATCCTGGCCGATTTGGATGAAGCCGATGCCCTGGTGAGTCAGCGCAGCCAGACGGTGTCGGGTGTGCTGCGTGTGCTGGCTACGCCGGTTTTGGCCAGCGTACTCGTCGCTCCGATCGTGCCACGGCTGACGGCACGTCATGCGGCTCTGCGTGTCGAGGTGGATGTCGAAAGTTACGCCGTGCCTTCGGTGGAAGAACACGACGTGGCGCTCTTTGCCGTGGAAGGCAACATCGACACGGGCTTGATTGCACGCCGCATCGCCAGCGGGGTCAGCGCGTTGGTTGCCTCGCCTGCCTACCTGCAGCGCAGTGGATTGCCAAGCGGTCCGGAGGATTTGACGCATCATCAATGTTTGCGCTACCGTCCACCAGGACAGCATGCCCACGCATGGACGCTGTGGCGACAGGACCAGGCAGACGTCGTTAGCCGGGTGATCGTTGAGCCTGTTGCTTGCAGCAACCATGTCGAAGCGCTGCTGCGCATGGTGCTGGACGGGGGCGGGATTCTTGCTGTCTCGCTGGACCTGGTGGCTCACCGGTTGGCCAGCGGTGAGCTGGTGCGCGTGCTCGATGGCTGGGTCACGGCGCAGTGGTCCTTGTACGCCGCCTTGCCCAGTCGGCGCCATTTGCCCGCCCGAACGCAGGCTTTTCTGGATGAGCTCGCTCTCCAGTCAGCCGCGCTGCTGCAGCAGGATCGGTAACGGCATTCCTTGGCCCGATGCGGTTTTCCTGCCGGTGGATGCCAAATGACCCGGCTGCTGGCTGCTTCAAAGAAAAGTCTTCAAGGAAATGTCATGCGCGCGCGCGACCATCGCCGCTGTCCGTATCGCAGATCCGCAGCTTTTCTAACCGAGTCCTTTCCATGAGTACATTCGCAGTCGGGCGCTCCCTTGCGCGCATGTCAGCCGGTGTCCTATCCGGCTGGATGGTTGCACTGTTGGCATCGGCAGCCACTCCCGGCCACATGGGCTACTTTGAGCGCATCGCCGTCTTCGAGACGTTCCGAAACGGGTCTGAGCAGGGGGTCGCGCGATCCTCGGCCGAGATCGTTGCCGCCAGCGATGACGGGCGCTGGCTGATCTACACCGATTCCCCCCGTCGCGCGATGGGTGTCGTGGACTTGCGCAATCCTGCGCGCCCGCGCCCCGCTGGCACGATCGAAATGCCCGGTGAGCCCACTTCGGTGGTGGTTCACGGCCGTCATGCTTGGGTGGTGGTGGATCAGACGGTCGAGCATCATCAGCCGCAAGGCTTGTTGCTGGTGGTCGATTGGCGTGCCCGCAAGGTGGTCGATCGCTGCAACCTGTATGGACAGCCGGACGCCATTGCTTGGGATCCGAAGCGGCGTCACGCAGTGATCGTGATCGAAAACGAACGCGACGAAAAAATCGACAAAGGGGCGCTGCCACAACACCCACCCGGTAACCTGACCATCGTGCCGGTCCGTCCTGGGGGATTGCCGGACTGCACCCGCATGCATCCCGTTGGCCTGACAGGCTTGGCGGATGTCGCCCCCAGCGATCCCGAACCTGAGTTCGTCCATGTCAACGACCAAGGTCTGGCGGTGGTGAGCCTGCAAGAGAACAACC
>NZ_JBKBQX010000063.1:0-1935 GCF_046292505.1 Tepidimonas sp. | reverse complement strand
GCTCAGCGATGAGCTGGTTTTCGCTCGGGGCCTCGACGGGCGCGGGATGGACGGAATCGGTCATGGCACCACCCGCCCGAAAAAGATCCTTCGACCTACGGCCTGATCACCTACCTGTGGGTGACGGGACTCGCTGCCTGGGGTGGCCTCGTCAATTTCTATCGCAAGGTGAAGTCGGGCGAGACCCGGGCCTTCAACGTGGTCGAGCTCATCGGCGAGATCGCCACAAGTGCGTTTGCCGGGCTCATCACCTTCTGGCTGTGCGAGGCCGCACAGATCGATCCCCTGGTCACGGCAGCACTGGTGGGCGTCTCGGGCCACATGGGTGGCCGGGCCATCTACCAATTGGAGCGCTGGGCGCAGACGCGCTTGGGTAATTCCACCAGCAAGGAGCGGTCATGAACACCATCGACACCATCCTCGACGAGATCATCCGCCGCGAGGGCGGCTATGTGAACCACCCGGTCGACCGGGGCGGGCCGACGAACTTCGGCATCACCGCGCAGACGCTGGGCAGCTGGCGCCAGCTCGGTCGCCCGGCCACCGCTGCCGAAGTCCAGGCGCTGACGGAAACCGAGGCCCGTGCCATCTACCGCCAGCAGTACATCACCGGCCCTGGGTTCGAGACCATCACGCATCCAGCGCTGCTGCACCTGCTGGTCGATGCTGGTGTGCATTCCGGGCCGAAGCGAGCGGTGCAGTGGCTGCAGTCGGCGCTCGGCGTCACGGCCGACGGCGTCATCGGCCCCAAGACCCGCGCCGCACTGGCTGCCGCCGATCAAGGTGTGCTCTACGGTAAGGTGCTGGGCCAGCGCTTGCGCCACCTCGGTCGGCTGATCACCAACGATCCGAAGCAGTCGGCCTTCGCCGCTGGCTGGATGAACCGAATGGCGGAATTCGTGGAGGGCACGGCATGACCCCGATCCTCACCACATTGGCCCCGGGCCTGATGGAAGCGGGTAGTCGCCTGATCGACCGCTTGGTGCCGGATCCAGCCGAACGCGAGAAAGCCAAGCTCGCGCTGCTGCAGGCCGAGGGGCAGCTGGCGCTGCAGGAGATGCAGACGAGTCTCTCGGCGATCCTGGCTGAGGCCAACTCGCAGGACCCCTGGACCAGCCGGGCACGGCCGACGTTTCTGTACGTGATCTACGGCGTGATCCTGCTGTGCGTGATGGGTGCCATCATCGGCATCTGGTGGCCGACGCACGTCTTCCAGGCGGCGGAGAACCTCAACAAGCTGCTGGGTGCGGTGCCCGAGAGCCTGTGGTGGCTCTTCGGTGCCGGCTACCTGGGCTACACCGGGGCGCGCAGCTTCGACAAGTGGCGTGGGCGGGTTCGGTAGCTAGGCATTGAGCATCGCCTGACCCGCCCAAAACACCCGCAGACCAACGGCATGGTGGAGCGCTTCAACGGTCGTATCGAAGAGGTGCTGCGCAGCCATCACTTCCTCAGCGGCGACGACCTGTAGCTAGCACTCTTGCGCTACGCTTGGGATGGAAGGCTGAGGACTAACTCCGACACCCGCCCATCTTCGCATCACGCCGCCGCTCTTCACGACGGCTTGCCGCCACCACCGCGACCTGCCCCACCCTTGGAGCGACTCTCTCGCCACCACGGATGCGGCGGATCCTCAAGCATCACGTCAAACACATGCTCGCCCTCGAACCCCGCCTGCTCGAACTCGTTGATCCACTCCTCCATCCCGTCGATCGCGTCATCGGGGATGGGTTGCCCTGGCATATGCTCATAGATGACTTTTCTCACGATGCCTCCGTGACGTATGCGATGCACCGACGGTACTGGTCAGATTCGCTGTCCAACGACAGCTGCCCCCACCAGCTGGTCCTAAGAAGCAAATCCTTGCCGATCTTGTGTCCGCCGATCTTCAAGTCGGACAGCAACCATCTCGTGCGCGGGTCATCATTGTCAAGCACC
>NZ_JBKBQX010000062.1:0-1944 GCF_046292505.1 Tepidimonas sp. | reverse complement strand
CGTAAGTACTTGTCATACCGAACGATATTGCCGGGGTGCAGTCCGAACCAAGCCCTGATTTCAAAGGGATTAAGACCAGCATCGGGCCCATTCTTTTCGACCAAGCGGGAGTCCGAACCAAGCCCTGATTTCAAAGGGATTAAGACGTCGCTCGCGCAATCGCATACCGTAATCGAGTCACCGTCCGAACCAAGCCCTGATTTCAAAGGGATTAAGACGACATAGGCGTGCCGGGTCATGCCGCGCGACATGGTCCGAACCAAGCCCTGATTTCAAAGGGATTAAGACTCCTTGCAGCCCATCGATTCGACGTACCCTTTAAGTCCGAACCAAGCCCTGATTTCAAAGGGATTAAGACCCGGAGGAGCGGGTTCTCCTTCGTCGGCTTTGGTGGGTCCGAACCAAGCCCTGATTTCAAAGGGATTAAGACGGGCACCAGCGGCTTATCGTCGGCACGACGGCAGGTCCGAACCAAGCCCTGATTTCAAAGGGATTAAGACCTTTACAGCCCATACCGGCCATGTATCCTTTAATGTCCGAACCAAGCCCTGATTTCAAAGGGATTAAGACGCCGTGGAGAGAGCTTTGATGATAGTGGCCATTGGTCCGAACCAAGCCCTGATTTCAAAGGGATTAAGACGCGTCAATTTCGACGCCCTTTTGGGCGATGCCGAGTCCGAACCAAGCCCTGATTTCAAAGGGATTAAGACCATGGCGCTCAACGTCATTTGTATGGCTTTCGCGGTCCGAACCAAGCCCTGATTTCAAAGGGATTAAGACCGGCCTTGTCGGCCTTGTCGGCCTTGTCGGCCTGTCCGAACCAAGCCCTGATTTCAAAGGGATTAAGACCGACCAATCGCTCGCGCAGTGCGCGAAGAGCTTCAGGTCCGAACCAAGCCCTGATTTCAAAGGGATTAAGACCCCCGGGTCTCGGGCGATACCCCGTCGCTTTGCAGTCCGAACCAAGCCCTGATTTCAAAGGGATTAAGACCGACCGTACTATGACCGACCGCACCCAGTACCTTGTCCGAACCAAGCCCTGATTTCAAAGGGATTAAGACGGAATCCTTGTGCGTGAGGTAACCACTGTCGTAGTTACGTCCGAACCAAGCCCTGATTTCAAAGGGATTAAGACGAGACCGACACGTCGGCTTTCCAGCGGAACACTGTCCGAACCAAGCCCTGATTTCAAAGGGATTAAGACTGCTCCCGCAGCACCTTATATTGCGCGGGTGTGAGGTCCGAACCAAGCCCTGATTTCAAAGGGATTAAGACTGTCTTGCAGCGTCTCAACGCAGCGGCGGATGATGGGTCCGAACCAAGCCCTGATTTCAAAGGGATTAAGACTCTTGACCGTATACGTCGATGGCTTCTACCTTGGTCCGAACCAAGCCCTGATTTCAAAGGGATTAAGACTCAACCGGCAGTTTCCGTTCTGTCAGGACTGCGCCGTCCGAACCAAGCCCTGATTTCAAAGGGATTAAGACTCCAGACCACGGTGCGATTAAGGACGCCGAACACCGTCCGAACCAAGCCCTGATTTCAAAGGGATTAAGACAAACTTGCAATGCCTGTGTATGGCGTTAGCAGGGTCCGAACCAAGCCCTGATTTCAAAGGGATTAAGACAATTGGCCGGCGGGTTACTTCACGCAAACCCGCAGTCCGAACCAAGCCCTGATTTCAAAGGGATTAAGACCGAGGGCTTTGACGCATAGCGCGGAGAATCAGCGTCCGAACCAAGCCCTGATTTCAAAGGGATTAAGACCGATCGGATCTCCAGAATGTCGATGTTGTGAAGTCCGAACCAAGCCCTGATTTCAAAGGGATTAAGACTCTGCTCCTTGCGCGTCTTGACCGCTTTCTCCAGGTCCGAACCAAGCCCTGATTTCAAAGGGATTAAGACATTTTGCCCTTCATCGTTAGGCTGGCCGCCAATGCGTCCG
>NZ_JBKBQX010000061.1:0-2032 GCF_046292505.1 Tepidimonas sp. | reverse complement strand
CCGGCACGCCCACCAGCGCCGCAAAAGGATAGCGCGGCGTCTCCGTGGAAGGGTTGGGTGACGGAACCGTGGTCGAATGGGTTTCCATGGCCGTCACATTGGCGGTTGTTCCCATCGCTCCTCCAACTCCAGCTGCAGTTGCTGCAGGTGCTCTTGCTGCACCGCCGAGGGCGTCCAAAGCCCTTGTTCGATGGCCTGCCGCAAGCGTTTCGCCATGCGGCGCAACGCCGGCAAGTTGTGCTGTCGCAAAAAGCGCAGGTTACCCTCGTCGAACACCAGCGCCTCGGCCACCGGGTCGAGCTGATGCGCCGCTACCCCTTGACCCAGCGCCGCCCAGCCCAGCAGGTGCTCCAGCGTGGCGGCCATCTCGGCCGCACCCGCGTAGCCGTGCGCCTGCATGGCCTGCAGCCAGCGCGGGTGCGTCACGCGCGCGCGCACGACGCGCGCCAGCTCTTCGCGCAAGGGGCGAACCCGCACCGCGGTTGCGCTGCTGTCGGCGTGATAGACCGCAGGCGTCTGCCCGCGCAGGGCTTGCACGGCGGCGGCCATGCCGCCAAGGTATTCGACGAAGCCATCGATGTCCAGCGCGTCGTGCTCGCGGTGGTCCTGGATCTGCGCGGCCAGCTCCAGCTGCGCCAACCGCTGCGTCCACGCCGCCGGCGCCGCCACCCCATGCGCTCCGCGACCGTAGGCGTAGCCGCCGCTGCCGAGGTAGGCGCGCACCAGCGCGTCCCGGTCGAGCGCGGCGTCGGTTTGCGCCAGCTCGCCGATGCCGGCGCCATACGAGCCGGGGCGCGGGCCGAACAGGCGCCAGCTGGCCTGGCGCTGCGCTTGCGCGGCCTCCAGCCCTTGCGCACGCAGGGCTTGCACCTCCCGCTGCACGCGCGCGCGCACGGGGTTGAGCTCGTCGGGCTCGTCCTCTGGGGGGATGGCGGCCACCGCTTGCACAGCGGTGTCGAGCAAATCGATCAGGTGCGCAAACGCGTCGCGGAACAGGCCAGAGACCCGCAGCGTCACGTCCACGCGCGGATAGGGCCGCAGCGACGCCGGCAGCACCTCCACCTCGACCACACGGCCGCTGCCGTCGGCCCAGCGCGGCCGCGCCCCCAGCAAGGCCAGCGCGGTGGCCACGTCCTCGCCGCCGGTGCGCAAGGTGGTGGTGCCCCACAGCGACAGGCCGATGGCGCTGGGGAAGACGCCGTGATCCTGGGCGTAGCGCTCGATGAGGCGCGCCGCGATGCGCTGGCCGCTGTCCCACGCCGCCGGGGTTGGCAGGCTGCGCGGGTCGGCGGCGTAGAAATTGCGCCCGGTGGGCAGCGTATCGATACGTCCGCGCGATGGCGCCCCGCTGGGGCCCGGCGGCACAAACCGGCCCCGCAGTCCGCGCAGCAGTTGGGCCGTCTCGTGGGGCCCGCAAGCATCCAGCCGCGGCGCCAGATCCTGCCAGGCCGACTGCAGCACCTGCTGAGCGCGCGGGCCAGACTGCTGAGCGGCCCGCGCCGGATCTTGCAGCCACGCCAACGCCAGCTGCTGCAGCCGCTGGCGCGTATGGCCGGCGTGACGCCACGGCCCCTCAGGGTCGATGGCCTGCAGCAGCGGCGGGCGCGGCCCGCGCCAGGGCTCGGCGGGGTCGGCTTGCAGCGGGTCGAAGCCGTCCAGACCGAAATCCTGCGCCATCGCGCGCAGCAGGCTGTCGTCCTGCGGGCGGCTGCCGCGCGGCTGGCGCAGCAAGGCCAGCAGGGTCTGCGCGCGCGCCAACCCCTGGGGCGACGCGCCCCAGACGTGCAAGCCAGCGCGAAGTTGGCTTTCCTTGATTTCGCAGAGGTAGGCGTCCAGACGCTGCAGCCACTGCGCCAGCACCGCCGCATCCTGCGGGTCGCCTTGCAAGCCCAGCTCCTCGTGCACGCCCAGCCGCAACGTTTCTTCGACGATCGCGTGGCGCAGCCGCCGCGCGCGCGGGGGATCCAGCGTCAGCGCGTCGTAATACTCCTCCACCAAGCGCTCCAGCAGGCGCAGCGTGCCGCTGTCTTGC
>NZ_JBKBQX010000060.1:0-2116 GCF_046292505.1 Tepidimonas sp. | reverse complement strand
GCAGGCCATGAAGGACTGGTATCGGCGAAGATCGGATTTGTTCCAAAAGCGACCCCATAATCATCCGGGACATGACAATTAACCCATTCCTGCAGGAACTGAATCAGCAAGCTGTAGCCCTGCGTCAAGTGCCAACGACAGCGCATCTAGAACACCTCGAGGTCGTCATAGTGGTCCGCCGAGGATACCGGGAGTGAGGGGTCTACGATGACGATTTCAGGAGCCCCCATGTCACGCGGGAAAACCCGTCTGCCGCGAAGCTGAATGCCATTCTCACAGACGAGCTGCTTGAGAGGCTGAACTGTATCTCAATCGATGCTCCCGGCATCGAGGCCGCCACCGCGCTGATCTGGCTGACCCTGCGCAATCCTATCGCGTGCCCAGTTACCAACTCTCCTCCAAGGCCTGGATTACAGCCTGATCTGCGGCATGCATCAGGGCCGTGCGTACAGGCGCTGGCAAAAAAGTGCGCTCAAATCCCTGTCGCATCAACGCCAAGGCCTCCCAAAGGGTCAGTCCATCGGGCACGATTCTCGATGCGGTGATGTATTCGTCAACCAGCGTCGTGCACGAGATACCCGGATTGTCCGTGCACAAGGTCAGTGGCAAGCCAGCCCGCATCAGCGTGCGCAGAGGATAGACAGGCAGTTCTTCCGTTTGAGGGTTGACTGGATCCCGATAGCCTACCACCTCGAGGTTGGACGTCGGGCACAATTCCAGACAGATCCCGCGCTCGCGAAAGCGAGCCATCAGCCGCGGATTGTCGTGCAGCGTCAAACCATGCCCGATCCGGTCGGCGTGCATGTGATAAGCCGCCTCCCAGATGTTTTCGGCTGGTTCATCCTCGCCCGCATGCACCGTGATGAACATACATTCGCGAAACGCTGGCGCGAACATGCCTGACCACGCCTGGGGTGAGCTGGCTGCCTCATCGCCGGCCAAATCAAGCCCTACCACGAAGCCGGCAAGTTCGGCGTGAGCGCGCACCGCCGCCTCCACGATTTTGGCGGCCCCGGCATGGTTGCGCCTATCCAAGATCCACAAAAAACCCACGTGGGGACCGTTCCTCAGATCCTCCTGAGCCGCTCCGGGCTGCGTACCGACCCTCGCCCCAGCCTGCAGCAGCGCCTCTCGCAGCCGGTAAACGAAATCCACCGGATCTGCGGGATCATACTTGTGCGGGCTGCCGCGCAGCTCCAGGGCCGCCAACCCCTCTTCCCGCGCCAACCGGACCACCTCCTGCGCATACACCGGCAGCGCTGCCGGTTCTGACAACCCAGCACTCCCCATCAACTCACCGGGGCGCTCATAAGCCGAAAAGCCCTCAGGGTGTCGCCGCTTCAGGGCCACGCGGGGCTGTGTCGAGCCGTACAGTTGCTGCCGAAGCACACCCTCGTCGTTGTGGACCAACAACGCCGCACACAACGCTGCGCGCTGCCCGCTGCGTCGCAACCGCGAGGGCCAATCGTCAGGCCACTCAGCACCCTGCTGCCACCCCAGCGCGCGCAGCTCCTCCAGCGCGGACTGCTGCTGGGATCGCGACATCGCCTCCCAAAGCGATTGCCCAACTCGGCGTTGCCCCGCCAAATCAAGGCACCCACCCAGGTGCCGGTGCAGATCGACCTTCGGCAGCCGCTGCAGCAAGGCGCGGTGCTCCGCGGTCAGGACCGTCTTGCGCAGCCGGTCCAGATCCGGCGGCGATAGCCGCAACAAACCAGGCCAGTTCGGGTACACATCACCCGCCGTCATCGTGCTGACGAAATTTCGCACCAAGCGAGCGCCCTGCCGTTGTCGCCGCGCGATCTCATCGGACAGCAACCGCTCGCCCCGCGCGGGACGCCACCGTATCACCGACTCGGGCAGGGGCAGCGGAAAGTGTTCCCCGCTCACCACCACCCCATCGGCATCGGGCACTTGCAGGCTTTCATCTGCCTGCCCCTGCCCCACCACCACGGGCATGACCGCCCTGGCCAGAGCCGCCGGCAACGCAGCCGTGAACAGCGCGGGATCCGGATGACCGCGCAACTCGTCCGGCAATGGATCAGGCCCCCAAGCAAGGAGACCTCATGGAAGAACTCAAACTGAGCCGGCGTATTTTTCTGAAGGCCAGCGGCGG
>NZ_JBKBQX010000059.1:0-2139 GCF_046292505.1 Tepidimonas sp. | reverse complement strand
GCATCACCCCAAAACAGCGGCTGGCCATGGCCGCATAGCTCTACTTCTCGGAGCGCTGGATTTCGGGGGGATTACCGTGGGACCGGGCATTTCTGTCTGGCATTGCCACCAAGCTCTACGGCGCGCGCACCATCGCTTCCCGCAAGAGCACACCTTGGGCCGAGGGCGAAGTGATCGACCGGGGTGATGGCGAGACCTGGACGGTGGTGGCGATCACGGGCAAGTCCGTCACCGTGCAGCGCAGCCGCGATGGCGCGCTGGCGACCCTCGGGCAACTTGGGGAGGCACGGCCATGACCAAGAAGACGCAACGCGCCAAGGCTCGGGCAGAACGCAAACCTCCCATCGGCTATGAAGTGATCCGCCCGGACGGCAGCGTGATCCGCTATGTGCGGGAAGAGGACGATGACCAGAAGCCGGTCGACCACTACCGCTCCGTGGACACGCTGGCGCTGATGCTCAGGAACGGCAGCATCACCGGCGCCATGCACGACGCGGGGCAACAGTTCTCGCAGGATTTCGCACGGGCCTTTGCCAGCGGCGTGGCCAGTAGTCGGCTCGATGGTTTGCCGGCTGGAACCGCGCCTGCGCAGATGATGCTCGAGAAAAACGCTGGCGCTGCCCTTGCGGTTCGGGATGCGCTGGATGTGGTGGGTGGCAGTGGCAGTCCGGCGGGATCGGCGCTGTGGTACGTGGCCGGGCTGCAGATGTCGATCCGCGATTGGGCCTTGCGCGATGGCTGGAACGGCAAGCGTGTCGAGAAAAACGAGGCCAAGGGCATCCTGGTCGCTGCACTCGGCGTGCTGGCCCGGTACTACGGCTATGAGCGAGCGCCCAAGCCTCGGCGGGAGACATTAACGCACGCTTGACTTGTCAGGACATCGTCCGGACGCTATTATGGAGGTAGTTTCAGAACATGAGGGTTGCCATGAGCACCTTGAATCTCTCCAAAACCGAACGGATCGATGTCCGCGCCAGCAGCTCTGTCAAGCAACTGCTGCAGGAGGCTGCGCGTTCGTGCCATAAGAACGTCAGTGAATTCCTGCTCGATGCCGGGGTGATCGCGGCCAACCAGGCACTGGCAGATCGTCGTCACTTTGTGCTGAACGACGACCAGTGGCAGGCGTTTCAGCAGGCGCTGGATCGCCCAGTTCAAGCCAAGCCGCGCTTGAAGAAACTGCTCAGTGAACCTGGGGTTCTGGGTTGAGTGCAGCGTATGAATCGGTCCGCAAGCTCGCGCCTGCGGATTCGACGGAAGGCTTCGACTGCGGGCAACCGCCGCTCAACCAGTTCCTGCAACGCTATGCCCTGGTCAACCAGAAGGCCAACAGCGCCCAGACCTACGTGTGCTGCCTTGGCGGTGAGGTCGTGGGCTTCTACAGTCTGGCGGTCGGAAGTGTTGATCCAGAGGATGCTCCAGCACGCGTCATGAAGGGCTTGGCCCGGCATCCGGTGCCGGTCATGATCCTGGCACGGCTGGCCGTGGATCGTGATCATCAGGGGAAAGGCCTGGGGAAGGCGCTGCTCAAGGACGCGCTGCTGCGCACCGCACAGGCGGCTGACATCGCTGGCATTCGTTGCCTGCTGGTTCATGCCAAGGATGAGGCTGCGCGGCAGTGGTATGAATCCTGGGAGTTCGACCCCAGTCCGACTGATCCCTATCACCTGTTCCTGATGCTCAAGGATCTCAAGGCGTTACTGGCGGGGTGATTCGATCAGAAGCGGAAAATTTTTTGAGGTTGTTTTCCGAAACCTGATTGAATCCCGTCCGGACACAAAGTACAGTAATTCCGTACTGCTAATAACTGCGCCCACCCGATTCGTTCCGGTGGGCGTTGTGCTTTCTGGGTCGGGCAAACGCCCCGCGCCCCACCTGCTCCGCTTCTGGAGACTCCCCCATGAAACTCATCATCACCCGCCCGGTGGTCCTCACCGGCGACGGCGGCGTGCGCTCGTTCGTCCCCGGCCTGACGGTCGAGGTCGATGCAGCCACCGCCGAACAGATCCTGGCGCAGCAGGCGGGCATTTCTGCTGAGCCTGCCGCCGAAGCCCCTTCTACACCACGCCGCCGGAAGTCCGCCGATGCTGAAACTTGACGTCACCGCCGATGTGGCCAAGGCGACCGAGCATCTGTCTGATC
>NZ_JBKBQX010000058.1:0-2192 GCF_046292505.1 Tepidimonas sp. | reverse complement strand
CGCCGGGGCCCAAGCACAACTGCTGACCGACCCCAACCGCGAGTGGCACGAGGCCGATGCGCCGCCGCCCCCGCCGCCTTTGAAAACGCCTTCATCGGACTTGCGCCCGATGGTAGCCAGCAGTTCCACGACAGCGGCAGAGCCGATATTCGCCTCGACAGCGGCGACCAGATCGGCCGACAGGCCCAGCGCTTCGACGGTACGCTTGCCCGCCATTTTGTTGGCTTCAAGGTCCGGCCCCCAGCGCTGTTCAAGCGCCTGGATGCCCTTTTCGTTTTCGGCCTGCCACGTCTCTTGCTGGGCGGCGTTGTGCTTGCCGATAAACTCGTTCCACATGTTGGCGGCTGTCTGCGCTCTCGCGGGGTCCAGCCCCATCGCGTGGAACATCTGCTTGCCGAACGACACGAACGCAGGGTCGACCTTGACGCCCTCGTCAAACTTGAACTCGTAGCCGTCTGCGGTTTCCGGCCGTCCCATCTTGGCATGAAACGCGTTCCACTGTTCCGGCGTCGCGTCCTTGCCAGGAATGACGACTGCGTCCGCTGCGCCGCTGACCAGCTTGTTGGCGTTGTAGTACGCCATCGCCAGTTCATAGGGCGTCTTGTAGTTCTTCTGGCCGAGTAGTTCTTTTACCGGCGCTTCCTGTATGCCGTCCCACCACGGCTTATCGCCGACTTTCCACGGGCCGTCCTTGACGTCGCTCCAAGGAGCCGGGAACGTCGTGCCTGCGGGCGGAGCGCCGCCACCGCCCGGATTGCCGCCGTCCGCGCCGTCGTAAACGACACGCGGCAGCTTAACGCTACCGATGCTTTCGGGAAACATGACCCGCGCAGCCGGTGCGTTCCGGCCTGCCGGGTGTCCAAGGCTGACGCCTTGGCCGTCAGGTTTGTCGTTCATGTTGGGATTACCCCCTCTGCACGTCTGAGTATTTACGGAACAGCGCGTCGGTGTCCAGACGTGTTAAGTCCATGATGCGCTGCCACACCTGATGCCTTCCGGTCAACAGGACGTGTTCTCGTTCGTCTTTTCGGTACGTTGATTTGAAGCCGTAGCAAAACGCCGCAAGGTCAAGCATGACGATGTCGACGTCTCCGTCCATCGGCTTGCCGTCGACGAAGATGCGGCGATAGGCTTCCGCGCAGCGCCGCATTTGCTGCTCGATCAGATTGGCTTGGTCGTCAGACAGACGCCGCGTTTCGGCATCCTGCGAAGCAACAACGTCCGGGGAAAACGGATCGGGTTCGCCGTCGATGAAGTCGTCCGTCACCGGGCACCGCCTGTCTGTTTCATGGCTGCCGTCGCCACACTGGCGAGTGCGGGCGCGCTATCCACGATCTGCTGCTGCTGGATTTGCTGTTCGCGCTGGCCGCGCAGCGCTTGTACCTTTTTGATGTCGTTCATCCAGCGCGTCGGTACAGACATGCGCGATCCGATTTCCGGTATGGCCGTCTCGAAATCGAAGAAGTCCAGCAGTTCGGGCTTGCCCGTCGCCTGCGCCGCCTGCGTCGCCGCCTCTGTCAGCCGAAAGAACCCGCTGACTTCCTCGGCGTACATACCCTTGGCCAGCGGCGACGTGTACACGATTTCGTATTCGCCTTGCGCTTCGACCAGTTCGGGCGGCACTTCCGGCAGGCCGGGGTAGCCCATCTCAAACAGGACGTCGATTTCGCGCGTGATCGTCGGCCCGAGGTATTCCGTCTGTAGCTTGCCCATCGTCGGGGCCAGCAACGCCGCTTTCTCGGCAACGCGTTCCATGACTTCGGTTGCCGTCATCTCCGGCGTTTCTGTCAGGATTTGAAACAGCGTGACGAAGAAGCTGTCTTCGATGTCCTTGCGTTCGTCCGCAAGCATGTTCTCGGCGACCTGGAAGTTTCCGGTTTCCATCCTGCGAACCAGCATACGGCCTTGACCGTCAACCGTGCCGGGGTTGTTCGCACCCGGCCGGATGTCCAGGCCCTCGGTTACGCTGTCATGCGACAAGTAGGGCGGATCGACGGCTTTCTGCCCGCTCTTGAGCGTCGTTTTCTTGATGGCCGACACGGAACCGAGCGCTGGCATTGCCTGCATTGCCGGGCTGTATCCGTAGGCATCGCCGCTTTCTGTGAACGTGCGCGGAGACTGGTACGGGAAAGAACGATAGCCGGGTTCGTCGCCCACGTAATCCGAGCCGTTGCCCTCGACGACGATGTAGC
>NZ_JBKBQX010000057.1:0-2561 GCF_046292505.1 Tepidimonas sp. | reverse complement strand
GGTCACGGCGACCACGGCCATCCGGGTCAGCCACTGGCGGCGGCCGGAGATCGCACCCACTGGGCGGGCAGAAAGGGCCCGACAAGATGACGCGCCTTATGTTCGTCGCCGGGCTAGGTGCTGGCATGACGATGGTAGGCGCGATGGGTACACAGCTACGTGAACTGGCGCGCGGGCGCGATCCGCTGCCGATGGATACGCCGCAGTTCTGGGGCAAGGCGTTTCTGTCAGGCGGGGCCTTTTCGATCTGGGGCGACTTCCTGTTCACGGGCATTAACGAATACGGCCACGGCCCTGCGCAGGCCGCCGCAGGGCCTTTGGCGGGCTTCCTGGGCGACACGACGCAGCTCGCCCTAGGCGACGTCTTCCAGTTCGCCGACGTCGTTGGCGGCCTCTCTGACAAGGACTTTAGCAGCACGACCGGCGCAAAGGCGGTCGAGTGGGCGCGGCGCTACACCCCCGGCAGTTCCGTGTGGTGGGCACGATTAGCACTTGAAAGAGCGGTCTTCGATAGGCTACAAGAGTTGGCAGACCCGAAGGCGTATCAGAAGCAGCAGCGTAAAGTCCGCAAGCAGGAAAAAGAGTTCGGCAATCAATACTGGTGGGGTCCGGGCGAGGCAGGCCCGGAACGTGCGCCGGGGTTCTGAGGGGTAGGGGTCAATGGCTATTGGTACGCAGCGCGTAGCCAAAAAGTTTACCAACGTCCAAGAGGCCGTGGCGGTGAACTGCGACTTCCCGCTGTTCGCCGAAGACGACGTCGTCGTCAAGTACGGACTGGCCAATTTAACGGCCACATTGGACGTCGACTACACCGTACAGCTACAGCCGGACGACTACGACTTCTTCACGATCACGCCCACCGCCGCGCTGATCGCCAAGATAGACGCGTTGATTGCGGACGACGAAGACGAAGTCAACCAGATCGTCGTCATTCGCTCGCTGGACTACCTGACAGAGATAACGCCGCAATCGACGTTCTTCCGCAACGTACTGGCGCGCGAGTTCGACCGCATCGCCATGAAGTTCCAGCAGTTGGCCCAGAAGGTCAAGAGCGCTATTTTCCTGCCCGAAAACGAAATCGACGTAGACGGCAACCCGTCTGTCGACATGACGCTGCCGACCATTGCGCAGCGTATCGGTAAAGTGCTGGTATTCGATGGTACTGGCAAACCGACCGTATCGACGTTGACTATCGACGAAATCGAAGCGCCAATCGAGGAAGCGCAAGCCGCAGCGGACACCGCGACCGCGCAGGCCGTAATCGCCACGACCAAAGCGACGGAAGCCGCAGCCGATGCCGCAGCCGCAGACGCCGACCGGATAGCCGCCGAGGCCGCCAGGGCGGGCGCGGAAGCCGCCGTAGCCGCCGCCGAGCTTGGCGACTTGGGCAACGTGGACGAGACGGGCAAGGAAGTCGGCGACGGTCTTGTCTGGGACGGCGATAATTGGGTTCCCGGCCCTGCTGGCGGCGGCATGTTCCAGGGCAACAACGGTACGGTCGGCGACAGGTCGGGCGACATGTTCCGCATCATGGATCAATCGCTGACCGTAAACACGTCCATCCCGGCCAACAAGAACGCGATGATAGCCGGGCCGTTGACCGTGGCCAACGGCGTCACGTTGACGGTCGAAAACGGCGCGCGTCTGGTCATCGTGTGAGGACGACATGAGCATCGCAGCCGTCGACAATCTCAGCAACCGCGCAGGAACCAAACCCCCTGCCGTCACGCGCGGCGAGTTCGTACAGGCGCGCGCCAAGTATAGCGGTTCGACACCGGCCATTACCGACAGCTTCAACGTGTCATCCCTAACCGACAACGCGGCAGGCGATCAGACGCTTAACTGGTCAACAGCCTTTGGCAATGTTGACTACACAGCAACGACTGACGCCATTGCAGGCACAGGCTCAGCAACAAAGGCGTATCCGCAGTCGTTAAACAATGCCTCGTCGCTGGGCTCAGCAGCGGCGTCCGTGTCATCTTTGCGAATTGCCACAACAATTTCAGGCAACCTTAGTGACGTTGGGAATGTGTTCGCGCTTGCCGTAGGAGACTACGCATGAGCCTCGTGAAAGCAAACTCAGTTGCCAAGAATGACGGCACGCAGGAAACCTCGCTGATCGAAGGATTGGTGAAAGCGTGGGTCAATTACAACAATGGCACTGGCAGCGTTCGTGATAGTTTTGGCGTCGCGTCTATTACCGATAACGGTGCAGGCGATGACACAGTTAATTACTCGACTGCCTTTGCCAACGCTGGCGCATCCGTACAAGTAACTGGCTCTAATGGATCGTCTGGCGGTTACATCGGACTTATCCGTGACGCCAGCACCTTGCCCACGGCCAGTCTTGTTCGCATAGGAACAGCAACGACTTCTGCTGCGACGGAAGCTGCGTATGCCAATGTTACTGCCCACGGAGACCTCGCATGAGCAAGGTATTAGCAACCACACTCGAAGATCGTGTCTCCGGTGATCAGGTGCCAGGTCGAAGATCGGCAGCGACAGCGTCGGCAGAAAGGTCCACGCGCGGCTGCCGGAATCGAACAGGCCATCGAGCTCGG
>NZ_JBKBQX010000056.1:0-2777 GCF_046292505.1 Tepidimonas sp. | reverse complement strand
TGGGCCGCTTTGGCCAGGCGCAGGCCCTGTTCCAGTCCATATGGGCAAGATAGAAGGCGCGCATCTGGGCCAGATTGCGCCAGCCAAAGCCGCGCCCGAACTGGCGACTCAAATCAGCGCCAAGCCGCTTGATCAAGGCTTCGCCATAGGCCGCCCGCGCCTGCCCGCCTTGCTCGCCTTCGACGATGCGCCGCCCAATCGCCCAGTAAGTCGCCGTCATCACCGCATTGACGCTGCGCGCGGCGGCGCGGCGGGCGGCTTCGAGCAGCGCGACGATGTCGGCATGAACGGCGGCATAGTCGGCTAGGTCCGAAATGGCTGGCGGGGTACGTTCCGTCATGCCTGCGCCTCCGTCACCAAGGCTTCGATCTCGGCAAGCAGCCGCATCACTTCGGCCTCGTGGCTTTGCATCGAGGCGATAAGCTCCTTCGGGTCGGCGTGTTCTAGCCCGGCCTTGGCATGGGGGTTTTTCAGGTCCAGGTTGTAGATGGGCCAGTAGAGGGCATCGCCCTCGGCCTGGGCCGCCTTGGCGGCCTGTTCGTGCGCCTGTTGTTCGGCTTTCAAGGCACGCAGCTTGTCCTGCAAGGCGGCTTTGTCGCCGTTGGCGGCGTTCTGCACGGCCTGCTCCAGCTCGCGGATGGGCTTGCCGAGCGCAAGTGCCGCGTTGCGTTCGGCCTCCGCCCGCTGCCAGTGCGGCGTGGCGGCTTCGATGGCGGCAGCGCGTTTGGCCGCGAAATCCACCTTCCAGGCCTGCGGGCCTTCCTCCCGGTTGTTCCACCAGGCGAGCACCGGCGCGAATTCCTCGAACTGTAGCGGTGCGGTCTTGCTGTATTTCTTGCGCCCTTCGGGCAAGGGCAGTTCGTAGTACCAGATGGTGTCGGTGGGGCCGCCGCGCTCGAAGAACAGCAGGTTGGCGGGGATGTCGGTGTAGGGCGCGAACACGCCCTGCGGCAGGCGGACGATGGTGTGCAGGCGGAACTCTTTGAGCAGTTCCTCCTTGATGACGGCGCATACGCCGTCGCCAAACAGGGTGCCGTTGGGCACCACCACGGCGGCGCGGCCGCCGCGCTCGGCAGTCTTTCCGCCGCGCACCGGCGCGCCGGCCACGCGCAGCTTCCTCATGATGTATTGCAGGAAGAGCAACGCGGTTTCCGCCGTTTGCATGTTGGGCGGGAAGTTGGCCTTGATGCCGGCCTCTTCCTCGCCGCCAAACGGCGGGTTGGTGAGGATGACGTCCACCCGCTCGCCATGGCCGATTTCGTTGAGGCGTCGCGCGAGCGTGTTGCCGTAGGCGATCTGCGGCGCTTCCAGCCCGTGCAGCAGCAGGTTCATCTGCGCCAGCATGTAGGGCAGCGGCTTGGCTTCCTGGCCGTAGAGCGTCTCGCGTTGCAAGGTGCGGCGCTGCTCCGGCGTGCTGACTTGCGGCGCGAGGTGGTCATAGGCCTCGACCAGAAAGCCGCCGGTGCCGCAGGCCGGGTCAAGCACGGTTTCACCCAGACGCGGGTCGGTGACCTGTACCATGAAGCGCACCACCGGGCGCGGGGTGTAGAACTCGCCGGCATCGCCCGCGGCGTCGCGCATCTCGCGCAGCATCGATTCGTACAGGTGCGAGAGGGTGTGGATCTCCTCGCTGCTGCTGAAGTGGATGCCGTTGATCTTGTTCACGATGTCGCGCAGCAGGTAGCCGCTGACCATGCGGTTCTGCACGCCCTTGAACACGTTGGCGATGACCTCGCGCTGGCTGCCTTTCTCGCCGCTGCCGGCCAGGGCGCGCAGGTAGGCAAAAAGGCCGGGGCCGCGGCGACCGTCGGGGCGGTGGGCTTCGTCCTGGTTGATGAAGGCCAGCAGTTCGTCGCCGGTGAGGCCGTCCTCGCGGGCCCAGTCGCGCCAGCGGTACGGCGGCTCGATGATGGGCTGGTAAGGCTGGCCGTCGAGTTCGGCCTCCTGCTCGTGGACGATTTCGAGATCGTCGAGGAACTTGAGGAACATCACCCAGGTGAGCAGCGGCAGGCGGTCCACGTCGCCGTTGAGCCCCTTGTCCTTGCGCAGGATCTGGCGGGCCGAGCCGATCAGGGCCGAAAGGGCCTCGCGGGTGGTGAGCGGCGCTTTGGCCTTGCGCGCGGCGCGGGGCTTGTTTTCGACAGGGGCTTCGGCGGTGGGAGCGGGGCGTTTGGAACGGGGCATCGGTTCGGGTTTTTGTGCGTCTTGGGGTTATTGATAGAGCGCGCTTTGCAGCCGGGAGACGGCCTCCTTCATGCCGCGCACGCTGCCGAAGTAGCGGGTGGCGATTTCGGCCGGGCTGCCGTAGCGGTCGAAGGGCTGAACCTTCATCAGCTCCGACAGCGCGCTGAACTGCTGGATGCCGCGCTCGACGTAGCGGTCGAGCAGCAGCGTGAGGATTTCGCGGGCCGTGTCGCCGTACTGGCTGAACAGGTCCTGTGCCCGGCGGCGGGCGGCCTCGGCACGCTGGCGACGCGTCAGCAGTGGCGCGTTCCAGGCCAGATGGCACAGCAGGTCGAAGGGGTCGGCCTCGGGCTGGTCGCTGGCGGCGGCCAGCGCCTCGAAGCTGATGCCGCGCTCGGTGAGCTCGCGCAACACTTCGCTGCGGGTGTCCGGGTGTCCCCAGGCCGATTGCAGGGCTTCGCGGGTCGGATACAGGGTGCGAACGGCGCGGCCGGCGTACTCGCTGTACTTCACCACCCAAGCCGGTGGCCGATGAGCAGACGCTGGAGGCGATCGTCGCCAACCGCTACGAGGTGATGGCCCGCTATGCGCGC
>NZ_JBKBQX010000055.1:0-2810 GCF_046292505.1 Tepidimonas sp. | reverse complement strand
CGTAAGTACTTGTCATACCGAACGATATTGCCGGGGTGCAGTCCGAACCAAGCCCTGATTTCAAAGGGATTAAGACTTAAACTCACTCACTCTGATTCGTGGGAGATCATCTGTCCGAACCAAGCCCTGATTTCAAAGGGATTAAGACATTCAGTCGGAAGGCCAGGGTGTGGAACGTGGTTTCGTCCGAACCAAGCCCTGATTTCAAAGGGATTAAGACTCCGGTGGTCTCAAGTGCGTAGTGGAACCCGCCGGTCCGAACCAAGCCCTGATTTCAAAGGGATTAAGACTCGTTGTCATTGCTTTGTCTGGTGTTTGTCGATGCGTCCGAACCAAGCCCTGATTTCAAAGGGATTAAGACTAGACGTGGATTTCCCACCTCTGGGCACCCTCTTCGTCCGAACCAAGCCCTGATTTCAAAGGGATTAAGACAGATCACTTGTGTCCATCTTTTTTCCTCCATGCGTCCGAACCAAGCCCTGATTTCAAAGGGATTAAGACCGCCCCGTCGTGGACGCGCTAACGCGTTATAGGTGTCCGAACCAAGCCCTGATTTCAAAGGGATTAAGACAAGCCCGCCGGGGGCGGAGGTATACCGCTGCATGGGGTCCGAACCAAGCCCTGATTTCAAAGGGATTAAGACGTTTCAATTTCGGCACCTTTTTGAGCAATACCAACGTCCGAACCAAGCCCTGATTTCAAAGGGATTAAGACTCGCATCGGCAGAAGTAGATACGGGCTTCTCCACCGTCCGAACCAAGCCCTGATTTCAAAGGGATTAAGACTTCGCAGGTGTAGCGCCGAGCGTCAGGTTCGACGTCCGAACCAAGCCCTGATTTCAAAGGGATTAAGACGTCACTGCGTTACGCTTGACGTTACCATCGCCACGCGTCCGAACCAAGCCCTGATTTCAAAGGGATTAAGACTCACCGGGGCCTTGAGCTTCTTGGAAAGCTCCATCAGTCCGAACCAAGCCCTGATTTCAAAGGGATTAAGACTAACCCACTGCTCGCGGATCGTCTTATATTGCGGTCCGAACCAAGCCCTGATTTCAAAGGGATTAAGACCTTGCCCTCAGCATCGGGCTTGACAATCAGTTGAGGTCCGAACCAAGCCCTGATTTCAAAGGGATTAAGACGCAGACATAGTAACCTCCAGTTGGATTGTTAAAGAGTCCGAACCAAGCCCTGATTTCAAAGGGATTAAGACAGCCGTTGCTGCACGAACTTCCGTGCGTCCTTGTGTCCGAACCAAGCCCTGATTTCAAAGGGATTAAGACGGTGGCGTTGCACGTACTCGGTATCCCAACTCGGTCCGAACCAAGCCCTGATTTCAAAGGGATTAAGACTGGCGGGGATGTAATCCATGACCATCGGGCCAGTAGTCCGAACCAAGCCCTGATTTCAAAGGGATTAAGACACCGTGCTACGCTTGACGTTACCATCGCCACGCTGTGTCCGAACCAAGCCCTGATTTCAAAGGGATTAAGACGTCTTGAGGCTGTCCATCTCGCGCCGGATGGCGTCGTCCGAACCAAGCCCTGATTTCAAAGGGATTAAGACCCGGCCGCTGGCGTGGGATGTAGCAACGGCCAATCTGTCCGAACCAAGCCCTGATTTCAAAGGGATTAAGACCGGGCCGGCCAGGCCGATGATGATGGGTGCGTCGTGTCCGAACCAAGCCCTGATTTCAAAGGGATTAAGACTACACCAAGACGATTGCGTAGGGGTTCTTGGGTGGTCCGAACCAAGCCCTGATTTCAAAGGGATTAAGACGGGCAGGATGCGCGGCCCAGCGTCCACGTACGGGGTCCGAACCAAGCCCTGATTTCAAAGGGATTAAGACGGACACCAGTTCGTGGAGTTCGCGGGCTTGCTTGGTCCGAACCAAGCCCTGATTTCAAAGGGATTAAGACGCGTCGGTCACGGGTGGCATGGCGTCACCCCTCGTCGTCCGAACCAAGCCCTGATTTCAAAGGGATTAAGACACACGAATCTTCACGGGCTTCGCGTGAAGCGTCCGAACGTCCGAACCAAGCCCTGATTTCAAAGGGATTAAGACGCGTGAAGCTAACGCACCATGTACGATAATCGTAGGTCCGAACCAAGCCCTGATTTCAAAGGGATTAAGACCCGAGAGCCACCTGCTGGCCATGGGGCCGTCGATGTCCGAACCAAGCCCTGATTTCAAAGGGATTAAGACGCTTGACCCAGTTCTTTTTCTGTCATCGCGTCGCGTCCGAACCAAGCCCTGATTTCAAAGGGATTAAGACGCTCTGAACGGGCAGCGCCTTGATGTCCTCAAGCGTGTCCGAACCAAGCCCTGATTTCAAAGGGATTAAGACTTCTTCGAGGATGAGCACCTTGGGGCCGGTGCCTGCGTCCGAACCAAGCCCTGATTTCAAAGGGATTAAGACCGGCGCTCCGCGCGCTCTTCACGCTCGAAGTAGGTCCGAACCAAGCCCTGATTTCAAAGGGATTAAGACTACTATGACCGACAGCACCCAGCGCGCGCTCAAGCTGTCCGAACCAAGCCCTGATTTCAAAGGGATTAAGACTGCCTTCGCCGAAGTACTTCGCGGCGAGGTTGCTGTCCGAACCAAGCCCTGATTTCAAAGGGATTAAGACACCCGCATCGGGCCCGTTCTTTTCGGTCAATCGCGGTCCGAACCAAGCCCTGATTTCAAAGGGATTAAGACACGCGATCCAGCGGCGTCCAGCCCTCTGATTTGCGGTCCGAACCAAGCCCTGATTTCAAAGGGATTAAGACGGTAGCGCATTCGTCATCCCCAAACAGCTTTCTCGTCCGAA
>NZ_JBKBQX010000054.1:0-2845 GCF_046292505.1 Tepidimonas sp. | reverse complement strand
GCCATACGACATTTGGGCGGCCGATGAAGTGGTGAAGCTGATCGACGAGGCCCGCGTCTACAAAGACAACCTGAAAGCCGCTTTTGTGGTTAATCGTAAAATCGCAAATACGGCTATCGGCCGCGATGTGGGCGAAGCCCTCGGGGCGTACCCGGTGCCGGCACTGGCGGCCAGCATCACGCAGCGGGTTGTTTTCGCGGAGGCCGCCGCCCAGGGGCTGGCTGTGCATGAGATTGACCAGGACGGGCCGGCAGCGGCCGAGATTGAGGCCGTAGTGGCCGAACTGATGGAGTTCGCACGATGAGCACGAAGAAGGTATCCATCGGCGCCAAGCCGACCAGCAAGCCGGCGCCGGCCGCCGCTGATGCGTGGGTAGAAAGCCGCGCCCCGGCCGAAGGACCGGAGCCGATGAAGCGGCTCACCATCGACGTGCCGGCCAGCCTGCACCGGGCGATCAAGACGCAGTGCGCGGCGCGTGGCACGAAGATCGCCGACGAAGTGCGGGAACTGCTTATGCAGAAATACGGCGATACGTAAAAGCGTATTTACGATTTTCATCAACCCGGCGCGGTAACGCCGGTTTCACCTGAAGGAGTGGCGCAATGGAACATCAAGAGCAGCAGCAAACCCGACTGACCAGGGAGCAAGTAGGCGTGATGGTGGATCGTTTCTTTGACGCGGTGGAGGACCGCGACAAGCCCGGCCGGGCTTGGACGTGGGACCGGCTCAACCACCGTGCCGACATGCCGGGCAGCGCCCGGATTCAGGCCGTGCTTCTGCCCGACGACGAAACGGGCTTTGCCCTTCATGCACGGCAGGACGGCACTGTGCACCCCATCACCCACAACGGGGCGCGGGTGCGGTTCAGGACCATCGAGCAGGCGCTTACGGCACTGGTGGACGTTTCCGGCCTGCACCCGGAAATCGTCATCAACGCGGGCAACTGGCAGGCCAGCACCGGCCCGGTATGACCGGCGGTAATATTCCCCCTAGAAACGAGATGGCCCGGCAGTGCGGTAACACTGTCGGGCCGTGCGGGCAGGAGTGGCGCCCCTTAATCCCCCAGTCAGACCAGGAGAATCCGCATGGCGAATGATACCAAGGCCCGAAAGGGCCGTCAGCAGAACCCCCAGGCCGAGGCGCAGGGCGTTCTAGACCTTGCAGCCGGCGGGGCGCCGGCCCCCGCTCAGGACACCACGCCGGCCAAGCTGCCGGCGCCGGTCAAGCGCGAGCGTCCGGCCTTGCTGCCACTGCGCCACACTGACCGCGATTTCTTCCTTGCCGATCTGTTCGACTACGCGCTGAAGGACGACGGCGCGAGCATGGAAGCGCCGATCTTCACGCTTTCGACCAAGGCCGACTTGTCGACGTGGACATGGGAGAGCAAGGACGGAAACCGCAGCGTCGAGGTCTATCCGTCGATCAAGGGCCGGGCGACGCAGTTCGACAAGGACGTTTTGATTTACGTCGTCAGCCAGATGACCGAGGGGCTGAACCGAGGCCGGGACGACGCGAAGAATCGGACCGTGCGCTTTACGGTGCATGACTACCTTGTATCGACCAACAAGCCCACAGGCGGCGCCGAGTATCAGCGCCTCGAGAACGCCCTAGAGCGCCTGCGCGGGACCACGATCAAGACGGACATTCGGACTGGCGGGCAGCGCGTCAAAGAGGGCTTCGGCATTATCGACTCTTGGACGATCATCGAGCGGGCGCCCGACGACGAGCGCATGATTGCGGTCGAAGTCACCTTGTCCAAGTGGCTTTTTAATGCGGTCCAGGCGCATGAAGTGCTGACCATCCACCCGGACTATTTCAGGCTTCGCCGGCCGTTGGAGCGGCGCCTGTACGAGCTGGCGCGCAAGCATTGCGGGCATCAAACCCTGTGGAGCATCGGGCTTGAGCTGCTGCAAGAGAAGGCCGGCAGCAAGGGCACCTTGCGTGAGTTCCGCCGCATGGTCCGCGAGATCATCGAGGCGCACACCTTGCCCGAGTATCGGATGACGCTGGACGACGCCGACAAGGTGACGTTCTACGTCCGCAACCCGCAGCGGCTGATTGCCGGGCTGACCAAGGGCAACAAGGCTGACGAGGTGCCAACCTATACCCGCAACCCGAAGCGAGTACCGCCCGAGCTGGATAAGGGGAAGGGCAAGCCTTAGCCGGCGCTCTTGGTGACAACAGATCCACCTGGCCAGCTCGCGTTTGTCACCAAGGGCGGGCAATGGTGACAAAACCGCCAGCCAGGCCTGCGGGATCTGTCACCAAGGATTACTCGGCCGGTTTCCGGGGCTTGCGCGCCGGCTTCGCGGGTGCGGCCTCGGTCGATGCCTGGGGCGCCTCGGTGGCCTTCATGGCGGCCAGCAGGGCGGCGTTCTGCTCGGTGAGGGCATCCAGCTTGCCGGCCAGTCGGGCGGCTTCCTCGCGGGCCTTGGCGGCATCCCTGCGGGCTTCCTCGCGGTCGGCCTCGGCCTTCGCCATGCGTTCGGCGGTGCGGTGGGCTTCCTCGGCGGCGGTCTTGCGCTGCTCCTGGTGCGCTTGCTCGGTCGCCTCGGCCTTGGCCTTCACGGTCGCCAGCTCGCCGGCCAGCGCCTGGGCGTGCTGCTTCTGGTCGATGGCCTCGGCGCGCAGTCGGTCGGCCTCGACGTGGGCGCGGTCCAGCTCGGCGCGCAACTCGCCGGCCCTGCGCTCGATCTCGACAGCGCGGGCCTCGGCGGTGTGGGCCTGCTCCTGCACCTGGGCGAGCGAGGCGCGCACGTCGGCCAGCTCCTGGGCGGACTGCTCGGCGCCGGCCTCCAGCTCGGCGATGCGGCTTTGCGCGGTCGCCAGCTCGCCGGCCTGCGAC
>NZ_JBKBQX010000053.1:0-2848 GCF_046292505.1 Tepidimonas sp. | reverse complement strand
CAGGTGCAGCATCTTGTGCTGGTGCACGATGCGCAGCCCGCGCAGCACCTCGTCGAAGAGCGAGCGGATGGTCGCCTCGCGCAGCACCTTCTTGCGCTGCCGGCCGCGCGCCGCCACGATGAACTCCTGCAGCGATGCGCCCTGCAGATAGTCCATGACCATGTAGACGGTCTCGTTTTCGCGGAAAAAATTGAGCACGCCCACCACCGCAGGGTGCGAGATCTGCGCCAGCGCCCGCCCTTCCTCGAAAAAACTGCGCAGGCCCAACCGGTAGAGGGCCTGCTTTTCGGGCGCCACGACCGGCAACAGCTCGCCGGGCGAGCGCAGCGCGAGCGACGCGGGCAGGTACTCCTTGATGGCGACTTCGTGCCCGTTGGCATCCAGCGCCAGATAGACCAGTCCGAAACCGCCGGCCGCCAGCAGGCGCACGATGCGGTAGCCGCCGATCACCGTGTCGGGCGGCAGAGGGGCCGGCTTGGTCTTTGACATAATCGGTGCATGAGCAAACCTTACGCCCAGGCGGCCGGCGCCGCCCTCGGGGCCGCCCTCTGCTAAAGGCCGATGTCAGTGTACAGCATGACCGGCTACGCCACGGGGCAATACACCCCCCCCGCGGCAGCCTCCGACCCCCGCACGCCCGGCGCCAGTGTGCTGGGGATGGAAATCCGCGCCGTCAACGGGCGCTTTCTGGACTTGTCGCTGCGCCTGCCCGAAGACCTGCGCGCGGCCGAGCCGGCCCTGCGCGAGCGCGTCGGTGCGCGCGTGCGCCGCGGCAAGGTGGAACTGCGGGCCTGGATCGAACAGCGCGGCGGCGGGGGCGTACACATGCCGTCGGCCGCCGAACTGCAGCGCCTGCTGGGCGCACAGGAACAGGTGCAGGCCTGGCTGCCGCAAGCGCGCGGCCTGTCGGTCGCCGAGGTGCTGCAACTCGCCCAGCGCAGCGCACCGGTGACCACCGAATGGGTGGAGCCCTTGCTGGCGCTGACCGATCGGGTGCTGGATGACTTCACCGCCGCACGTGAGCGCGAGGGCGCACGGCTGGTCGCCATGTTGCGCGACCGCGTGGCGCAACTGCGCGGACTGGCGGCGCAGGCCGAGCCGCTGGTGCCCCAGATCGTGGCGCAGCAGCGCGAGCGCTTTCTACAGCGCTTTCATGACGCGCTCGGGGCCACCCCGGCCGATCCCGCCGCCTTGCAGGAGCGCGCGCTGGCCGAGGCGGCGGCGTTTGCGATCCGGGTGGACGTCGCCGAGGAGCTGACGCGGCTGCAATCGCACCTGAGCGAGATCGACCGGCTGCTGCAGCGCGGCGGCGAAGTCGGCAAACGGCTGGATTTTCTGATCCAGGAACTGCACCGCGAAGCCAATACGCTGGGCTCCAAATCGGCCAGCCTGGAGCTCACGCGCCTGTCGGTGGACATGAAAGTGCTGATCGAGCAGATGCGCGAGCAGGTTCAAAACCTCGAATGACCCCCATGGAATACCCCGGCAACCTGTTCGTCGTGGCCGCCCCCAGCGGCACGGGCAAGTCCAGCCTCGTCAAAGCACTGCTGGAGGTGGACTCGCGCATGGAGCTGTCCGTCTCCCACACCACGCGCGCGCCGCGTGGGCAGGAGGTGCACGGCCGCGAGTACTTCTTCGTCAGCGACGAGGAGTTCGACCGCATGGTCGCCGCCAACGCGTTCGTCGAATGGGCACAGGTGCACAGCCGCCGCTATGGCACCTCGCGCAAAGCCATCGAGGACAAGATCGCCGCCGGCGCCGACATCGTCCTGGAGATCGACTACCAGGGGGCGCTGCAGATTCGGCGCCAGTTTGCCAATGCGGTGCTGATTTTCATCCTGCCGCCGAGCTGGGAGGAATTGCGCAACCGGCTGCTGCGACGCGGCGAGGACAGCGAGGACGTCATCGAACTGCGCCTGCGCAACGCCGCCGAGGAGATGGCGCACGTCGACGCATTCGACTACGTTATAATCAATGAGGTATTCGAGCGGGCATTGTTCGACCTCAAGACGATCACCCACTCGCAACGCCTGCGCGTCGCGGCCCAACGCAGGGCCCGCGCCGAAGTGTTCCAGGCGTTGGGCATCACCCGATAATCCCCTGTTTCAACGCTTTGCCGGAGGTTTCCATGGCACGCATCACCGTCGAGGATTGCCTGGAAAAAATCCCCAACCGCTTCCAGCTCGTGCTGGTTGCCACGTATCGCGCGCGCATGCTCAACCAAGGCCACGCGCCCAAGCTGGACACGCGCAACAAACCCGCCGTGACGGCCTTGCGCGAAGTCGCTGCCGGACTCGTCGGCCTGGAAATGCTGCGCAAGGTCCCGGTCTGAGTCGCGACCACGCCCATCTACCAAGGCGCCTACCGAAGGCGCCTTTTTTGTTTACATTAGCAGGGTGAGTGCCCACGCCGTGAGTCCTGCCGAGGCGACCGCCTACGGCACCCGTCCGCCTGCGCCGCCGCCCCAAGCCGCGGCCAGTGCGGCGGCGGCCAGCTTTGCTGCCCTCGAGTCGCGGCTGGACTACCTCAACGCGGCCGAAATCGATCTGGTGCGGCAGGCCTATCGCTTTGCCGATCAGGCCCATCTGGGCCAGATGCGCAAAAACGGCGACCCTTACATCACCCACCCGATTGCAGTGGCGCAGATCTGCACGGAGTGGAAGCTGGACGCCCAGGCCCTGTGCGCCGCCCTGCTGCACGACGTGCTGGAGGACTGCGGCGTCACCAAGGCGGAGCTGACGCAGCGCTTCGGCCCCGCGGTGGCCGAACTCGTCGATGGCCTGACCAAGCTGGACAAGCTGGAGTTCGACAGCCGCGAGCAGGGGCAGGCCGAATCCTTCCGCAAGAT
>NZ_JBKBQX010000052.1:0-2939 GCF_046292505.1 Tepidimonas sp. | reverse complement strand
AAGACGTTCGGCAACGTTGACATGTACGCCGGAGACGATGGCAAAATTTACCTAGCCTGAGAGGAGAGAAACCATGCGCCGTATACATTTTCTCGCCATTGACGAAGCGCTCAAGCATGTCGAGGCGGCGGACAGGTTACTGTCTGCCGTCCTCAATGAACCGCTGGGCGCGGAAGCGGCTGGCATACGGAACGCCAAGGGCGAGCTACATACGTCGCGCGTATGGCTTCGTGCGCTGGAAGCCGAAAAAGACGCTTGACGTTTAGCACGTAAGCGTATAACAAGTTCATCGTGTCGCCATTGGCGACGCCTACCGCAACCGCCAGAACAGGAGAGAACCCAATGGCGAAGCCGACCACTACCGCATCCAAGTCCAGCACCGCCCCGAAGATCCCGGCCGCGACGCCCGCCGCCTCTGCGCCGGCCGCTGCCCCTGTCGCGTCCGGCTTCGTGCTGGAAGACAGCGTCCCGCTGCCCGCTGTTGTCCGCACGGGCGGCAAGGCCAGCAACTACCCGCTGGCCAGCATGAACGTGAACCAGTCCTTCCTGGTCGCCACGTCGGCCCCGGCGTCGATCAGCGATCCGGCCGAGCGCGCCAAGGCGCTGGGCGAGGAGAACCGCCGTGTCTCCAACCGCCTGTCGGGCGTGGTGCGCCGGTTCAAGAAAACCGATGCCAGCAAGTCGTTCGCCATTCGCACGGTCGACGGCGGCGTCCGGGTCTGGCGGACGGCCTAAGCCGACAGCCGAGACGCAACGGGCGGGGCTTCAAAACCCCGCCCTTTTCTTTCCCACCCGGAGGCCATACAATGGACACCCTCTTGGGCCGCATGCTTCGCCCCCTTACGCGGCTGCTAACGAAAGGGAGACACCCCTTGGACAACAATCTGGAAACGCTGTGCGGCGGACGCGACGCGATCCTCGCACGCATGATGGAACACCCCGCCTTGAAGAAAGGCGCGAGTATCGAACAGGCGATGAAGGCCGCAGCTAACGCGGTCGAAACGCTGGTAAGCGAGAACGTCGGCGCTGAGTTCAAAGCCAAGCTGACGGAAGCAATGGACGAATACGTCCTCATGAACGGCGAGCGCGAGACGCTTACAGCCGAGCAACAATCCGAATGGGACAGCGGTATCGACGACGTCGTCGAAAAGCTGGTCGAGCCGTACCAGCAGATGGTATCGGCTGATTGGATCGGCAAGCATACGGTCGACACGCGGTTGCATGAACCGGGCGAAGCCGAAAAGCTGGTCAAGTCTTTCGGCCTGGAAGTGTACAAGCAGATTGCCAACGGACGGAAGCCGGGGCAACTGCTGTCGGCTGTCGGCATCGTACAAGACGAAGTCGCTGCATACATCGCACAGCAGCAGGAAGTCGTCGCGGCTGCTGGCGGCAATGATGACGTCGAAGCAGGTACGGTTGCCATCTGCAAAGCCATCTTGTCGAAAGGCGACGTCGACATTTTCGACCTGTCGGAAGACATCGAACTTGCCGCCGATGACGACGACATCTTGGCCGAGGGTGCGGCATCGCGTATCGCGCCCGGCGTCAACCCGCCGTTCGTGACTGCGCATTTTCGCGCCTATGCCAGCGCCTACGGCAAGGACGCTTTGCTTGATCTGCTTGGCGACGTCCAGGCCAACCCGGACAAGTACGCCGAAGCTCCGGCCGCGACCGCAGAGAAACCGGCGCGGAAGAGCGGCGGCAGGAAAGCGGCCGCGCAGGCTCCGGCCAACGTCGCAGCCGTCAGCGACGTCGTCCCTGCCGAAGCGCTGGCGCTCATGAAAGAGCATGCCAACGTCAACGACAGGGACATGTCGGCCGGTGTCGGCGTGTCGCGCGCCACGTTCAACAACTACGCCAACGGCAAGTTCGAGTTCAAGGCGTCGGCGGAACAGCGCGCGTATATCGCCGACGAAATCCGCAAACACCGCGACGGACTGACGCAAGCGCTGGCGCTTCTCGGGGAGCAGTGAAGCCATGATGTGCGGGGAGCGCCGGGAAGGAAACGAACTGGTGTGCCCCGCATGCGCTCTGCGTTGGGACGTTTCCGAGGATAAGCCGCCATGCCCGCGTCAGCAAGACAAAGAACTGTACGAGCAGCGCCCGTCGCGCAGCCGAAAGCAATGAGGCCCGGTACTGTAGAGTACCGCAAACGGCGCGAGCGCAAGATGGGCGTATGGCGCATGTCGCCAGCGCAATTCGACGCGCTGCCCTTCCTTACGCGCGAGATGAACGAAGACCTTACATACGGACGTCCGCTTCCCATACGGCAGTGGCGTTCGGTTCTGTACGGCAACTGCATGTGTGCTTACGACGGCAACGCGTGGCGTGTCGTCCGTATCGTAGTTCGCGCAGATGTCGGCGGACAGTGAGCGGCAAAAAGGACTGATCAACCGGATATGCAAGGCGCTGGGGTTAGCGCCGCGCGATCTGGCTAAGGTGCTGGGGGTTCCCGAAACAGAAATTAAGGCCATGCTCGACTTGACCGCCCGTCAACTGGTCAGCGCCGACATGGATTACGAATTGGCAACCTTGGCGAACCGGGTAGACAGCGCTATAGGCGTCCTCCTGGCCATACGCGAGGAGCTACAGCGCAAGCTCTACTACGACAGGCAGCGTAGGCTTGCTCGGCATGAGAGGGTGAGGAACAGATGAACGCGATAACCGGCAAGATACGGACGTTTGAACTGACAGTCAGTGTCAGCGGGTATCTGGAAGGCGAGTTTAAGGACTGGCCTGCAAACATACAGGACGGTATCTACCAAGCGCTGGAAAAGAAATCGCAGGAGGTAGAGCTACCGCTGACGATCACGGGTTCTAAGTGCGACAAGGACGAAGACGGATTTTACATCCTGGTCTATAGAAATCAGCTTGGGCAGGTATCGGCGCTTTTGCGCCTCGGTCCCGTTGCGGCGGATTTGGTTGACGCACAGGTTGGA
>NZ_JBKBQX010000051.1:0-3083 GCF_046292505.1 Tepidimonas sp. | reverse complement strand
GCGTAAGTACTTGTCATACCGAACGATATTGCCGGGGTGCAGTCCGAACCAAGCCCTGATTTCAAAGGGATTAAGACCGAAGCCAGCGAAGCCAGCGAAGCCAGCGCGAGGAGTCCGAACCAAGCCCTGATTTCAAAGGGATTAAGACGGTTGTTTCGTACGCATACATGAACCCGCCGACGTGTCCGAACCAAGCCCTGATTTCAAAGGGATTAAGACGGGCTTCGGTGTCCACGGTGCGCGTGACCTTGTGTCCGAACCAAGCCCTGATTTCAAAGGGATTAAGACACCTCAAAACCACGCCAAGCCGGAACCCTTAGGGTTGTCCGAACCAAGCCCTGATTTCAAAGGGATTAAGACGTGCCCGCTGGATGCCCACCTAGTGCCCACCTAGTGGTCCGAACCAAGCCCTGATTTCAAAGGGATTAAGACGCCGGGTTGATTCCTTACGCTTCGGCAGTTTCTGCGTCCGAACCAAGCCCTGATTTCAAAGGGATTAAGACGCTCCCACGAATCCGCGTCTACCTTCCGGTAGACGCGTCCGAACCAAGCCCTGATTTCAAAGGGATTAAGACATGGGGCCTGCGCCCAAATAATTTTATATTTTTGGTCCGAACCAAGCCCTGATTTCAAAGGGATTAAGACCCCGCTGCGTCGGCCGGAGGAGCGGGTTCTCCTTCGTCCGAACCAAGCCCTGATTTCAAAGGGATTAAGACCACCAAGGGATGGTCAGCGTTTAGGGTTAGCGCAGGTCCGAACCAAGCCCTGATTTCAAAGGGATTAAGACGCCTTCGTCGGCCTTCGTTGCATTGCTGGCCTTGTCGTCCGAACCAAGCCCTGATTTCAAAGGGATTAAGACTCTGCGCTCTGGGGTTTCTTAACCCCGAAGGCCGGTCCGAACCAAGCCCTGATTTCAAAGGGATTAAGACCTCGCGGATCGTCTTATATTGCGCGGCCGTGAGAGGTCCGAACCAAGCCCTGATTTCAAAGGGATTAAGACGCGTTACGCTTGGCGTTACCATCGCCACGCTTCGGGTCCGAACCAAGCCCTGATTTCAAAGGGATTAAGACAACAGAAACTCGACCTTTGTAAATCTTCGCCATGAGTCCGAACCAAGCCCTGATTTCAAAGGGATTAAGACACTGCGCTACGCTTGACGTTACCATCGCCACGCTGTCCGAACCAAGCCCTGATTTCAAAGGGATTAAGACGATCACGCTTGAGCGCGATCTCGCCTTTGGTGTGTCCGAACCAAGCCCTGATTTCAAAGGGATTAAGACCCACTGCGCACCGCGCAGGAACTGTGGATTGGGTCCGAACCAAGCCCTGATTTCAAAGGGATTAAGACCCGGTACGGATTGCCAGCATCTCAGCCAGCGGGCGTCCGAACCAAGCCCTGATTTCAAAGGGATTAAGACGGTTCGGTTTGCGCCACCACGTCAGCACCACATGTCCGAACCAAGCCCTGATTTCAAAGGGATTAAGACATCAGCTAGCACGTTGTTATAGAACCGGGGACGGTCCGAACCAAGCCCTGATTTCAAAGGGATTAAGACTCCATTGGTTTGACGGATAGACACTGCCCTATGCGTCCGAACCAAGCCCTGATTTCAAAGGGATTAAGACCTCCACGACGGTGGCCTCGTTTAGGTTGTTAGTGGCGTCCGAACCAAGCCCTGATTTCAAAGGGATTAAGACCCCAGTCTGGCCGACTTTATAGGCCCAAGTCTGGGTCCGAACCAAGCCCTGATTTCAAAGGGATTAAGACTTAAGCTGGCGCTCGATTTTGTTGCGGCCGACAGGGTCCGAACCAAGCCCTGATTTCAAAGGGATTAAGACTCGGCCAGCTCTTTGCTGGGCACGAGCACGACGGTGTCCGAACCAAGCCCTGATTTCAAAGGGATTAAGACGCTGCTCATCACTCCATCCGCGCAGCAGGCTGCGCGTCCGAACCAAGCCCTGATTTCAAAGGGATTAAGACGCGGATATCAGTCTTGAGTTGTTAAAGAACACCTGGGTCCGAACCAAGCCCTGATTTCAAAGGGATTAAGACGCCTCGCGGGCGATGCGGTTATGCTGCCCAACCCGGTCCGAACCAAGCCCTGATTTCAAAGGGATTAAGACTTCAGTCGGTTGATGGTGTTGATGTAAGAGAGCGTCCGAACCAAGCCCTGATTTCAAAGGGATTAAGACACTTGGACCCGGTGCACAGCGAGATCATCGTGCGTCCGAACCAAGCCCTGATTTCAAAGGGATTAAGACTTCGTGCCACTCGACGGTGCCGCCCATCTGCTGGAGTCCGAACCAAGCCCTGATTTCAAAGGGATTAAGACACTCGGTCATTCGTCGTCCTCGTCATCTTCAACGGGTCCGAACCAAGCCCTGATTTCAAAGGGATTAAGACGCGGTGCAGGGGCAGCACCTTCATGGCACCTCGGGGTCCGAACCAAGCCCTGATTTCAAAGGGATTAAGACCTGGGCCATGGAGAACTTGCTGCGCACCAGATCCGCGTCCGAACCAAGCCCTGATTTCAAAGGGATTAAGACTCATGTCACCCCCTGGACCTTGCGGCCGTGTTGGTGTCCGAACCAAGCCCTGATTTCAAAGGGATTAAGACGCCCCAGATCTATCTGGGCCTCGTACAAACCATCGGTCCGAACCAAGCCCTGATTTCAAAGGGATTAAGACGGGATACGTAGCCGTATTTGGTGACAGTCCCCTTGTCCGAACCAAGCCCTGATTTCAAAGGGATTAAGACCGCCAGCGCGATGGCGATGTTGGCCTTTGGGTATGTCCGAACCAAGCCCTGATTTCAAAGGGATTAAGACCCGAGGCTGGCGCTGTAGTAGCCAACCCGGATGTGGTCCGAACCAAGCCCTGATTTCAAAGGGATTAAGACTCCACCACGCGGCGGTGCGTGCGCTGGTACTCCTGTCCGAACCAAGCCCTGATTTCAAAGGGATTAAGACAGTTGGTCAATGTACGTATTCACCTTTTCGGTGAAGTCCGAACCAAGCCCTGATTTCAAAGGGATTAAGACGGTAGCGCATTCGTCATCCCCAAACAGCTTTCTCGTCCGAA
>NZ_JBKBQX010000050.1:0-3156 GCF_046292505.1 Tepidimonas sp. | reverse complement strand
TACATGGCTTGCGTCATAGCGCGGCTGCCAATCGAGACTGTTCCGCCGATGACGTGGAAAAAGCTGCTGTCCGTACCCGGCAAAGCGAAGAACGAAAAGGCAGGCGAGCGCGACCGGCAGATTGTCGCCCGTGCCGACGAAATCCTGCCGGACTACAGGCGCATGTGGCGCGGGCCGAAAGGCGGTATCCTGGTCGACCGGGCAGAAGCCGCCATGCTGGCATACTTCGGGCTGGTACATGTACTGCGCACGGTACAGGAGCCGCTTAAGAACCGTAGCGACGCAGAGTACAGACTTGCATACCGCAACGCAGACACGGGGGCGTGATCATGAACTACCTAGATACGATCAAGCTGCTACAACGTAACGCTGACGCCATCGACAAGTATTTCTCGACCAGCCCCGGCACGCAGGGCCGCAGTACGGCAGGCGCGGTCCTCAAGGCGCTGGCCGTCAGCAACAAGCGCGCCGTCGCGGCGTTGGAACAGCACGCCAAGGAACAGCTTGCCAAGGCGCAGGAGCCGGAGCCGATAAATTGGGAAGCCCTGCGGCTGGGCCTTCACGCATGGCGCACAGCGGCGGGCTACAGCCTGCGCAAAGCGGGCGAACTGATAGGCGTCAAGCATCATACCCTGCATCGCATCGAGAAAGGGCGACAGGTACGAACCAACGATTACGGACGCGTGGCGGCGGCGGTCTTTTCGCAGAGAAGCCAATAGCCCATGCCTATGCCCGTATTCCAGTACCAGGACGACGGCGCGTCCTGGATGGCAGGCCGCGAACGCGCAGGGTTGCACGACGAAATGGGCGTCGGCAAAACTGCCACCACGATCAAGGCAATTAACAAGATCGGCGGACGGCGAGGCATGATCATATGTCCGGCCATGCTGCGGCAGAACTGGATCACAGAGTTTCGCAAATTCTCTGACTACGATCTGCGCCTGTGCAAAGGGCAGAATATACATGACTTCGTGGCGTGGTCACGCGACAGGTTCGACGTACTGATAACCAGCTACGAACTTGCTACTAAATGGCATCCGCGTATTATGGAACAGGGCGAGTTTCTTGACTTCATGGCGCTGGATGAAGCGCACTTCCTAAAGAACGTCAACACGTCCCGTACGCGCGCCATACTCGGACAGGACGCGGGCGGCTATGACGGCGTGACATCATGGGCGCAGCACGCTTGGCACCTGACAGGAACGCCGATGCCGAACGATCCTGTCGACATCTACACCTTCCTCAAATTCGTCGACGCCATGCCGTTGACGTTGTCGCAGTTCACAAAGCGGTATTTTACCATACGGCAAATGACGTACGGTACGCGCCAGTCTCCTAAACCTGAGATGGTGCCGGAACTGAAAGCGCTGATCGAGAACAACGCCATACGTCGTACCAAAAAGGAAGTAGGGCTACAGCTACCGCCTATCTTCATGACCAGTACCGTCGTCGACGGCGACACAGACAACGTCCGTCAAATGCTGGCAGAGTACCCAGGGCTTGAGCGCTCTATCGTCTCGGCGCTTGAGCAAGGGGGCCTTAGCTTCCTCGACGCTCAATACATATCGACGCTGCGCAGGCTGATAGGTGAAGCCAAGGCGATACCGTACGCCTACATGCTGCATGACGAATTGACCTACGGAGGCGCTGATAAGCGCGTCGTGTTCGGCATCCACAAATACGCGCTTATGACCGTGCGAGACATCCTTGCTGTCAACGGCCACCATGTCGTGGTCGTTAACGGCGATACGCCGGAGCGCGACAGGCAGGCGGCGGTGTCTTCGTTTCAAGAGAACCCAGACTGTCGCGTTTTCATAGGCAACATACGCGCTGCCGGTACAGGATTAACCCTTACGGCAGCCTGCGAAATCGACATGCTTGAAAGCGACTGGACACCGGCAGGCAATGCGCAGGCTATCATGCGCGTACATCGTATCGGGCAAGTGCGTAACGTAAGAGCGCGCTTCATATCTCTGGCCAACACGCTTGACGAAGTGGTCAACCGCGTCGTGGCTGACAAGACCGCTTCCATTGCGGAAGTGGAAGGGGAGGCGATGCACGCAACGCCTCTTGACATCTAACGGCTGCGTGGCTTAACATGTTAAACGTCAACATCTAGGAGGCTCTCCGTGAAGTTCCATTTTGAAACCGACGATCCAGCGGTGGCGCAACGCGTCCTCGCTGCGATGACCGGCGCTGCGGCTCCCGCTGCCGCGCCGCCCGCCCCTCCGGCTCCGCCGCGTCCCGCAGCGCCGCCCCCACCCCCGCCGCCAGCCCCTCCGGCTGCGCCTGCGGCTCCTCCGGCACCCCCGCCGCCTCCGCCGCCCGCTGCGGCACCCCCGGCTCCTCCGCCGCCCCCGCCCGCACCGCCTGCGCCTCCGGCACCCCCGGCTGCGTCCGCTGCGGCCGGTGGCTACACCTTGCAGCACGTCCAGGCCGCAGTACAGGCGTACACCGCCGCGTACAAAGCCAAGGCTGCCAAGGAAAAGCTGGAAAGCCTCGGCTACAAGAAGCTGACGGACATCCCGCCCGAATACTACGCGGCGGTCATTCCCCACTTCGCGGTGGCGCAGTAGCATGGAACACGGAAGCAGCAAGCCGTCCAAGTACCGAGCGTCGGAAGCCCATCGGTGGACGAAATGCCACGGGTCTGTCCGGCTGGCTGCTTCCGTGCCCAAGCGCCCGCCAAGTGTCTACGCGCAGGAAGGGACGAACGCCCACCACCTGCTGGAAGCCGCGCTTAAGAACAACTGTCGATCCGCAGCCGAAGCGTGGATCGAGTATTCGGATTTCTGGTGTCAAGCCGTCGACCAAGACATGTGTAACGCGGTGCAAGATGCACTCGACTACATCTACAACCTTGTCGACACCTACCCGGACGCCGTTGTCTACAGCGAACGCAAGCTCGTACTGCCGACAGAGAACGCACCCGGCGAAGTCGGCGGCACTGGCGACGTCGCTGTGTACGTTCCGTCGATACATTGGCTGTGGGCTATCGACTACAAACACGGCGCGGGTGTGGCGGTCGACGTCTACCAGAACGACCAGCTAATGAACTACGGCGCTGGATGGGCCTATTGGCGGTGGAGGCGTCCCACCCCAACAGGGAGGCCAGCCAACTGGGCAGTGCGCTGCCCGGTTGCATGTCGATGGCGA
>NZ_JBKBQX010000049.1:0-3786 GCF_046292505.1 Tepidimonas sp. | reverse complement strand
GCCGAGCGCGAGCCCGACCTGGCTCACCGCATCAATGCCCAGGCCCCAGGTGTGTTGGCCGAAGCGGCGGCGGCCTGCGGGGCGTGGCTGGTGCACTACAGCACCGACTACGTCTTCGACGGCAGTGGAGAGCGGCCGTGGGGTGAAGCCGACGCGACCGGGCCGCTCAACACCTACGGCCGCACCAAACTCGCGGGCGAGGACGCCATCCGCGCCAGTGGCTGTCAGCACCTCGTCCTGCGTACCCAGTGGGTGTACGGCGTGCGCGGCGGCAACTTCGCGCGCACCATGCTGCGCCTGGCGCGCGAGCGCGACCGTCTGGCCGTCGTGGACGACCAATGGGGGGCGCCCACGGGGGCGGATTTGATTGCCGATGTCACTGCCCATGCGCTGCGGCAGGTGCTTGCCACGGGGCAGGGCAGTGGCACCTACCACCTCGCGGCGGCTGGGGTGACGACATGGCACGGCTGCGCCTGTCATGTCATCGAGGCGGCCCGCCGCCGTTGGCCGGACGCGGGTTGGCGCGTCTCGGCCATCGACCCCGTGTCCAGCAGCGCTTACCCGACGCCGGCGCGGCGCCCGCACAATTCGCGGCTGGACACCACCCGCCTTCAGCGCACGTTCGGCCTGCATCTGCCCGCCTGGCAGACCGGGGTGCAGCGGTGGGTCGATTCGTTGCCGCAGCCCTGACCCGGGTGCGAGGGCGAGCCAGGGGTGCCGCGCCGCTGTTGGGGAAATCGCGACGCCCGCTGCGCCCAGCCGACTTTTGCCTTGACGCTCCGAGGGGCGCGTGCTACCGCCAATACAACACAAGTCGAAGACCATCGCGCACAGGAGGTCCCTTGATCCGATTCAAAACAGCCTACGCCGCGCTGGCGGGCGTTCTGCTCGTGGGCTTGGGTGGGTGTACCCACGCGCCCATTCCTGTGGCCGAGAATTTTCCGTACACCGCGCAGAAAAAAGTCCGCTCCGCCGGGCACTGGGACGCCGTGGCGGGCCATGTCGTGTCCACCACGCTGACGCGGCTGAGCCAGACCCCCGCGTCGGGTGCCGCGATGCAGGTCGGCCTGCCGGCGTCGCCCACCGCGTTCGATCGGGCCTTCCGCGAGCTGCTCATCACCCGTTTGGTCAACGAGGGCAAGACGGTCGTCGAGCGCGACGACGCGCCCATCAAGGTCAGCTACCAGGCGCAAGTGGTGCGCCACAACAGCGACCGTCCGCACTTCATCCCGGGCCTGTTCACGGCGATCACCTCCGGCGTGTATGTGGCGCACTACCTGGGCGTCCATGCGCACCCCGATGCGGCCATGGTCGGCGGTCTGGGCTATGCCGCGCTCGCCGACGTGGCCCGCAGCCAATACACCGGCGGGCCCACCCACACCGAGGTCGTTTTGACCACCACCATCATGCAGGGTGACCGTTACCTCGTGCGCAACACCGACGTGTACTACGTCGAGGACAGCGACGCCACCCTGTTCCAGGTCGTGCGTGGCCCCGCGTCCCGCGAATTCAAGGTGGTGTCCCCATGAGAGCCTTCGCAGCGTTTGCCATGGCGGGGGCCGTGGCCCTGGTTGGGTGCTCGTCGCAGCCCAAACCCACCCTGCCGACGTACGAGCAGGCGGCTGTTCACCCCTTTCTGCAAGCCAACCGCGATGCGATGGCCAAGCTGCTGGCGGGGCTGCCGGCGGCTGACGTGTCGCCGCTGCTGGTGGCCACCATCGTCGATGTCAATGACCTGCGCGTGTCCTCGCCGCTGGGGCGCACGCTGTCGGAGCAGTACAGCTCCGCGGCGGCGGCCGCGGGGATCGACGTGCGCGAGATGAAGCTGCGCGGCGACGTGTTCGTGCGCGAGCAAACCGGCGAGCTGCTGCTGTCGCGCGAGATCAAGGACATCGCCCGGGTCCATCGGGCCACGGCGGTGCTGGTCGGCACCTACTCGGTCGCCGGCCAGTATGTGTACGTCAACGTCAAGCTGGTGCGATCGGAGTCCGGCCAGATCCTGAGGGGCTATGATTACGCCCTGCCGATGGATCGCGACGTCCAGCGCTTGGTGCGCAAGCCCACGGGCGACTACTGACGACCAGGCGCCCCGTTTCGGGGCGGGTTTCTTCGTCCACTCCGCACCGCCTGATCCTGCCGGGTCGGGCGGCTTCTGCTTATGCGCAAAGGCATCATCCTTGCCGGGGGCTCCGGCACCCGCTTGCACCCGGCCACGCTGGCCGTCAGCAAACAGTTGCTGCCGGTGTACGACAAGCCCATGGTGTATTACCCGCTCAGCACGCTCATGCTGGCGGGCATTCGGGATGTGCTCGTCATCAGCACGCCGCAGGACACACCGCGTTTTGCGCAGTTGCTGGGCGACGGCAGTCAATGGGGCATGAGTCTGCAGTACGCCGTGCAACCCAGCCCCGACGGGCTGGCGCAGGCCTTTCTGATCGGTGCGGACTTCGTCGCCGGGCACCCCAGCGCGCTGGTGCTGGGCGACAACATTTTCTACGGGCACGACTTTCAGCCCCTGCTGCACGCCGCCGATGCGCAGACCACCGGTGCCACGGTGTTTGCCTACCATGTGCACGATCCCGAGCGCTATGGCGTCGTGGAGTTCGACGCGCAGGGCCGTGCCATCAGCATCGAAGAAAAGCCCCGCGCGCCCAAGTCCAACTATGCCGTCACCGGGCTGTATTTCTACGACGAACAGGTGGTGGACATCGCGCGCGCGGTCCAGCCCAGCGCGCGCGGCGAGCTGGAGATCACCTCCGTCAACCAAGCCTACCTGGAGCGGGGCCAGCTCAACGTCCAGATCATGCAGCGCGGCTATGCGTGGCTCGACACCGGCACGCACGACAGCCTGTTGGATGCGGGGCAGTTCATTGCCACGCTGGAGCGTCGCCAGGGCCTCAAGATCGCCTGTCCGGAAGAAATCGCCTGGCGCCAGGGCTGGATCGACGCGGAGCAGCTCCAGCGGCTGGCCCAACCCCTGGTCAAAAACGGCTATGGCCAGTACCTGCTGAGCTTGCTGCGATAAGCCCATGCCGTACACCGTCACCCCGACCGCCATTCCCGGCGTGCTGATTCTGGAGCCCAAGGTCTTTGGCGATGCGCGCGGCTTTTTTTTCGAGAGCTTCAACCAGCGCGACTTCGAGCAGGCCACCGGGCTGAGCGGCATGGCCTTCGTGCAAGACAACCACAGCCGCAGCGCCAAGGGGGTGTTGCGCGGCTTGCACTACCAGTTGGCGCCGCACGCGCAGGGCAAGCTCGTGCGCGTGGCGCGCGGGGTGGTGTGGGACGTGGCGGTGGACATCCGGCGCGACTCACCGACCTTCGGCCAGTGGGTGGGGGTGGAACTCAGCGAGTCCAACCACCGCCAACTGTGGATCCCGCCAGGTCTGGCGCACGGCTTTCTGACGCTGACCGACAGCGCCGACTTCCTCTACAAAACCACCGAGTACTATGTGCCCGAGTGCGAACGCTGCCTGCGCTGGGACGACCCGACGATCGGTATCGATTGGCCATTGCATCTTCTGCTGGGGCCGCCATTGCTGTCCGCCAAGGATGCTGCAGGGCTTGGTTGGGGGCAGGTTCAGTTTTATGATTGAATGCAGTGGTGGCCCCAAAGATTAACACGTAAGTTTTCTTTGGGAGGATGGTCGATGAGGCCGCCCTGCTGGCAGAAGCTGTGGTCCCGATGCTGGCCATCTGGGCAGGCATACACGTCGATGTGCACGTCGCCCGGCTCGTAGACGGCAAAGGTGCCGTGCTTGGCCTTGGGTCCGTGAGGCTGCAGCG
>NZ_JBKBQX010000048.1:0-3980 GCF_046292505.1 Tepidimonas sp. | reverse complement strand
GTCCGAACCAAGCCCTGATTTCAAAGGGATTAAGACGGTAGCGCATTCGTCATCCCCAAACAGCTTTCTCGTCCGAACCAAGCCCTGATTTCAAAGGGATTAAGACTCACATTACTTTCATTACTTTCGTTATCACGGAATGTCCGAACCAAGCCCTGATTTCAAAGGGATTAAGACGCCAGAAGGCTGCCGCCGCGCGAAATACATCTGTCCGAACCAAGCCCTGATTTCAAAGGGATTAAGACCTGGTCGCCCGACACGCGGGCGGTGCGCTCCTCAAACGTCCGAACCAAGCCCTGATTTCAAAGGGATTAAGACGCCACGCGGCGCTCGATGTGCTTGTGAATGAGTTGTCCGAACCAAGCCCTGATTTCAAAGGGATTAAGACTCAATGGGTTATTGACCTTTTCGATGACTTCCGGGTCCGAACCAAGCCCTGATTTCAAAGGGATTAAGACAAGATTTGATACAGCGACTGCTCATTGACCCCGATGTCCGAACCAAGCCCTGATTTCAAAGGGATTAAGACTTGTCATCGTTGAGGACGTAGCAATCGACATCAAGTCCGAACCAAGCCCTGATTTCAAAGGGATTAAGACTTTCCCCTTCTGTGTTTACAATCCCCGCACACACTAAGTCCGAACCAAGCCCTGATTTCAAAGGGATTAAGACATTAAGACCGTGCGCGACCGGGCGATGCTGCAAGATGCGCACGTCCGAACCAAGCCCTGATTTCAAAGGGATTAAGACTTGACCCCGGCGACGCGACAAATCACGATAGCCTCGTCCGAACCAAGCCCTGATTTCAAAGGGATTAAGACCTTTGCCGACCCACTTGTTGAAGCTGATCATTTTTGTCCGAACCAAGCCCTGATTTCAAAGGGATTAAGACGCGTCCTGCAGTCGGCAGGCGTCGCGGTCGTGCGTCCGAACCAAGCCCTGATTTCAAAGGGATTAAGACAATCAGCCCTGTTTGCATCGCGCTCGCAAATTGGTCCGAACCAAGCCCTGATTTCAAAGGGATTAAGACGGCGCCGACTTCAGCGAAGGCGCGCACGATGGCATGTCCGAACCAAGCCCTGATTTCAAAGGGATTAAGACTCATCGGTGGTCATGTCTGCTCCTCAAAGATCACGTCCGAACCAAGCCCTGATTTCAAAGGGATTAAGACAATACCTGCGCCTTCGAAGGGATGACGTGGGCGAGTCCGAACCAAGCCCTGATTTCAAAGGGATTAAGACAGCTTACGGCGAGCGATGCCCCTAGTTTCTGGCGTCCGAACCAAGCCCTGATTTCAAAGGGATTAAGACGCTTCAACCGCGTGGACCATAATGTCCACCACCGTCCGAACCAAGCCCTGATTTCAAAGGGATTAAGACACGGCATTATCATCAGATTTAAACAATTCTGCATGTCCGAACCAAGCCCTGATTTCAAAGGGATTAAGACGGCAACACTTTTGGCAAGCGACGCGCCGACTTCAGGTCCGAACCAAGCCCTGATTTCAAAGGGATTAAGACAGCTTACGACGTGCAATCCCGCGCGTTTCGGGCGATACGTCCGAACCAAGCCCTGATTTCAAAGGGATTAAGACCTTGCAGTTGTTTCTTCTTCAGGCGCGGCATCTCGTCCGAACCAAGCCCTGATTTCAAAGGGATTAAGACATCTTTGCGATAACCCAGGCGATGCCGTACAGCAGTCCGAACCAAGCCCTGATTTCAAAGGGATTAAGACGTGCCACAACTACAGTGCCATTATTCCCAGTGCCGGTCCGAACCAAGCCCTGATTTCAAAGGGATTAAGACGGATGGTCAGCGTTCAGGGTTAGGGTAGCATTACGGTCCGAACCAAGCCCTGATTTCAAAGGGATTAAGACCCAGGGTTCAGGTGGGCATATGGGTTGCTGTCAAGTCCGAACCAAGCCCTGATTTCAAAGGGATTAAGACCCAGATCGATCAATGCCGTATCGTTGCCGTTAAAGTCCGAACCAAGCCCTGATTTCAAAGGGATTAAGACACATGCTCCAGCTTCATGATTCAATCCTCATACAGTCCGAACCAAGCCCTGATTTCAAAGGGATTAAGACTATTCGAACACCACGATTGCAACACCGAATATAACGTCCGAACCAAGCCCTGATTTCAAAGGGATTAAGACCTTCCTGATGAACCGCGACATCGCTCATCGAATCAGTCCGAACCAAGCCCTGATTTCAAAGGGATTAAGACACGAACTCATAGAGTTCGCGCGCTGCTTTCAGTTTGTCCGAACCAAGCCCTGATTTCAAAGGGATTAAGACCACGCCGCGCCGTACCGTGTAGCGCATCAGCGCCGGTCCGAACCAAGCCCTGATTTCAAAGGGATTAAGACCGATGGTATAGATATACCTCGTTGACCGCCCGCGTCCGAACCAAGCCCTGATTTCAAAGGGATTAAGACAGGGGACGGGTGCTTGCATGGTAGATCTCCTATTGTCCGAACCAAGCCCGGATTTCAAAGGGATTAAGACCCAGCGACTCGTGGTGCTTGTCGATCTTGGCCTGTCCGAACCAAGCCCTGATTTCAAAGGGATTAAGACAAATTTGCGCGCGCGGCAAGCATACGATATGCAAGTCCGAACCAAGCCCTGATTTCAAAGGGATTAAGACTGAAAAGGCACGACGTAACATGCCCCACCTTGTCGTCCGAACCAAGCCCTGATTTCAAAGGGATTAAGACGGTTTGCGTCCCATACCATCGCAGGCCCTACATTCGTCCGAACCAAGCCCTGATTTCAAAGGGATTAAGACTATAAGCCCTGCACCGTCATATCATGCCCCTATCGTCCGAACCAAGCCCTGATTTCAAAGGGATTAAGACATGCACATGCCCACATACACACGCGTACACATGGTCCGAACCAAGCCCTGATTTCAAAGGGATTAAGACATGACGTCCACCATACCGAACGCGCTGGCATTGGGTCCGAACAAGCCCTGATTTCAAAGGGATTAAGACGGGTTATCGCGCGATGCGAGAATCCGATATGCGATATGTCCGAACCAAGCCCTGATTTCAAAGGGGTTAAGACTAGTTGCCATTGGCGGCGTGGCGGATCACGTCTAGTCCGAACCAAGCCATGATTTCAAAGGGATTAAGACACGAGAATTATTTGAATTCTTCGAAGTAACAGGGAACAGAATCCGGCCCTCATCACATGGGTCTTGTTCCAGTCGGCGCGGCGCCATGCGAGGCCGGCGTGGTATGTGCACAAGAGGTTCCACAAGCTTGTGAAAGATGTAACGAATGTTTTTCGCTCGCATCATGAAGGCGTGGGTTTGGATTGCTTAGGGGATCTTCGATGGCACAGCGGGGGTTGTATTTGGTCTGCTATGACGTATCGTCCAACAGACAGCGCGTCCGGGTTCAGCGCTATCTGGCGCAGTACCGGGTTGGTGGGCAAAAGTCGGTGTGCGAATGCCTTATGACGCCCAACGAGGTGCTTGCGTGCCTTGCGCAGTTGCGCGCCTTGATCGATCCACAGACCGATCGGGTGCATGTGGTGGCCCTGGATCCGCGCATGCCGCGCGAGGGCTGGGGCAAGGGGCGGCCATGGGATGGTGGCCCCCTGATGGTGGTGTGAGGCCGGTGGTCCGCGGGCTGCTTTGCGCGCAGAACAGGACTCTCGTAAGGGGGATGAGGTCGTGAGTACCTTGTATGTGGATCGCAAGGGCGTTTCGCTACGCTTGGATGGCGGCACGCTGGTGTTCGAGGAAGGGGGGACCCGGGTGTCGACGGTGCCGCTGGCGCCGCTTGAGCGCATCGTGTTGCGCGGCGATGTGACACTGTCGGCAGCGGTGCTGGGCAGGCTAGGACAGTCTGGTGTTGGTGTTCTGGTGCTGTCGGGCCGCAAGGGCGAGCCAGCGCTCTTCATGCAACGCCCTCATTACGACGCTCGACGGCGCATTCAGCAATGGCAGCGCTACCAGGACCCGGGTTTC
>NZ_JBKBQX010000047.1:0-4675 GCF_046292505.1 Tepidimonas sp. | reverse complement strand
GTGGCGCCGCAGTCTCAGTCGAGTCGGGCCAATCTCCAGCACGATCTTCCCGCCTGCAGGAACGGCCAGGCGCCAGTGGTGCTGCGCCCGGTCGTACTCCATCACCGCGCCGTCCTTGAACAGGGTGCGCGAGACGTCCGCTGAATCGGCCGGAGCAGGATGATCAGCCCGGTAGATCGAGCCCACCACCACCCCCTGGTTGAGATCGCCACCGGGCGCGACCAGCAACACCTGCTCCCCCGGCTCCGGTGGATGCCAGGTCCGGTCCTGGCCGGCACGCACCGTCGCAAAGGGCAGCCAGCCCGTGGTGATGGGACCAGCCTGCACCCGCACACGGGCACGCGCGGTGTCGAGCGCCACCACCTGGCCCATCAGCGCCACATTGCTAATGCGCCGCTCGGCTTCGGTCATGTCCTGGTGGAGGTTGCGCTGGCTCATGACCCCGGCTCCCGGTAGTGGGTGCCGACCGGCTGATAGCTGTGCTCATGGCGAGAGCCAATCTCCGGCACCCAGCTGACCAGCACCTGCAGCGGCAACACCCCGTCATCGATCACAGGCTTGGTCCAGTAGCTGACCTCGAAGGACAATCGAGCGGCCAGCACCGGCGTATCACCCTCACCGCCTTGATCCACCTCGGTGCGGGTAAGGCGCGTGCCTTCCACCAGCAGTCCCAAGGTTTCGTCGGCATCGAGGGTGGCTTCCACCGCCTGCGCCAGGACATCGGCCTCTTCGGCAGCGGCGTCACCACTGGCGATGATCTCGACCGACAGCTCCAACTTCCGATAGCGCAGCCCAGGATCGGCGTTGGGCTGCTCCTCGATGCGCTCGTCGCGGGTGTAGATCAGGATGGCCGGCAACTTGCCGGCAAACAGCGGCGTGCTGCGGTGGATGCTGATGCGTGCAGGCGTGATGCGCGTATCGACCTTCGGCAAAGCATCGATGAGTCGCGCGGCCACCGCCTCACGGATCAGGGTGCGTGGATGCTTCATGGCCGCCCCCTTTGTGTAGCATCAGTTTCAGAAAGCCGTGCCCATCGGGTCGCACCTCGACGATCAGGTAGAGCACCCCTTGCACCGTCACCGCATCACCCTCGGTCGGCGTGGCCGGCAGATCCGCCAGCCGCACTTCCAACACCGGCTGGACCGTGGACACCGGCACACCCGTACTGGCATCCACCTCCTGGTGCGCCGCCGAGAACACGCCCCGGCCCGGCAGCGCCTCGGCCTGCCCATCAAGGTGAAACACCACCGGCTCACCGAAGGTAGTGAGCACGATGGATGACATGGCCCGGGTCAAGTCACCGAAGACCGTCATGACCCTCACCAGCCGTTGCTCGAGAAGAGCCGCACGGTCAGCGCCGGGCGTTTCACAATCGGCAGCGGATTCGACTGGGTGTAAATATCGATGCCGGTGCCGTTGGGTCGTGCCAGCTGGTAGGCGTAGAGCTCTTGACCATAGGTGCCGACGGCGTCCATCAGGTTCGCCGGGGCAAAGTAAGTGCGGAAGGTGTCGAGCGTGCCCAGCGGAAACGCCACGCCCTCTTTGGCCGGAATCAGCCGCTCGGTCTGCCCATTGGCCAGCGTCACCGTGCCGAAATACTCTTCGAACAGGATGGGTCCGAAGCGGAAGCCACGGCGGACATCATCGCGCAGCGGGTTGGTGCCAACCGTACCCTGATAGAAGGTGTAAGCGTCCTTGACCGACTTATGCCGAACCAGAGCGTCGAAGAACTCGGGGCTGACCAGGGCATGAATGCCGGTCATCGTTTCGCCCTTCAAGTTCTCCTCGATATGGCGCGCGACCTCAATGCAATGGGTGACCATGTCATCTGTCGCGTTGCCGAACTTGAAGTCCACCTCGGGCTTCTGGATGCCGAACTCGTCATGCCAGTTGTAGAGGGTATTGCCTGCCCCGTCCTTGGTGATGCCGCGCAGAGCGTTCACGCGCATGTACTCCAAGGTCTGCGCGTGTTTCGCACGCATCCGGGCGAGTTTGCGGGTCATCACGGTGACCAGCGGGTCTTCGCCAGCGGCCAGGCCCAGGCCACGGATGCCCTGGATTTCCTCGGGCAGCACCACGTCGTTGTGCGGGATGTGCGGCACGGCAAACGAGCGTACCGAGCGCTTGTCGGTGGTGCCCACCGTCGCAGGCGCGCCTGGGGCGACGGCCGGCAACAGACGCAGCTCACCCTCGATGGACTCGATGGTGACGTTGCGCTGGGAAATCGGCTCGGGTGCAAACAACCCCAGCTGACCCACCCGGCCATAGGGGTTGGGCAGCATCTGGATGGCGGCCGACATCTCGGCCAGCGTAAAGCCGCCGGCGTCGAACGGATTGACGATCACGGTCATGGGGGAACTCCTTATCAAGCAACCGGACGCACGACGATGCCGTGGGCAGCCAGTTGCTGGTGTTTGAGGGATTGGGCGGCGGCATCCGCCACGGAAGCATCGAAGGCCAGCGCACGGTCGGCGACGATCGCCGGGCCACGTGCAAGCACGACGGCTTGGGTGTCGGTATTGCTGGCGGCGACCGGGTGCAGCAGAACGGCCGAGGCAATTTCGGCACCCTCGATACCAGTGGTCGAGGCCGCTGGCGAGAAGGCATAGACGCCGGTAGCGGTGATGCGGCCAAGCACGGCGCCCAGGGGATAGGCAGTGCCCGCCTTCAGGGTTACGGTCTCGCGGGTGTAGTCCGGGTCGAACTCACGCTTGATGAGGTCACCCAGCGTCGAAGGGGAAATCAAAGGTGTGCTCATTGACGGGCTCCATAGGCTTGGGCCGCTTTGACCAAGGGGCTGTCAGCGACGGATTGGGGTTTGGTTTGGGGTTGCTGCGGAGCCTCGGCGACGATGTCTTGCGCCACATCGCGCTCAGCGGCCTGCTTCAGCACCGACTGGCGCAGCGCATCCGGGGTGACGCCACGGGCCAGGGCCTGGGCCGGATCGACCGTCACACCGAGGCGTTTGGCTTGGGCGGCGATTTCGGTGAGCTCCGCGAGTTGGCGGCGCAGTCGATGCTCAACTTGCGCGGTGATGGCCGCTTCATCGAGCGGCTGGGTTTGCGGTGACTGCGCCGGGGTCGGGCTTGAGTTCGGAGTGGTGTGCTCTTGGGCATCGTCCACCGGCGTGACGGGGTTGTGATCATTCATGGAGATCTCCTTCGGGGATGGTTGGGATCGAGGGGGTGTGCGTGCCGCCGACAGTGCAGCGGCCTTGGTGCGCAGGCTGCGGCCGGCACTCATGGCCAGCTGGCGCTGCAGGGCCGTGATCGCCTCAGCGCGGGTGCCGATCTGATCGGCGAGGCCTGCCTGGAGCGCGGCCTCCCCGCGATAGACGCGGGCCTCGGTATCGCGTATCGCCTTGGGCGGGAGGCGTCGAAACCCAGCGACCAGCGCAATGAACTGCGTGTAGAGCTGCTCGATGTCGGCCTGGATGTCTGCGGCGACCGTGGCCGGCAGCGGTGCATGCGGATGGCCATCGACCTTGTGGGCGCCGGCGTGCAGGAAGGTGTAGTTCAGACCGGCCTTGGCATCGGCCACCGACTCGTCGATGTGCACCGCCACCACGCCAATCGAGCCCACCTCGGCAGTGCGGGTGAGCCAGAGGCGGTCAGCGGCACAGGCAATGGCGTAGGCGGCTGAGAGCGCGACCTCATCGGCGATGGCCCACAGGGGTTTGCCGGAAGTCTGGGCCAGCTGCCGCAGACGCTGCGCCAGATCGAACACCCCACCGGCCTCGCCGCCACTGGAGTCGATTTCCAGCAGCACGGCGCGTACCTGCGGGTCGGCAAAGGCCTGCTCGGCCATGGCCTCGATCTCGTGATAACTGGTGAGGCCACTGGCGGCACCGATATACGAAGAGCGACGCACCAGGGTGCCGAGGATCGGGAGGATGGCGATGCCGTCCTGAACCTGGAGGTCGCCCCCCAGTCCGCTATCAGTGCGGCTGGGCGGTGGCGTGGCCAGGGTGTCGCCCGCGAACTTCCGGGCCACCACCCCGAGGATGACTTCGAGTTTCGGGCGCGCAATCAGGAGCGGCGTCCCGTAGAGGCGGGACGCCAGGTAGGGCAAATCGGTCATGGGTTTGACTCCGGAATGGCAATCGACTACATTTGTGGCGTATTGCCACAGGAGACGCTGCCATGAGTATTTCGATTCGAATCGACGACGCGCTGTACGAAACCGCCAAGGTGCGCGCCAAGGCCGAGATGCGCTCGATCCCGCAGCAGGTCGCTTACTGGGCCAAGGTGGGGCGGGCCGCGCTGGACAACCCCGACCTGCCGATTGAATTCGTGCGCGACACGCTGCTGGCGATGGAGGAAGAATCCGAACCTTTTGAGCTGCCTGACGCATGAGCATCGCGCTGTACCAGCGACCGGCATTCAAACGGGTCTATAAGAAACTGCACGCCAACCAACGCGATGCAGTTCATGACGCCATGCGCGCGTTGATCACCAACCCACTGCTCGGCGAGGAAAAAAAGGGCGACCTCGCCGGCGTGCGGGTGTACAAGTTCGATTGCATCAATCAGCTCTATCTGCTCGCCTACTTATGGGACGAGAGTTCACGCACCTGGCTGGCCGTCGGCCCCCACGAAAAGAGCCTGTCAGGAATTTTGTGTTTGAGGCATAGCATGTTGGAAAGGAGCATCTATGCCAAGCAAGAAGAAGCCGGC
>NZ_JBKBQX010000046.1:0-4980 GCF_046292505.1 Tepidimonas sp. | reverse complement strand
TGAACTTGACGTGGTAGGTCCGACCCGATGCGGGGTGGACGCGTCGGCCGCTCATGCGCTCGATGATGGCGTCGAACGGCACATCGATTTCGAGCACATAGTCGATGCGCACCCCGGCTTGGCGCATGGCTTCCGCCTGGGGGATGGTGCGCGGAAAACCGTCGAACAGAAAACCGTTGGCGCAATCCGGCTGGGCGATGCGGTCCTTGACCAGGTCGATGATCAGGCCGTCGCTGACCAGGCCGCCGGCATCCATGACCTTCTTGGCCTCCAGGCCCAGCGGCGTGCCGGCCTTGACGGCCGCGCGCAGCATGTCACCAGTCGAAATCTGCGGAATGCCGTACTTCTGGCAGATGAACGCGGCCTGCGTGCCTTTGCCAGCGCCCGGAGCGCCCAACAGAATCAGTCTCATGGGTATCCTTTACTCGTCGCGATCGTGTTAGCGGGGCCGCTGCGCGGTGGGGTGCCTCGCAGACCGGCGGCTGGCGCTCGGCCAGCGCCAAAGAATAGCATGCACACCCCGACACAGCCTTACAGGTTGCGATACCGTTGGGGGTTCAGTCGTGCAGGTGCGCCCACAGGGCACGCACGCGCGCCAGATCCTCCGGGGTGTCCACGCCGGGGCCGGGCGCATGATCGGTGACGGTGACGGCGATGCGCTCCCCGTGCCACAGCACGCGCAGTTGTTCCAGCGACTCGCAGCGCTCCAAGGGCGAAGCCTGCAGTTGCGGAAAACGGCGCAGAAACCCGGCGCGGTAGGCGTACAGGCCGATGTGCCGCAGCGGCCGCGCCTCCGCAGGCCAGGCGGCGAGGTCCAGCTCGCCATCGTGGCGCGGTGCATCGCGCCACCAGGGCAGCGGCGCACGGCTGAAGTACAGCGCCGTCGCGCGTCGGTCCAGCACCACCTTGACGACGTTCGGGTTGAACAGCTCCGCCGCAGCGGTGATCGGGTGGGCGGCCGTCCCCATCGCACAGTCGGGACGGTCCTGCAACACCTGGGCTACGGCTTGCACCAGCGCGGGGTCGATCAGCGGCTCGTCGCCCTGGACATTGACCACCAGAGCATCGTCAGGCAGTCCCAGCCGATCCACTGCCTCGGCCAGCCGGTCGCTGCCACTGGGATGGTCCGCCCGGGTGAGCAAGGCGGCGACGCCGGCGGCGGTGCACGCCTCGGCGATCGCCGCGTCGTCGGTCGCGACGGTGCACGAGCGGGCCCCACTGGCCAAGGCGCGCTGGGCCACCCGCACGACCATCGGGGCCCCGCCGATGTCGGCCAGCGGCTTGTCGGGCAGGCGGGTGGAAGCGCGCCGCGCCGGAATCACGACGTGGAAATCGGTGGGCATGGCAGCGGCAGCGTCAGGGGGCTGCGGGGCGCGGCGGGGCCAGACGGTCCAGTTCGGCTTCGTCCAGGACGCGGGCTTCGTTTTCCAACATGATGGGGATGCCATCGCGGATCGGGTAGGCCAGGCGAGCCCCGCGCGAGATCAGCTCCTGCGTCTCGCGCGCATACACCAGCGGGCCTTTGGTGACGGGGCACACGAGCAGTTCGATGAGCTTCGGATCCATGGCGGCCATCATAGCGTTTTGTCTGTTTCAAATCGCAGGCCGCGGACGCAGGCGTTCCAGATGCCGATCCACCGCCGCAAACCACGCCGGCTCGGGGGTGAAAACCAGCGGCACGCGCCACAGCGATGCCTGAGCGGACAGGGGCGGATCGTGCAGACCGTGCAGCTTGATCGCGTCTTTGTCCGTGCACAGCCAGATGCGGGGTGCCCCGGGGGCTGCGGCGGCCTCGCGCAACGCGACGCCGATCTGGTCGGCCGACGCGTGGTCGGGCAGCGCGAGGGTGCGCGTGAGGTGGAGTCCCCGCTCGCGCAACTGGGCAAAAAACGCGTCCGGCCGGGCGATGCCCGCCAAGGCTCCCACCGGCGTGCCCTGTGTCGCCCAGTCGTGCAGCGCGCAGCGGTGGCCCCGAATATCGACGGCGTCGGCGGCCAAGGCCCGGGTCGCAGCAAACTCGGCATACGGATGGGCGCGGGGGGGGCGCTTGGGCGGGGCCGTGCGCAGCACCAGCGCCGGTCCGCCGCCCCAGATCGGGCCGGGCCAGGGCTCGCGCAGCGGGCCGGCCGGCAGCAGCCAGCCGTTGCCCACGTCCCGATCGTCGAACACGACGATGGTCAAATCCCGTGCCAGGGCCCAATGTTGCATACCGTCGTCGCTGACGACGATATCCACCTCGGGGTGGCGTCGCAACAGGGCGCGGGCGGCGGCCGGGCGGTTTTGGCCCACGGCGAGCGGCACACCGGTCTCGCGCACGATCAAGGCTGGTTCGTCGCCGCAGCGCTCGGGGTCGGCCGCATCCTCGACGACGTGCGGGTCCTGACCGGACCGGCGGCCGTGGCCGCGCGAGACGACACCCGGGTGCCAGCCCCGCGCCCGCAGATGGCGCACCAGCGCGATGACGGTGGGCGTCTTGCCCGCCCCGCCGACCACGACATTGCCGACCACCACCACCGGCACGGGCAGGCGCTGCGCCTGCCGCCCGCTCAGACGCCACACCAGCGCACGCCCGGCCAGCACCGCGCGGTACAGTGCGGCCAACGGCAGCAGGCTGCAGGCCAGCGGGCCCCGCCCCAGCCAGGCCGATGGCAGGTCCAGGCCGACGGACATCAGCGGCGCTCGCCGTGCTGCGTGGCGAATGTGATCTGCACCAGCCCGACTTGCCGAGCGGCGTCCATGACGTTGATCACCGACTGGTGGCTGGCCGCCGCGTCGGCCTGGATGACCAGCAGGCTGTCGCCGCGCGAGGCCTGGCTTGCGCGCAGCGCGGCCACCAGCGCCTCGACCCCGTGCGCCTCCAGCACACGGTTGTCCACCGCATAGCGCCCATCCGGCCCGACCGTGACCACGATTTCGGTGGGGGTCTGCGGGGGCGGCTCGGCATTGGCGACCGGCAGGTTGACCTGCAGCGCGGTGGCTTGGCTGAAGGTGGTCGTGAGCATCAAGAAGATCAGCACCACCAGCAGAATGTCGATGAACGGGATCAGGTTGATCTCCGGTTCCTCGCGGTTGCCGTGTCGAAAGTTCATGCAGAGCTCGTGCACAGGGGGCCGGGGGTCAGCGGCGCAGGGTGAGCAGGTGGTGGACGAACCGCTCGGCCCCCACCTCGAGCTGGAGCAGGAACGCGTCCGCCCGGGCCCGGTAGTAGCGCCAGAAAATCAGCGCCGGGATGGCGATCATCAGGCCGAAGGCCGTGTTGTAGAGCGCAACCGAAATTCCGTGCGCAAGCTGCGCCGGATTGCCCCCGCCCGGCATCAAGCCCCCGGGGCCGGCCTGCGAACCAAAAATCTCGATCATGCCGATCACGGTCCCGAGCAGGCCCAGCAGCGGCGCCGCCGACGCTACGGTGGCCAGCGCCCCCAGGTAGCGCTGCAACTGCGCCGCAGCCAAGCGACCGGCGGATTCCAGCCCGGCGCGCAGCTCGGCTTCGGTGGCGCGGGGATTGGCCTGCAAGGTGCGAAATCCGCTGGCCAATACCGTGCCGAGCAACGAGTTGTCGGCCAGTTGATCGACCACGGTGGGCGGGGGGATGCCATGCCGCGAGGCCTGAATGGCTTCGTCCAACAGTTGGGGCGGCACGATCTTGCTGGTCCGCAGGCTGATGGCGCGCTCGATGACGAGCGTCAGGCCAAGGATGGAGCACGCGATCAGCGTCCAAATGGGCCAGCCGGCGGCTTGTATGATCGACAACAAGGGATTCTCCTGGGCGGCGGTCGCTGCGCGCATTATGGAGCAGGCCCTGCCGATCGGGGAGCGCAGGGCCGACCGCGCCCTGCCGTCGACCGACCTGTGGATAAGCTTGTGTGCAACCTGCCGTGTGCCCTTGTGACTGATGGGGTGTGGACAGTCTGTGAATCCGGCTCGTCCTCTGGGTGGTTAAAAAATCCGTTTTTGGACAAGGACTTGGCGATGGTGTTCGGGTGTCGTGAGGGCGGTGATCCACGCGCGGCTGGCGGGTGCGGATTGTGGGTAACGCCATGAGCGGACCGCCCTGGCCGCTGTCGGACGACGAGCCCGCCTGGCCGGTGGGGGCCTTGGTGGCGGCCGTTGCCGATGCGCTGCGCGCGCGCTTCAACCCCGTGCGGGTGAGCGGCGAGGTGGCGGGCTATCTGCGCGCCGGCAGCGGCCATGCCTACTTCACCTTGAAGGATGCGCAGGGGCAGTTGCGGTGCGCGTTTTTTCGCCGCGCGGCCGAGGCCAGCGCCGTCGCCTTGCGCGACGGCCTGCGCATCGAGGTGCTGGGGCGGCTGGATGTGTACGCCCCGCGCGGCGACCTGCAGCTCGTGGTCGAGCGCGTCCGTCTGGCGGGGCAGGGGGATCTGTACGAGCGGTTTTTGCGCCTGAAGGCCGCGCTGCAGGCCGAAGGCCTGTTCGAGTCGGCGCGCAAGCGGCCGCTGCCGGCGTTTCCGGCGAGCGTCGGGGTCGTCACGTCGCTCGACGCGGCCGCCCTGCGCGACGTGGCCACCACCCTGGCGCGGCGTGTGCCGCATCTGCCGGTACGGCTGTATCCCGCAGCGGTACAGGGGGCGGATGCGCCGGCCCAGTTGTGCGCCGCGTTGCGCCGTGCCTACCAGGACCACCGGGACACGGGCGCGCCGGCCGTGCTGCTGCTGGTGCGCGGTGGTGGCTCGCTGGAAGACCTGTGGGCCTTCAACGATCCCGATCTGGTGCGCACGATGGCGCAGGCACCCATGCCGATCGTCTGCGGCGTCGGGCACGAGACGGATGTGACGCTGGCGGACTTCGTCGCAGATGTGCGAGCGCCGACACCGACGGCGGCGGCCGAGCTGTGCGCCCCCGCCGCCACCGCGCTGCGCGAGGCGCTGCAGCGCCAGGCCGAACGCCTGAGCTCAGCGCTCTGGCGCCGAATCGACACGCAGGCGCAGCACCTGGACCGGCTGGTGCAACGCCTGGGGCGGC
>NZ_JBKBQX010000045.1:0-5848 GCF_046292505.1 Tepidimonas sp. | reverse complement strand
GAGCTGGAGATCCGCGGCGAAGACGGCCGCCCGCTGCCCGCCAACCCGGACGGCTCCATCGACATCGGCGACCTCTAGTTAGTGCAACATCTCTTCTGTAAATTTGTGGCCCGCTGGTTTTGCGGTGCTTTGCCGACCTCCGCTCTTCGGGCGCTACGCGCCCTCATCGCTGCGGTCGGCAAAGCACCGCGGCGCGCCCCCGGCAGGCTCTACCCGCAGGCGATTTCTTCGGGGCATTCTTGCACCCACCCACGAAGGAGTCGACACCATGGCACAACGAGTAGAACATCATCCCCTGGACGCCGCGTTTGCGGCCTTGCTGGCCAACGGCCTGGACGGCGCCGGCGAGGCGCTGCGCATCCTGGTCAACGAGGCGTGCAAGATCGAGCGCACCCACTTTCTCAATGCCAGACCGCATGAACGCACACCGCAGCGCACCGACTATGCCAACGGCTTCAAGCCAAAGACCGTCATGACCCGCCTGGGCGAACAGACCTTCGACATCCCCCAGGTGCGCGGCGGCGGCTTCTACCCTTCCGCCCTGGAGAAGGGCTCGCGCACCGAGCAGGCGCTCAACCTCGCCTTGGCCGAGATGTACGTGCAGGGTGTGTCGACCCGCAAGGTATGCGACATCCTCGTCAAGCTCCTGGGACCGGAAGTGTCGATCTCCTCGACCCAGGTCAGCCGGGCCGCCGAAAAGCTCGATGCCGGGCTGGCCGCCTGGCGCGAACGTCCCCTCGACGAAACCCCTTACCTATTCCTCGACGCCCGCTACGAGCGGGTGCGCGAGGCTGGCCAATTGGTCGATTGCGCCGTGCTGATCGCCGTCGGTATTACCAAGGACGGACGGCGTCGCGTACTCGGTGTGTCGGTCGCCCTGTCCGAGGCCGAGGTCCATTGGCGCGCTTTCCTCGACAGCCTGATCCGGCGCGGCCTCTCGGGCGTCAAGCTGATCGTCTCCGACGATCATGCCGGCCTCAAGGCCGCACGCCGGGCGGTGCTGCCCAGCGTGCCCTGGCAGCGCTGCCAGTTCCACTTGCAGCAGAATGCCCAGGCTTACGTCACGCGCCTCGACCAGCGCAAACCCGTCGCCTTGCGCATCCGCGCCATCTTCAACGCGCCCGACAAGGCCGAGGCCGAACGACTCTGGCGTCAGGCGCTCGATGCCTGGAAAACCGATGCGCCCAAGCTCGCCCGGTGGGCTGAGGAAAACCTGCCCGAGGGCTTCACCGTCTTCGATCTGCCTTACGCCCAGCGCACCCGCCTGCGCACGACCAACGGCCTCGAACGCATCAACCGCGAGATCAAGCGCCGCACCCGCGTCGCTTCGATCTTCCCCAACACCGCGTCCTGTCTGCGCCTCGTTTCCGCCCTCCTCGCCGAGTGCGACGAGGAGTGGATGACCGGCAAGGTCTATCTCAACTTGCATGCCTGATTTCAATATCCCGATGACTTCGCCTCGGAAAATTTACAGAAAAAAAGTTGCACTGCCCAGGGATGAAGCAGTCGCGCTGGATGTCGCTGGTGGAGGCCGTGACCAATGTGCTGGTCGGCTACGGGGCGGCGGTGGCGACCCAGTGGCTGGTGTTTCCGCTCTTTGGCCTGCACGCCACGCTGCAGGAGAACTTGCTGATCGGCCTGATTTTTACCGTCGTCTCTTTGATTCGAAGCTACCTGCTGCGCAGGGCGTTTGAGGGGCTGCGCGTGCGTCAGCTGTCCGGAAACTCCGGATAAAGATCGCCGCTGCTGATGTCGGCGATGTAGGTGACGTCGCGGAACTCTCCGGGCGTGTCGGCCAAGATCACGCCACCGACCGACTGGATCGCCACCCCGTACTTGCGGGTGAGCGCTGTCAGTTCGGCGATGAACTGGTCGTAGTTGGCTCCGAGTTGTGGGGTGGTGGAGATGGCGGCCACGTTGTGCTCCTCACGCCGCCAGGGACTCTTCGACGATCTCGCAGTGGATCACGAAGCCCGTCAGGTAAGGCAGGCCCTCAGGCGTGCCGTACTGTTTGCTTGTGCTGCGGCCAATCGTCCAGCCCATCCAACGTTGCGTGGCGGCGTTGATGGCGTCGGCCAGGGTGGCGCCGGCGTAGAGGCCGTTTTGCACATCGTCGGCAAAGTGGCGACCGTGGCGGCTGTCGAGGAAGGTGCGGGCCGATTCGAGTGGCTGGCCGGTGGCATCCGAGATGGCGATCATGGCCAGTGGCCAGGCGGCTTCGGCCTGCTCGTTCATCGTTCCAAAGAATCCCCAATCGGTGACGGTTGGGGCTGGGATCTGGGGGGTGGTGTTCATCTTTGGCTCCTTAGGGTTGATCGTTGCGACACACGTAGTAACGCGCTTTGGGCCACTGAAGCCAAGCTCAATTTGCATCGCGGTGGGCATCAAGGGCTTCAATCGCCAGCACCAGATCGGCGATGCGGTCGGCCTCGAAACCAAACCCCCGGTGGCGCAGGAGGTGCTCGATGCTCGGATGCTTCATCCGGGCGATCTCCCGGCAGGCCGTCAGCACGGCTGGCAACAGGTCTGCCGGGGTCGGGGTGTTGGGCTGCGTGCTCACGCGGTGGCTTCCTGGGCGATGCGGTAGAGACGCTGTCCTGCACCTGGCGTGCCGGCAGGGCCTTCGATCTTCTCGGAGACGATGGTCAGGCCCAACTTCTTCTTGAGTGCGCCGGCAAAGGTGCCGCGTACCGTGTGCGCCTGCCAGCCCGTCGCCTCACTGATCTGCGCGATGGTCGCGCCCTCGGGGCGCTTCAACATCTCGATCACCAGGGCCTGCTTGCTGTTGCCCGGGCCACGCTTCGAGGCGGGGTTGGGCTGATCCTGTTGCCAGCTGGCTTCGGCGGCGGCGACCGCTGCTTCCAGTTCCGGATCGTCGGCCGGGAGCGGTGTGGGTGACGTGGCGGCGCCCTTTACCGCAGGCAGCACATCCTCTGGTTGGGCTTCGCCCTTGATGATCGCGATGGCGGCACCTGTGATGCGCCACTGGCCATCCAACTGCTCGATCAACCCCCGCTGGGCGAGGCTGGCGATCATCTTGAGCTTGGCGCCGCCTTTGAGAGCCAGCAGCGGCTCGATCAATCCGCCGGCGTCGCAATGCGCGCGGGTGATCAGGTCCAGTTGGCGTTCGGTGATCGGGGTGGTTTGTGCGGACATGGTCGTGCTCCTTGGGGTGATGTGAGAGTCAGGCGGCTTGCTGCTGGACCGGCTGATCAGTGGCCTTGCCGGTGGCGCTTTGGCCTGCGGCCAGGCCTGCTTGGTAGGCCGCCACCAGGGCGCTTTGGACGGCCCAGACGCTGACGTCGTGGAAGTCCAGGCGGTCGCTGTTGCGGGTTTGCAGGGTCTCGATGAAGAGATGGTCCAGGGCGATCTGGGCGAGCAGCTGGTCCCGTTGCTGGGCGGCTTTGGTGGCGGTGGCTTTGGTGGTGGTCTTGCGCATGGTGTTCTCCTGGGGGTGGGTTGCTGTGCTTGTAGTAACGCGCTGTTCAAGCGGAAAGCCAAGCGTTCGCCTCATCGTTTTGGCATCTATTTCGCATTGGAGTGGCTTGTGTTCGACACTGCTGAATCGGCTGTTGAATCGGCCTGGAAACGGGGTCTGGCCCCCGACCCCATCCTCACCGTCGATGACTGGGCCAACCGCCACCGGATGCTCTCGTCGGTCGCCTCCGCTGAGCCCGGGCGCTGGTCGACCAGCCGCACGCCGTACTTGGCCGAGGTCATGGCGAGCTTGTCCGCTACCTCACGATTCGAACGGGTCGTGTTCATGGCCGGCGGACAGGTGGGCAAGACCGAGTGCGGACTCAACTGGGTCGGCTACGTCATCCACCACGCCCCGGGTCCGATGCTGCTGGTGCAGCCCACGGTGGAAGGCGCCAAGCGCGTCTCCAAGCAACGGGTCGATGCGCTGATCGAAGCCAGCCCTGAACTCGCCAGCCGGGTGAAGGACCCACGAAGCCGGGACTCCGGCAACACCCAGCTAATGAAGGAATTCCCCGGTGGCGTGCTGATCATGACCGGCGCCAATTCGGCGGTGGGCCTGCGCTCGATGCCGGTGCGTTACCTGTTTCTCGATGAGGTGGATGGTTACCCAGGCGATGCTGATGGCGAGGGCGATCCGGTGGCGCTCGCTGTGCAACGGGCGGCCACCTTCGTCAATCGCAAGGTGTATCTGTGCTCAACCCCGACACTCAAGGGTTTCTCCCGCATCGAGGCGGCCTACCTGGAGTCGGATCAGCGGGTGTTCGAGGTGCCTTGCGATCATTGCGGGGCGCACAGCCCGATCCAGTGGCGCGACATCCGCTGGCCCAAGGACAAGATGGCGGACGCCGCATGGCACTGCCCAGCCTGCGACGGCATCCATCCCGAGTACCGCAAACCGGCACTGCTGGCCAACGGTCGCTGGACGTCACGAGCCGAGGGCGATGGCAAGACGGTGGGCTTCCACTTGTCCAGCCTGTACAGCCCGTGGCTGACCTGGGGCGAGATCGCCCAAGAGCATCACGCCGCCAAGGACGATCCGGTGCGGCTCAAGGTCTGGGTCAACACCAAACTGGCCGAGACCTGGGAAGACCGCGAGGGCGAGACCTTGGATGCCGAAGGCCTGATGGAACGCCGCGAAGCCTACGGGCCGGCGATTCCTGCCGAGGTGGCACTGCTCACCTGCGGCATCGACGTGCAGGACGACCGGCTCGAACTGGAAGTGGTCGGCTGGGGCCGGGACGAGGAGTCCTGGTCCATCGACTACAAGGTGCTGTGGGGCGATCCCTCGGCGCCGGATACTTGGTCGCAGCTCGATGCGTTTCTGTCCAATCGATTCGAGCACGAGACCCTGGCCAACGGCCTGACCATCGAAGCCGCGTGTCTGGACACCGGTGGTCACCACACCCTGGCGGCCTATGCCTTTTGCAAAGGCCGGGAGCGCAAACGCATCTGGGCGATCAAGGGTGGCGCGGGCAAACGTCCGATCTGGCCCAAGCGTCCGAGCAAGGCCAACAAGGGCAAGATCAATCTGTTCACGGTGGGCGTCGATGCGGCCAAGGAAGCCATCTACGCCCGCCTCAAGAAGTCCGAGGCTGGCGCTGGCGCGATGCATTTCCCGCTGGATCGGGATGCGCAGTATTTCGAGCAGCTGACGGCCGAGCGGATTCGTACCCGTTACGTGAAAGGTTTCCCGCAGCGCTTCTGGTGGAAGCCCGATGGCCGCAGAAACGAAGCGCTGGACTGCCGGGTGTATGCCTATGCGGCATTGCACGGCCTGCTGTCGATGGGGCTGAACCTGAACAAGCGGGTCGAGGCGCTGCCGCCGATTCCGGCGAGCCGTCAGTCTCGAAACGATCCACGCCCTGTGACGGCCCCGATGACCGCCAGCCCGCGCCGGCGGCGGATGGCGATTTCGTCGAACTACGTGTGATCAGTTCGACCAGGGGTTGAATATCTGGACTGGCAAACCTGCGAAGTCTTTGACGTTACGCGTGACTAATACCAGATCGTGCTCCAGTGCGGTGGCAGCCAGCAGGCTGTCGATGGTAGGAAGAGGTCGGCCTGATGCTGCGACCAAACGTCCCCAGCGATCGGCTACGGCGGCATCGACCGGCAGTACCCGGCCAGTGAAGAAAGTTGGCAAGTCTGTCTCCAACCAATCGAGCAGCGACTGGCGGCGCGATTCATCGCTGACGCCTTCAAGGCCTTTACGGATTTCACCCAAGGTCAGCACAGAGAGATACAGGGTGGACGGTGGTCGCCGCGAGAACCAGGCAACAACCCCGGGGTCGGGGAGCCTGTCAGGAATTTTGTGTTTGAGGCATAGCATGTTGGAAAGGAGCATCTATGCCAAGCAAGAAGAAGCCGG
>NZ_JBKBQX010000044.1:0-6215 GCF_046292505.1 Tepidimonas sp. | reverse complement strand
GCGTCGGGGGCAAACCGGGCACAATCACACGGACTTTGCCCGCGTTACCGCCCTCGACCCGCAACCCGGCACCGCCGCCCACTCCCCGCAGCCGCGCACGCCGGCCGAGCTGTGGCAGTTGCTGCGCCGGCCGGAGGGGCGCGCGCTGACCGCCCGGCACGTGGGGGAGGCGCTTGTGCAGGCCGGCCTGATCGACGAGCGGCAGTTGCGCGAGGCGTTGCGGGCGCAGGTGGACGAGCGGCGCTTGGGCCTGAACCGCCAGCTGGGTGAGCAGTTGGTGGATTCCGGCGTCATCACCGAGAGCCAGTTGCGCCAGACGATCGCAGCCTGGCTGGGCAACCGGGTGGTGGACCCCACGCACTACCGCTTCGACCCCGAGGCAGTGGCGCTGGTGCCGCAGACCGTGGCCCAGCGCGAGGCGGTGGTGCCACTGGCGCTGGAAGGGGACCTGCTCGTCATGCTGATGGCGGACCCTCTGGACCAGCGGTTGTTGGACGAGCTGCGCTTCATGACGCAGCGGCGCATCGTCCCCGTGCTGGCGGCCCCGGGCACGCTGCCTGCGGCAATCGCGCGTGCCTACGAACGGCCGACCGCCCCCGCACCAGCGCCGCGGGCCGGCGCATCGGCCGCGGGGCGGCAACGACAGGCCGCGCGGGATTTGCTGCTGGACCTGCAGCAGGCCAGCGACATCGGCGCCGAGCAGCAGGCCGACGTCGTCAGCGAGTCCGACAACACGCTGGTGCGCCTGATCAACACCCTGATCGAGGAGGCGATTGCGCAGAAGGCCTCCGACATCCACATCGAGACCGAGCCGCCTCCGAAACCGGTGCGCGTGCGGCTGCGCGTCGACGGCGAGTTGGTCAAGTACCTGGAAATCGAGTCGCGCTTTCGCTACGCGCTGGTGGCGCGCATCAAGATCATGGCCGGGATGGACATCTCGGAGCACCGCAAGCCGCAGGACGGCAAGATCGACTTCGCCCGCTTCGGCGGGCCGCGCACCGAGCTGCGCGTGGTCACCGTGCCCACCACCGGCGGGCTGGAGGACGTGGTGCTGCGGCTGCTGGCCGGCTCCAAGCCGATGCCGGTCGACAGCATCGGCCTGGCGCCGCGCGACCTGGCGGCGCTGCGGCGCATGGCGCTCAAGCCCTACGGGCTGATCCTCGTCTGCGGCCCCACCGGCAGCGGCAAGACCACCACGCTGCATTCGCTGATCGCCGACATCAACACCGAGAACCGCAAGATCTGGACCGCCGAGGATCCGATCGAGATCACGCAGCCGGGACTGCGCCAGGTGCAGATGAACCCGCGCATCGGCTGGACCTTCGCGGCGGCGATGCGCACCTTCCTGCGCGCCGACCCCGACGTCATCATGATTGGCGAGATGCGCGACGAGGAGACCGCCCGCATCGCCGTGGAGGCGTCCCTCACCGGCCACCTGGTGCTGTCGACGCTGCACACCAACAGCGCGCCGGAGAGCATCACGCGGCTGCTGGAAATCGGCATCGACCCGTTCAACTTCTCCGACTCGCTGCTGGGCATCCTGGCACAGCGCCTGGTGCGGCGGCTGTGCAAGGCGTGCGTGCAGACGCGGCCGGCCACCGACGACGAGCTGGAGGCGCTGGCCACGCACTACCTGGAGTCGTGCACCGCGCCGGGCGAGCCGATCGATGTGGCCGGGCAGATCGAGCGCTGGCGAACGCAGTATGGCGTCGAGGAAGGCGGGCGGCGCATCCTGCGCACGCACGTCAAGCGCGGTTGCCCGGCGTGCGAGGGACGCGGCTACAAGGGGCGGCTCGGCATCTACGAGCTGATGCTCAGCGACGACACCATCCGCCACCATATCCGCCGCCGCTCCTCCGCCGGCGAGATCCGTGCCAGCGCGCTGGCCGCCGGCATGCACACGCTGCGGCAGGACGGCATCGAGAAGGTGCTGGCCGGCCTGACCGACCTGGCGGAGGTCATCGCCGCCACCAACGTCTGAGCCGCGCCCCGGCCGGCTCCTCGCCGCCCGGCCGCGGCCTACAATGGCCGCCATGCTGCGCTACGCCACGATCCCGGTCACCCCGTTCGCCCAGAACTGCTCGCTGCTGTGGTGCGACGCCACGCGCGAGGCGGCGGTGATCGATCCGGGCGGCGACCTCGACGCCGTGCTGGCCGAGGCGCAACGTCTGGGTCTGGACCTGCGCCAGATTTGGCTCACGCACGCGCACATCGACCACGCCGGCGGCGCCGGCGAGCTGGCCGAGCGGTGCGGCCTGCCGATCATCGGCCCGCACCGCGGCGACCAGTTCTGGATCGACGGCCTGCCGCAGCAGAGCCGCATGTTCGGCTTTCCGCCGGCCAAGCCGTTTGCGCCGACGCGCTGGCTGGAGGATGGCGACGAGGTCACCGTGGGGCAAGAGCGGCTGCACGTGCGCCACTGCCCGGGCCACACGCCGGGCCACGTGGTGTTCCATGCGCCGCAGATCCGGCGCGCCTTCGTCGGCGACGTGCTGTTCGCCGGCAGCATCGGCCGCACCGATTTTCCCGGCGGCAACCACCAGCAGCTCCTCGACAGCATCACGCAGCGCCTGTGGCCGATGGGCGACGACACCGTCTTCATCCCCGGCCACGGGCCGGAGAGCACCTTCGGCGAGGAGCGCCGCAGCAACCCGTTCGTCGGCGGGACCTGATCAGCGCGCGATCCCGAGGAACAGCGCCAGGCAGCGCTCCACCTGCAGCATCGTGTCGGCCTCCAGCCGGCCGAACGCCGGCCCGAGCTTGTCGCGCGGCAGCGTCATCACCTTGTCGCCCATGACCTGCGAGGTCTTGCGCAGGCCGTTGGCCGGCGACGGCTCGACGGTGATGCGCAGCAGCGGCGCCTCCACCAGCGTGCCGGTGACGAGCAGCACGCAGACGCTCGGGTGGGTGTCGAACAGGTCGGACTGGATGACGAGCGCCGGGTGCGGCTTGCCGAAGTCGCCGGCCAGCGCCACCGTCACCAGATCGCCGCGGTGCGCCGTCGCGCTCACCCGGGTTCAGTCGGTCCAGCCGTCCACCTGGGCCAGGGCCTCGTCCATCCAGCGCGTCAGCTCCGCGTCGCGCGCGTCGGCCTGCGCCACGCGCGCGCTCTGCTGCCGGCACGCTTCGGCGAAGCCGGGCTGGCGCGTGTCCGGCACCCAGAGCTGAACCAGCCGCAGGCCGCTGCGGCGCTTGCGCTCGCGGGCACGGGCGACACGGACGGCGGCGGGGGTGGACACGGCGCGGGCTCCTCGTTGCAACATGTTGCAGCATAGCACCGGCCGCGGCGCAAGCGCAACGGGCCGGCGCTACCCCGCGCGGCGCGCCTGCTCGTACAGCGCCTCGACCTTGGGGATGTTGGCCTCCAGGTCGCGGATCCGGCTCGGGCCGCTGGGGTGGGTGGAGAGGAATTCCAGCCCGTTGCCGCCGGCCACCTGTGCCATCTTCTGCCACAGCGCGACGCTGGCGCGCGGGTCGTAGGCGCCGCGGGCGGCGAGCTCCAGCCCGACCAGGTCGGCTTCGGTCTCGTCCTCGCGGCTGAACTTGAGCGACAGCAGCTGCGTGCCCAGGTCCGCCGCCAGGCGGCCGAGGTCGCCCAGCCCGAGCAGCTGCGCGCCGAGCGACAGGCCCAGTCCGGTGGCCTGCGTCTTGGCGATGCGCGAGCGCGCGTGCTCGCGCAGCGCGTGCGCCATCTCGTGGCCCATGACCATCGCCGCCTCGTCGTCGTTCAGCTGCAGCTGGTCGAGGATGCCGGTGAAGAAGGCGATCTTGCCGCCCGGCATGCAGAAGGCGTTGATCTGCTTGCTGCCGATCAGGTTGACCTCCCAGCGCCACTGGCGCGCGCGCTCGTTCCACGGCAGCGCGTGCGGCACCAGCCGCTGGGCGATGGCGCGCAGCCGGCGCAGCTGCGGATGGCCGTCCGGCGCCAGCGCCCCCTTGGCGCGGGCTTCGGCCAACAGTTGGGCATATTGCTGGCTGGCTGCGGATTCCAATTGCGCGGCGGGCACCAGCGAGCGCAGTGCGGAGGGCTGCCCCACCTGCACCTGGCCCCAGACCGGCGCCAGCGCACTCGCCCCGGCCGCCGCCGTTGCCGCGCGCAAAAATCCCCGTCGGCCCGACAGGGCGGCTCGAGCATCGCACATCCAGCACATGGGTGCATGATAGGCACAATCGGTGGCCTGTGTCGTGACCGATCGCGTCATTTGTCACTCCATTGCCCGTCCGCATCCATGTCCGCGCCGCCTGCCCGCACCGCCCATTCGTCCCCGCCTGCCCCGTGGTGGCGGGTGCTGTGGGACTGGCGCGTGCCCGCGATGGCGGCGCTGGGGTTTTCCGCGGGTTTGCCGCTGCTGCTGATTTTTTCCTCGCTGTCCCTCTGGCTGGGCGAGGCGGGGGTGGAGCGCCGGGCGGTCACGTTCTTCAGCTGGGCGGCGCTGGCGTATTCGTTCAAGTTCGTGTGGGCGCCGTTGGTGGATCGGCTGCCGTTGCCGGGGCTGACGGCGCGCCTGGGGCGGCGGCGCGCCTGGCTGCTGGCGGCCCAGGCGGGGGTGGTCGTGGCCATTTTGGGGATGGCCAGCACCGACCCGGCCGCCGGCCCGGCGGCGCTGGTGCGCATGGCCGGGTTTGCGGTGCTGCTGGGTTTCATGTCCGCCACGCAGGACATCGTCATCGACGCCTACCGCATCGAGATTGCGGCCCCCGAGCAGCAGGGCGTGCTGTCGTCGGCCTACATCGCGGGCTACCGCATCGGCATGGTGGTGGCGGGGGCGGGGGTGCTGTTTCTGGCCGCGGCGTGGGGCTCGTCCAAGGGAGGATACGACTACGGCGCGTGGGCGGCGGCCTATGCGGTGGCGGCGCTGGCCATGGTGACGGGCCTGGTGACCACGGCGTTGGTGCCGGAGCCCCGCCTTCCCGCCGCCGAGGCACCCGCCCCCGCGGGCGAACACGCCCGCTTGCTCGCGGTGTTTGCGCTGGCGGTTGCGGCGTTCGTCGGGGTGTTCTGGTCCCTGGGAACGGCCGGCACCGCCTTGGGGCTGGGGGCCTTGGGGCCGTTGCCGACGCTGGGGTGGGAGGGCGTGCGTCTGGCCGTGGCGCTTGGGGCGGCCTTTGCCACGGGCGCGCTGCTGGTGCGCGCGGGGGTGGCCAGCCGGGTCGCCGCGCGGCAGACGTGGGTGGAGCCGGTGCGGGCGTTTTTCGTGCGCCACGGCTGGGCGGATGCGGCCCTGCTGCTCGCGGTCATCGGCCTGTACCGCATCTCCGACATCGTGTTGGGGGTGATTTCGAACGTCTTCTACCAGGACCTGGGGTTTTCCAAGCCGGACATCGCGACGGCGGTCAAGACCTTTGGGGTCATCGTCAGCATCGCCGGCGGTTTTTTGGGTGGTATTCTGGCGACGCGCTTGGGCGTGATGCGCTCGCTGTGGTGGGGGGCTGTGCTGTCGGCCCTGACCAATCTGGGGTTCGTTGCGCTGGCGCTGGCCGGTCCGCAGCGGGCCTTTCTGTATGCGGTGGTGGCGGCGGACAATCTGGCGGCGGGCTTTGCCAGCGCGGCGTTCGTCGCGTTTTTGTCCAGCCTGACGCAGGTGCGCTTCACGGCGGTGCAGTACGCTATCTTCAGCTCGCTCATGACCCTGCTGCCCAAGGCCCTCGGGGGTTACTCGGGCGGCATGGTCGATGCGTTGGGCTACCCGGGGTTCTTCGTGCTGACCACGGTGCTGGGGGTGCCCGTGCTGCTGCTCGTGACATGGGCCGGGCGGCGGCTGGCGCACGCGCCGCCGGCACCTCCCGCGCATTGATGGGGTGTCACCTCCCCCAAACAGGGGAGGCGACGCGGTACTTTTCGCGGGCACAATGGGACTCGGACGCTGTCACACGCCCACGCGCCCTGGCCCAACACAACAACACCGATGGGGGCCGGAGCCAGGGGCCCGGCACGGCCCCGGTGGTGGCCGGGGCGTGTCGGTCACCCCGCCGCGCGTCAGGTGCGTGGGCGGGTTGCCCATCTGCGATCGTCCACCGAATCCCAACGACGTCCTGTGATGGACTTTGGCCGCCGCGGTTCAACCCCGGCGGCTTTTTTCTGCATTTTTCGGCGGCGCCCACAGCGGCTGTGGCGCGGCCCCTCGGGGGCGCTTAGGCCGACGCCGGACGGGGCACCGGGCGCGGGCGGCCCTGCTCGTCGATGGCCACATAGGTCAGTGTCGCTTCGGTCACTT
>NZ_JBKBQX010000043.1:0-6433 GCF_046292505.1 Tepidimonas sp. | reverse complement strand
GGACATGAACATTCTGTGCATCGGCGGCGGCCCGGCGGGCCTGTACTTCGGGCTGCTGATGAAGCGGCAGCGCCCCGTCCTCGCACGGGGCGGCGACACCCGGCGAGTAGGCCAGCGCCAGATCGCGCTGGTTGGACAGGGGCTTGGTGGCGGCAACCGCCAGTTTGCCGGGGGCGGGGCGCTCGTGGTAGTCGAGCGCAGCGCGCTTGAGCTGCTCGCGTTTGTCCGAAGCGATTTCAGTCATGGGGAATCTCCTGACCGCCGCATGGCCACCCGGGCGGGGACGTGCGCGGCACTGGCGCCACATTGTAGGAAGCCAAGCGGCCACTGGCGGCGCAGTGGCGGCAACCGTGACCGGATCAGGGCGAATGCGGGCCCGCCTAGCCGCGATCGTCAGGACCGTCGGGGTCGTCCGGCAGGGCGACCATGCGCAGCAGGTTGGCCACGCGGCGGTCGAGCGGGTCCTCCTCCTGCGCCCAGGCCTCGGCCGGGTCGGCCCCGGCGCGGATGCGCGCCATCTGCCGCTCCTCGTCCTCGAAGTGCTGGCGTGCGTAGGCGATCAGCTCGTCGAAGATGCGCTGCTGCTGGTCCGGGCTGAGCGCGCGGCCGTGGAACATCGCGCGGTTGAGCCTATTGAACAGATTCACCAGGTGGTGGTGCTGGGCATCGACTTCGTCCAGACCGGTCAGCAGCGTCGTATCCCAGGCGAACACGTCACCCGTGTCGGAGGAGGCGTCGGGGGTGGGCATGGGGGCGTTCGCGGGGAATGGAGCCCGATGATGGGCACTGTTTTCAGTATGGCATAGACACGACCTTTCCCTGCCACCGTCATCCCGTCACGCGTCGCCGCATGGTCTGAGATGGCGTTTCGGCAAACAGCGCGCGGTATTCGTGGGCGAAGTGGCCCATGTGCCAGAAGCCCCAGCGGGCAGCCACATCGACCACTGTCTGGCCGGGCGTGGCTTGTAGCAGATCCTGTCGCACCCGATTGAGGCGAACCGTGCGCAGGTAGGCGCCTGGGCTCATGCCGAGCACATCCTGGAAACAATTTTGCAGGGTGCGCCGGGTGACGAACAGCGCCTGGCACAGTTGCTCGACCGTCAGGTGCGCGGCGGGCTCATCCAGCACGAGCTCGCGCGCCCGATGCACCAAGTCGAGCCGGCGCCGCCGCCGCAGCGAGACCTCCGGCTGGGGCTGCGCGGGCTCCCACGCCCCGACCAACACCGTCAGCAGGGCTGAGCGCAATGTGGAGATGCTGCCAGAATGCCGGAGGATCTCGGGATGCGTCTGCAGATTGTTCAATGCCTCGCGCACCAAAGCCGCCAGCCGGTGCCGCTGCAACGCCGGGATGCGCACCAGTTGAGGCCACTGCGCCGTCAAACCCTCGACACCCTCGATGGACTCCGGCCCCCCGTTCTGTCGAAAACGCTGTTCGAAATCGCCCCGACTCACCACAATGCCGTAGAGGCCGACGTCGGCTGGAACGCGCAGGTCGAATTGCACACGCCCGTTGGCGACCATGAGGTGGTCCGCCTCGAGCGGGCGCCCCATGTATAGGACATCCCGCGCGCTCGAGTCGGTTGGCATACCGAACCAAATACCACCCTCCCAGGCTTGGCAGTACTGGGTAGTCGCGCGGTTGGCGCACTCCTCGAATGCCTGTAGCTCGCCGTGCCGAAACTCCCGAACCCGTCCCTCAAAGCTGCCCGCAGAGGTTTGCTCGTACTCTTGGGCCCAGTGCGTCAAATTCTGGGCGTGATGATGCACCTCCGTGGTGTTTTTAACCGCGAAGGAGGCCGGCGTAGCGGACAACTGCCCCAGCATGGTGCGGGAATCGGGTTTCGGATCGAGTTTCAGCCTGTCGACCGCATCAAGTATCAACTTCCATGCCAACGGGAAGTCTGGGGATAACCCGAAACCGCGATCCCGTTTCGGAAAAAAGCTTGATCGGCCTGGGAACTTTTCCGTTCTCGGATAGGCCCATCCCCGCAGGAGTGACGATCATGCGGAGCATGGCTGCCCGAGCCGTTTCGGGCGACTTCACCGTTTACACGCCATGTCATCTGCCCAACCTCACGTCACACGGGAGCTGAAACCCGTGCTCGGCGCCCTGCCCTTGTGGGGCATCGCGGTCGGTCTCGTCATTTCCGGGGAGTACTTCGGCTGGAGCTACGGCTGGGCCAGCGCCGGCACGCTGGGATTTCTCGTGGCCACGGCCTTCGTGGCGCTGATGTACACGACGTTCATCTTCAGCTTCACGGAGCTGTCCACCGCGATTCCGCACGCTGGGGGGCCGTTCGCGTACGCGCGGCGCGCCTTCGGCCCGACAGGGGGCTACATCGCCGGCTTCGCGACGTTGATCGAATTCGTGTTCGCGCCCCCGGCCATCTCGCTGGCGATCGGGGCCTACCTCAACGTCCAGTTCCCTGCGCTGGATCCCAAGCTGGCGGCTGTGGGCGCCTATGTGGTGTTCATCGCACTGAACGCACTGGGGGTGAGCATCGCCGCCACGTTCGAGCTGGTCGTCACGCTGCTGGCGGTGGTGGAGCTGCTGGTGTTCGCCGGCGTGGTCGCACCGGGCTGGTCGCTGGCCAACTTCCTGGCGCACGGCTGGGCCGGCGCCGACACTTTCTCTGCCGGTACCTGGGCGGGCATCTTCGCTGCCATTCCGTTCGCGATCTGGTTCTTCCTGGCCATCGAGGGGGCCGCGATGGCCGCCGAGGAGGCCAAGGATCCGCGCCGTACCATCCCGATCGCCTATGTCGCGGGCATTCTGACGCTCGTGGCGCTGGCTTTTCTCGTGATGATCATGGCTGGGGGCGTGGGCGACTGGCGCGAGCTGTCCAACATCAACGACCCCCTTCCACAGGCCATGAAAATCGTCGTCGGTCAAAGCAGTTTCTGGATGCACATGCTCGTGTGGATCGGACTGTTTGGCCTGATCGCTTCGTTCCACGGCATCATTCTGGGCTACTCGCGGCAGATCTTCGCGCTCGCCCGAGCGGGCTATCTGCCTCACTACTTTGCCAAAGTGCATCCCCGCTTCCGCACGCCGGTGCGCGCGCTGATCGCCGGTGGCATCGTGGGCATCGCTGCAGTCTTCAGTGACGAGTGGGTCACCTTCGGCGGCCAGCCGCTGACGGCCAACATCGTCACGATGGCGGTACTGGGCGCGATCGTGATGTACGTGGTCTCGATGGCCGCGTTGTTCCGGCTGCGTCAAACCGAGCCCGCACTGACTCGGCCATTCCGGGCCCCCTTCTATCCGGTATTCCCGGCCGTGGCGCTGGCTGGCGGCGTGGTCTGTCTGTTCGCGGTGGTCTATTTCAACCTCGAGCTGGCGCTGCTGTTCCTGGGGCTGCTGATCGTGGGCTACGTGTACTTCCGTCTGACGGAACGCCAGCGCGAGGAAGCGCCCCACGATGAGATGCTGGCCGGCGCCGCAGACACCCCCCGCTGAATCTCACAAAGCCGTAGATCGCCGAACTTTGCATATGGCCTATCGAATTCGCCTCGGTGTCAACCAACACCACTTCGACTCCCTGCGCGAGGTGATGGCCAAAGCCTCGCCACTGCGATCCGGCGACTGCCTGGCCGGCGTGGCGGCGACGTCCGAGCAGGAGCGGATCGCGGCGCGGCAGGTGCTGGCCGACGTGCCGCTGCGCCAGTTCCTGTCGGAGGCGCTGATCCCGTACGAGGACGACGAGGTCACGCGCCTGATCATCGACGGCCATGACGACCGGGCGTTTGCACCGGTTTCGGCCATGACCGTCGGCCATTTCCGGGACTGGCTGCTCAGCGACGCCGCCACGCCGCAGGCGCTGCAGGCGCTGGCGTCGGGCCTCACCCCCGAGATGGTGGCCGCCGCCAGCAAGCTGATGCGCAACCAGGATCTGGTGCTGGTGGCACGCAAGTGCGAGGTCGTCACCCGGTTTCGCAACACGATCGGGCTGCGCGGGCATCTGGCGGTGCGCCTGCAGCCCAACCATCCCACCGACGACCCGGCCGGCATCGCCGCCAGCATCATCGACGGCCTGATGCTGGGTGCAGGTGATGCCGTGATCGGGGTCAACCCGGCTTCCGACAGCGTGCCCGATTTGGTACGGCTCAACCATGTGCTGGCCGAGATCGTTGCCAGGGGCGAGATCCCGACCCAGACCTGCGTCCTGACGCACGTCACCAACACGATGCAGGCGATCCGCCACGGCGCACCGGTCGACCTGGTGTTCCAGTCGATCGGCGGGACCGAGGCGACCAACCGCTCGTTCGGCATCGACCTGGCCCTGCTGGACGAGGCGCGCGAGATGGCGTTGGAGCTGCGCCGCGGCACGGTCGGGGACCACGTCATGTACTTCGAGACCGGGCAGGGCAGCGCGCTGTCGGCCAACGCCCACCACGGGGTGGACCAGCAGACCTGCGAAGCCCGGGCCTACGCGGTGGCGCGGCGCTACCGCCCGCTGCTGGTCAACACGGTGGTCGGGTTCATCGGCCCGGAATATCTTTACGACGGCAAGCAGATCATCCGCGCGGGGCTGGAAGACCATTTCTGCGGCAAGCTGCTGGGCCTGCCGATGGGCTGCGACATCTGCTACACAAACCACGCCGAGGCCGATCAGGACGACATGGACAACCTGCTGCTGCTGCTGACGCTGGCGGGACTGAACTTCCTAATCGGCGTACCGGGGTCGGACGATGTGATGCTCAACTACCAGAGCACCTCGTTCCACGACGCGCTGGCGGTGCGCGACATCCTGGGCCTGCGGCGCGCCCCGGAGTTCGAAGCGTGGCTGCACCGGCAGGGGCTCGCCGACGCAGCGGGTCGGCTGGTCGCAGACGAAAGCACCCCGAGCCTGCCCGATCGACTCTGGCCAGCTCTCGAAGGGACAACCCATGGCGCATGAGCCGTCTGAAGCCGTCCACGCGGTCCACGGCACGCTGACGGCGCTGCGGCGCTGGACCCCGGCGCGCATCGCCCTGGGCCGCACCGGCAGCTCGCTGCCGACGCAGGAGGTGCTAACCTTCTCGGCGGCGCACGCCCAAGCCCGCGACGCGGTGCACACGGCGCTGGACGTCGATGCTCTGTGCCAGGCCCTGCGGCGGCAGGCGTGGCCGGACGTGATCCTGGCGCACTCGCGCGCGCGCGACCGGCACGAATACCTGCTGCGGCCCGACCTGGGCCGCCGGCTGGACGAAGCGAGCCGGGAGCGGCTGCTGCAATCGCGCCCTCAGCGCGCGGTGGCGGACCTCGTTTTTGTGATCGGGGACGGCCTGTCTGCGCTGGGGATCCAGCGGCATGCGGTGCCGCTGCTCGACGCCATCCGTGCGGCGCTGGATCCGGGGCTGGCGCTGGGTCCCGTCGTCGTGGCCCGCCAGGCGCGCGTCGCCCTGGGCGACGAAATCGGCGAGCTGCTCGGCGCCCGCATGGTGGCGGTGCTGATAGGCGAGCGCCCGGGCCTGAGCTCCCCCGACAGCGTCGGCATCTACCTCACGATGGGGCCGCGGGTCGGCTGCGTCGACGCGCAGCGCAACTGCATCTCCAACGTCCGCCCGCAGGGGCAGGACCTGCCGACGGCGGCGCGCCGGCTGGCCTGGCTGGTGCGCGAGGCGTTGCGGATCGGCAAGACGGGGGTCGACCTGAAGGACCACAGCGGTCTGCCGTTGATCGGCGCCGCACGGTCACCCATGGCGCTGCCCGACGCGGACGATCCGGCACCGGCTACACCCGCACCACCGCATCCGGCAGCTCGTTGACGGCGCGCTCGCCGGGCGCCAGCGGCACGGCGGCGCGCAGCCAACCGTCCACGGTGTCGAGGGCGCGCGCGAGCGCCGCCTCGGGCGGGCCCTGGCGCAGACCGTCGCGCAGTGCCTGCAGCGCGGCGTCCCAGTCGGCCGGCGACACGTGGCGCGCCAGCCCGCGGTCGGCGACGATCTCGATGGCCCGCTCGGCCAGCAGCAGGTAGATCAGCACGCCGGCGTTGTCCTCGGTGTCCCAGACGCGCAGGCGGCCGAACCAGGCCAGCGCCCGCTCGCGCACGCGCGCGGCCAGGGCCGCCTCGTCGGCCGGCGGCCACAGCCAGCGCAGCGGCAGGCTGGCCTCGACGCAGACGCGGATCTCGCCGCGGTGATGCGACTCGCTCGCCTCGATGCGGCGGCGCAGCCGCTCGGCCGCGGCGTCGTCGAGCCAGCGGCGGCTCGCGCGCTCGTCCAGCCACAGGTGGCGCGCCCAGCGCCGCAGGGGCGTGGCCCAGCCCATCGTCACCAGCGCCCGGAGGCGCCGCCCCCGCCGAAGTTGCCGCCGCCGCCGGAGGCAAAGCCCCCGCCGCCGCCCGACCAGCCGCCGCCGGCACCCCAGCCCCCGCCCCAGCCCCCGCCCCGAAACGGCCCCGGGCCGCCCGCCCGGGCGCCCCCCCCCCCCCCCACCACCCACCGGTTG
>NZ_JBKBQX010000042.1:0-7767 GCF_046292505.1 Tepidimonas sp. | reverse complement strand
GTCGGGCCCAGCCCTAGCCGCCCAAACTCCGCATCCAAAAAACCCAGATCGAAGGGCGCGTTGTGGATGATCAGCTCGGCCCCTTGCAGGTAGTCGAGCAGCTCGGGGGCGATCTCGGCAAACCGCGGCTTGTCCGCCAGAAAGTCCAGCGTGATGCCGTGCACGCGCAGGGCGTCTTCGTGGATGTCGCGTTCGGGGTTCAGGTAGAAATGCCGGTTGTTGCCGGTGAGCTGGCGGTTGACCAGTTCCACACAGCCGATTTCGATGATGCGGTCGCCGTCCTGAGGGGACAGGCCCGTGGTTTCGGTGTCGAGGACGATCTGGCGCATGGGCCGCAGCGTCAATGCCGTTCGCGGGCGTGGTTGATGGAGTAGCGCGGAATCTCGACCGTGACGTCGCGCGTGCCCAGCCGTGCCTGGCAACTGAGCCGCGAATGCGGCTCCAGGCCCCAGGCCTTGTCGAGCATGTCCTCCTCCTCCTCTGTCGCTTCGTTGAGCGACTCGAAGCCCTGGCGCACGACGACATGGCAGGTGGTGCAAGCGCAGCTCATTTCGCAGGCGTGCTCGATCTCGATGTCGTTGTCGAGCAGCGCCTCGCACAGGCTGGTCCCGGTGGGGGCATGCAGGGTGGCACCCTGCGGGCAGTACTCGGGGTGGGGCAAAACGGTGATCGTGGGCATTCAGAGATTCTCCACGTGCCGGCCCGCCAGGGCCTGCGCGATGCTGCGGTTCATGCGGCGGGCGGCAAAGTCCTCGGTGCCTTTGGCCAGGGCATCGGTCGCGGCGTCGATGGCCGCGGCATCCGACGTGGCACGCGCGGATTCGACGGCCGCCATCAGGGCCTGCACCGCCGTGCGTTCGTCATCGTTGAGCAGGTCGCCGTCGGCGGCCAAGGCACTGCGGGTGGCCTCCAGCATCCGGTCGGCCTCGACGCGCGCCTCGATCAGCGCGCGGGTCTGCATGTCCTGCTCGGCCGTGGCAAAACCGTCCTGCAGCATGCGGGCGATCTGCTCGTCCGTCAGGCCATAGGACGGTTTGACGTCGATGTGGGCCTCGACACCCGTGCTTTGCTCACGGGCGCTGACGGTCAGCAGGCCGTCGGCGTCCACTGTGAAGGTGACGCGGATACGCGCAGCTCCAGCCGCCATGGGTGGGATGCCGCGCAGCTCGAAGCGCGCGAGGCTGCGGCAATCCTGCACCAGATCGCGTTCGCCCTGCACGACGTGCAGCGCCAGCGCCGTCTGTCCGTCCCGGTAGGTGGTGAAGTCCTGCGCGCGGGCGGTGGGGATGGCGGTGTTGCGCGGCACGATGCGCTCGACCAGCCCGCCCATCGTTTCGATCCCCAGCGACAGCGGAATGACGTCGAGCAGCAGCAACTCACCGTTGGCGTCGTTGCCGGCCAGCTGGTTGGCTTGGATGGCCGCGCCGATGGCGACCACTTCGTCGGGGTTGAGGTTGATCAGTGGCTCGCGGCCGAACGCCTGGGCGACGGCCCGCCGGATCACCGGCATGCGCGTCGAGCCGCCCACCAGGACGATGCCCTGCACCTCGTCGGTGGCGACGCGCGCATCGCGCAGCACCCGGCGCACGGCTGCCAGGGTACGGTCGGTCAGCGGGCGGGTCACGACCTCGAACTCCGCCGGCGACAGCGACACCGGCACGGTCCCGGCGGTGGTGGGCACTTGCAGCGTCACCGCTTGGTCGTCGGCGCAGTCGCTCAGGGCCTCTTTGGCCCGGCGGGCCTCGGCCAGCAATGCGGCCCGTTGGGATGCGGACAGCGCCGCCACCTGGGCCCCGGCAGCCACACGGTCCAGCGCCCAATCGGCCACGGCACGGTCGTAGTCATCGCCCCCCAGGGCGGAATCGCCGCCCGTGGCCACGACCTCGAACACGCCGCGCGTCAGGCGCAGCAGGGAGACGTCGAAAGTGCCGCCGCCCAGGTCATACACAAGGTAGAGCCCCTCGGCGCCGTTGTCCAGCCCGTAGGCGATGGCCGCCGCCGTCGGCTCGTTGAGCAAGCGCAAAACGTTGATGCCTGCCAGACGCGCGGCATCCTTGGTGGCCTGCCGCTGGGCATCGTCGAAATAGGCCGGCACGGTGATCACCGCGCCATACAGGTCGGCATCAAAAGTGTCCTCGGCCCGCTGGCGCAGGGTGGCGAGGATTTCGGCGCTGACCTCGACCGGGGTCTTGTCCCCCGCCACGGTGCGCACCACGACCCCACCCGGACCCTCGGCCACCTGATACGGCAGCCGTGCGGCCACCCCCTGTGCCTGAATGTCCGTCAGCGAGCGCCCCATGAGCCGCTTCACCGAGCTGATGGTGTTGGCGGGGTCTTCCACCTGGGCGGCCAGCGCCTCGTGGCCGATCTGCCGCGACGGGCGGCTGCCCTCGGGCAAATAGCGCACCACGCTGGGCAGGATCACTCGCCCCTGCGCATCGGGCAGGCATTCGGCCACGCCGTGGCGCACGGCCGCCACCAGCGAGTGGGTGGTGCCCAGGTCGATGCCGACGGCAATACGCCGCTGGTGCGGATCGGGCGACGCGCCCGGCTCGGAAATCTGGAGTAACGCCATGGATTCGGAAAAGGTTGTTCAGCCATCGAGGCGTGCGTGCAAGGCGTCGGCAAACCGCTCGATGAACATCAGCGCGCGCACCTGGGCCACCGCCGCTTGGGCGTCGGCGCGGACATCGATCGCATCGGCCAGGGCACCCAGCCGTTGGCGCCGCTCGGTCTCGACGGCTTGCAACAGCGCCTCGACGTCCTCGGGCGTGCGGGCCTCATCCAGGGCTTCGCGCCACTGCATCTGCTGTACCAGAAAGTCCGCCGGCATGGCGGTGTTGGACTCGGCCTCGATCGGTACGCCCTGCAACTCGCACCAGTAGGCGGCGCGCCGCAGCGGATCGCGCAGGCGCTGGTAGGCCTCGTTGATCCGCACCGACCACTGCATGGCGATGCGCTGCGCCGCGGCCCCTTGGTGGGCAAAGCGGTCCGGGTGCGCCAGCCGCTGCAATTGTTTCCAACGCGCATCCAGCGCGGCGGGGTCGAGGTGAAACCGCCTCGGGACGCCGAACAGCGCGAAATCGTCGTCCTGCAGCGACGCAGCGTCCTCAGACACGGAACGACTCGCCACAGCCACAACGATCCCGCTCGTTCGGATTGTTGAATTTGAAGCCCTCGTTGAGCCCCTCGCGCACGAAGTCCAGTTCGGTGCCGTCGATGTAGGGCAGGCTCTTGGGATCGACCAGCACCTTGACGCCGTGCGCCTCGAACACCACATCCTCCGGCGCCACGTCGTCGGCGTACTCCAGCTTGTACGCCAGCCCGGAGCAACCGGTGGTTTTGACGCCCAGACGCACGCCGACCCCTTTGCCCCGGCGGGCCAGGTACTTGGTGACGTGCCGTGCAGCGGCTTCGGTGATGGTGACGGCCATGGGGAGCTCGAACGAACTGGGGGCTGAGGGGCGGTCGGCTCAGGCCGTCGCCGTGTGCTTCTTCTTGTAGTCCTCGACGGCCGCCTTGATGGCGTCCTCGGCGAGGATCGAACAGTGTATCTTGACCGGCGGCAGCGCCAGCTCCTCCGCGATCTGGCTGTTCTTGATCTGCGCCGCCTCGTCCAGCGTCTTGCCCTTGACCCATTCGGTCACCAGCGAACTGGAGGCGATGGCCGAGCCGCAGCCGTAGGTTTTGAAGCGGGCGTCCTCGATGACACCGGTCGCGGGATTGACCTTGATCTGCAGCTTCATGACGTCGCCGCAGGCCGGCGCGCCGACCATACCGGTGCCGACGTTGTCGTCGCCCTTGTCGAAGCTGCCGACGTTGCGCGGGTTTTCGTAGTGGTCGATGACCTTGTCGCTGTATGCCATGGTGCGTACTCCTGGTGTGTGGGGCGTGGCGTCAGTGCGCGGCCCACTGAATGCTGTTGAGGTCGATGCCGTCTTTGTACATTTCCCACAGCGGGGAGAGTTCGCGCAGTTTTTCGACGTTGGCCTTGATGGCGGCGATGGCGTAGTCCACCTGCTCCTCGGTGGTCCAGCGGCCGATCGTCATGCGCAGGCTGCTGTGGGCCAGCTCGTCGCTGCGGCCGAGAGCGCGCAACACATAGCTGGGCTCCAGACTGGCGGAGGTACAGGCCGACCCGCTGGAGACCGCCACGCCCTTGATGCCCATGATGAGCGACTCGCCCTCGACGAAGTTGAAGCTCATGTTCAGGTTGTGCGGCACACGCCGCGTGGGGTGACCGTTGATGAAGGACTGCTCGATTTGGCTCAGCCCGGCGAGCAGTCGGTCGTGCAGGCGCTGGATGCGCGGCAGCTCGGTGGCCATTTCGGCTTTGGCGATGGCAAAGGCCTCGCCCATGCCGACGCACTGGTGGGTGGCGAGCGTGCCGGAGCGCAGGCCGCGCTCGTGACCACCGCCGTGCATCTGGGCTTCCAGCCGCACGCGGGGCTTGCGCCGCACATACAGCGCACCAATGCCTTTGGGGCCGTAGGTCTTGTGCGAGGCCAGGCTCATCAGATCCACCGGCAGCGTGGCCAGGTCGATGGGCAGTTTGCCGGTGGCCTGCGCCGCATCGACGTGGAAGACGACGCCCTTCTCGCGGCAGATGCGGCCAATCGCATCAATGTCTTGGATGACGCCGATTTCGTTGTTGACGAACATGACGCTGGCCAGAATCGTGTCCGGGCGGATGGCATCACGGAAGGCATCCAGATTCAGCAGACCGTCCTGGTCCACGTCCAGATAGGTGACCTCGAAACCCTCGCGCTCCAGGTGGCGACAGGTGTCCAGTACGGCCTTGTGCTCGGTCTTGACCGTGATGATGTGCCGGCCTTTGCCCTGGTAGAAGTGGGCTGCCCCCTTCAGGGCGAGGTTGTTGGACTCCGTCGCGCCGCTGGTCCAGACAATCTCGCGCGGATCCGCGCCGATCAGATCGGCGACTTGCTCGCGGGCGGTTTCCACCGCCTTCTCCGCCTCCCAACCCCAGGCGTGGCTGCGCGAGGCCGGGTTGCCGAAATGCTCGTACAGCCAAGGCACCATCTTGTCGACCACGCGCGGATCGACGGGCGTGGTGGCGCTGTAGTCCATGTAGACGGGGAAGTGGGGGGTGCTGCTCATCGAGGACTCCTGGGGTGGCGGGTGGGGTGGCGTCACTTGGCCGCAGCGGCCGCGAGCGCGAACACCGAATTGGGGGCGTTGACGCGGATGGGTTGCACCACCGGCGTCGGCGAAATGGCGCGTTTGATGGACGGCGGCGGCTCGACCGCTACGCCCTTGGCCAACTGGTCGTCCACCAGTTTTTGCAGCGTCACGGAGCGCAGAAACTCCACCATCCGCTCATTGAGCTCGGTCCACAGGTCATGGGTCATGCAGCGCTGTCCGTCGCCGTGGCAGTTTTCCTTGCCGCCGCACTGGGTGGCATCGATGGGCTCGTCCACGGACAAAATGATGTCCGCCACAGTGATGTCGGACGCGCGCCGGCCGAGGGTGTACCCACCGCCCGGGCCGCGCGTGGACTCGACCAACTGATGCCGGCGCAAGCGGCCAAACAACTGCTCCAGGTACGACAGCGAAATGTGCTGGCGCTGGCTGATGGCCGCCAGGGTGACGGGACCGCTGGCTTGGCGCAGCGCCAGATCGATCATCGCCGTGACGGCGAAACGGCCTTTGGTGGTCAGGCGCATGACAGACTCCTGGTGGACCCCGACGAGGCAGGGGATGCTTTTATTCCCGACTGTTTCGGTCGAGTATACCAAAAGTCGAACGTTTTTGTCGGGTATGCGGCCTCAAGCGCCGTGACGCCACCAATCGCTGTCCGATTCCGGCGTCGGGCCATGGCGGGGGAACGCCAGCTCGACCCCCGTCCCGGGATGTGCGTCGTAGAAGCGCACCTCGGCGCCGATTTTGGCCGCCCGCGTCAGCACGTTGCGCAGCCCACGCCCTTGCGCCTGACGGGCCTGCGGCGGTGGCATGCCGACCCCGTCGTCCTCGACCGACAGAACGATGTGCTCATCGCGCTGCCAGGTACTGACCGTGATGCGCTGAGCCCCGGCATGCTTGACGACGTTGGCAAAAATCTCCTGCAAACAACGGAACAGGTGCATGACGCCGCGCGAGTCCAGCGCCTCGACCGGTGGGACGTCCTGCACCTCCCAGCGCAGTTCGATCCCCGCGGCCTCGAGGGCCGGCCCGAGCCGACGGCGCAATGTGCCGAGGATGGCGGGCAAGTCCCCTTCCATGGGCTCGAACGAGTCGAGCGTCAGCCGCAGCTCGTCCAGTGCCTGGGCGAGCATGGCCTCGACCGAAGCCCGATCCAGCGAGGCCCCGGCGCTGCGAACCATGTTGAGGGTCTGCACCAACTGACTGCCCAGACCGTCGTGCATGTCGCGCATCAGGCGGCGGCGCTCCTCCTCCGCCACGCGCTGCCGCTCGGCGGCCTGCAGGCGCTGGAAGGCGGTGCGCAGCTCAGCCTCGCGCTGGGCCACGGTCTCCGCCAACGTGTCGTTGAGGCGGTGCACCGTCCGCGCCCACGCGGTGGCCCGATCCACCAGCACCCAGCCCATGGTCAGCATGAGGGCCGAGCCGCCGATCGTCGTCCATCGAAGGTCGGCATCACCCGGAAAGTTGAGCTGCACCACCAAAAAATCGCGCACGGCCGTGATCAGGGTGAACGCCGCCACGACGACGACCAACCGATGCTCGTCAGAAAATTGACGGCGTCGCAGGTTGTCCACGACGGCCCAGGTCAGGCTGACGCCCGCCAAGGTCGCCATGGTGCCCGCCCACACACGGTACAGCGAATAGTCCTGTGCCAACAAAATTCCAAGCATCCAGAACGGCGCGACGACGACCAATGCCCAGGCCGCGAGACGCACCCAACGCAGTCGATGGCCAAACAGCTCTTCCACTGTCAGAATGAAAAAGCCTGCGTAGACACTGAAGGACACGCGATGAATCAAAAAGTAGGTGTCGTACGGTAGTGGCAAGTCCGGCACGACCGACAAGACCATCCGGACAGCGTGGGCCAGCGACGCAATGCCGCCCAGCAAAAACAGCCGCTCGCGCAGAGCGCGCCACATGACGAGGGCCAAAATACCCACCAGCAGCGACACTATTGCCATCATCCAAGTGCCGGTCACCTGCCAAAAGTACAGGGTCTGGTAGCGCGGAATCAACAGATCCGCGTTGCCGATGTGCACGGGCCACAGCCCACTGCGCTCGAGCACCTGGGCTTGAACTTGAATCGTCAGTTCGTTGTCGATCCCCCGCTCGGCCAGCAGACGCTGCGGCAGCAACACCAAGTGCGGAAACCAGGTTGCATTGACTGTGCGGCTCGCAGGTTCTTCCCACCCAAAGCGGTAGATCTCCTCGCCGTTGAGGAGCACCCGCATGCCCATCCCCGCTCGGGGAATCAACAGCGCCAATCGCCGCAGCGATGGCGTCGGCTCACCCAGCGCCTGGGGCCATGGCACAACGTAGTCGACGCGACCCCACCACGCCGGCCCTTCGTCGTCCAGCACGTGGGGGAGCGACACGGCACGCGCCGGTGTCTGGGGATCGAGCGGCAGGGATGCGGTGGCGCGGTGCACATCGAACACCCCCGGCATGGGCGTGGGCAGCGAGACGCGATACAGGGCCGCCAGGAGCACCAGCAGCACACCACCCACCCAGAGCCAGACGCGCTTGCTGCGTCGTCGGCGCCGCGCTGTGCGGTCAGGTCGGGCAGCGCGTCGATGACACCGGGCCACGCTGCCAGCGCTTGCCCGG
>NZ_JBKBQX010000041.1:0-8147 GCF_046292505.1 Tepidimonas sp. | reverse complement strand
AGAGGAAGACCATCACGCGGTCGCCGTCCTCGATCATGCGGTAGTCGTCGATGGCCTGGCCGACCAGTCGGCACAGGCGCTTTTCCAGTTTGCGGTTTTCGAACGCGACGTCCATGGGGCGGAATGTGTGGCGGAATGTGTGGCGGAATCGGTCGGCGATTGTCCCGCAAACGGCGCGCGTGTGCTCACCACTGACCGCATTCCATGCGGATCGCCACCTCGCAGTCGTCGAAGATTTCCAGCTTGGCGATGCGCACGCGCACCCCGATCACACCCGGCAGTTGCATCAGCCGATGCGCGAGTTTGCCGATCAGGCTCTCCAACAGGTTGACGTGCTCGGCGGTGCACTCGTCGATGATGATCTGGCGCACCTTGCGGTAGTCCAGCACATGGTGGATGTCATCGTCGTGCGGCATCAACGGTTGCCAGCCTTGGTTGAGCTCGGCATCCACCTGAATCGGCTGAGAGCGCTCGCGTTCATGTTCCAGGATGCCCAGATTGGCATGGAATCGCAGGCCTGTCAGCGCCAGAATTTGGCGCCCCTTTTTGTGTTGATCGGCAGGGGATGGGGGCGCAGACATCGGTTCAGTTCATGCAAGAGAAGTCGCGCTCGAAACGCCACAGGTGCTGGCCGCCGTCCACCAGCAGATGTGTGCCTGTCAGTGAACGATTTTCTAGCGCGAAGCGCACCGTTGCTGCCACGTCCTCGGGGGTGGAGGCGCGTCCGAGCGGTGCCATCCGATGGAGGCGTTCGAAAGCAGCCTCGTCCAGCATGGGGCTGGTCAGCGTCAGCCCTGGCGCTACACCGACTACGCGCACCCACGGTGCCAGCGCCAGGGCCAGCAGCTCGGTGGCGCTGCGCAGCGCAGCTTTCGATAAGGTGTAACTAAAAAAATCTGGGTTGGGATTCCATAACTTCTGGTCGAGCAGATTGACCACACAGGCTGCGGCACGCAGTGCCTCGCGTGATGCCGCGTCGGTGCAGACCTGTACACGCAGCATCCAATGCCGGTGCAACTGCTGCGCCAGCAGCACCGGGGCGGCCGTATTGGGTGCCCAGTGCGCGCGCAAGCTCGCCTCATTGACCGTCAAGGCGTCGTCGTATTCGAATCGCGAGGCCGAATTGACAAGCGCGCACAATCCGGGGAAACGCTGTGCCACCGAGGACACCAATTCGCGGCAGGCCTGCTCGTCGTCGAGGTCGGCGGCAAACGCCTCGGCCTCTACCCCAAATTGGCGGCATGCGCAGACCGTCTCGGCGGCCTCTGCAGCCGAACCGCGGTAATGCACCGCCACGTGCCAGCCGGCTTGCGCCAACGCCACGGCAATGGTGCGACCAAGGCGGCGCGCTGCGCCGGTGACCAATACGGCACGCTCGGGGTGGAGGTTCGGAATGGATGGCATTGCGGCAGGAGGCGGGGCAGCAATCGAGCGCACAATCATGCCATGAGCTTGCTTGTCCACACCGCACTGGCGGTCGATTCCAACCCGTTGGTCCAGAAGGCTGCCCCCGCTGTGTCAGTCGTGCGTGATATGTTGGGCGAGTCGGGCGGCTGGCTGTCGTTCGACCGCTTCATGGCGATTGCGCTGTATCACCCCCAGGCCGGCTACTATGCCAGTGGGGCCGACGGCATTTTTGGATATGGACCGAGTGACGGCAGCGACTTCGTCACCGCGCCCGTGCTGAGCGCGCGTTTTGGTGCGACCATGGCGCGGGTCGTGGCGCAGGCGCTGCGCGAGACCGGTACGCGCGCGGTGTGGGAGTTTGGCGCCGGCAGCGGCGCGTTGGCGGCCCAACTGCTGACGGGGTTGGACCTGGCCGATTCTGGGGGGGCGCAGCCCGTGCAGTACCACATCATCGAGCTGTCGGCGACATTGCGCGAGCGGCAGGCCGAGCGGCTGGCCCGCTGGTCCGGCCGTGTACACTGGCACGACCGCCTGGCCGAGGGGATCGACGGTGTGGTGCTCGGCAACGAGGTGCTGGACGCCATGCCGGTCAAGTTGCTGCAACGTATCGACGGTGTGTGGCACGAGCGCGGCGTGGCATGGGACGAGGCAGCGGGTCGCTTCGTTTGGCAGGACCGTGCCACCGAACTGCGTCCTCCGTGCGCGATCGATGGTATGCACGATTACCTCACCGAAATTCACCCGCAGGCCGAGGCCTTCGTGCGTACCGTCGGCGAGCGTCTGCGGCGCGGGGCGGCTTTCTTCATCGACTACGGTTTCCCCGAGCATGAGTACTACCACCCCCAACGCGCCATGGGCACGCTGATGTGCCACCGGGCACACCGCGCGGATGCCGATCCGCTGAGCGATGTGGGCAGCAAGGACATCACCGCGCACGTCAATTTCACCGGCATCGCCCTGGCGGCGCAACAGGTGGGGCTGGAGGTGCTGGGCTACACCAGCCAGGGGCGTTTTTTGCTCAATGCTGGGCTGCTCGACGGCCTGGACGAGGCGCCGCTGCCCGAGCGCGCCGCGGCCTTGAAGCTGGTGCATGAGCACGAGATGGGCGAGCTCTTCAAGGTCATCGGCTTGGCGCCGCGCGCCAGCAGCCGGGGCTGGGTGCCGATGGGCTTTGCCCACGGCGACCGTACCCACGCCCTCTAACGGAGGCCGTTCGTGATCCGCTGGATGATCGTCATCTTTCTGGCGCTGGTGCTGATCAGTTGGATGACACCGCTGCTGCGCCGCCTGGGCTTGGGGCGACTGCCGGGGGATCTGCACTTCCGCCTGTTCGGGCGCGAGTGGTTCATCCCGCTGACCAGCACCATCGTGCTGAGCCTGCTGGCTTCGGCCATCGCGCGCTGGATTTGACGCCGGCGCTCGGGCACGGTAGGTGTTGTGTACCCGCCGGGGTATCCCTTGAATCGGCCGCGATGCGCCCCATCTGAGGTGGCACCACCGTTTTGCCTGGAGCGCTGTATGACCACCGAACCGCTGCATATCGTCTGCCCCCATTGCCATACCACCAACCGGGTCCGTGCCGATCAGCTCGATCAGGCGCCGGATTGTGGCCGTTGCCACCGCCCGCTGTTCGATGGGCACCCCGTCGCGCTGGATGCCGAGGCCTTCGAGCGCCATGTGGGGCGCAGCCAGATTCCAGTGCTGGTGGATTTTTGGGCCCCGTGGTGCGGCCCCTGCCGCATGATGGCCCCGGCCTTCGAGGCGGCCGCGCGGCAACTGGAGCCGCGTGTGCGGCTGGCCAAGGTCAATACCGAGGACGAGCAGGGCCTGGCGGCGCGCTTCGGCATCCGCAGCATCCCGACGCTGGCCCTGTTCGTCGGCGGCCGCGAGGTCGCCCGTCAGGCCGGCGCCATGGGGCAGGCCGACATCGTGCGGTGGGTGGGGGTTGCCCTGGCCCGCGCGCAGTAAACCCCGCCGCCCGCCCCCGGCTGGGCGGCGCTCAAGCCCCGAGTGCTGCGGCGATGGCCTGCTGGCGCGCGTGCTCGATGGCAGACCCGATGCGCAGGCCCAGGTCGCGCGCACGGGGATGGCGCGCCTGCGTCTGCTGCGCCACGGTGGCTGTGTCCACCGCCAGCGCCGCGCGCAGGGCAGCCCGCAAGCGGGTGGCCTGGGGGTAGGGGCGCGCCTCGTGGTGCAGGCGCCCGCGGGCATCGCATTCGCAGGCCAGCAGCACCTGTTCGAACCGCTCGGGGCGGCGCAGCGCATCGCACCGCTCCAGCAGGCGCAGGGTGGCGGCGGCGCCCAGCGTGTCGCAGCGGTGGATGTGGCCATGCTCGCGCGCCACCACCTCGGCCAGCTCGCGGCAGTCGCGCGGCACGCGCCAGCGCTCGCTCACCACGCGCAGCAGTTTGACGCTACGCTCCTCGTGGCCGATGTGGCGGGGCAGCACGTCCCGCGGTGTCGTGCCTTTGCCCAGGTCGTGGCACAGGCAGGCATAGCGGGTGGCCAGCGGTGCGCCCAGGCGGGCGCTCATGTCCAGCACCATGCCCACATGCACGCCAGTGTCCACCTCTGGGTGGTAGTCGGCGCGCTGCGGCACGCCCCACAGGCGGTCCACCTCGGGCAGCAGCACGTGCAACGCTCCGCACTCCCGCAGCACCGCCAGCATGCGCGAGGGGCGTGGCTCCATCAGCCCGCGCGAGAGCTCCTGCCACACCCGCTCGGGTACCAGGTGATCCGCCTCGCCGTGTTCCACCATCGCGCGCATCAGCGCCAGCGTTTCAGGCGCCACGGTGAAATCAGGCCAGCGAGCCGCAAAGCGCGCCATGCGCAGGATGCGCACCGGGTCCTCGGCAAAGGCCGGGGTCACATGGCGCAACACCTTTTCGCGCAGATCGCGCCGGCCGCCGTAGGGGTCGATCAGGCGCGGATCGGCCGGATCGAAGCGCCCGTGCGCATCCAGCGCCGCTGCGGGCAGCGCCATGGCGTTGATGGTCAGGTCGCGCCGCGCCAGGTCCTGCTCCAGCGTTACCCCGGGGTCGGCGAAGAAGTCGAAACCGTGGTAACCGCGCGCGGTCTTGCGCTCGGTGCGCGCCAGCGCGTACTCCTCGCGCGTGACGGGGTGTAGAAAGACCGGGAAATCCCGTCCCACGGGCACAAAGCCCTGTGCCACCATCGCCTCGGGCGTGGCGCCGACCACCACCCAGTCGCGGTCGGCATGGGCCGCGCCGTCGGGCCGCTGGTGCGCCAGGTGAAAAGCCCCAAGCAAGCCGTCGCGCACCGCGCCGCCGACCAGGTAAATCTCCACCGCGGCTGTCGTCAGGCGTACTTTTCTAGGATGCGCGTGGAGCGTTCGACCTCGCGCATCGTTTCGTTGTCGGAGACGGCCACCGACTCCATCACGGAGCAGGCCATCATGCGAAAGAAGGCCTTGTCCATAGCCTTGCGTGCCGCCGACATCTGCTGGGCAATGTCCTCGCACGGGCGGCCGGACTCCACCATCTCGATCAGGGCGCGCACCTGGCCCTCGATGCGCTTGAGGCGATTGACCACGTCGCGCTGGTGCTCGTTGCGGTAGCGCGACGGCGGCAAGCCGGGCCGATTCGCTTCGGCCGAGCGGCAGTCGCCGCTTGCGGTGGAGTCACTCATGTCGACGCCCTTCGGGTATTCGCTGTGGGACCACGAGTGTGCCAAAAAACCGCCGCGCTGGGCACCGCGCCGGTCGCGACGTGGGGTATAGCGGCCGCGTTGAAACCCTACCCTCTAGGGTAAATGCTGATGTGGTAGGCCTCCCAGCCTCGCTAAGCTATCGCTGTCTTGATTTAAATCAAAGCCCCTTCCAGGAGCGCAGGAGCGAGAGGACATGAGCCCATTTCGTCAAACCTGGCGGCGAGGAGTCGCCGCGCTGATGCTGGTGGTCAGCGTGGGCGCCACCACCGGCTGCGGCACCGTCGCGACGATCGGTAAGCTGGAGGACGGCGCCGGCGCCGAGGCGATGAAGATGTGGGACCGCTGGATCGAGGGCGGCGGCGACATCGCGGTGGCCACCACATGGGAGCGCAAGGTCAAGCCGGGCCTGACCGTCGCCGAGGTCGAGGAGATCCTGCGCAACGTGATGGTGGAGCGCAACATGCGCGACGTCGGTACGCTACCGCTGTCCAAGGAGTTGGAGGCGCGCTACGGCAAGAAGGAGCCGGTGCTGACGATCTACCAGTTCTGCAGCCCCAACATCGCGCGCCACATGGCCGATTTCAGCCCGCACATGGCCGCCTACATGCCCTGTCGCATTGCGCTGGTGGAGCGGCCTGACGGCTTGTGGCTCTACACGCTCAACATGGACATGATGGTCAAGATGGGCCGCAAGCTGCCCTCACCGCTGAAGGAGGAGGCATGGAGCGTGCGCGAGGCCGTCTGGGACATGATGGAGCGCGTCTCCAAAGGCGAGTTCTGACCGCCCGCCCCACACAACGACGAGCAGAGGAGAACCGCATGACGATGACACGCAACCGACTGGGACTGCGCCACGCCGTGGCCGCCGCTGCGCTGTTGAGCGCCGCCCCCTGGGTGCAGGCCACCAATGGCTATTTTCCGCACGGCTTCGGCCTGAAGGCCAAGGGCATGGGCGGCGCCTCCATTGCGCTGGCGCACGATGCATTTGCCGGCGTCAACAACCCGGCTGCGGCGGCCTTCGCCGGCAACCGCTGGGACGTCGGCGCCGAGCTCTTCCGCCCCTACCGCGACGCGCAGTTCGTCGGCGCCACGCCGTTGGTGGAAAGCGGCCGCACGGCATTCCCGATCCCGGAGTTCGGCTACAGCGCCAAGCTGTCCGAGAAGCTGGCGCTGGGTGTGACGGTGTACGGAAACGGCGGCATGAACACGTCCTACGCGCCGTTTCCGAACGGCGTCAACCTGATGGGCGGGCAGGGCAAGCTGGGCGTGGACCTGATGCAGTTGATCGTCGCGCCGACGTTGGCCTACCAAGTGGCCGACGGGCACACGCTGGGCATTTCGCCGCTGCTAGTGCTGCAGCGCTTCGAGGCCTACGGTCTGCAGGGCTTTTCGATGATGTCGCAGTCGCCGGGCGACGTCACCAACCGCGGCAAGGACACCAGCACCGGCATCGGGGTGCGCCTGGGCTACTTCGGCAAGCTCGGCGACCGCGTCACGGTCGGCGCGGCTTATTCGCCCAAGACCAACATGAGCCGCTTCGACCAGTACAGGGGGCTGTTCGCCGGTGACGGCGACTTCGACATCCCCGAGAACTACGGGGTCGGCGTGGCGGTACAACTGACCCCGGCGCTGATGGTTGCGCTGGATGCCACGCGTGTCAAGTATGGTGGTGTGCCGGCGATCGCCAACGGCAGCCTCAGCCAGGTGATGGCCGGCCAGCCGCTTGGGGCCGCGGCAGGGCCGGGCTTTGGCTGGCGCGACATCGGCGTCGTCAAGGTCGGCGTGCAGTGGCAGGCCAGCCCGCGGTGGACGCTGCGCGCCGGCTACAACAAGGGCGACAACCCGATCCGGCCGCAGGACGCTATGTTCAACGTGCTGGCCCCGGGCGTGATCCGCGAGCACTTCACCTTCGGCGCCACGTACGCGCCGGACAAGGACACCGAGTGGACGTTGGCGCTGTGGCACGGCCGGCGCGAGACGGTGGTGGGGCCGAGCGTGGACTTCATGTCCGGCGCGATGAACCCCACGGGCACACGCATTGGCATGCACCAGAATGGCTTCGGGCTGCAGTACAGCCGCAAGTTTTGAGCTGGGGAGAGCGATGGGCCGCCGCTCGGTGTGAGGGCGGCGGCCCTTTTTTACCGGCGCTGATGCGCTGTGCGACGGATAGCGATGAGAGGGTCGGCCGGACCATCCAGGTCCAGGTAGCGGGCGGCCACCGGCTCCACCGCGCTGGGGGTCAGGCCCAGGTCGGTCAAGGTTGGCAGGGTGCCGCTGGCGACATTGTCCACCTCCATCGAACGCAGGTTGTCGGTGCTCAGCAGCGGCTCGCCCGGCATCAGCTCCATCAGCAGCGCCTGGAAGTAGCCCAACACCCGCGGCAGGCCGATCACCGGCCGCGGGTGGCCACTCAGCCGTCCGGCCAGCCGAACCAGGTCAGCCAATGTCCACACCTCCGGGCCGACCGCCTCGAAGGTGCGGCCGATGGTGTCGTCGCGCTGCAAGCAGGCGACGATGGCCTGCGCTACGTCACCCACCCACACCGGCTGAAAGCGCGCATCGGCTCCGGCCAGAGGCACCACCGGCAGGCTGCGCTGCAGCCGCGCGAAGAGGTTGAGGAAGCGGTCCTCGGCGCCAAAGATGACACTGGGCCGCAGTACGGTCAAGGCCAAGCCGGCCGTGGCAATCTGCTGCAGCACGGCTTCGCCCTCGCCCTTGGTTTGCTGGTAGAGGGATGGCCCGGCGGGATCGGCGCCCAGCGCACTGACATGCACCAGCCGGCGCACATGGGCTGCCAGCATCGCCTCGCCGAGCCGCTGTGGAAACGTCACATGCACCTGCTCGAAGCGGCGCCGGTTGCCCTGCAGCACCGCGATCAGGTTGACGACCGCGTCGTGGCCGGGCAGCAGCCGCTCCAGCACACGGTCGTGGTGCACGTCGGCTCGGGTCGCCGGCAGCCGCTCGTCGGTATCGCTCGAACCATGACCCGATGAAGAGCGACGCCTGCATCGCGGTGTAGTGCATGCCGCTGGTGGGACTCCATGAAACGTATCCTGCTGCTGGTCTTGACC
>NZ_JBKBQX010000040.1:0-10536 GCF_046292505.1 Tepidimonas sp. | reverse complement strand
CAGGGTAGCGCTTGGTGATGTGGTGCAGTTGCAATCGGGGCGGAGGGCTCATGGCGCGGGGTCGGTGCCGATCATGGGCGCGCGGGCCGGATCGCGGCGGCGCGAAGGTGCGGATGGTAACGGGGTTTGGCCGTCGGGCGGCGGATCGGCCAAGCCCGCGGCCACTTCGCGGATGGTCTGGCGCAGCCACTGGGCGGCGGGCGAACCGTGCGTGCAGTCGTGCCAGAGCTGGTAGTACAGCAGGCGCGGGAAGGCCAGCGGGGGCTCGACGATGGCCACAGGCAGCGCCTGCAAAAAGCGCTGGCAATACTGCCGCCCGGTGGTCAGCACCAGCAGACTCTGGCTGACCATGGCCGGAATCAGCCCAAAATGCGGGCAGCGCACGACGATGTTGCGCACCAGCCCCTGCCGGGCCAGGTGCTCGTCGATCGCACCCCGCGCGCCCGGGGCCAGCGGCGTGGGGGCCACGTGCTCAGCCTGCAACCAGTCTTCCAAGGTCCAGCCCCGGCGCAGGGCCGGATGGCGGGTGGACACCAGGCAAACCACCTCGTCCCCAAACAAACGCCCCTGGTGCAGATCCTCCGGCACCGCGGGCCAGTTGCCGATCACCACATCGACTTCGCCCAGCGCGAGGCGCTGTCGGTAATCGGTGCTGCCGGCCAGGGGCTGGATGTCCAGGCGGGCCAGCGGCGCCGCGGCCTTGACGCGAGCGACCAGCCGCGGCAAAAACCACGGATCCAGATAGTCGCTCGCCGCCACCGCAAAGGTATGCGGACTGCTGGCCGGATCGAAGGTGCGCGCGCTGCCGAGCATGGTCTCGGCCTGGCGCAGGATTTCGGCGGCGGGGGCGATCATGCGCTGCGCGACCGCAGTGGGCACCATGGCCGTACCGGTGCGCACGAGCAGCGGGTCGCCGGTGAGTCGCCGCAGGCGGCGCAGGGCAGCACTGACCGCCGGCTGGTGCATCCCCAGTCGGACGGCAGCCCGCGTGACACTGCGTTCGGTCAACACCGTGTGCAACACCCGTATCGAATGGATGTCGATGCTGTCCCAGGGAACTGGTCGTGACATACCTGTTCGATTATGCCTCGCATAATCCGGACGGCATGACAGCGCTCACCCGTGCGCGTACCCTGTCGGCCATGAGCACCGACATCGCCACCCCCGCGGACGCCCTCGGGGCGCTGCCCACCCCGCCACCGCCCCTGCGTCTGGTGCACCGCGGACGGGTCCGACGGCTCGATGACGTGCCGGCCGACCGCACGCTGCTGGCGCTGTTGCGCGAGGACCTGGGGCTGACCAGCGTCAAAGAGGGCTGCGCCAGCGGCGACTGCGGAGCGTGCACCGTGGCCGTGGCGGACCACGGGCCCGATGGTGCGCTGCGCTGGCGCGCGCTCAACAGCTGCATACGCTTGGCCCATGCAACCAATGGCTGCGCCATCTGGACCGCCGAGGATCTGACGCAGGACCCGCTGATCGCGCGCGCCAGCCCCCTGCACCCCGTACAGCAGGCACTGGTGGACGCCCACGGCTCCCAGTGCGGGTTTTGCACCCCCGGCTTCGTGATGAGCCTGTTCGTGCTGTATCAACGTCGCCCCGCCGGCAGCCCGGTGACCCGCGACGAGGCGGTGGAAGCCCTGTCGGGCAACCTGTGCCGCTGCACCGGCTACCGGCCCATCCTGGACGCAGCCCAAGCCATGACCACACTGCCCCCCGCCACCGTGGACGAAGCCACGCTGCAGGCCCTACTGGCGGCCGCCCAGCCCCCGGCGCAGGACCCCGCCCCCTCGCTCGACACGGCTGCATCGGCCTACCTCGCACCACGCGATCTGGACACCTTGCTGGCCGCAAGGGCATGCTGGCCGCACCTCCCCGTGGTGGCCGGCGCCACCGATGCCGGCCTGTGGATCACCAAGCAGCACCGCCGCCTGACCCAGGTGCTGGATGTGTCGCGCTGCGCCGCGCTGCAGCGCATCGACACGCAGGACGGCCCGGAAGGGCGCACACTGCGCATCGGCGCGGCTGCGACGCTGCACGACGCCTTTGCCGCCCTGCAGACCCACTGGCCGGGCCTGCGCGACTTTTTTGGCCGCTTCGCGGGCCAACCCATCCGCTATGGGGGCACCTTGGGGGGCAATGTCGCCAACGGCTCGCCCATTGGGGATTCGATGCCGCTGCTGATCGCCCTGGGCACCACGGTGGTGCTGCTGCGTCACGGGGCCGGCGGCCCCGAGGAACGGCGGCTGCCGCTGGAGGATTTCTACCATGGCTACCGGCAAACCGCGCTGGCCGCCGATGAGCTGGTGGGCTACCTGGACATCCCGCTCGGCGACGGCCCCGCGCGGCCCGAGGTGCATGCGCACAAGGTGTCCAAGCGCTTCGAAGACGACATCTCCGCCGTCTGTCTGGCGGTGGCGCTCTGGCGCGATGACGACGGCCGGGTGGTGCAGGCGCGCATCGGCGCCGGCGGCGTGGCCCCCGTACCGGCGCGCGCACGCGCCGCCGAAGCCGCACTGCGCGGCCAACCCTGGCAGGCCGACACCGTACGCGCAGCGATGAACGCGCTGCGGGCGGAATTTGCGCCGCTGAGCGACGGGCGGGCCAGCGCGGCGTACCGACGCGCCGTGCTCGGCAACCTGCTGTGGCGCACCTGGCTGGCCACGGCGACGGCGCCGGATGCGCCCCCGGTGCGGCTGGATGAACACGCCCCGTGGCAGGCGCTGCTGCAGACCACGGCGGAGGATCGCGCATGAACGCTGCCCCGCCCCTCGATGCCGCGGCCGGGCCCGCCTGCGGGGCCCCCATCGCCCACGAGAGCGCCCGCGCCCAGGTGGCCGGCCGCGCGCCCTATGTGGACGACCTGCCCGAGCCGCGCGGCACCCTCCACGCGGCACCCATCCTGTCGCCGGTGGCGCATGGGCGGCTGCGCGGCCTGGACGTGTCGGCCGCCCTCGCCCTGCCCGGGGTGCGCGCCGTGGTGACGGCCCAGGACATTCCGGGCGATCCGGTGCTCGCAGCCTTCGCGCACGACGAGCCGGTCTTCGCTCGCGACACGGTACAGCACGTGGGCCAGGTGATCGGGCTGGTGGTGGCGGACGATATGCGCACCGCCCGGGCGGCGGCCCGCGCGGTGCGAGCGGACATCGAGGCGCTGCCCGCCGTACTGGACCCGCGCACCGCCCATGCGCACGGGGCGTATGTGCTGCCGCCGGTGCATGTGCGGCGCGGGGACGCGGCCACCGCCATCGCGCAGGCGCCGCACCGCCTTCGCAGTTCGTTTTCGGTTGGCGGGCAAGAGCATTACTACCTGGAGGGCCAGGTGGCGCTGGCCATCCCGCAAGAACAGGACCAGTGGACCGTGCTGTCGAGCACCCAGCACCCGGGCGAAGTGCAGCACTGGGTGGCGCATGCGCTGGGCCTGGCCAGCCACCGTGTGCGGGTGGAGTGCCGGCGCATGGGCGGGGGCTTTGGCGGCAAGGAAACACAAGCGGGCCATGTCGCGGTCTGGGCGGCGCTCGCGGCGCACAAGGTTGGCGCCCCCGTCAAACTGCGGCTGGACCGCGACGACGACATGCTGATCACCGGCAAACGCCACCCCTTCGCCTACGACTACGCGGTCGGCTTCGACGACGGCGGCCGTATCCTGGGGTTGGAACTGTCCATGTATGTGGACTGCGGCTTCTTGGCCGATCTCTCCGGACCAGTGGCCGACCGGGCCGTCTTTCACAGCGACAACGCCTATTTCGTCCCGCATGTGGCGCTGCACAGCTACCGCTGCCGCACCCACAAGCAAAGCGCCACGGCCTTTCGCGGCTTTGGCGGCCCGCAGGGCATGATCGCCATCGAGACGCTGATCGGCGACATCGCACGCCACCTGGGCCTGGACCCGCTGGAGGTGAGCCGCCGCAACCTGTACGACGACACCCCCGCGCCGACGTGGGCCGCCCCGCTGCCGGCCGGCAGCACCCCCCTGCCCCTGCGGCGCGACACCACGCCCTACCAGATGCGGGTGGAGGACAACATCCTGCGGCCGCTGATCGACACGCTGGCCGAGCGCTGCCGCTACGCCCAGCGGCGCGCCGCCATCGCCGATTGGAACGCCCGCAGCCCCGTGCTGCAGCGGGGCTTGGCGCTCACCCCGGTCAAGTTCGGGATCAGCTTCACGGCGACACTGTTCAACCAGGCCGGGGCGCTGGTGCATGTGTACACGGACGGCAGTGTGCTCGTCAACCACGGTGGCACCGAGATGGGCCAGGGCCTGCACACCAAGGTGGCCCAGATCGTGGCGGACGAACTGGGGGTGCCGGTGGCGCGCGTGCAGGTCAGCGCCAGCGACACCGCGCGCGTGCCCAATGCCAGCGCCACCGCAGCCTCCAGCGGCACCGACCTCAACGGCCGCGCGGCGCAATACGCCGCCGCCAGCGTGCGCCAGAATCTGGCCGCCTTCGTCTGCGGGCTGGACGGCTGCGGCGCGGGGGAGATCCGCTTCGAAGGCGGCTGGGTCCTATCGCCCAAGGCGCGGCGGCGCTTCGACGATGTGGTGCGCGAGGCCTACGCCAACCGCATCCAGCTCTGGAGCGATGGCTTTTACCGCACACCCAAAATCCATTACGACAAGGCCACGCTGACGGGACGGCCCTTTTATTACTTCGCCTACGGGGCGGCGTGCACCGAGGTGGCCATCGACCCCCTGACGGGCGAGTTGCGGGTGCTGGCCGTGAATGTGCTGCACGACGTCGGGCGCAGCATCAACCCGGCGATCGACATCGGGCAGATCGAAGGCGGCTTCGTGCAGGGCATGGGTTGGCTGACCACGGAAGAGCTGGTCTGGCACGACGACGGGCGGCTGTGGACCACCGGGGCCAGCACCTACAAAATCCCCGCTGCCGGCGACCTGCCACCGCACTGGCACATCGACCTCTGGCCCGAGCCGAACCGCGAAGACAATGTGTTTGGCAGCAAGGCGGTGGGCGAGCCGCCGTTCATGCTGGCCATCAGCGTGTGGGAGGCGGTGCGCGACGCAGTGGCCAGTGCGCGGCGCCGTGCCGGCCTGCTGGCCGATGGCCCGCTGCCGCTGGACGCCCCGGCCACGCCGGAGCGGATCTGGCGCGCCTGCCAAGCGGGGTAGCGGGCACCGAAGCCCGCCCGACCCACACGGAGACCCCGTCAGCGCAGCCACAGCGCGCGAAAGTCGTTGACGTTGGTATGGGTGGGTCCGGTGACGAGCAGATCGTCCAGCGCGGCAAAAAAGCCGTAGCTGTCGTGCCGGTCCAGGTGATCCCGGGCCGACAGGCCCAGCGCCCGGGCGCGCGCCAGCGTGTCCGGGGTGACGAAGGCACCCGCGTTGTCCTCGGTGCCATCGATGCCGTCCGTGTCCGCGGCCAGCGCCCATACCCCCGGGGCGCCTTCCAGCGCCAACGCCAGGCCAAGGGCGAATTCCGCCGCTCGCCCACCGCGCGGGCGCTGGCCCGAGCCCTGCGCCGGGGCGCGCACCGTCACCGTGGTTTCCCCCCCCGACAGGATCACGCACGGCGGACGCAAGGGCCCGTGCCCCTGCTGGGCATAGCGGGCCAGCGCGGCATGCACCCGAGCGACCTCGCGCGATTCGCCCTCCAGGGCATCACCCAGCACATAGGCACGCAGCCCCAGGCGCTCGACCTCGGCGGCGGCGGCCTGCAAGGCCGCATGCGGCGTGGCGATCAGGCGCACCGTGCAAGTGGCCCAGCGCGGATGGTCGGGCTTGGGTGTCTCGTGCCGCCCCGCGGCCAAATCCCCCCGCACGGCGGGCGGCAACGCGATGCCGTAGCGGTCCAGCACCGCCAGCGCGTCGGCATCGGTGCTGGCATCGGCCACCGTCGGGCCGCTTGCGATCACGGCGGGGTCGTCCCCCGGCACGTCGCTGATGGCCAGCGTCCAGACGGGGGCCGGCGCCGCGGCGAGCGCCAGCCGCCCGCCCTGGATCCGGGAGAGGTGCTTGCGGACGACGTTCATCTCGTGGATCGAGGCACCACTGGCCAGCAGCGCACGGGTGATGGCCTGTAACCCGGGCAGATCCAGGCCTGGCACCGGCAGGCCCAGCAGGGCCGAGCCCCCACCCGAGATGAGCGCGATCACGAGATCGTCGGGCCCCAACCCCTGCACCGACGCCAGCAGCCGTTGCGCCGCGTGCACCCCGGCCGCGTCGGGCACGGGGTGCGCAGCCTCCAGCACGTCGATGCGCGGCGGCACGCCCGGGGGCCGCGGGGGAGTATGGCCGTAGCGCGTGACCACGCAACCGGTCAGGGGGGCCTGCGCGGGCCAGGCCGCCTCCAGGGCGTGGGCCATGGCACCCGCGGCCTTGCCGGCTCCGACGACGACCGTGCGCCCGCGCGGCGGTGGTGGCAGGTGGGCGGCCAGTTGGCGCGCGGGCTGGGCGCGCGCGACGGCCGTGCGGTACAAGTGGGTCAGCCACTCACGGGGGGTGTCGGGGGTGGGGGTCATGACGCCTCCAGTCGGCGGGTGAAGGGGGGCAACCCTTGGAGGATGAGGCGGCCATAACCGGTGGACAGCAGACGCGGGTCATAGCAGACGATGCGGGCCCGGTCGTCCTCGGTACGGATGGCGCGCCCCACCCACTGCAGCAGCCGGGTGGCGGTGGCGGGCACGACCAGATCGAGAAACGGGTCGCGCCCCCGGCCGCGCAGCCACTCGGCGCGGGCCTCGCCCACCGGGTCGTCCGGCGGCGCAAAGGGCAGCTTGGTGATGAACAGGTCCTCGCACAGGCGGCCCGGCAGGTCCAGCCCCTCGCCAAACGACTGCAGACCAAACAAGATGGACGGCTCGCCCGCGGCCACCCGCTCGCGGTGGCGCGCCAGCAGACGGGGCCGTGGCAGCGCGCCCTGCACCAACACGCGATCGCGCCACTCGGCGGGCAACGCTGCGGCCACCCGCTGCATGTGGGCGCGGGCGGTGAACAGCACCAGCGCCCCATGCCGGACGGACGGCAGGTCGCGCAGCAGCGCGGCTTGCACGGCCTCCTGGTAGGCGGCGGCATCGCGGGGGTCCACCGACACGCCCCCCAGCACCAGCGCCCCCTGCTCGGCATAGTCGAAGGGGCTGGCGACGGTCAGGGTCTCGACGTCGGGGTCGTCCGCCAGTCCGGCCTCGCGCAGAAAAAAGTCGAACTGCCCGCACGGGGTCAGCGTGGCCGAGGTCAGCACCGCACCGCGCACCCCGCTCCACAGCCGGGCCCGCAGCAGCCCGCCCGGCTGGATGGGGCTGGCATGGGCCTGTACCCGCACCGTGTCGCCGGCCGCCCCGGCCCTGGGGGCCGACAGGGTGAACCACTTGGCCAGGGGCGCTTCTCCCTCGGGGGGCTCGTGCAGCAGCCAGCGCACGGTGTCGTAGGCGGCCTCGAGCCTGGGGGCCAAGGTGCCCAGCTGCGCGTAGAGCTGGGAGAGCCGCCGAGCCTCTTGCGGCCGCTCGCGCAGCGCCGCACGCAGCGCGGCACTGACGGCGCGCAGCGCATCCAAAAAGGCTGCGCTGGCCTGGGCCGCCTCCTGCAGCGGGACATCGAAGCCGTCCGGCAATCGGCCACGCGGCAAGCGCACGCACAGGGGCTGTCCGTCGCTGTCCATCTCGCGCAGCCGCGCGCCCCAGGTCTGCACCGCCAGACGGGCCACCTCCTGCAGCGCATGGCGCAGCCGCGCGGCCGCGGGCGGCACATCCGCAAGCGCCTCCAACTCCACCTCCTGCCCCGCCTTGAGCGCCCGACTGGCGAGCTGATCGATCCACGCCAGCCGCGTCAAACCCGCCCGGCAACCGAACTGCTCCAGCGCGATCGCCGGCAGGTGGTGGGCCTCGTCCAGCACCAGCAGGCACTGATCCAGCTCCGGCAACTGGCGCGAGCCCAGCGTGGACAACAGCAGATCGTGGTTGACGACGATGACCTGGGCGCCCACCAAGGCCTTGCGCTGCTCGAAGTAGACGCACCCCCCGTACAGCGGACAATGGCGCGCGGTGCACGACGCGGCCTCGGCAGCGATGGCCGACCACCAGGCGGGCTCGGCCGGCTCTGGCAGACTGTCCCGGTCGCCATCCCAGCGGCCGTGAGCCAGATCGTGCGCCCGTGCACGCAGCCACGCCAGCCGCTCACCGCTGGAGGCATCGACCGCGGTAGCTTCGTCATCGTCCGCCAGGTCGGGCTCGGCATGCGGATCGGCCAACCAGCGCTCGAGCTTGAGCCGGCACACATACCGTCCGCGCCCCTTGGCCAGCGCATAGCGAAACCCCACGGGCAGGCTTTGCGCCAAGGCCGGTAGGTCCTGGTACACGAGTTGCTCCTGCAAGGCCACGGTGGCGGTGGACACCACGAGCCGCGTTTGCTTGGCCACAGCCGCCACGATGGCCGGTGCCAGATACGCCAGCGATTTGCCGACCCCGGTACCTGCCTGGATCACCGCCAGGTGACGCGTGACGGGGACCGCCTCGTCGTCTGACTTGCCCAGGGTCACGGGGGCGAATGTGCAGGCCACATGCCGGGCCATCTCCCGCTGTCCCGGACGCGGCCGCAAACCGTCTTGGCCCGCGATCAGGTCGTCGAACACCGCCAACGCCTGGGCGGCCAGGTCCTCCGTTGCCTCTGTCGTGCTCATGGAGCCCGAGTGTGACACACGGACCGGGTTTCACCCCCATAATCCGCGTCATTGGAGAGGGCGTCGCCCCACGGATCAGGGAGATCACTTCACACACTGCCACTCCCCCCGCCTATCCATGACCTCCGGCCCATCGTCGCCCGCTGCCCCATCCGGCGCCACCGCGCGGATCGAGCACGGCCTGCAGTTTCTGGCCGCCTACCTGGTCCCTGTGCTTGCCGCGCTGCTGTCGGTGTGGGCGCTGTGGTCATGGCCCGACGAATACCCGTGGACGGCGGTCGCCCACTGGCCTTTACGGCCATGACGGTGGACACCCCCCGCCCCCCGCCCAGGTCCTCGACGGACTGGCCCGCCACACCCCACGCACCGAGTGGGACACCCACCTGTCCGAACATCCGCTGTGGGTGAGCCTGCGGCTGGCGCCAGAGGATCGCGCACCGGGGCGAGCGATCGACTTTCCGTCCCGCCACGCGACCGCCATGCGTTGCTGGGATGGCGATACGCTGCACCCCTTGGGCCAGATTGACCGCAGCGCGGGCCTGGGCGGCGACGGAAACCTGCGCCCCTCGCGCGCCGGCTTCGTCCTGGCGATGCCGCAACTGCCGGCCCATGTACTGTGCGAGGCCCACTTCACGGGCCCAGCGCGCTTCAGCGCCGTCGGGCTTGCGGCGGCAGACCTGCCCGTGTTGGAGCGTCAGTTCCACCGCGATGCCGGCTGGCTGGACGGGGGCTTGCTGCTGCTGGCGCTGTTCACGCTGGTCGCCGGCATCCTCAACCGCGAGCGCAACTACCTGATCTTCGCGGCGTGGCTGGTCATCAACCAGCGCATGGCGGCGCTGTCGGGCGGCTGGGACTACCAGTGGCTGGGGCACCTGGTACCGGCCGATTGGCTGACCCCGCTGCGGCAGATGACGCTGGCCCTGTATTCGACGGCCACCGTGGTGCTGTTTCGCTTCCTGTTCGAGACGGACCTGGAACGCACGCGCACGCTAGCGGCCGTACGGGTGGTCGTACTCGCCTGCGTGCCGGTCCTGGCCGCTGCGCTGGTGCTGCCCTACCGGTACTTTTTGCCCGTGATCTGGGTCGCCGCCTCCCTCGGTGTGTGTGTGCTGGGCTATGCGCTGGCGGTCATCCTGGTGCGCACCCGCTCGCCTGTGGCCATGTGGTATGCGGCGTCCATGGCCATTGCGCTGGGGGCGAGTCTGTATGAGGTGATCGCCGCGGCACTCGGCCTCAAGGGCCTGATCGGCGCCGTCAATAGCATGACGGCGGCGTTGGCGTCCAGCCTGCTGGCGTCCCTGGCGATCGCCGAGCAGTTCCGCCAGGAGCATCTGCAACGGCTGGCCCTGCAGGCCGAGTTGCAGCACACGTTCGACTTTTTGCCCATCGGGCTGTTCACCCTGGACACGCGGGGCCAGTTCATCAGCGCCAACCCGGCAGCACACGCCCTTGCCGGCCCGAGCCTAGACGTGGGTCGCACCCGCTGGGACGATCTGTTCCCCGCCCACGACTGGGCGCAGCTCCAGCACAGCGACGGCACGGAACGCGGCGTGGAGTTCGAAACCAGCCTGGTGCGCGAAGACGGGATGACGCGCCGGCTTCTGGTCCGCGCCGCGCGCGCGGGCGACAAGATCGAAGGCACGCTACAGGACATCACCGACAAGGTACGCGCCCACGAGCACCTGCAGTTCCTGGCCGATCACGACCCCCTGACCAAGGTGATGAACCGGCGGGGGTTGGAGGCCTGCCTCAGCCGGGGCCTGCAGCGGCTTCGGCGCGGCAAACCGCTGGCCGTCGCCTACCTGGACCTCGACCGCTTCAAGCTGATCAACGACCTGTACGGCCACGTCGCGGGCGACGCCGTGCTGCAACAGGTGTGCGAACGTGCACAAGAACCCTTGTC
>NZ_JBKBQX010000039.1:0-10917 GCF_046292505.1 Tepidimonas sp. | reverse complement strand
GACTACCTGACCGTACGCCGGCGCGAGGATCTGCTGCCCCCCACGGTGGCGGACCTGCAACCCGGCCGCCTGGTGGCACTCGGCGCGGCCCGGCTCGGCCGCACCCGCCTGATCGACAACTGGGAGTTTTAAAGAAGGTCTGCAAAACCCACCTCTGACTGATCACCACAGAGCCTGTGAGGTGCAGCGCTGAGGGAGTGAAGATGAAGCAAGCCAGTCTCGGGGCAGGGTTTGAGCTGAGAATGAAGACCACGCGCAAGCGCCGAGTTCCTGCGCCAGATGGATCGGGTGGTTCCGCGGCGGGAACTGCAGGCGCTGATTGCACCGCACATGTCAGGCAGCCCAGGTCCGAAGGGCGGCCCGCCCCCGTACCCGGTGTCGATGCTCTTGCGCATCCACTTTTTGCAGCAGTGGTGTGCGCTGCGGACCCGGCGGCCGAAGAAGCGCCATACGACGCGTGGCGGCCTTTGCCGAATTCATGGGCCTGGACCTGGGGGTGGACAAGCGCGACGAAATCCAGCAGCGTCACCCCAAGGTGAACTGGCCCGTGGCGATGCGCCCGGGAAAGCGCAGGCAGCTGGACACCGCCCAGCCGCTACAGGCGATCCTCCACCAGATCGAGACCGTCAAGGCGCGCATTTGCACGTGGGCTGAGCACATCTTCGGGGTTCTCGAGTGGGTCTTCCGATACACCAAAGTCCGCCACTGGGGCCGAAGAAGAACGCGGCACAGATCACCACGCTCCTGGTGTTGGCCAATCTGTGGATGGCGCGCAGCTACCTTATGCCGCCCTCGACGCGGGCCAAGCAACCCCCGAAACCTTGCCGAGCCGATATTCGAACCCCTCATGTCAAACCCAAGCCCCGCCACAGCGTCAGCGGCGGGGGATGATCGACCTTCCCCAACTTTCCCGAACCCTCATGAAAGCGCTGACCTTCAATCCGGTAACCGACACTTTCTCGATCCGGGATTTACCAATTCCCGTGCCCGGCCCCGGCGATGTGTGCGTCAAGGTTGCGGCCTGCGGGCTCAACCCGGTGGATGCGAAGATCAAGCGCTGGAAAACGATGGCGCCCGACATGGACGCCGACTGGACACCCGGACTCGATGTCTCGGGCGAGATTGTGAAGGTCGGCGCCAGGGTCGCAAACTGGAAAGTCGGTGACAGGGTCCTCTACCACGGGAACATGCTCCGCCCGCATGGTGGTCTGGCCGAATATGCCATTCACAAGGCGGAAACCTTGATCCCACACCCCCCGGTTTCCTCTGCACTCGCGGCAGCCACTCCATGCGCAGCGTGGACAGCCTGGCGAGCCCTCCATCACAAGCTGCGGCTCGAGCCAGGCCATTCCATTCTCATAACCGGTGGTTCCGGTGGGGTGGGAGGTTTCGCCATCCAGCTAGCAAGAGATCTTGGAGCCGAACCAATCATCACAACCTGCTCGGCGAAGAACCATGCCTACGTCCTCTCTCTGGGAGCAACGCACGCCATTGATTACCGGACCGAGAACGTTGTGGCGCGGGTGCGCGAAATCACTGGTGGCAAGGGGGTTGATCGGGCACTGGACACCGTCGGGCCGGACGAGGACCTTCTGGTTGCCGAAGCCCTGGGCTTCGAAGGCGAGATGGTGGAAATAGTTGATGTCGTCCGTCCAGAGAAATACCGCGAAGTCTTCCTGCGTGGGCTGAGCTTCCACCAACTCTCACTGGGAGCGGGTCACCGTGCGGGAATGGAGGCCGAGGCCCGAATGGTGCGGGCGGGTACTGCCTGCTCGGAGATGCTGGCCGAGGGTCGCCTGACCGTGCCCGTCTTGCGGATGATCCCCCTGGAGGAAGCCGGTGCCCGATTGGTTGAAATCCTCCAGGGCCGAAGTGTCGGCAAGACGGTTGTGGTTTTTTGAACCCAAGTACAGCCCCGGCTGAGGGTGTCCGGCATCCGATTTGCCGGTGCTGGACCTCGGACGGCATGATGCCGTTGCACCATCGCCGCCCCCTGTCCTGTTCTTGTTGAATCGCCCGCGCCAGCCCGAGAGCAACGCGCTGCGGAAGACGCCGGGCTATGTGCTCAAGCCCAGCCGTCGCATCTTCTCCCACAAGGTTTTGCGGCTGATGCCGAGCATCTCGGCCGTGCGCCCGACGCTGCCTTGCGCCATTTGCAGCGCGCGACGAATGTGCTGGCGCTCGGTGTCTTCGAGCACGCGCTGCAGCGGCTGCAACAACGCCCCTTCAGCCATCCCTACAACATCGGGCGGCCCCTCGTGGGCGGGAGTGTCCAGCCAGCCCGTCTCGCTCAGCGCCACCGCTTGTTCAAGCATGGCCCGCAACTCACGCGCATTGCCGCGCCAGGGGCGTGTCATGAGCGTGCACAGAAAATCATCCGACATCGCCAGCGTGCGCTGCTGTTCAATGGCCATCTGCGCCAACATGCGCTGGGCAAGCCAGCGCACATCCTCAGGACGTTCGCGCAGGGCAGGCAAGTCGACGCGGATCACCGCAATACGGTAGAACAGGTCTTCACGGAAACGCCCATCGGCCATGGCGGCGAGCAAATCCCGGTTGGTCGCAGAGACGAGCCGAAAGTCGCTCGAGGTGGGCTTTTCCGAGCCGAGGCGGAAAAAACTGCGCTCCTGCAAGGCGCGCAGCAGCTTGGCCTGCATAGACAGGGGCAACTCACCGACTTCATCGAGAAACAGTGTGCCGCCGCTGGCCCGCTCCAGATAGCCGCGATGCACACGCGCCGCACCCGTGAATGCGCCTTTTTCGTAGCCGAAAAATTCGGCTTCGAGCATGGTTTCAGGGATGGCGGCACAGTTGACAGCGACGAAATCACCGCGCCCGGCCACATCGTGCACAAGCCGCGCCGCCACTTCTTTGCCAACACCAGACTCGCCCGTAAGCATAATGGGCGCCTTCTGCGGCGCCACTTTGCGCAGCAGCGATTCGATACGCCGCATCGCCGATGAGATGCCCAGCACGACTCCGTCATCGGCGTCGCCCGATGCGGTGGCATTGCGCACCGACATCACGAGTCGCTCGATATCGAATGGCTTGGTCAAGTACTCGCGCGCACCAGCGCGCATGGCCACCACCGCATCATCGACGCTGCCGTAGCCTGTCAGAAAAAACCAAGGCAGCCGCCGCACTGGCGCTGGCTGCGCCCTAAACCAGGTCGAGGCCATCCCATCGGGCAGCCGCACGTCGCTGACCACCGCCGCCCAACGCCGCGGGGCATCGAGTAGTGCGGCCGCCTCACCCAGTCGTCGGCACCAGTGCAGCGTGTAGCCTTCGATCTCAAAGCGTTGCACGAGGGACTCGCCCATGATGGGGTCATCCTCGATCAACAGCAGTTCGCTCATGTCATCTCCCGATTGGGCAGCCAGAATACGAGCCGTGTACCTGCACGCTCGGCGGGGTCGAGCTCGAAACCGCCCCCGTACAACAGGGCAAGCTCACGGCATACCCACAACCCAAAACCGCGCGGATCGTCGCCGCCCTCGGCTTCGAGCACCTGTGCCAGCGCCTCGGCACTGAGGGCAGCACCGGTGTTGGTGACGCAAAAGCTCACGCGCTCGGCGTCGGCTGCCAGCCGCGCTTGCACGCACCCACCGCTGCCGGCGGCTTTGATGGCATTGAGCAGCATATTGAGCATGGCCTGGCGCATCGGTGCCGACGGCACACGCGGCAAAACCGACAAATCGTCGCGTGCACTCAACTCGACTCCGGCGCGCGCCGCAGCCGGACTGGCCAGCAGCAACACATCATCGAGGTCACTGGCGGCAAGCGCCCGATCTTCGATGCGCGCTTGCGGCAAAAGCGCGGCTACCGTGGCGCGAATCTGCTGCAAGCCGCGCGCGAGCAGGTCCAAGGTGCGCGAGCGAATCCCCGCGTCCTCGCCGTGCAGGCGCAGCGTTTGTACCGCATTGAGCAAGCCACCCAGCGGATTGTTGATTTCGTGTGCGATCGCCCCCGTGAGCCGGCCGACGGCAGCCAACCGCTCAGCCGACAGAGCACGCCGCGCCGCGCGTTCGCGCGCTGCGTTGGCTGCAATCAGATGATCGACGGCAGCGGCAATGCGCGCCAGTTCGGGGTCGGTACTCGTCGGCAGTGCGCGGCGCGGCACCGAATCCACGCCTTGCGTCAGATCTTCGATCACGCGCGCAATCTGCCCCACCGGGCGGGCCATGCGCACGCCCAGTTGCCAGCCAATGGGCGCCAACAACAGCACGGCCAGGAGGCCACCCAGCGCAGCGGGCGCCGCCAATCGCTGCCAGGCGGGCGCAAAAACAGGCGCATCTACTTCGATATAGGTATAGCCAAGCAGCTGGCCGTCGATGCTGCGAATCGGATCGACCAGCGCGACGCCGCCGTCCTGCCGAGTCCAGCTCGCACGCTGGGACAGATCGATCGCGCCCGAGAGGCCAAGGCCGTCTGAGCCGGCCCCCAGCATGTGCAGACCGATCGGCTGCACTCTTGGATCAGATGCAGCAAACACATGTCCATTGGCATCGAGCACTGCAGCGCGTGCGTGTCCGGAACTGCCCCCCGGCAACAGCGCAACGGTGTCGCCCAGCAAGCGAAATGTTCGGTAGACATCCTCGGTGGCCAGCAGTGGCATCGATTGCGCATCGATCAATGCTGCAGCGCGCTCGAGCCGTGCCATCGTCTCGTCGCGTGCGCTGCTCGCCGTCAGCGGCGCCGCCAATAAAACCGTCAGCCATGCGGTCAGCAGCACTGCCATGGCCAACCCCAGGGGAATCTGTTGGCGGTAGCGCAATCGCGGCCACATCAGTGCACTCCTGCTGCGCGGCGGCGAAGCGCGACGGGGTGCGGCGTGGCAGACACCGTCCGCGGCGGTGCCCCCAAACCGCTGCCGGGCACGGTGGCAGCCAGCACACCAATGGATCGGTACAAATCTGCGGTGGGCTGCGCGAAGGCATCGAGGTTGAGCGCCGCCAGCAGAGCGCGGCCCTCATCATCGCGCGTCATCGACAACAACCGCGCTTGCAAACGCCGCAATCCCAAAGACAGCGGGCCCGCTCGAGCCACCATCGGCGGAAACCCATACTGCGGTGAGCGCCAGACGACTTCCGTCTTGCGCGCAGCAGGGATACCGAGCTTGTGCATGGTGTCCCAGACATACCCGTCGATCGCTCCCGCGTCGGCCAGGCCGACGGCCACCGCTTCGCACACATGGCGGTGACCGTGGGTGTAGAAACTGCGGCGCAGGGCATCAGGAGGCACGCCTGCCTCGTGCAGGGCATGCTGGGCCACGAGCCAGCTTGAATTGGACAGCGGGTCCGACATCGCCAAAACCCGCCCGCGCAAATCCCCCCAACCCCGTATGCTGGCCTCGCCTTGCGCGCGAATCAGATAGGCGCGATACAGCGGCACCCCCTGATAGATAGGCACTGCGAGCAACTGCAGTTGGGCGGCATGCTGCACATACGGATAGCCGCAAATCCAAGCTGCGTCGATGGCTCCGCCCAACAGCAGGTCCATCACAGGCCGATACTCGTCGCGCACGACGAAGCGCACTGGCAGTTGCGCATGCCGCTGCAGATCGCGCGCCCAACGAGCCAAGAACGCCGATTGGTCGGCCAAGATGACGGCCGTCACGCCAATACGCAGGGCCGAGCCGTCGGCCCAGGCCGGTAAGGCATGGCCCAACAGCGCGGCACAGCATGCTCGACGCAAGGCGTTCATCGTCTTTTCCTCTACAGGGCAACCGTACGTTACAAAATCGTAACACGGCCCCACAGACCACGTTACGATTTCCAGACACCTGCAGACGGGAGGGGAAGACAAGTCCTTGATTACAAAGCTGTTTCATTCTGGCACGCCGTTTGCTGGATCAGCTGTGTTTTTTCCACCCAAGCAAGGAGACCTCATGGAAGAACTCAAACTGAGCCGGCGTATTTTTCTGAAGGCCAGCGGCGGCAGTGCCGCTGCGGCTGCCGGGACGCTGCTCGCTGCTGGTACTGCACAAGCCCAGACTGCCGGTGCAACGACCGGCACAACGTTGAACTACCCCAAGGCAGCGGTGGGCAAGGCGGGCAGCATGCCTGTCAACCAAGTCGTCAACTTTTCTTATCCTGACAGCAGCTCACCATGCGTTGCACTGCGCATGGGGTCTCCCGTGCCGGGTGGCGTGGGCCCGAACAAGGATATCGTCGCCTACAGCTCGCTGTGCACCCACATGGGCTGCCCGGTGACTTATGACGGCGGCACCAAAACCTTCAAGTGTGGCTGCCATTTTTCGATTTTCGACCCCGAAAACGGAGGGCAGATGGTCTGCGGCCAGGCCACAGAAGACCTGCCTCGCGTCTTGCTGGAATACGACGCCGCCACCGACACTGTGACCGCCGTCGGCATCGATGGCCTGATCTACGGCCGCCAAGCCAACGTGCTGTAAGGAGGATCGACGCATGAGCACCCAAATCAAAGACCGTATTGCCCTGCCCCCTGTCGACGCGCAGAAAACCAACATGACGTGTCACTTCTGCATCGTCGGATGCGGCTATCACGTTTATAAGTGGGACGCCAACCGTGAAGGCGGGCGGGCACCCGACCAAAATGCGCTCGGCATCGACTTCCGCCAGCAAGTGCCGCCACTGCAGCTGACAATGACCAAGGCGATGACCAACACGATCACCGACAAGTCCGGCAAGCGCTGGAACATCATGATCGTCCCGGATAAGGAGTGCGTGGTCAACAGTGGCTTGTCTTCGACGCGCGGCGGCAAAATGGCCACGTACATGTACACGCACGACAGCCCGACGCGCGAGCGGCTTAAGAGCCCGCGCATCTTCCGCGGTGACCAATGGCTGGACACGAGTTGGGAAAATGCTTTGGCCATCTACGCTGGGCTGACGAAAAAGATTCTCGACAACGATGGCCCGAGTGGCATCTTCTTCGATTGCTTCGACCACGGCGGTGCTGGCGGCGGCTTCGAAAACACCTGGGGCACCGGCAAGCTGATGTTCTCGGCAATCCAAACGCCGATGGTGCGCATCCACAACCGCCCGGCCTATAACAGCGAGTGCCACGCCACGCGCGAGATGGGCATTGGCGAGCTGAACAACAGCTACGAGGATGCACAGCTGGCCGACTGCATCGTCTGCGTCGGCGCCAACCCGTACGAGACGCAAAGCAACTACTTCCTGAACCATTGGTTGCCGAACCTGACCGGCGCCACGGTGGACAAGAAGAAGAAGTGGTTCCCAGCCGAAGCAGCCAGCGCAGCAGCAGCCAAGATCATCATCGTCGATCCGCGGCGTTCTGCAACCGTAGCAATCGCAGAACAGGTTGCCGGTAAGGAAAACGTCCTGCACTTGGCGATCGAGCCTGGCTCCGACACGGCACTGTTCAACACATTGTTCACTTACGTTGTGCAGCAGGGCTGGCACGACAAGGACTTCATCGCCAAGCACACCAAGGGCTTCGAAGAAGCGGTGAAGACCAATCGCATGTCGCTCGAGGAAGGGGCTAAGGCCACGGGCCTGACGGTCGCGCAAATCAAGCAGGCCGCCGAGTGGGCATATGCGCCCAAGGCCGGTGGGCACCGCAAACGCACCTTCCATCCCTACGAGAAGGGCATCATCTGGGGCAACGACAACTACGTGATCCAAAGCGCACTTGTCAGTCTGGTGCTCGCTACCCACAACGTCGGTCGCCGCGGCACCGGCGTGTGCCGGATGGGCGGGCACCAAGAAGGCTACGTGCGGCCGCCCTACCCAGGTGACCGCAAGATTTACATCGACCAGGAGGTGATCGCTGGCCGCGGTTTGATGTACACGCTCTGGGGCACCAACCCGTTCCAGACGACGGTCAATGCCGAGCAGCACCGGCTGACCCTGCGCCGCCGCGCGGCCATCGTCAACGAAGCCATCTCGCGCGCCAAAGGTGCAAGCCCCGAGCAACTGGTCGATGTGATCTATAACGCCTGCAAATACCAGGGCGGCATGTTCATCGCGGCGATGAACCTCTACCCGACGGTCATCTCGGAAGAGGTGCACCTGATGTTCCCGGCTGCGCATCCGGGCGAAATGAACCTGACCTCGATGAACGGTGAGCGCCGCCTGCGCCTGTCCGAGAAGTTCATGGACCCGCCGGGTACAGCCAAGCCCGATTGCCTGATCGCCGCAGACATCGCCAATACCCTCAAGGCCATGTATCTGAAGGAAGGCAACGCGGCCATGGCCAAGCGCTTCGAAGGTTTCGACTGGAAAACCGAAGAAGACGCCTTCAACGATGGCTTCCGCCGTGCCGGGCGCCCCGGTGCCCCGGAGATGGACAGCCAGGGCGGCAACACCGGCTACCTGGCCACCTACGATCTTCTGCGCAAAGCCGGCAACAACGGTGTACAACTGCCCATCAAGGAAGTCAAGAACGGCAAGCTCATTGGCACCGAGATGCTGTACGCCGACTACAAGTTCGACACGCCCGACGGCAAGGCGCACTTCAAGCCGGCCGTCTACACTGGGCTGCCGCCAATGGTCGCCGAGCAAAAGGCCAAGCACAAGTTCTGGATCAACAGCGGCCGCGCCAACGAAGTGTGGCAGACCGCCTACCACGACCAGTACAACAGCTTTGTCCGCGACCGCTATCCGATGGCCTACATCGAGATGCATCCTGGCGATGCCCAAGCGCTGGGCATCAAGCCGGGCGACATCGTCGAGGTCTTCAACGACTTCGGCAGCACCTACGCAATGGCCTACCCGATGAAGTCGCAAAAACCCGGACACACCTTTATGCTTTTTGGTTATATCAAAGGCGTGCACGGCGACGTCGTCACCTCGTGGGTTGACCGCAATGTCGTGCCCTATTACAAGGGGACCTGGGCCAGTATCAAGCGTGTGGGGACCGTCGACGACTGGAAGCAAACCATCAGCTTCAAGGAGCGGCGCTACGCTTGACCGATCCACAGGCCTCGCTAGCAACGGCATGCGGGGCACCTGTCAAGGGGCGCCCAGTGCGCCCCTTTTTTTATCGATTTTCCAGCCGATGGACCGTATTGCCTTGTTACATACCACCATCCCCCCCTCGAACACCGATGACAGCCCTGCTGAACCCTGGCCGCTGGTGCGCACCTTGATTCATGGGCGGCACCACGTCTCACCGCGGCGCTTGGTGGCACCAGGCCCGGACCGGGCCATGCTGTTGGAACTGCTGGGCCTGGCCGCCGCAGCGCCCGATCATGGCCGCCTGACGCCCTGGCGCTTCATCCTCGTGCCGGACGATCAACGTGCCCGCTTGGGCGAAGCGTTTGCCATGGCCTTGCTGGACCGTGATCCCAGCGCGACCCCAGAACAGCTGCAAGCTGCGCGCGACAAAGCCGCGCGCGCCCCGGTGTTGTTGATAGCTGTCGCACGGCTCGGCTCTGCCGAACCCAACATCCCCAGTGCTGAGCGGCTGGTGTCGTTGGGCGCAGCCCTGCAAAACGTGTTGCTGGGCGCGCGCGCCTTGGGCTACGGCACCGGACTGACCAGCGGCCAAGCCATGCGATCCCCCCGGCTGGCCGCCTTGTGCGGTCTGCAAGAGGGCGAGCAGGCCGTGTGTTGCATTAGCATCGGCACCGTAAGCTCGTTCAAGGATCGGTCTTTGCCACGGCCGCAGCCGCAAGACCTGCTGAGCGTGCTCGGCGGCGAAACGGCAACGGCTTGAAGCCACCCCCGCCGCGCAGCGCCTCGGCCAGGCTCTCGGTGCTGTGCAGCGCCTCAGACGCCCAGCATCAGCCGCAGATTCTGCACTGCAGCGCCGCTGGCGCCCTTGCCCAGGTTGTCCAATCGGGCCACGAGCAGGGCGTGGCGGCGTGCGTCGTTGCCATACACCCGCAGCTCCAGCCGGTCGCTGCCGGCCAGGGCGGTCGCGTCCAGCTTGCCATCGGCGGTCGGCGGCTCGACCGACACCCAAGCGCTGCCCGCGTAGTGGGCCGCCAGCGCGTCGTGCAGATCGGCGGGGCGCACCTGGCCCGGCAGCGCATCCAGATGCAACGGCAGTTGCACCAGCATGCCCTGCGCAAAGTGGCCCACGGACGGCACGAACAGCGGGCGGCGCTGCAGGCCAGTGTAGGCCATGATCTCCGGCAGGTGCTTGTGCTCCAGCCCCAGGGCATACAGCTCGAAGGCGGGGGCGCGGCCGGATTCGTACGCCTCGATCATGGCGCGCCCGCCCCCGGTGTAGCCGCTGACGCTGGGCAGGCACAAGGGGTGGTCGGGCGGAATGAGGCCGGCATCGACCAGCGGGCGAATCAGCGCGATGGCCCCCGTGGCGTAGCAGCCGGGGTTGGCCACGCGGTCCGCCACGCGGATGGCTTCGGCCTGCCCCGGTGCCAGCTCGGCAAAGCCATACACCCAGCCCGGGGCCACCCGGTGTGCGGTGGAGGCGTCGATGATGCGCGGCGCGCGCCCCGTCTCGGCCCGCACGGCGTCGATCATGGCCACGGACTCGCGCGCAGCCTCGTCGTGCAGGCAGAGGATGACCAGATCCGCCTGCGCCATGCGCTCGCGCTTGGCCTGCGGATCCTTGCGGCGCTCGGGGTCGATCGACAGCAGCGTCACGCCGGCCAGCCCCTGCAGCCGCTCGCGGATCTGCAGGCCGGTCGTGCCGGCTTCCCCGTCGATGAAAACATTGGCCATCGCGATACTCCACAGGGGTTATCCCCATTGACAAGGTCGACATCCAGTCCGACGGGTTGGTGCGGCCTGTCAGCTTCGCACAAGGTGTGTGCGATGCACCATGATACAGTCCGCGCTGTCCCGCGCTGGCCCGCCAGCCGTGGCGCCCCACGCAGGGGCGCTGCGCACTCGTGCACGCGGCGGCGCGAGCGGTCTGGCCGACCCCTCGCCTGCTGCCGGGCGGACCTCCCGTCAGACGCCACTTCAGACAGGAACCACATGAAGATTCACGAGTACCAAG
>NZ_JBKBQX010000038.1:0-11617 GCF_046292505.1 Tepidimonas sp. | reverse complement strand
CCCGGGCGTACGCGGCCGACCAGTTGTTTGCGACGCTCGACACCACCACGCGCCAGATGTATCTGGGCGAAGTCGGCTGCAATGTGTCCCTGTCGGACACGGTTGGCTTCATCCGCGACCTGCCCCACACGCTGGTGGAGGCGTTCGCGGCCACCTTGCAGGAGGCGCGCGACGCCGACTTGCTGCTGCACGTGGTCGATGCGGCCAACCCGCAACATCCAGAACAGATCGACAACGTGCAGCGCGTGCTGCACGAAATCGACGCGGCCGACGTGCCGCAGGTTCTGGTGTTCAACAAGATCGACGCCCTGCCACCCGAGCGGCGCCCGCGCCAGCACCGGGACGTCACGGAACTCGAGGGGCGCAGCGTGACTCGGGTGTTCGTGAGCGCGCAGACCGGCGAGGGGCTCGACGCGCTGCGGGCAGTGCTGGCCGATGCCGTGCGCGAGCACCTCGCAATGCCCGACGGCGACGGGGGCGGGCCGCAATTCGGCACAATTCGCATGCCATCCAACGATCCACGTTTTCATCCATGAGCGACTTCCCCTTGGGCGCACGACCTTCTGGGCACAGGCCTGACCGCCTGGGCCTGTGGGCTCGGACAGGCTGGGCGCGCCGCCTGCGCGCGGTGTTCAACCTCAACGATCCGCGCTGGGGGCGTGGGGAGGACGGCGATGCCCGCGACGGTGGCGGACAGCGCCGGCCGTCGGGCGGGCAGACGCCGCCCGACCTGGACGAACTGTGGCGCGACTTCAACCGCAAGCTCGGCGGCCTGTTTGGCGGTCGCGGGGGTGGCCGTCCGCCGGGTGGTCCCGGCTGGGGCCGGGGCGAGGGCGGTGCGCCGATGCGCCCCGATCCCAAAGGCGCGGGCATCGGCGCCGGCCTGATCGTCGGGGTGGGTGTTTTGATTTGGCTGGGCACGGGCTTTTTCATCGTGCAGGAAGGCCAGCAGGCCGTCATCACCCAGTTTGGTCGCTACCACAGCACGGTGGGCGCGGGCTTCAATTGGCGGCTGCCGTATCCCATCCAGCGCCACGAATCGGTGTTCGTCACCCAGATCCGCTCGGTGGACATCGGCCGGGATGCGATCGTGCGCGCCACGGGTCTGCGCGAGTCGGCGATGCTGACCGAGGACGAGAACATCGTCGAGATCAAGTTTGCCGTGCAGTACCGCCTGAGCGATGCGCGCGCCTATCTGTTCAGCAGCCGCGACCCCGATGCGGCGGTGGTCAAGGCCGCCGAGACCGCCGTGCGCGAGGTGGTCGGCAAAATGAAGATGGATGCCGCCTTGGCCGAGGAGCGTGAGCAGATCGCTCCCCGGGTACGGACCTTGATGCAGAATATTTTGGACCGCTACAACGTCGGCATCGAAATCGTCGGCATCAACCTGCAAGCGGGCGGCGTGCGCCCGCCCGAGCAGGTGCAAGCCGCGTTCGACGATGTGCTCAAGGCCGGGCAAGAGCGCGAGCGCGCCAAGAACGAGGCCGAGGCTTACGCCAACGACGTCGTGCCGCGTGCGCGCGGCGCGGCATCACGCCTGATCGAGGAAGCCGAGGGCTACAAGGCGCGCATCGTGGCGCAGGCCCAAGGTGATGCACAGCGCTTCTCGCTCGTGCAGGCCGAGTATGCGAAGGCCCCGCAGGTCACGCGCGAGCGCCTCTATCTGGAGGCGATGCAGCAGATCTACACCAACGTCACGAAGATCATGGTGGATACCCGCCAACAGTCCAGCCTGCTCTATTTGCCGCTCGACAAGATCATGCAGCAGGTCAGTGCGGCACAGGGGTCTGCGGGAGCGGTGTCGTCCCCCGCCCCATCCGCCGCCGCGTCGAGTGCGCCGGCAGCCGCCGATGCGCGCGGGCGTGACGACCTGCGCAGCCGCGACCGCGAAGGGCGCTGAACGGAGCCGATGCCATGATGAACCGAATCGGATTCATTGCCTCTTCCCTGCTGGTCCTGCTGGCCATCGTCAGCTCCACCCTGTTCGTTGTCGATCAGCGGCAGTTTGGCGTGGTGTTTCAGTTTGGCCAGATCCGCAACGTGGTCACCGAGCCAGGCCTGAACTTCAAGCTGCCACCGCCTTTTCAGAACGTGTCCTACATCGACAAGCGGCTGCTGACGCTGGAGAGCACCGACACCGAGCCGACGCTGACCGCCGAGAAGCAGCGCGTCGTCATCGACTGGTACGTGCGCTGGCGCATCTCCGACCCGTCGGCCTACATCCGCAACGTCGGGCTGGACGAGCGCGCGGGCGCCGCGCAGCTCAACCGCGTGGTGCGCAACGCCTTCCAACAGGAGGTCAACAAACGCACGCTGCGCGAGCTGCTTTCCGCCAAGCGCGAGGAGCTGATGGCCGCCGTGCAGCGCGAGGTGCTGGCTGCGGTGCGCGGCGCCGAAAAGCCCTGGGGCATGGACGTGGTCGATGTGCGCATCTCGCGCATCGACTATGCCGAATCGATCACGCGTTCGGTCTACGACCGCATGGAGGCCGAGCGCAAGCGCGTGGCCAACGAACTGCGCTCCACCGGCTTTGCCGAGGGCGAAAAGATCCGCGCCGAGGCCGACCGCCAGCGCGAGGTCATCCTGGCCGAGGCCTTCCGGCAGGCGCAGAAGATCAAGGGCGAAGGCGACGCCGAAGCGGCCCGCGTCTATAGCCAGGCGTTCGGCAAAGACCCGGCGTTTGCCCAGTTCTACCGCAGCCTGGAGGCCTACAAAGCCAGCTTTGCCGGCAAGGGCGATGTCCTGGTGGTCGATCCCTCGTCCGAATTCTTCAAGGCGTTCAAGGGGACGGCGCCAGCCGCGGGCACGCGCTGACGGGCGGGACCCGCGGGCGGCCGGCGCGGCCCGGGGTCGGGGTAGAATCCGGCCTTTGCCTGCCCTCGAACCACCCATGTCTGCCTGGCTGTTGCCGGATCACATCGCCGATGTGCTGCCCTCCGAGGCACGACACATCGAGGATTTGCGCCGTTCCCTGCTCGAAGCCGCGCGCCGCTACGGCTACGAGCTGGTGATCCCGCCGTTGCTCGAGCACCTGGAGTCGCTGCTGACGGGCACCGGCGAGGCGCTGGATCTGCAAACCTTCAAGCTGGTCGATCAACTCTCGGGCCGCATGCTGGGGCTGCGGGCCGACACCACGCCGCAGGTCGCGCGCATCGACGCCCACTTGCTCAACCGGCAGGGCATCACGCGCCTGTGCTACTGCGGCCCCGTGGTGCACACCCGGGCAGGGGCAGCGCACGGTTCGCGCGAGCCGCTGCAATTTGGCGCCGAAATCTACGGACACACCGGTTTGGAGGCCGACCTGGAGGTTCTCGAGCTGGCCCTGGACGCCCTGCGCGCCGCGGGGTTGTCCCGCTTGGGGGTGGACCTGGGGGATGTGCGCATCGTCGATGCGGTGCTGGACGGCTGTCCGCTACCGCCGGTGCGCATCGCGCGGCTGCACGCAGCGCTGGCCGCCAAGGACGCGGCCGCGCTGGCGTCGCTCGCCGCGGAATTGCCCCCCGCCGTGCGCGACGGCCTGTTGGCTTTGCCCGAGCTGTATGGCGATGCGGGCGTCTTGTCCGAGGCCCGACAGCGCCTGCCCGGTGGCGAGCGGCTACAGCGGGCCCTGCATGATCTGGCCTGGCTGGCCGATCGTCTGCACGAGCGCGACCCGCAGGTTTCCGTCACCTTTGATCTGGCGGATCTGCGGGGCTACGCCTATTACACCGGCGTGCGGTTTTCGCTGTTCGGCGCCGGTGGGGCCGAACGGCAGGAAATCGCGCGCGGCGGCCGTTACGACGAGGTGGGCGCGGTCTTTGGCCGCCGCCGTCCCGCGGCCGGTTTCAGCCTGGATCTCAAGCAACTCGTCCGGCTGGCCCCGGCCCCCGCGCTGCGACCGGCGATCCGGGCACCATGGCGTGACGATGGCGCCCTGCGCGCGGCGATCGCCCGACTGCGCGCGGCCGGCGAAACCGTGGTCTGCGTGCTGCCCGGGCACGAGCACGAGGTCGACGAATTTGCCTGCGACCGCACGTTGGTCGAACGCGACGGCGTGTGGTTGGTGCAGCCGCTCGCGGCGCAGGCGCGCTGATGCCCTCCGCACCATCGCGACCTCTCCCCCAACCGCTCTCCAAGCGATACCCATCGAGCGATCTTTTTCATGAACGACAAGGTTTTCCAGCCCCAGCCGGGGCGCAACGTGGTGGTGGTCGGCACCCAGTGGGGTGACGAGGGCAAGGGCAAGCTGGTCGACTGGCTGACCGAGACCGCGCACGGCGTGGTGCGCTTCCAGGGCGGCCACAACGCCGGCCACACGCTGGTCATCGGCGGCGTCAAGACCGCGCTGCACCTGATCCCGAGCGGCATCATGCGCCCGGGCGTGAAGTGCTACATCGGCAACGGCGTGGTGCTGTCGCCGGCCAAGCTGCTGGAGGAGATCGAGGGCCTGGAGCGCGCGGGCGTGGAGGTGCGCAGCCGCCTGCGCATCAGCGAGGCCTGCCCGCTGATCCTGCCGTTCCATGCGGCGCTGGACGTGGCGCGCGAGGCCGCCAAGGAAAAGGCCGGCGCGGCCAAGATCGGCACCACCGGCCGCGGCATCGGCCCGGCCTACGAGGACAAGGTGGCGCGCCGCGCGCTGCGCGTGCAGGACCTGCAATACCCCGAGCGCTTCGCCGCCAAGCTGCGCGAGCTGCTGGAGCTGCACAACCACGTGCTGGTGACGCTGCTGGGCTCCGAGACGCTGGAGTGGAGCCCGGCGCTGGCGCCCTACATCGAGCGCGGGCGCGTGCGCTTCGAGCCGGTGTACGAGGAGGCGATGCGCCAGGCCGAGCAGCTGCGGCCGATGGTGGCCGACGTCTCGCGCGAGCTCAACGAGGCGCACCGCGCCGGCGCCAACCTGCTGTTCGAGGGCGCGCAGGGCACGCTGCTGGACATCGACCACGGCACCTACCCGTTCGTCACCTCCAGCAACTGCGTGGCCGGCAACGCCGCCGCCGGCTCCGGCGTCGGCCCGGGGCTGCTGCACTACGTGCTCGGCATCACCAAAGCGTACTGCACGCGCGTCGGCGGCGGGCCGTTTCCGACCGAACTCGACTGGCAGACCGAGGGCACCCCGGGCTGGCACATGGCCACCGTCGGTGCCGAGAAGGGCACCACGACGGGCCGCGCGCGCCGCTGCGGCTGGTTCGACGCCGCGCTGCTGAAGCGCTCGGCGCAGGTCAACGGCCTGTCGGGCCTGTGCATCACCAAGCTGGACGTGCTCGATGGCCTGCCGGAGCTCAAGCTCTGCGTCGGCTACCGCCTGGACGGGCGCGAGATCGACCTGCTGCCGCTCGGGGCCGACGAAATCGCGCGCTGCGAGCCGATCTACGAGACGCTGCCGGGCTGGAGCGAGCCCACCGCCGGCATCACCCGCTACGAGGACCTGCCGGCCAACGCGCGCCGCTACCTGGAGCGCATCGAGGCCACCACCGGCGTGCCGATCCACGTCATCTCGACAAGCCCGGACCGCGACCATACCATCCTGGTGCGGCATCCCTTCGCCGCTTGAGGCCCCCGCGGCGCCACGCGAAAGACCCCCAGATATGCTCACCGAAGACGGCAAGCACCTGTACGTCTCGTACGACGAGTACCACAACCTGATCGAAAAGCTCGCGATCAAGATCCACCAGTCGGGCTGGGATTTCGACACCATCCTGTGTCTGGCCCGTGGCGGCATGCGCCCCGGCGACATCCTCAGCCGCATCTTCGACAAGCCGCTGGCCATCATGTCCACCAGCTCGTACCGCGCCGAGGGCGGCACGGTGCGCGGGCAACTGGACATCGCGCGCTACATCACCACGCCCAAGGGCGAGATCGCGGGCCGCGTTCTGCTGGTGGACGATCTGGCCGACTCGGGCCACACGCTCAAGGCCGTGATCGACATGCTGCGCACCAACTATGCGCCGATCACCGAGCTGCGCAGCGCCGTCATCTGGACCAAGGCGGTGTCGATCTTCACGCCGGACTACTCGGTCGAATACCTGCCAACCAATCCCTGGATCCACCAGCCGTTCGAGTGCTACGACAACCTGCGGCCGGAGCAGTTGCTGGCCAAGTGGAAGATCTGACCGCCATGGGGTCGGCTCCCGCAGGCGAGGCCACGCGCCTGATTCATCACCCCTACCGCGCGCCGGACGGCTTCGACGCCGTGCCGGTGGCCGTGCACAAGGCCTCGACGGTGTTCTTCCCCAACGTCGCGGCGATGCGCGAGCGCCAGTGGCAGGACAAGTCGGGCTACACCTACGGCCTGCACGGCACGCCCACCACCTTCACGCTGGAGGAGCGCCTGGCCACACTGGAAGGAGGGCGCCACTGTGTTCTGACCCCCAGCGGCCTGGCCGCCATCGCGCTGGTCGATCTGGCGTTTTTGCGTGCCGGCGACGAGGTGGTGATCCCCGACAACGCCTACGGCCCCAACAAGGCACTGGCTACCCACGAGCTGGCCGCCTGGGGCATCCGGCACCGCATCTACGATCCCATGGATCCTGCGGATCTGGCCGCGGCCATCACGCCCCAGACGCGCCTGGTGTGGCTGGAAGCCGCCGGCTCGGTGACGTTGGAATTTCCGGACGTGCCGGCGCTGGTGGCGCAGGTGCGCCGCGCCAACGCGGGGCGGACGCGTCCGATCGTCACCGCGCTGGACGACACCTGGGGTGCCGGCGTGGCCTTCAACCCGTTCGAGCTGGGGGTGGACGTGGCCATGCAGGCCCTCACCAAGTACCCCAGCGGGGGCGCCGACGTGTTGATGGGCTCCGTCGTCACACGGGACGAGGCGCTGCACCACGCGCTGTTGACGACGCACATGCGGCTGGGCCTGGGCGTCGGCGCCAACGACGCCGAGGCCGTGTTGCGCGGGCTGCCGAGTCTGCCCCTTCGCTATCACGCGCAGGATGCCGCCACCCGCGAACTGGCGACCTGGGTGCGGAGCCAGCCGCACGTGGCCCGGGTGTTTCACCCGGCGCTGCCGGATTCCCCTGGCCATGCAGCATGGCGCCGCGACGCCCGTGCCGCGGGCTGTCTGTTCAGTGTCGTGTTCGATCCGGCCGTCCCCGCGGAGCGGGTGGACGCCTTCTGCGACGCGCTGCGGCTGTTCCGCCTCGGCTACAGCTGGGCCGGGCCGGTCAGCCTGTGCGTGCCCTACGACATCCCGACAATGCGCGCCCGTCCCTGGCCCTACGCCCCCCGGCTGGTGCGGCTGGCGGTGGGGCTGGAGGATGTCGAGGACCTGCGCGCCGATCTCGCCCAGGCGTGGGCGGCGTTGGGGTGAACGGCGCTCAGGCGCTGGTCGTGGCCGCCTCCAGGCCCCAGGTGGCCGCCCAAACCTCCGCCTGTGCCAGCACCGTCTGCACGGCGGCGTCCTGCAGATCCGGCGGGTAGCCGTACTTGCGCAGGATGCGCTTGACCAGCACGCGCAGCCGCGCCCGGGCCGACTCGCGGTGCGCCCAGTCCACCGTGACGTTCTCGCGCAGGCTCACCAGCAATTCATGCGCGATCACGCGCAGCTTCTCGTCGCCCATCACCTGCACCGCGCTTTCGTTTTCGGCCAGCGCGTCGTAGAAGGCGATCTCCTCATCCGTGAGCCCCGCTTCCTCGCCCCGCTGGCGTGCCGCCCGAATCTCGCGCGCCAACTGGATCAGCTCCTGCAGCACCTCGGCGGTGGTGAGGGCGTTGGCGTGGTAGCGCGCCATCGCGTCCTCCAGCCGCTGCGAGAACGCCCGGGTCTGCACCACATTGGCGCGGGCACGGGCACGGATGCCGTCCTGCAGCAGCTTCCTCAGCGCCTCCAGCGCCAGGTTCTTCTTCTCCATCTGCTGCACTTCGGCGAGGAATTCCTCCGACAGGATGGAGATGTCAGGGGTCTTCAGCCCTGCGGCCTGCAGGATGTCCACGATCTCCGTGGACACCACCGCCCGGCTGACGACCTGCTGGATGGCAAGCTCGCGCTCCTGCGCGCTGCGCCCGCTGGCCGAGCCGGTCTTGGTCAGCGCTGCGCGCACCGCCTGGAAAAAGCCCACCTCCTCGCGCACGGCGCGCGCCTCGTCGCTGGCGGCGGCCAGCGCGTAGGCCTTCGACAGCGCCAGCACCGCATCCGGGAAGCGCCGCCGGGCAGCCTTCTGGCCCTCCGGTGTCGATTCTTGCGCCGCCCACTGCCGCTGCCGCTCCAGGATCCACTCCAGCGCGCCGGCCATCGCCTCCAAGCGCTGCGCCGGCGTGCCCTGCAGCGCCGCCGCGACGTCGAAACCGTGGAACATCGCGCGCACGACCTCGAGCTTTTCCAACAGCACGGCCACCGCCTCGGCCTCGTCGATCCCCGTCTGCGCGCGGTCTCGGGGTGAATACTGGGCCAGCGCGGACTTCAGGTTCTGCGCGATGCCGATGTAATCGACGATCAGCCCGGCGGGCTTGTCGCGGAACACGCGGTTCACCCGCGCGATCGCCTGCATCAGCCCGTGGCCGCGCATCGGCTTGTCCACGTACATCGTGTGCATGCACGGCGCATCGAAACCGGTCAGCCACATGTCGCGCACGATGACGAGCTTGAGCGGGTCATCGGGGTTGCGGGCGCGTTGGGCGAGCAGGTCCCGCCGCGCCTTGTTGCCGATGTGCGGCTGCCACTCGGGCGGGTCGCTGGCCGAGCCGGTCATCACGATCTTGATCGCGCCCTGAGCATCATTGTTGCTGTGCCAATCGGGGCGCAGCCGCACGATGGCGTCGTACAGCTTGACGCAGATGCGCCGGCTCATGCAGACGATCATCCCCTTGCCCGCCAGCGCCGCCGCGCGTGCCTCGAAGTGCTGCACGATATCCCGCGCCACCTGCGCGATGCGCTTGTCCGCGCCCACCAGCGCCTCCAACGTCGCCCACTTCTGCTTGGCGCGTTCGCGTGCCGCCTCGTCCTCGTCCTCCAGCAGCTCCTCGATCTCGGCGTCGATCTTCGGCTTTTCGTTCTCGTCCAGGGCCAGCCTGGCCAGCCGCGATTCGTAGTAAATCGGCACCGTGGCGCCGTCCTCCACCGCGCGGCTGATGTCGTAAATGTCGATGTAGTGGCCGAACACCGCCGGCGTGTTGCGGTCGTCGGCCTCCACCGGCGTGCCGGTGAAGCCGATGAAGCTCGCATGGGGCAGCGCATCGCGCAGGTACTTGGCAAAGCCGTAGGACATCTCGCCCGTCTTGGCATCCAGCTTGGCCTTGAAGCCATACTGGCTGCGGTGCGCCTCATCGGCGATCACCACCACGTTGCGCCGCGTCGAAAGCGGTCCGTCCACCTCGCCAAACTTCTGCAGCGTCGTGAAGATCACCCCGCCCGAGGCGCGATCCAGCAGCGTCTTCAAATGCTCGCGGCTTTCCGCCTGCACCGGCGTCTGGCGGATCAGGTCGCGGCACATCGCAAAGGTGCCGAACAACTGGTCGTCCAGGTCGTTGCGGTCGGTGATCACCACCAACGTGGGGTTCTCCAGCTTCGGGTGCTTGACCAGCACCCCTGCGTAAAACGCCATCAGCAGGCTCTTGCCCGAGCCCTGCGTGTGCCAGATCACGCCGACGCGCCGGTCGCCCGGCTGCTGGTCGCGTGCCGAAGGCAAGCCGTAGGCGGCCGGCTCCTCGCGCACCACGTTGGCCGGCGGCATCGCACGGATCGTCTGCGCCACCGCTTTTTTCACCGCGTGGAACTGGTGGTAGCCGGCGATGATCTTCACGAGCCCCGCGCCGGTCTGGCCGAACACCGTGAAGTCGCGCACCAGCTCCAGCAGACGCTCGTGCTGCAGCACCCCTTCGATCAGCGTCGGCAGCTCCGGTGCGCCTTTGGGCGCCACGCTCGCCCCGTCGGTGGTGCGCCAAGGCATGAAGCGCTCGAAATCCGCCGACAACGACCCCACCCGCGCCTGCAAGCCATCGGAGGCGATCAGCAGCGCGTTGGTGCGAAACAGCGGTGCGATCTGCGCCTTGTAGGTCTGCAACTGGTTGAACGCGCCCTGCAGCGTCGCCTGCTCCGCGCCCGGCGCCTTCAGCTCCACCACCACCAGCGGCAGGCCGTTGACGAACACCACCACGTCCGGCCGGCGCTGATGCGCGCCGTGCACCACCGTGAACTGCGGCACCGCCAGCCAATCGTTGCGCGGCGGATGCTCGAAATCGATCAGCCGCACCTTGCCGGCGGTGAGCGTGCCGTCCGCGGCGTCATACTCCACGTCCACGCCCTCGGTCATCAGCCGGTGCAGGCGGCGGTTCTCCTCCAGCAGGGCAGGGCGTTCCACCTGCAGCACGCGGCGCAACGCCTCCTGCCGCGCCGCTTCCGGCAACCCGGGGTTCAGGCGCGCCATGGCGTCTTCGAGCCGTTTTCGAAGCACCACCGCATCGTGGCTTTCGCGTTCGGGGCGATGACCGTCAGGGCCGATGTCCTCCTCGCGCTCGATGCGGTAGCCGAGCGCGTGAAGCTGGTCCAGCAGTGCGCTTTCGACTTCGGCTTCCGACAGAAACGCCATGTCTCATTCCCCCCTGTGCGGCCCCGCAGGGGCCAGCATGTTCTCGATCAGGCGGATCATCACGTCCTTGTTCTTGGCATCCGACTCGGCCACGAGCAGGGCGAGCGCGGCCAGCCCACGTCGTGGACGACCGGCTCGCCGAACACCGTCTGCTCCAGATTGCCCAGGATCGCGGCGAAGGCCTCGCCGCGCTCGCGCCCGAACAGGTCCGATGCTTCACCGCGAGCGACCAGTTCGGCCTTGAGGCGTGCAATCGCCGCGCGTGCCTCGGTGAGCGTGGGCAACACCCCGCCCGGACTGCCGGCCGGAGCGGTCAGCAGCCCCTCATCGTAGCGCTGCAGCCACAGGAAGGTCTGCGTGTAACGGGCGATCACATCCACCAGCCCGCGGCCCACCTCGGCGGTGAGCGCCTCGCCCGCGGCGGCCTTTCTCACCAGGGAGAGCGCCGCTTCCAGCTCGGCGGCGTTGCGCTCGAAGCGCTGGCGGTCCAGCGTGTAACCGCGCGTCAGGTGCTCGCGCAGCACGCGCGTGGCCCACTGGCGGAAGCGCGTGGCGCGGGCAGAGTTCACGCGGTAGCCGACGGAGATGATGGCATCGAGGTTGTAGTGCTTGAGGCGACGCTGCACCTGCCGCCGGCCTTCGGTTTGAACCGCTAAGAAATCCTTAGTGGTTGCTGCTTCCTCCAGCTCGCCATCGCGGAAGATGTTCTTCAGGTGCATGAGCACGTTTTCCGGCGTTGTGGCAAACACCTCGGCCATCTGGCGCTGCGTCAGCCAGATGGATTCGCCCTCCAGCCGAACCTGCACCGGCTGATCGCTCGACTCGAATATGACGAGTGAGTTGGGTGCGGTCATGGTTTTCTCCCTGAAAAACGATTTCGCATTCGGCCCGAAACATGCCGGAAACCGTACAAGCTTCGGTGGAGAGGGTTCATGCCAAAACCAAGCCTGGTTTTAGGCTGAGGCGCTCGCGAAACTCCTTTGGGATATCGCCCCAATGCTCGATCAAGAGATCGACCAGCTGGCGCCCATTGATTAGGCCGATGCGGGGGAACCCTGGTTCCAGCGCTACATCGGCAGCGGCATTCTGAAAGTCGGCGGTGGTGATGAAAGCAC
>NZ_JBKBQX010000037.1:0-12657 GCF_046292505.1 Tepidimonas sp. | reverse complement strand
CCTTCAACGGCCCCGATCTGGCGATCCTCATCCGTGGCGACTTCGTCGTCAGCGATGCGACGCTCAACCGCTTCTTCAGCTTCCACGTCATCGCCGTGCCGCTGGTGCTGCTGGGTCTGGTGGTCGCGCACATCATCGCGCTGCACGAGGTGGGTTCCAACAACCCCGATGGCATCGAGATCAAGGCCACCAAGGACGCCAGCGGCAAGCCGCTGGACGGCATCCCCTTCCATCCGTACTACACCGTGCACGACATTCTGGGCGTGTCGGTGTTCCTGATGGCGTTCTCGGCGATCGTCTTCTTCGCGCCGGAGCTGGGCGGCTACTTCCTCGAATACAACAACTTCATTCCGGCCGATCCGATGGTGACGCCGCCGCACATCGCGCCGGTGTGGTACTTCACGCCGTTCTACTCGATGCTGCGCGCGACCACGACCGAGATGATGTACGTGCTCGTCGCGGTGGTGCTGATCGCGGCCGTGCTGGGGGCGATCAAGTCGTCCATGGGCCCGGTGGGCAAAGGCGGCCTGCTCGGCGGCGCGGTGGTGCTGTCCGCGCTGATGCTCAGCATCGACGCCAAGTTCTGGGGCGTGGTCGTGATGGGCGGCGCGGTCATCATCCTGTTCTTCCTGCCCTGGCTGGACTACAGCCCGGTCAAGTCGATCCGCTACCGCCCGAGCTGGAACAAATACCTGTACGCGCTGTTTGTCGTCAACTTCCTGATTCTGGGCTACCTGGGCGTGCTGCCGCCGTCGCCGGTGGGTGAGCGCGTCTCGCAGGTGGGCACGCTGTTCTACTTCGGCTTCTTCCTGCTGATGCCGTGGTGGAGCCGCCTGGGCGAGTTCAAGCCCGTTCCGTCCCGCGTCAACTTCCAGGCCCACTGAAACTCGAGGAGTCGAATCCCATGAAGCGATGGATTGCCACGGGTCTGGTGGCCCTCGGTGCGATGTTCGGGGCGTCTGGCGCGCTGCACGCCGCAGGCGCAGGCTTCCCGATGGATAAGGCCCCGCGCCTGACCAACGATCTGGCCGCGTTGCAAAACGGCGCCAAGATCTTCACCAACTACTGCCTGAGCTGCCACTCGGCGTCGTTCGTGCGCTACAACCGGCTGACCGAAATCGGCCTGACGGAAAAGCAAATCCGCGAGAACCTGATGTTCACCACCGAAAAGGTGGGTGACCAGATGATCGCCGCGATCGACCCCAAGCAGGCCAAGGCCTGGTTCGGCGCGCAACCGCCGGATCTGTCGCTGGTGGCCCGCTCGCGCGCCGCGCAACTGAGCTACAGCGGCACCGACTATCTGTACACGCTGCTGCGGGGCTACTACCGCGACCCCAACCGTCCCACGGGCTGGAACAACGTCGCCTTCCACAACATCGGCATGCCCCATCCGCTGTGGGAGCTGCAGGGCGAGCGCAAGCCGGTGTTCGAGAAGGTCTCCAGCCACGGCCACGAGGTGGAAGTCTTCCGCGGGTGGGAAGTCGTCAAGCCCGGCAAGCTGACCGAAGCCGAATACGACCGCACCGTCGCCGAGCTGGTCGCGTTTCTGGAATGGATGGGCGAGCCCGCCAAGAACGACCGCATCCGCCTCGGTGTGTGGGTGCTGATCTTCCTGGGCGTGTTCACCGTCATCGCCTGGCGCTTGAACGCCGCCTACTGGAAGGACGTCAAGTAACCCCCATCTGACCGCGTGCCAGCGCGCGGTCCGCGCAGTGGGTGAGCCAGCCGGCAGGCGGCCATCCACTGTTTTCTTTTGTCGAGGAGCGAACACACCATGATGGTTCTGTACTCGGGCACCACCTGCCCGTATTCGCACCGTTGCCGTTTCGTGCTGTTCGAGAAGGGCATGGACTTCGAGATCCGCGACGTGGATCTCTACAACAAGCCCGAGGACATCGCGGTCATGAACCCCTACGGCCAGGTCCCCATCCTGGTCGAGCGCGACCTGATTCTGTACGAATCCAACATCATCAACGAGTACATCGACGAGCGCTTTCCGCACCCGCAGCTCATGCCGGGCGACCCGGTGGACCGCGCGCGCGTGCGGCTGTTCCTGCTCAATTTCGAAAAGGAGCTGTTCTCGCACGTCTCGGTGCTGGAGCAGCGCACGCCCAAGCCGACCGACAAACAGATCGAGAAGGCCAAGGCCCACATCCGCGACCGCCTGACCCAGTTGGCCCCCGTGTTCCTGAAGAACAAGTTCATGCTGGGGGACAATTTCTCCATGTTGGACGTGGCGATCGCCCCGCTGCTGTGGCGCTTGGACCACTACGGCATCGAGCTGAACAAGAATGCCGCCCCGCTGCTGAAGTACGCCGAGCGCATCTTCTCGCGGCCGGCCTACATCGAGGCCCTGACGCCGTCCGAAAAGGTCATGCGCAAGTGATGGACACCGATCTGCCCTCCACGCGCCCGTACCTCATCCGCGCCCTGCACGAATGGTGCACGGATGGGGGCTTCACCCCTTACATCGTGGTTGCGGTGGATGAGCGCGTGCAGGTGCCGCGCGAGTTCGTGCGCGACGGTCAAATCGTCCTCAACGTCAGCTTCGACGCCACCAGCGGCCTGCGGCTCGGCAACGACGTGGTCGAGTTCAAGGCCCGCTTCGGCGGGGTGCCGCGCGACGTGGTGGTGCCGGTGGACCATGTGATCGCCATTTACGCGCGCGAAAACGGGCAGGGCATGGCCTTCCCGGCCCCGCAGCCGGCCGCGGCGGATGCCCCGCCCCAGCGGCTGCAGGTGGTGGCCAGCGACGACGCAAGCGAGCCGACCGACACCCCGGCCGACACCCCCGCCAAAACCGCACAGGACCACGGCGACGGGGACGGCCACCCGGCACGTGGCGGCGGCAAGCGCCCAACGCTGACCCGGATCAAGTGATCCGCGGCAGGGCTACAATGGAGCCCTGTCCCGACGGGCCGCCCTGCGCACAGGTTGCCCGCTCAGCCGCTTTAGCTCAGTTGGTAGAGCACCCGCCTTGTAAGCGGTAGGTCGTCTGTTCGAGTCAGACAAGCGGCACCAGGCATCGGTGCTCACCGCATCGTCTGCGGCGGAAGACTCCCCCGAAATCCCATAAAGCTGCGCCGAAAAAACAAAACCCTTTCCGGCTGTCGTCGGAAAGGGTGGGTTCGTGGCGGAGAGAGAGGGATTCGAACCCTCGATACGGGGGATACCCGTATACCGGATTTCGAGTCCGGCGCATTCGACCACTCTGCCATCTCTCCGCGGTCGACAAGCCTGCTATTGTAGCAGGCCCGCAGGGGCAGTTTGGGGGCTTGGCCGGCCCGCGTTCAGGTCTCGCGCAGCAGGGCCAGGGCGGCGTCGATGCGCTCGGCGGGGGCGGACGCCTGGACCAGTGCGTGCAGGTCTGGACAACCACTCCAGCCCTCGGCCTTCAGACGGGCGACGGCCTGGCCCGCGGCCTTGGGCGAGTCGAACCCCGCGCTTTGCAGCAGCACATGGCCTTTGGCGTCGGTCAGCTTGAAATAGAAGCGGCCGTCGCTTTCGCGATATTGCTTGAAAACCGGCGGCGCGACCTTGGTGCCCGTTGCCTCGGCGGCGGGGGGCGGGGCCAGGTCGTCCAGGGGCCGCAGGCCGACGGCAGCGCGCAGCCGTGCGGTCAACGGCGTGGCCTGTGCACGTGCCTTGGCGGCCCCCGCGCGCAGCAGGGCCTCGACCCGCTCCGGATGCGCCATCAGGTCGTCGTAGGTGGCGCGCATGGGGGCGATTTCGCGGTCGATGCGCTCGAACAGTCGCTCTTTGGCCTCGGCCCAGGCGATGCCGGCAGCAAAGTCGCGCGCCAGGGCGGCGGTTTCGTCGGCCGTGGCGAAGGCCTGGTAGATCTGGAACAGCGCCGAGCCTTCGGTGTCTTTGGGCTCGCCCGGCGCGCGGGAGTCGGTGACGATGCCCATGATGAGTCGCCGCAGTTGCTCGCGCGGGGCGAACAACGGGATGACGTTGTCGTAGCTCTTGCTCATCTTGCGGCCATCCAGACCGGGCAGGGTGGCCACCTGTTCGTCGATCACGGCCTCCGGCAGCGTGAAGTGCTCGCCGTAGTGGTGGTTGAAGCTGGACGCCAGATCGCGCGCCATTTCGATGTGCTGGATCTGGTCGCGGCCCACGGGCACGCGGTGCGCGTTGAACATGAGGATGTCGGCTGCCATCAGCACGGGGTACATGAACAGGCCCATGGTGACGCCGTCGTCGGCGTCGCGCCCGTCGGCGGTGTTTTTGTCCACCGCGGCCTTGTAGGCGTGGGCGCGATTGAGCAGCCCTTTGCCGCAGACGCAAGCCAGCAGCCAGGTCAGCTCCGGGATTTCGGGGATGTCGGACTGGCGGTAGAAGGTGACGCGCTCGGGGTCCAGCCCGCAGGCGATCCAGGTGGCAGCGATTTCCAGCGTGGAGCGCTGCACGCGCGCCGGGTCGTGGGTGGAGATGAGGGCGTGGTAGTCGGCGAGGAACAGGTAGCTGTCGATGCCCGGCTCGCGGCTGGCGCGTACCGTGGGGCGGATGGCGCCGACGTAGTTGCCCAGGTGCGGGGTGCCGGAGGGTTTGATGCCGGTGAGGACGCGGACGGTGGTCATGGGGGAACGATGGGGGTGGAGCGGGCCGGGGCCCGCACTCAGAACAGCAGCCAGCGCAGCGGTGTGAGCAGCCACTCGATGGCTTGGGCGGTGATCCGCATGAGCGGGCGCAGCCACAGGGTGCTGACCACGCCCGTCACGACCAGCGCCAAGACGATGAAAAAACCATATGGCTCGACGCGCGACAGGGTCATGGCGGGGCGCATGGGCAGCAGACCGACCAGGATGCGCCCGCCGTCCAGCGGCGGCAGTGGAAACAGGTTGAACGCGAACATGACCAGATTGACCAGGATGCCCGCACGGGCCATGCCGTTGAAGAACGGCTCTTGCACCCCCAGCGCGACAAGCAGATAGCCCGCGGCGGCCCAGGCCATGGCCTGCGCCAGATTGGCCGCCGGGCCGGCCAGAGCGACCCAGACCATGTCGCGCTTGGGGTGGCGCAGGCGACCGAAGTTGACCGGCACCGGCTTGGCGTACCCGAACAGAAAGGCCCCGGCCGTGGCAAAGTACAGCAGCAGCGGCATGGCGATGGTGCCGATCGGGTCGATGTGCCGCATGGGGTTGAGCGTGATGCGGCCCAGCCGCTCGGCCGTCGGGTCGCCAAAGTGGCGCGCGGCATAGCCGTGCGCGGCTTCGTGCACGGTGATGGCAAACAGCACCGGCAGCGCATAGATCGCGACGGTCTGGATGATCTGGGCCAGGTCCATGGCAGGATTGTCGCAGGTGGCGCGGGGGCGCGCCTCACAGGCCCAGCGGTGCGAGCGGCCCGCGCCCGATGCGCAGCACTTCGGGGTCGCCGCCCGTGCCCATCGGCGTCAGATCGACGACGGTGGTGGGCTCCAGCGGGCAGGCGCCGGCGTCGATGACGGCGGCCACGGCGTGTTCCAGCCGTTCCCGGATGGTGTGCGCATCGTTCAACGGCGCCTCGTCACCCGGCAGGATCAGCGTGGTACCGAGCAGAGGGGCACCGTGCAGGGCCAGCAGTTCGCGCAGGGCGCGGTGCTCGGGCACGCGCAGACCGATGGTCTTGCGCGAGGGGTGGCTGACGCGGCGCGGGACTTCTTTGCTCGCCTCCAGGATGAAGGTGTACGGCCCCGGGGTGGCGGCCTTGAGCAGACGGTACTGGCGGTTGTCCACGCGCGCATAGGCGGCCAGCTCGGACAGGTCGCGGCACAGCAGGGTCAGGTGATGGCGCTCGTCCACACCGCGGATGCGCCGCAGCCGCTCCACGGCCGCCTTGTCGTCCAGGTGGCACACCAGGGCATAGCTGGAGTCCGTGGGCACGGCCAGCACGGCGCCCCCTTGCAGGGCCTGGGCGGCTTGGCGCAGCAGGCGGGGTTGTGGATTGTCCGGGTGGACTTCGAAAAACTGGGCCATGCGCGCCGTCCCCGCGTCAGTGCTGGATGCGGTGGGCCAGCAGCTCCCACACGGGGGTCAGTCGGCCGTCCAGGTAGGGCAGGGCGCCCAGGTCGGTGTGCGACTCGTCGGGGCTGTGGAAGTCGCTGCCGCGCGAGGCGGCCAGCCCGAACTCCAGTGCCATGTCGGCGTAGCGCACGGCCTCGGCGCTGCTGTGGCTGCCGGTGACCACCTCCACCGCCCGGCCGCCGTGCGCTGCGAATTCCGAGAACAGCGCATATTCCTGTGTGGGGTTGGGGTGGGCATAGCGGGCCGGATGGGCGATGACGGCGATGCCGCCGGCCTGGGTGATCCAGCGCACGGCGTCGCCCAGCGTGGCCCAGCGGTGCTCGACGTAGCCGGGTTTGCCTTCGGTCAGAAAGCGCCGGAACACCTCGTGCGTGTCGTGGCAGATGCCCGCCTCGACCAGATAACGCGCGAAGTGCGTGCGCGAGATGAGCTCTGGGTTGCCCACGTATTTGAGCGCGCCTTCGAACGCGCCCCGGATGCCGACGGCGGCCAGCTGGTCCGCCATCTCGCGCGCGCGACGCTCGCGCCCGCCGCGCGTGTGCGCGAGGCCCTGCACGAGCTGGGGATCGTCCGGGTCCACCCCCAGACCGACGATGTGCACCGTCAGGCCGGCGAAGGTGACCGAGATTTCCACCCCGCTCAGATAGGGCAAGCCCAGCGCATGGGCCGCCGCCGCCGCCCGGTGCTGGCCGCCGACCTCGTCGTGGTCGGTCAGCGCCCACAGCTCCACCCCGTTGGCTTTGGCGCGCTCGGCCAACGCCTCGGGTGCGAGCGTGCCGTCGGAGACCGTGGAGTGGCAGTGCAGGTCGGCGTTCAGAATGGTCATGTCAGGCCATTGTAGGCGCGCGGCTACACTCGCGCCGTGTCGCTGTTCAAATCCGCTTCGATCGTCTCGCTGTTGACGCTGGCGTCGCGCATCACCGGCCTGGTGCGGGAGTTGCTGATCGCCGCCACCTTTGGGGCCAGCGCGCTGACCGACGCCTTCAACGTGGCGTTTCGCATCCCCAATTTGCTGCGCCGGCTGTTTGCCGAAGGCGCGTTTTCGCAGGCGTTCGTGCCGGTGCTCGCCGCCACGCGCGAGACGGACGGCGACGCCGCCACGCGCGAGCTGATCGATCGCGTGGCGACGCTGCTGGTCGCGGCGCTGCTGCTGACGTGCGTGGTCGGGGTGGCCGGCGCCCCGCTTTTGGTGTGGGCGATGGCGGCGGGCTTGCAGCAAAACCCGCACGGCTTCGACGTGGCTGTGGTGCTGACGCGCTGGATGTTCCCGTACATCGCCTTCATGTCGCTGGTGGCGCTCAGTGCCGGCATCCTCAACACGTGGCGGCGCTTTGCGGTGCCGGCTGCGACGCCGGTTCTGCTCAACGTGGCCATGATCGGTGCAGCGTGGTGGGGGGCGCCTGCGCTGGGGCGCTGGGGCCTGGAGCCCATCTATGCCCTGGCCGGTGGCGTCATGCTGGGGGGCTTGCTGCAACTGGGGGTGCAGATCCCCGCGCTGGCTCGGCTGGGGCTGCTGCCCCGAGTGCGGCTGACCCGCGCGGGTCTGCGCGCGGGCTGGCGGCACCCGGGCACGCGCCGCATCCTGACGCTGATGGGACCGGCCCTGCTGGGGGTGAGCGTGGCCCAGGTGTCCTTGCTGATCAACACCCAGATCGCGTCGCATCTGGCCACGGGCAGCGTGTCGTGGCTGACGTATGCCGATCGGCTGATGGAGTTTCCCACGGCGCTGCTGGGGGTGGCGCTGGGGGTGGTGCTGTTGCCGCAGTTGGCGGCGGCGCAGGCCGCGGGCGACGGGGACCGGTACAGTCGTTTGCTCGACTGGGGGTTGCGCTGGGTGGTGCTGCTGGCTGTGCCCAGCGCCGTGGGTTTGCTGGTGTTCGCCCAGCCGCTCGTGGCCGTGCTGTACCACTACGGCGCCTTCACGGCGGCCGATGTGCGGCAGACCGCGCTGGCGTTGATGGGCTACGGCGTGGGGCTGCTCGGGCTGATCGCCATCAAGGTGCTGGCGCCGGGCTTCTATGCCCGGCAGGACATCCGTACGCCGGTGCGCATTGCCGTGGTGGTGTTGATCTTTACCCAGGTGATGAATGCGGTGCTGGTGCCGCATCTGGCCCATGCGGGGCTGGCGCTGGCGATTGGGCTGGGGGCCCTGCTCAATGCCGGGTGGCTGCTGACTGGTCTGGTGCGGCGGCAGGCCTATGTGCCGCAGCCGGGTTGGGGCCGTTTTGCCGTGCAGGTGCTGGCCGCTGCCGTGGTGCTGGCGGTATACCTGCTGTGGCTGGCGCAGGCGTATGACTGGACCCACCCCGACGGTGCGGTGTGGCGCGTGGCGGTGCTGACCGCCGGCGTGCTGGGGGCCGGCGCGGCGTACTTCGGGGTGTTGGCCTTGGCCGGTTTGCCGTTGCGCCAGTTTGTGCGAAAGTAGCGGCATGAATTGGGCCGCGCGGGCACCTTCTTCGCTCGACTACTTCGCCTCGCTGGTGGCGCAGGACGAGGGGTTTCCGTTGCTGGAGGCGACGGCCGCCGTTGCCTTGGATGAGTATCCTGAACTCGACGTCCAGGCGGTGCTCGACGGGGTGGACCGGTTGCTCGAGCGGTTGCGGCGTCGCCTGCCGGCAGATGCCGGACACCTGCACCGGCTGCGTGTGCTCAACCAGTTTTTCTTTCACGACCTGGGGTTTGGCGGCAACGTCAACGACTACTACGACCCCGAAAACAGCTACCTGCACACGGTGCTGCGCACCCGCCGGGGCATCCCGATCAGTCTGGCGGTGATCTGGCTGGAACTGGCGCAGGGCATCCGTTTGCGTGCGGCCGGGGTCAATTTCCCCGGGCACTTTCTGGTCAAGGTCAATCTGCCACAGGGGCAGGTGATCCTGGATCCGTTCACCGGCCATTCCCTCAGCCGCGAGGATCTGGCCGAGCGGTTGGAGCCCTACAAGCGCCGCAACGGGCTGGTGGACGATTTCGATGTGCCGGTGGGCTTGTATTTGCAGGCCGCGCCGCCGCGCGACATCGTGGCGCGGGTGCTGCGCAACCTGAAGGAGATCCACCGCACGCAGGAGGATTGGCAGCGGCTGATCCCCGTGCTCGACCGCCTGATCGTGCTGCTGCCCGAGGCCTGGACCGAGGTGCGCGATCGCGGCCTGGCCTGGGCGGAGCTTGGGCAGCCCGCCCGGGCGCTGCCGGATCTGGAGGCGTATCTGGCCCATGCCGACGATCCGCTGGAAGCGGATGCGATCGCCCAGCGCGTGCGCGAGCTGCGCGGCGGGATGGCCTGACGGCGAGAGGTTGGGGGATGGATGGGGCGGCGGTGGCCGCCCCGCGGACGCAAGGCCGTCAGCGCACGACGACCGCAGCGCCGTCGCCGCGCGGCGCAATGGCGCCGATGACGTGGACCGTCTCGCCCTGCGCGCGCAGCGTGGCTGCCGTGGCGTCTGCGTGGTCGGCCGCGACCACCACCACCATGCCGATGCCGTTGTTGAAGGTGCGGTTCATCTCGTGGTCGTCGATGCCGGCGGTGCGCTGCAGCCAGCCGAACAGTTCGCTTTGCGGCCAGCTGCCCTTGACCAGGTGCGCGGACAGCCCCTCGGGCAGCACGCGCGGGATGTTCTCCAGCAGGCCGCCGCCGGTGATGTGCGCCAGCGCCTTGATCGGGTGCCGCTGCAGCGCGGCCAGCACCGGTTTGACGTAGAGCCGCGTCGGCGCCATGACGGCCTCGCGCAGCGGCCGGCCGTCCAGCGTGGCCGGCAGATGGGCGCCGGCGCGCTCCAGGCACTTGCGCACCAGGCTGAAGCCGTTGGAGTGCACGCCGTTGGAGGCCAACCCCAGCACCACGTCACCGGCGCGCACCTCGGCGCCGGTGAGGATGCGCGACTTTTCCACCACGCCGACGCAGAAGCCCGCCAGGTCGTATTCACCGGGCGGGTACATGCCGGGCATCTCGGCGGTCTCGCCGCCGATCAGCGCGCAGCCGGACGCCTCGCAGCCGCGGGCGATGCCGGCCACCACGCGCGCGGCGGTGTCGACGTCGAGCTTGCCGCAGGCGAAGTAGTCGAGGAAGAACAGCGGCTCGGCCCCCTGCACCAGCACGTCGTTGACGCTCATCGCCACGAGGTCGACGCCGACGCCGTCGTGCATGTCCCACTCGAAGGCGAGCTTGAGCTTGGTGCCGACGCCGTCGGTGCCGCTGACCAGCACCGGCTCGCGGTAGCGCTTCGGGATCTCGAACAGCGCGCCGAAGCCGCCGATGCCGCCCAGCACCCCCTCGCGCAGCGTGCGGCGGGCCAGCGGCTTGATGCGCTCGACGAGCGCGTCGCCGGCGTCGATGTCCACGCCGGCGTCTTTGTAGGAGAGGGGTGTCGTGTTCATGGGGTCGGTAGAATCCCCGCGATTGTAAGGGTGCCCCGGTCGGCCGCGATCGGGGCGTTTGCCCGCCGCCGTAACCCCCGATGCTGCTGACCGATTCCCAACGACAGGCTTTGCTGTGGCTGGCCCTGGCCGTCGCCGGCTGGTGGGGGGTGTCGCTGCTCGCGCCGGTGTTGTTGCCGTTCGTGGTGGCGGCGGTGTTGGCCTATGCGCTGCGGCCGGTGGTGGTGGGGTTGGCCGCCCGCCGGGTGCCGCAGTGGCTGGGCGCCGGACTCGCCATCGCTCTGCTGATGCTGGTGCTGCTGGCGGTGGTCCTCATCATCGTGCCGGTCGTCACCCAGCAGTGGCCCTTGCTGCGCGAGCAGATTCCGCCGCTGCTGGAGCGGCTCAACGCCTGGCTGGTGCCGCTGGCGCAGCGCCACGGGTTCGACGTCGCCATCGACGTGGAGGGCGTGCGCGCACTGTTGCGGCGCATGATCAGTGGCCACGAAGGGCAGTTGCTGGATCATGTGCTGGCATCGCTGCGCATCGGTGGCAGCGCGATGCTCGCGGTGCTGGGCAACCTGGTGCTGATGCCGGTGGTGGCCTACTACCTGCTGCTCGACTGGGATGCGGTGGTGACGCGCTGCCGCGCGCTGGTGCCGCCGCCGTGGCGCCCGGCCGTCGGGCGGTTTCTGGCCGAGGCCGATGCGGTCCTGGGCCAGTACCTGCGCGGTCAGCTGCTGGTCATGGGGGCGTTGGCGGTGTTCTATGCCGTCGCCTTGGCGCTGGTGGGCCTCAAGCTCGCGGTGCCCATCGGGGTCTTCACGGGGTTGGCGGTGTTCGTGCCGTATCTGGGCTTTGGGCTGGGGCTGGTGTTGGCCCTGCTCGCGGCGCTGCTGCAGTTCCAGAGCCTGCTGGGCGTGCTGCTGGTTGCGGCGGTGTACGGGGCGGGGCAGGTGATCGAGAGTTTTTTTCTCACTCCCCGGCTGGTCGGCGAGCGCATCGGGCTGCATCCCATCGGGGTCATCTTTGCCCTCATGGCGTTTGGTCACTTGTTCGGCTTCGTGGGCGTGCTGATCGCGCTGCCCGCCTCGGCGGTGCTGCTGGTGGCCGTGCGGCGCGTGCAGGGGCTGTACGTCGGCAGCCCGTTGTACCGCCCGCGCGATGCGGTGCGTGCGCCGGAGGAGGATTGAGTGGAACAGCTCGTCCTCGACCTGGGGCTGGCGCCCATGCCGACTCTGGCCAACTTCGTGCCCGATGGCAACGAGCCGGCTTGGGAGCACCTGCGGCTGTGGACTCAGGCGCGGCCGCGTGCGCCGCTGCCCATTTATCTGTGGGGGCCGGCCGGCAGCGGCAAGACGCACCTGCTGCGCGCCGTGGCCCAGTCGCTGCTCGGGCGGGGGGAGTCGGTGGGCTGGCTGGGGGCTGAGGTGACTTGTCCGTCGCCCTTTGACGAGCGTTGGTCAGCGGTGCTGCTGGACGACGTGCAGCTCTACACGGCCGCCCAGCAGGCCGCAGCCTTCAATTGGTTCGTCAACGCCCAGTCCCCGGCGGTCGGGCCGCAGCGCGCGGTGCTGGCGTGCGGCGATCGTCCCCCGGCCGATCTGCCCCTGCGCGAGGATTTGCGCAGCCGTCTGGGCTGGGGCCATGTGTTCCAATTGCAACCGCTGGACGAGCCGGCGCGCCGCGCCGTGCTGCGCCGCGCGGCCGATGCCCGGGGCATCGCGCTGTCCGACGAGGTCATGGACTTCATGCTCAACCGCTTTGCGCGCGATCTGTCCAGCCTGATGGCGCTGCTGGACCGGCTGGATGGCTATGCGCTGCGCACCCAGCGCGCCATCACCATCCCGCTGGTGCGGGCGATGCTGGCCGCCGAGTGAGCGCGCATCGACCGTGCATGGACCGCCGAATGACGCCGATGGATTGCCTTGCCACGATGACCCCGACCGCCGTGCCCGTCCCGTCGCTCGCCGCCGCCCCACAGAGGACGGCGGCCCGGGCGGGCATCGCCCTGTTCGACCTGGACCACACGCTGCTGCCGCTCGATTCGGACTACGCCTGGGGTGAGTTCACCACCCGCATCGGGTGGACCGATCCGGTGGACTTTGCGCGGCGCAACGATGCTTTTTTTGCCGATTACCAAGCGGGCCGGCTGGATGTGCACGCCTATGTGCGCTTTGCCACAGAAGCGGTGCGCGTGCGCGGCCCGCAGGCGGCTGCCGAGGCGCGTGCGCGCTTCATGATCGGCTCCCAGTTGGGGTCGGTCATGTCGGTGACCAGCACGTCGCCGGGCTGCACC
>NZ_JBKBQX010000036.1:0-13330 GCF_046292505.1 Tepidimonas sp. | reverse complement strand
GGCTGTGCGTGGCCGCCTTTGGCGGCCGGCCGGGGGTGGACACGGCCCACTACTGCACGCAGTTCGGCTACCCCAAGAGCGATGCCAACAATGTGCGCGCCTTGCTCGAGCAGATGCGCGACATCGACGACCGCCGCGCGGCGATGGTCAGCACCCTCGTGGCGGTGCGCCACCCCGGGGACCCCGAGCCGCTGGTGGCCAGCGGCCGCGTCGAGGGGCTGATCGCGCGCGAGCCGGTCGGCGATGGCGGCTTCGGCTTCGACCCGGTGATGTTCATCCCCGCCTTCGGCTGCACCTTCGCCCAATTGCCTACCGAGGTCAAGAACGCCCACAGCCACCGTGGCCGCGCGGCGCGTGCCATGCTGGCCCTCATGCAGGAGCGCGGATGGCCGGCGGGCTGAGCGCACACGGCGCGACCGGTGCCGCCGAGGCCGCCGTACTTTGGCAGCGCCCGGGCCAGATCCGGCTGCACGGCCTGCCGCCGCTCGCGCTCTATGTGCACCTGCCGTGGTGCCTCAAAAAGTGCCCATACTGCGACTTCAACTCGCACGAATGGGGGGCGGCGAGCGGTCAGGCGGGGCCGCTGCCCCAGCAGGACTATGTGCGTGCCCTGCTGGCCGACGTGGAAGCCAGCTTGCCGCTCGTCTGGGGGCGGCCGGTGGGCAGCGTTTTCATCGGCGGGGGCACGCCCAGCCTGTTCGACCCGGATGTGATCGGGCGGCTGTTGTCGGACTTGCGTGCCCGCCTGCCGCTGGAGCCAGGCGCCGAGATCACGCTGGAGGCCAACCCCGGCACCTTCGAGCGCGAGCGCTTTGCCGCCTTTCGCGACGCGGGCGTGACGCGGCTGAGCATCGGCGTGCAGAGTTTCGACGACCGCTTCTTGCGCGCGCTGGGCCGGGTGCATGATGCTGCCCAAGCCCACGCTGCGGTGGACGAGGCGGCGCGGCATTTCGACACCTTCAATCTGGACCTGATGTATGCGCTGCCCGGCCAAACACTCGCCGATCTGCAGCGGGACCTGGACGCGGCGCTGGCTCACCAGCCCCCCCATCTGTCCGTCTATCACCTGACCATCGAGCCCAACACCTGGTTCGCCAAGCATCCGCCGGCCGTGCCGGACGACGACACGGCCTACGCCATGCTCGACCGCATTGCCGAGCGCACGGCCGCTGCCGGGTTGGCGCGTTACGAGGTCTCGGCCTACGCCCGCGCGGGCCACCGCTGCCGGCACAACCTGAACTATTGGCAATTTGGCGACTATCTGGGCATTGGGGCGGGTGCGCACGGCAAGCTGAGTTTTGCCCAGCGCATCGTGCGCCAGGTGCGCTGGCGCGACCCGGCGCGCTATGTGCAGCAGGCGCTGGCGGGCACACCCGTGGCGCAGGAGCACGAGGTGGCGGCCCGCGATCTGCCCTTCGAATTCATGCTCAATGCCTTGCGCCTGCGCGACGGATTTGCGCTGCGGACCTTCAGTGAACGCACGGGCTTGCCGATGAATGCGGTATCGGCGACCATCGAGCGCGCGCAGGCGCGCGGTTGGCTCGCCGTGGGGGACGACGGCTGGCTGGCGCCGACCGCGCGTGGCTTCGACTGGTTGAGCGATCTGCAGGCGCTGTTCTTACCCGATTGAGGCTGGGGCTGCGCTGCGCCGGGGCGCCGGTCTGCGGATCCGGACAGGAGGGTGTGCATGCTGGCCATCTACGGCACTTCGGGCCTGATGTATCGCGGCCCGATCGAGGACCTGCGGCGGGTGTTGCCTTCGTTGCGCGCGGGGCACATCCGCGCCCTGGCGGTGGAGATCGACCGGCCGGATTTCGCGGACAGCGGCTTTCATGTCGCGGGCCGCCGCTCGGGCGACGAGCCCGCGGCCGACACCCCGCTGCCGCGGCCTGCGGCCGCCGCCGTCCAGGCCTACGGCGAGGTGCAGCGCCCCCCGACCGTCCGCCACCCGCTGGAGCGGGTGCAGGACGTCATGTCCCGCGAGGCGGTTACGGTTACCGAGACGATGACCGTGGCCGATGGCTGGCGACGCCTGGCCGAGCGCGGCCTGGGGCAGGCGCCGGTGCTGGATGCGCAGGGGCGGCTGGTCGGCCTGCTCACCCGGGCCGAGTTGCTGCACATCGATCGGTTGCCTCGTCCGGAGGACAGCACCTTGGTCTGGCGTGCCTTTTTGGCGTTGCCCTTGTCCGACATCATGGTCACCCCCATCCCCGCCGTCACCCCGGACACCCTGCTGCGCCGGCTGGCGCTGGCCCTGCTGGACACCGGTTTGCCGGGCCTGCCGGTCGTGGACAGTGGGGGGGCGCTGATGGGTTTCGTGTCCCGCAGCGACCTGCTCAAGGCGGTCGTGCACGATCCGCCGCTGGATCTGTGGGCCGGGTAGGTGACAATAACCGTTTGGCGGCGGCCTGCATGGCCGCCGGATTCGATCACCCGACTTCCCCGAGCGGCCACCCCGCGCCCCGCACCGTGAACGCGTCCGAAACCCCTTCCGCGAAAGTCTCTTTGACCGAACTCGACCAGCGCACCCGCGGCGCCTTCACGGCGCCGACCTCGGGCGAGCGTGCCGCCCGCCTGCGCGACTGGCTGGCCACTGACCCGCCGGCCGACGACGTGGCCGAGGTCTACCGCGAGCTGGCCACGCGCGACAAGGGGGCCGCCAAACTGGTCAAGGAGCGGCTGGACGAGCTGCGCCGCGCCCGCGCCCAGGATGCCCTGGCCGCCGAATGGGCCGCCCGGGCCGAGGCGCTGTTGGGCGCTCCCCGGCTGAATCTGGCCGACGCCATGGCCTGGCAGCGCGATGCCGCCAAGGCCGGGGCCCCGCTGTCGCGCGAGCCGCTGGCCGGCCTGCGCCAACGCCTGACCGAGCGCATGAAAGCCATCGAAGACCTGCAAACCCGCGTGCAGGTCGAGCGCGAGGCCGCCGGCCTGCTGGTGCAGCGCATCGACCTGCTGTCCACCAAGCCGCGCGCCGAGGCGCAGGCGGCACGCGACGGCTTGGCGCAGGACGTCAACGACTGGCGCGAGCGTCAGCAAGGGCTGACCTCGGCCGTGGGCTGGGCCGATCTCGATCCGCGCTACCCCAACCAGCTCGACGCCGCACGTCAGCAGCTCGACGCCGTCTGGCAGGCCTTCGAAGCGGCGCTCGCCCAGGCGGTGGCCGCGGCCGAGGATCCCCAGGCGCCCCTGCCCGGGGTGCCCGTGTGGGCCGACGAAATCCGCGCCCAGCGCGGCGAGCCGCTGGCCGCCGAGGCCGAGTCGGCCGCCCCCGTGCCCAAGGCCGTGCAGGCGCTGGCCCAGGCCGCGCTCCTGCCGGCGATCGAGGCGCTGGAGCGCGAGCTGGCCGCCGGCCACACCAAAGCCATGAGCCGCTACGCCGGCGAGCTGCGCCATGCGCACAAGGTGCACGGTCGCCACGCAGGGCCGGAGCTCGACGCCCGGGCGCTCGCGGCGTTGGCCAAGGCCAAGGAGTTGGAGGACTGGCAGCGCTGGCGTGCCGATCAGTTGCGCGAAGGGCTGCTGGCCCAGGCCATCGCCTTGACCCAAGGCCCCGAGGCGGAGCGGCCCACGGGCCGCAAGTTGCAGGAGGCCATCCGGCAATTGCGCGAGCAGTGGAAGCAGACCGACCAGGGCGGCACCTCCAACCACGCGCTGTGGAAGCGCTTTGACGAGGCGTGCAACCAAGCCTATCAGGCGGTCGAAGCCTGGCGGCGCGAACTTAAGGCCCACAACGAGGCGGCGCGGCAATCCCGTCTGGCCCTCATCGACGAAGTGCAAGCCTGGACCGCCGCCCACGCCGCCAGCGAGGACTGGAAGGCCCAGTTGCGTGACCTGCACGCCTTTGCCGAGCGCTGGCGCCAGGGGGGGCACGTCAGCGAAAAGATCTTCGCCGAGCTGCAGCCGCTGTGGAAGGCCGCGATCGCCGCCGCCCACGAACGGCTGGAGGCCGCGCAGGCCGACAGCACCGCGCGCCGTCAGGCCCTAATCGCCGAGGCCCAGGCCCTGGCGGCCGAGCCGCGTCTGCGGCTGGATGCCGTCAAAGACCTGCAACAGCGCTGGCAGCTCGAGGCGCACCGCGTGCCCCTGGATCGCCGCAAGGAGCAAAAGCTGTGGGAGGCGTTCCGCCAACCCATCGACGAGGCCTTCGCGCGCAAGAGCGCCGAGCGGGAGAAGACCCAGGCCCTCACCAGCCGGCTCGATGCCGCCGTGTTGGAGGCCGCGCGGGCCCTGGAAGCCGCCTGTGCGGCCGATGACGCTCAGCAGATTCGCGCAGCGATGGCCGCCCTGCGGACCGCGGCGCAGGGGGATGGCGTCGGCGCGACGGCCGATGAGACCCCGCCGGCCCCCGACCCAGCCGCGACACCGGCCGACACCCCGACCGACGCAGCGGCCGACGCCTCCCGCGATGCGCCCGGCCCGGCAGCCCCGCGTCCTGTCATCGCCCGGCGGGGCGACGACCGGCCCGGGGCGACGCCGGCCAGCGCCGCGGCAGTGGCCCGCTCGGTGCCCGCCAAAACGATCCCGCGTGCCCGCCCGGAGCGGCCTGCCCGCCCGGAGCGGCCTGCCCGCCCGGAGGGGCCGACCCGTCCGCGGCTGGGCGATGCGGCCTTCCGCGCCCAGCGGCAGGCCCTGGAGCGTGCCGAGGCCAAGTTGCGCCAGCTGGCCGCGCGTGCCCACGGCGAAGCCCTGACCGAGCTGCTGGCCGCATGGTCGGTGCGTGATGCGACGCGCATCCCGCCTGCGCAGCAACTGGGCGGCCGTCAGGCCGCGGCGGCCCGTGCCGCGTGGGTGCAGGCGCTGGGGCGGCCCGCCGCCCCAGCCGGCGAAGCCGCCGAGCCTCTGCTGCGGCTGGAGATTGCGGCCGATGTGCCTACGCCGGCCGACCAAGTCGATGCCCGGCGTCAGTTGCAGCTTCGGCTGCTCACGCGCCGGCACGAGCCCGGGCCGGCCGACACCTGGGCGCAGGATGTCGCCCGGGTGCTGGCCACGGCCCACGACGGCAGCCACGAGCGGCGGCTGCAGGCGGTGCTGAAGGTGCTGCTGCGGCGTTGATGACCGCAGTCGCTCACCGGGTGTCGCCCGGTGCCGTCGGCCGGGCGAAAAACGCGTCCAACAGCGCGAACAGATCGGCGTGGGCCTCGGCCAGCCGTTCGCGGTCCACGCAGTACGCCTCGCACGCCACGGCGAAAAACTCCGCCAGGGATTCGGCGCCGTAGGCGTCCAGCCAGGGCGGCGGGGCGCCAAACCGCTCGTGCAGCGCCACCCGTTGCCGGTGCGTGGCGTGCGCTTCGGTTAGCACGGTGTGCCAGTGCTGCCGTGCCGCCGCCGCCGACAGGCCCAGAAAGCCCGCGGGCAGCAGCGGGCAGCCGTCGGCCGGCTGGCCCAGCGGCTTGCCGTGCAGGTCGATGGCGTGGGCAAACTCGTGGATCACCAGGTTGTGGCCGACGCCCGTCGCGCCGGGTGCCGAGCCCAACACGCGCGGCCATGCCAGAACGATCGGGCCGCCCTGCATGGCTTCGCCGGCCAGCGCTTCGTCGTATTCGTGCACGACGCCCGCCTCGTCGCGTGTGCGCCGCGGTGCAACCACCTCGTCCGGATGCAGCACGATCCCCACGAAGTCGTCGTACCACGCCAGCGCGGCCAGTCCCCGGTGCCGCAAGGGCAGACAAGCCTGTGCCGCGACCAGCAGCGCCATGCGGTCGTCCACGACCAGCCCGTGAGCGCCGCTGAATTCCTTGCGCGTCAGAAAGGCCGCGCACAGGTCGCGCAATCGGGCCTGTTCGCCGGCATCCAGGACGTGCAGGCAAGGCAAATCGGCCACGACGCGCGCCCACAGCCGGTCGGGGATGGCGCGACCGTCGCCCCGGCGCGCCTGCCAGCGGCGCCGCCAGTGTGTCAGCCAGACCGCCAGCCAGCGCTTCATCGTCCGTAACCAGCGGGGCCCGCCCGGGGGCGGCTGAGACTGCGAAAACGACGGTGGGGCGGTCATGCCGGAGTGGCGCGGGGCAAGGAACGCACCTGCCAGCCCCCGTGGCGGTCCAAGCAGAGTGCTTGCAAGCGCGGCGGCTGGGCCGCGGCATCCCAGTCGCTCAGCACCAGGCGAAGGGCTGTGGTGCCCAGGCGGTGCGTCCCCGGCCGGTGCGTGTGGCCATGGATCAGGCCCGTCGCCCCAACGGCGGCGACCGCTTGCTCGGCCGCGTCGTCATCCACGTCGGCCGGCGCCACCCCAGCCTCGCGCTGCGCCGTTTGGTGCTGTTGGCTGCGCTGGCGCAGGGCGCGCGCCTGTGCCAGCCGGTCGGCCAACGGTCGCGCCAGAAAAGCCGTTTGCCAGGCCGCCCCACGCACCTGCGCGCGAAACCCTTGATAGTCCCGGTCGGCCACGCACCAGGCATCGCCGTGGCTGAGCAGCCACCGGTGCGCACCGAAGGCGAGCACGGCCGGATCGGCCAGCAGGCGCACCCCGCCGGCGGCAGCAAAGCCCTCGCCGAGCAAAAAGTCGCGGTTGCCATGCATCACATACACCGGGCGTCGGCGGGCGAGCGTCGCCAGCGCCGCAACGGCGCGCTGCATGAACGCGATTTCGGGGTCGGCCGCCGGGTCCGCCGTCAAAACATCGTCGCCGACCCAGACCTCGAACAGGTCGCCGAGGATGCACAGGGCGTCGAAGGGCGCCGCCGCCAGATAGGCGTGCCACGCGGCGGCGGTTTCTGGATCCTGTGCGTGCAGGTGTATGTCCGAGACGCAATCGACGCGCTGCCATGACGGCGGCGCGTCGATGCGGTCGAGCAGGGCCGGGCCGCTCATGCGCTCATGGGGCGGGGCCGGGCGCGGCGGGCGTCAGGGGGTGACGACGACCGCCTTGGTGATGACCACGTCCTGCACGGGCACGTCGTCGTGAAAGCCGCGGCGACCGGTGGCCACCTTGCGGATGGCGTCCACCACCTCGGTCCCTTTGACGACGCGGCCGAACACCGCGTAGCCCCAGCCTTGCAGCGTGGGGGCGGTGTGGTTCAGAAAGCCGTTGTCCGCCACGTTGATGAAAAACTGCGCGGTGGCCGAGTGCGGCGCCTGCGTGCGCGCCATGGCGATGGTGTAGCGGTCGTTCTTCAGGCCGTTGGCGGCCTCGTTTTCGATCGGGGCGCGCGTGGGCTTTTGCTTCATGCCGGGCTCGAATCCACCCCCCTGGATCATGAAGCCGTCGATGACGCGGTGAAAGATCGTGCCGTCGTAGTGGCCGTCGCGCACATACGCCAGAAAGTTCTCGACCGACTTGGGCGCCTTGGCGGCATCGAGTTCGAGGGTGATGACGCCATGGCCGGCGATGTGGAGTTCGACTTGGGGATTCACGGAACGGGCTCCAGTGGGGGCGGGTCGGGGACCTGCGGCAGAGGGGGAAACGGACGTTTGGGAAGGCTGGGACGACTGGGCATGGGCGGCGGACCAGCCCAGCAGGGCGCCGCCCGCCAGCAGGCCGAGCGCCGCCCGGCGATGCGCGAAGAAGGTTTGGATCGTCATGGCGAATGATAGGCGAAGGCGGTGCCCGGGGTTCAACGCGCAGCGTCGGCCCCCAGCAGCTCGCGCAGCGCCCGCGACCGCTCGCCCAGGCCGGGGGTGTCGGGCTGCAGGGTGAGAGCGCGCTGCCAATGGCCCAGGGCCAAACGGGCATACACGTCGCCCAGATTGCGGTGGGCGGTGGCGTAGTCGGGGTTGAAGCGCAGGGCCGACTCGAGTGCGGCGCGCGCCTCGGGCAGGCGCCCCTGGGCGGCGTGCAGCACGGCCAGGTTGTTGTAGGGCTCGGGCAGTTCCGGGTAGGCCTGGGTCAGGCTTTCGTAGACCTGGCGCGCGCCATCCGCATCCCCCTGATTGGCCAGCACCACACCCAGCAGCAGACGCGCCTGCGGGTCGGTGGGGCGCTCCTGCAGCCATTGCTCGAGCCGTTGCCGCGCCAGCGCCAGCTCGCCGGTGGCGATCAGGCGCTGGGCGTCGGCGTAAGGAGCCGTCGGGGACGCAGTCTGCGCCGCAGCGGCCGCCGGCAAACCGCACAGCAGTGCCGCGCCCAAGGTCAACATCGTCGACATCGGGCCAAGCCGGCGCGCGCGCAGGCGACGCATCACGGGGCGAAGGGGGTGAAACAGTTCGGGCATCGGTGCACAATACGCGCCTTTCGGCTGATTGTAGCCCGGGGGGTTGCACCCCTCGGGCGGGTATCGTCATGACCCTGCGCATCTACAACTCGCTCACCCGCCGGCTCGATCCGCTGCAGCCGCTCGAGCCTGGCCACGTCCGCATGTACGTCTGTGGCATGACCGTGTACGACCTGTGCCACCTGGGCCATGCGCGCTCGATGGTGGCGTTCGACGTGGTGCAGCGCTGGCTCAAAGCCAGCGGGCTGCGGGTGACCTATGTGCGCAACATCACCGACATCGACGACAAGATCATCGCCCGTGCCCTGAAGAACGGCGAGACCATCCGCAGCCTGACCGACCGCATGGTCGAGGCGCTGCACGCCGATGCCGATGCGCTTGGCATCGAGCGGCCCGACTTCGAGCCGCGCGCCACCGAGTTCGTGCCGCAGATGCTGAATCTGATTGGCCGCCTGGAGGCCAAGGGTCTGGCCTACCGCAGCGACAACGGCGACGTCAATTACGCGGTGCGGGCCTTTGCGGGGTACGGCAAGCTCTCGGGCAAGAGCCTGGACGAGCTGCGCGCGGGCGAGCGCGTTGCCGTCGGCGACGGCAAGCGCGATCCGCTCGACTTCGTGCTGTGGAAAGCGGCCAAGCCCGAGGAGCCGGACGAGGCCAAGTGGGACAGCCCCTACGGCGTCGGTCGCCCGGGGTGGCACATCGAGTGCTCGGCCATGAGCTGCGAGATGCTGGGTGAGAGTTTCGATATCCACGGCGGCGGCGCGGATCTGCAGTTCCCGCATCACGAGAACGAAATCGCCCAGAGCGAGGGGGCGACGGGCCAGCCGCTGGCGCGCATCTGGATGCACAACGGCTTCGTGCGCGTGGACAACGAAAAGATGTCCAAGAGCCTGGGCAACTTCTTCACCATCAGGCAGGTGCTGGAGAAGTTCGACGCCGAGACGGTGCGCTTTTTCATCGTGCGGGCGCACTACCGCAGCCCGCTCAACTACAGCGACCAGCACCTGGAAGACGCGCGCGCGGCGCTCAAGCGGCTCTACACCACCCTCGACGCGGTGCCACCTCAGCCCGTTGCGGCCATCGACTGGGCCGAGCCGCACGCGGCGCACTTCAAGGCCGCGATGGACGAGGACTTTGGCACCCCGGAGGCGATCGCGGTGCTGTTCGAGCTGGCGGCGGAGGTCAACCGCACGCGCGATGCGCGCCTGAGCGGTCTGCTGCGCGCGCTTGGCGGCACCCTGGGTCTGCTGCAGCAGGACCCCCAGGCGTTTTTGCGCGCCGGCGCCGGGCTGGACGAAGTCGCCATCGCCGCGCGCATCGCCGAGCGGGCCGCGGCGAAGGCGGCGCGCGACTTCGCCACGGCCGATCGCATCCGTGCCGAGCTGGCCGCGCAGGGCGTCGTGCTCAAGGACGGTCCCGGCGGCACCACCTGGGAGCGCGCGTGAGCGCAGCCCGCCGCGCGCCCGTCGGCGTCTGTGTGCCGCCCGCGGCGCTGCCGGCCGGCGGCGGCTTCGTGCCGGCGTTCTGGGCCACGGCCTGTGACCATCTGGCCGGGCGCGATCGCGTCATGGCGCGGCTGATCCCGCAGTTTCCGGGCGCCTGCCTGCAGTCGCGCGGGGACGCCTTCACGACACTGGCGCGCAGCGTGGTGGGGCAGCAGATCTCCGTCAAGGCTGCGCAGGCTGTCTGGGACCGGCTGGAAGCCTGTCTGGGCGGCTGCTCGGCCGCGACCGTGTTGGCCCGCGCGCCCGAGGACCTGCGCGCCGCGGGCCTGAGCGCGCGCAAGGTGGAGTACCTGTTCGACTTGGCGCGGCATTTCGACGATGGCCGCATCGATCCGGCTGCCTGGCACGGAATGGACGACGAAGCCATCATCCGCGACCTGACGGCGATTCGCGGCATCGGTCGATGGACGGCCGAGATGTTTTTGATTTTTCACCTGATGCGCCCGGACGTGCTGCCCCTGGACGACGTCGGGCTGCTGCGCGGCATCAGCCAATGCTATTTTTCTGGCGAGCCGGTCAGCCGCAGCGACGCACGTGAGGTCGCCGCCGCCTGGGCGCCGTACCGCAGCGTGGCGACTTGGTATATTTGGCGCTCGCTGGATCCCGTCCCGGTGGCGTACTGAACCCCGCCGGGCGGGCGCGTGTGCCGCGCGCCCATCGGCGACACGAGGGCCCGAGCGCCCGTGGAGTGACAACTTGGCCAAACGCAACTTTCTGGATTTCGAGCAGCCGATCGCGGAACTCGAAGCCAAGATCGAAGAGCTGCGCTATGTGCAGACCGAGTCCGCGGTCGACATCTCCGAGGAGATCGACCGCCTGAGCAAAAAGAGCCTGCAGCTCACCAAGGACATCTACAGCAAGCTCACGCCGTGGCAGGTCACCAAGATCGCGCGCCACAGCGACCGGCCCTACACCCTGGACTATGTGCGGGCCTTCTTCACCCACTGGACCGAGCTGCACGGCGACCGGCACTTCGCCGACGACCCCAGCATCGTCGGCGGGCTGGCGCGCTTCAACGGCCAGCCGTGCGTCGTCATCGGTCACCAAAAGGGACGCGACACCAAGGAGCGCGCGCTGCGCAACTTCGGCATGACCAAGCCGGAGGGCTACCGCAAGGCGCTGCGTTTGATGAAGTTGGCCGAGAAGTTCCGCCTGCCGGTGTTCACCTTCGTGGACACGCCGGGCGCCTACCCCGGCATCGACGCCGAGGAGCGCAACCAGTCCGAGGCGATCGGGCGCAACATCTTCGAGATGGCCCAGTTGGAGGTGCCCATCATCAGCACCATCATCGGCGAGGGCGGCTCCGGCGGCGCGCTGGCCATCGCCGTGGCCGACCAGGTGCTGATGCTGCAGTATGCGGTGTACTCGGTCATCAGCCCGGAGGGCTGCGCCTCGATCCTGTGGAAGACCGCCGACAAGGCGCCGGAGGCCGCCGAGGCGCTGGGCATCACCGCGCACCGGCTCAAGGCCCTGGGGTTGGTCGACAAGATCGTCAGCGAGCCGGTGGGCGGCGCGCACCGCGACCCGCAGCAGATGGCCGCGCTGCTCAAGCGGGCGCTGGCCGAATCGCTGCGGCAGGTGGTGGATCTGGAGCCGGCCGAGCTGATCGAGCGCCGCCATGCCCGCCTCAATGCCTACGGGCGCTTCAACGACACCAAGACCAGCCGCGGCTGAGCCCGATCCGCGCGCCGCGGGCCCCACGGCCGATCCCGCCGTGCTGGCCGCGCTCGATGCGTGGTGGCGCCGCCACGGCGCCGCGCTGCCGTCCGGGGCGGGGCTGGGGGTGGCCTTCAGCGGGGGGGCGGATTCCACATCGCTGCTGCTGGCCGCGGCGGTGCGCTGGCCAGGGCGGGTGCACGCCCTGCATGTGCACCACGGCTTGCAGGCGGCGGCGGATGCCTTCGAAGCGCATGCCGCGGCCACGGCGGCCCGCTGGGGCGTGGCGTTTGTCGCCTCGCGCGTCGATGCCCGGCCCGCCCCGGGGGACAGCCCCGAAGACGCCGCGCGCCGTGCCCGGTATCGGGCGCTGGCCGATGCCGCCCGCGCGCGGGGCTTGGCCGCCGTGCTGCTGGGGCACCATGCGCAGGACCAGGCGGAAACCCTGCTGCTGGCCCTGACGCGCGGTGCGGGGCTGCCAGGGTTGGCTGGTATGCCCGAACTGCGCCGCATCCATGGGGTGTGGTTTGGCCGGCCGTTGTTGGCGCTGGACGGCGACGCGCTGCGGCACTGGCTGCACGGTCAGGGCATCGCCTGGGTCAGCGACCCGACCAACGCCGATCCCGCCTACACCCGCAACCGCATCCGGCTGCAAGTCATTCCCGCGCTGGCGCAGGCGTTCCCGGCCTATGCCTCGACACTGGCGCGCAGCGCGCGCCACGCCGCCTCGGCCCAGCGTCTGCTGGACGAGTTGGCGGCCGACGATCTGGCGCGACTGGGCGATCCGCCTGCGCTGGCCGGCCTACGCGCTTTGTCTCCGGAGCGCGCCATCAATGCGTTGCGCCAGTGGCTGCGCCAGCGCCACCGCACCAGCGGGACCGACGCCCAATGGCAGGAAGTGGCCCGGCAGATCGCCGCGGCACGCACGCGCGGCCATGGCATCCGGTTGCGGGTGGGTGCCGGCTACCTGTTGCGCGCCGGTCCGGTGCTGGACTACCAGGCCGATGCTGCGGCCCCGGCGGGGGAGGGCGCGGGGCAGACCGTGCCTCGCCCCCTATAATCACAGAGTTTGCCCGGGGGTAACCCTGGGCCCCCCGCCGGCCCCCGTGCGGTGCAGCCGGCCGTCATACCCGCAAAATCTCCATGGCACTGATCGTTCACAAGTACGGCGGCACCAGCATGGGCTCGACCGAGCGCATCCGCAACGTCGCCAAGCGCGTCGCCAAATGGGTGCGCGCCGGCCACCAGATGGTCGTCGTGCCCAGCGCGATGAGCGGCGAGACCAACCGCCTGCTCGGCCTGGCCAAGGAAGTCGCCCCCGCCAAGCCCAGCGACGCCTACTACCGCGAGCTGGACCAACTGGCAGCGACCGGCGAGCAGGTGTCCGTCGGGCTGCTGTCCATCGCGCTGCAGGCCGAGGGGATCGAGGCCATCTCCTACTGCGGCTGGCAGGTGCCCATCCGCACCAACAGCGCCTACACCAAGGCCCGCATTGAATCCATCGACGATCAGCGCATCCGCGCCGACCTCGACGCCGGGCGCGTGGTCATCATCACCGGCTTTCAAGGCGTGGACGCCGGTGGCAACATCACCACGCTGGGGCGTGGCGGTTCGGACACCTCCGCGGTCGCCGTCGCCGCCGCGATCAAGGCAGACGAGTGCCTGATCTACACCGACGTGGATGGCGTGTACACCACCGATCCGCGCGTCGTGCCCGAAGCCCGGCGCATGGAGCGCATCAGCTTCGAGGAAATGCTGGAAATGGCCAGCATGGGCAGCAAGGTGCTGCAAATCCGCTCGGTGGAGTTCGCGGGCAAGTACCGGGTGCCCATCCGTGTGCTGTCCAGCTTCACCCCCTGGGACATCGACATCCACGAGGAGGCCCGCGTCGTCGAAGATCGTGATGCCGTCGGTCTGGATGGTGAGCGAGCCCGGCAGGCAGCCGCCACGAGCGCAACCCGCCGCTGGCCCGCAACCGCGCCGCCTAGAATGGCTGGGTGAACGCGCTGCCGTCCCTTGCCCCAT
>NZ_JBKBQX010000035.1:0-14292 GCF_046292505.1 Tepidimonas sp. | reverse complement strand
GGCATCACCCCAAAACAGCGGCTGGCCATGGCCGCATAGCTCTACTTCTCGGAGCGCTGGATTTCGGGGGGATTACCGGCCGAGGTTTCCGCGATCCCCTGCGAACTGGCCTCTTTCACCGAGTCCAGCCATTGATGGCTGCTTTCCTGCAGCAAGCGAGTCAGGCGCAACTGCAGTTCGGCGTTGGCCTTGAGGAGGTTCAGGGGAAGCGTTTCGGTGGTCATGGGCAGTGCCTCACTGAGTGGAAGCCCCGAGTCAGGGACGGATTCAGGCCATCTGGCTGATGGTCCTGCGGAAACGGGTGAGCGCGAGCGCGAACAGGGCCGAACCGATCAGCGCCAGGGCCAGGAAGTGCTTCCAGACCACGCCGATGCCGGCGCCGCGGTAGAGGATGGCCTGGGCCAGTTCCACGAAATGCGTGGTGGGCGCGGCCAGCATGATGTCCTGCACCAACTGCGGCATGCTCTCGCGCGGGGTCATCGAGCCCGACAGCAGTTGCAGCGGGATCAGCACCAGCACCATCAACATGCCGAACTGCGGCATGTTGCGCGCCAGCGTGGCCAGGAAGATGCCCAGCGAGGTGGTCGCGAACAGGCACAGCGCCGCGCCGACCACGAACAGCGCCAGCGAACCTTCGATCGGCACGCCCAGCAGACCCCGCACCACCAGGTTGAGCGAGACGAAGGCGGTCACCAGCACCACCAGCCCCATCGACCAGACCTTGGACAGCATGATCTCGGCCGGGGTGACCGGCATCACCAGCAGGTGTTCGATGGTGCCGTGCTCGCGCTCGCGGATCAGCGCCGCGCCGGTGAGGATGATCGAGAGCATGGTGACGTTGCTGATGATCCGCATCAGCCCGCCGAACCAGGTCTGGTCCAGCGACGGATTGAAGCGCGCGCGCAGCGCCAGTTCGATCGGCATCGCGGTGCTGCCGCGCTGGCGCCGCACGAACTCGTTGACCTCCAGGTTGATGATCTGCTGCACGTAGCTGTTGCCGGTGAAGGCCTGGCTCATGCGGGTGGCATCGATGTTGAGCTGCAGCGCGGGTTGCCTGCCGGCCAGCACGTCGCGCTGGAAATTGGGCGGGATGACGAGCACGAAGGTGTAGGCGCCCGAGTCCATGCCGGGATCGACCTCGCCCAGCGAGATCATCGCCGGCGGCGAGAACTGCGGGGGATAGAACGCCGAGGCGATGCGTTGCGACAGCGCCGAGCGGTCCTCGTCGACGATGGCGATCGGCGCGTTGTGCAGGCTCTCGGGCATGGCCGTGGCGGCGGTGTGGATCGACACGGTGAACACGTAGGCGATCAGCACCAGCAGGATCGGGTCGCGCGCCAGGCTCCACAGCTCCTTGATGCCCAGGCGATAGACGTTGGCCAGGTGGGGGAGTTTCACGTCAGCGCTCCTGTTTGCGGGTCAGGGCAATGGCCAGCCCCAGCACTACCGGCACGGCCAGCAGCAGCGACCACAGCGCGCCGCCCAGGTCGCGCAGGTGCAGCGCCTTGCTGAACACACCGCGGCTGATCGCGATCATGTGGCTGGCCGGATAGGTTTCGCCCACCACCCGGCCGACGCCTTCGAGCGAGGAGATCGGCTCGACCAGACCGGCGAACTGGGTCACCGGAATGACCGTGCCCACCACCACCAGGAACATCGAGGCGATCTGGCTGCGGGTGACCGTGGAGGCCAGCAGCCCGAAACCGGTGGATACCGTGGTGAAGATCAGCGCCGCCAGCGTCAGCGCCAGGAAGCTGCCGGTGATCGGCACGCCGAACACGGTGACCGCCAGCAGCGCCATGGCCAGGAAGTTGAGCATCGCCAGGGCCACGTAGGGCAGTTGCTTGCCCAGCAGGAACTCGCTGCGGGTGACCGGGGTGACGTAGAAGTTGGTGATCGAGCCGCTCTCCTTCTCGCGCACCACGGCGAGCGCCGTGAGCATCGCCGGCAGGATCAGCAGCAACAGCGGCACCACCGCCGGCACCATCGCCGGCAGGCTGCGCACGTCGGGGTTGTAGCGGTAGCGCGATTCGATGGCGATCGGGCTGGCCAGCTGCATGCCGAAGCGCTCGCGCGCCTGCTCGGCCAGCCAATGCAGGTGGATGCCCTGCAGGTAACCCTGGATGGTCTCGGCGCGGGTGGGCATGGCGCCGTCGAACCAGGCACCGACCTGGACGCTGTTGCCACGCAGCACGTCGCGGGCGAAGCCCGGCGGGATCTCGATGGCCAGAGCCAGCTCACCGCTGCGCATGCGTCGGTCCAGCTCCTCGTAGTCGGCCAGCGGCGCGCGTTCGATGAAGTAGCGCGAGCCTTCCAGGCTCATCGCGTAGCTGCGGCTGAGGCTGGTTTGGTCATGGTCGAGCACCGCGTAGCGCAGATCCTCCACGTCCAGGCTGATGCCATAGCCGACCACGAACATCAGCAGCAGCGAACCGACCAGCGCCAGCGTGGCGCGCACCGGGTCGCGGCGCAGCTCCAGCGACTCGCGCCACATGTAGCTCAGCATGCGCTGCAGGCTGAAAGGCTTGCGACGGGCGTCGCGATGGCCATCGGCGCGGGGCTGCGCGGGCGCCGCGTCGTCGCCGGTCTGCCCGGGCGTGCCGCCGCCGGCCTCGACCAGATAGCCGATGAAGGCCTCTTCCAGTGTCTGCGCACCGCGCTTGGCCACCAGCGCGGCCGGGGCATCGCTGTCGAGCACCTTGCCCGCATGCATCATCGACATGCGGTCGCAGCGCTCGGCCTCGTTCATGAAGTGGGTGGAGATGAAGATCGTCACCCGGTCGCGCCGCGACAGCTCCACCAGCAGGCGCCAGAACGCATCGCGCGCGACCGGGTCCACGCCCGAGGTCGGCTCGTCGAGGATGAGCAGCTCCGGCTTGTGCACCATCGCCACCGCCAGCGACAGGCGCTGGCGCACGCCCATCGGCAGGCTGGCGGGCAGGCTGTGCACGACCGCCTCCAGGCCGAAGCGTTCGACCATCTCCTGCACCCGCGCCGGAATGTCGTCCTCGGGCACCTTGAACAGGCGCGCATGCAACACCAGGTTCTGCTGCACGGTCAGTTCGGAGTACAGCGAGAACGCCTGTGACATGTAGCCCACCCGGCGGCGGGTGTCGATGTCGTGCGGGTCGACCTCGTTGCCGAACAGCCAGGCGCGGCCCTCGCTGGCCGGCAGCAGACCGGTCAGCATCTTCATCGTGGTCGACTTGCCGCAGCCGTTGGAGCCGAGGAAGCCGAAGATCTCGCCGCGGCGGATGCGGAAGGACACATGATCGACCGCCACGAAGTCGCCGAAGCGCATGGTCAGGTCCTGGGCCTCGATGGCGATGTCGCCGTCATCGCCGCTCAATGGCGGGATCACGACCGGCTGGTGGTCGCGGGTTTTTTCTTCCGGCAACAGGGCGATGAAGGCCTCTTCCAGCGAAGCCGAGCCGGTCCGCGCCAGCAGTTCGGCCGGCGTGCCGGTGGCCAGCACCTTGCCGTCGTCCATCGCCACCAGCCAGTCGAAGCGCTGCGCCTCGTCCATGTAGGCGGTGGCCACGACCACGCTCATCTCCGGGCTCTGCCGCCGGATCCGCGCGATCAGGTCCCAGAACTGCGCCCGCGCCAGCGGGTCGACGCCGGTGGTCGGCTCGTCGAGCAGCAGCAGGTCGGGGTCGTGGATCAGCGCGCAGCACAGCCCGAGCTTCTGCTTCATGCCGCCCGAGAGCTTGCCGGCCGGGCGCGACAGGAACGGATACAGGCCCGTGGCCCGGGTCAGCTCGTCGATGCGGCGGCGGCGCTCGGCCGCGCCGTGGCCGAACAGGCGGGCGAAGAACTGCAGGTTTTCCTCGACCGACAGCGTCGGATACAGGTTGCGGCCCAGGCCCTGCGGCATGTAAGCGATGCGCGGGCAGACCGCGTTGCGGTGGCCGCGCCGGGCCATGTCACCGCCCAGCACCAAGACGCGGCCGGCCTGGATCCGGCGGGCGCCGGACACCAGCGCCAGCAGGCTGGACTTGCCGACCCCGTCCGGGCCGATCAGGCCGACCATGCGGCCGGCGGGAATGTCCAGATCGACGCCATCCAGCGCGGACACCTTGCCGTAGTCCAGGCGCACGCCCCGCAGTTGCACGACGGTGGGCGCGTTCGGCTTGGTCATGTCCGCTTACTCCATCGGCACATTGGCAACCAGATCGGCGGGCCAGGCCTGGTCGCTGTCGAGCCGGATCCAGGCCACCCCGGGCATTCCGGTCTTGACCTGCTCCAGATGCCGACGCAGAAGATCCTCGGGAATCTGCGCACGCACGCGGAACATCAGCTTCTGGCGCTCGTTGGCGGTCTCCACCGTCTTGGGCGTGAACTGGGCCTTGCTGGCGACGAAGGAGACCGTGGCCGGGATCACGTATTGCGGCCAGGCGTCGAGCACGATCCGCACCTCGCTGCCGATGGCGATGCGGCCGGCGCTGGTCTCGGGCACGAAGAAGGTCATGTAGACGTCGGACAGGTCGAGCAGGTTGAGCACGCGCCCGCCGGCGCCGAGCACTTCGCCCGGCTGCGCCACGCGCACCTGCACCCGGCCGGCGCGCGGCGACTTGAGCGCGCTGTCGTCGATGTCGGCCTGGATCCGCGCCACCGCGGCCTCGGCCGCGCGGACCGCGGACTGCGCCCCAACCAGCTGTGCCTCGGCGGCGCGCACGGCCGCCTGAGCAGCGGCGGCCTGGGCCCGGGCGGCCGCGACCGCCGCTTGGCTGGCGCGTACCCGCGCGCGGTCGTCGTCCAGTTCCTGGGCCGAGGAGGCGCCCTCCACAAAAAGCGTCTCCGAACGTGCCAGCCGGCGGCGCGCGGCATCGAGCTCGGCCTCGCGCTGGGCGACCAGCGCCTGCGCGGTGGCCACCTCGCTCTGCCGCAGCGCGATCTGCGCCTGGGCCGCGGCCACGCCGTGCTCGGCCCGTTGCCGCTCGGCCTCGGCCTGGTCGTACTGGGCGCGCAGGGTGTCGGTCTGCATCCGCGCCAGCGTCTGCCCGGCCTGCACGAAGTCGCCCTCGCGCACCAGGATCTCCTCCACCCGGCCGGGCAACTTGGTGGCCACGTCGATCTCGGTGGCCTCGATGCGCCCGTTGCCGCTGACGAATCCCTCGCCCGGACCGTGGTCGGACCAGCGCTGCCAGCCCCACCAGGCCAGCACCGCGACGGCGACGACCAGCGTGGCGGGGACGATGCGTTTCTTGGAAAAAAGGGACGATGCTGTGCTCATGGTATGTCCGACGCCCGTTGCGAATGGGTGGAAAGGCCTGCTTCAGCGCCACCGGAGCGCTGGCCAGGCCCGCCTCCGAGCGCGCCGTACAGCGCGACCTGGCTGGACAGCAGCGCACGGCGCACCTGCACCAGTTGCTGCTCGGCGTCCAGCAGGTTGCGCTGCGCGTCGAGGACTTCGAGATAGGTGGCCGAGCCGTTGTCGTAGCGCAGTTGGGCCAGCCGGGAGCGTTCGGCCAGGGCCTGGCGCGCGACGGTCTGCACCTTCAACTGCTCGGCCAGCCAGTGGCGGGCCGCCAGCGCGTCGGCGACCTCGCGGAACGCGGTCTGGATGGATTTCTCGTACTGGGCCACCGCGATGTCGCGGCGCACTTCGCTGAGCTCCAGGTTGGCGCGGCGACGGCCCGCGTCGAAGATCGGCAGCGACAGCGTCGGCAGAAAGGTCCACGCGCGGCTGCCGGAATCGAACAGGCCATCGAGCTCGGCGCTGGCCGTGCCCCAACTGCCGGTCAGGGCGATGCGCGGGAAGAACGCCGCGCGCGCGGCGCCGATGTTGGCATGGGCGGCACGCAGCCGATGCTCGGCGGCGATGAGGTCTGGGCGACGGAGCAGCAGGTCCGAAGGCAGCCCTGGCTGCAGCGCCGCCAGCACCATGTCCTCGTCGAACGGCGCGCGGGCTGGGAGTGGGCCGGGATCGGCGCCGACCAACTGGGCCAGTGCGTGGTACTGGCTGGCGCGCGCGCGTTCGAGCTGGGCCAGCAGCGCCTGCGCCTGGGTCAACAGGGTCTGCACCTGGGTCAGGTCCAGCCGAGAGGTCGAGCCGACTTCCTGGCGGCGCTGGAAGATGCGGTAGGACTCCGCGCGTAAGTCCACGGTGCGGCGCGCGATCGCCACGCGCTCGTCCAGTTCACGCAGCCCCAGGTAGCCATCGGCGACCTGGACGATCAGCGCCAGTTCGACCGCCTGACGGCCGGCATCGGTGGCCAGCCACTGCTGCAGTGCCGCATCCTTCAGGTTGCGTATGCGGCCCCACAGATCCAGTTCCCAACTGCTCAGGCCGACTTCGGCGCGGTATTCGCCGCCGACCACGGACTGCCCGTAGTAGTTGAGATCGCCCGGCACCCGTGCGCGCGCGCCCTGCGCACCCAGGCCCAGGCCCGGGAATTGATCGGCGCGCTGGATCTGGAATGCGGCTCGGGCTTCCTCGACCCGGAGCGCGGCGACGCGCAGGTCGCGGTTGTTGCCCAGCGCCGTCTCGATCAGGCGCTGCAGCAGCGGATCGGTGAAGTAGTCGCGCCAGGGCGGCAGATCCTCGCGCCCTGGCGTCGATGCGCCCACGGATGCGCCCACGGTGGACGCATAGCTCTGCGGTACCGGCGCGACGGGCTGTTCATACTCCGGCGCCAGGCTGGCGCAGCCGGCCAGCAGCGCCAGCGCGGTGCTGGCCAGGATCGGCCGGGCCCGCAGCGGCGGCGGACGGCGCTTGCCACTTGTGGCGACGGCTGGCCTATCGTTCATGTCATGTCTCCAGCACGTAGTTGCCCGGCGCCGCGTACTGCGGCTTGTAGCCCTTGGAGGGCGCCCCGATCGCGGGCGGCTTGACGGGCGTTCCCGAGCGTTCCTGCAGCCACGCTGACGGCCTCCTGGGCGATGATGCTTTCCTCATCGGTCGGAATGACAAGAAGCTGCACCCGGCTGGCGGCGGTGCTGATCCTGCGCGACCCTGCTTCATTGGCATCGGGGTCAAGCTCTGCCCCAAGCCAGGCCAGCCGCGCGGCGACACGGGCGCGGATACCGGGCTGATGCTCGCCGATTCCTGCCGTGAAGACCAGCGCATCGATCCCGCCCATGCTGGTCGCCAACCGTGCCACCTCGCCCGCGATGCGCAGGCAAAAGAGGTCGATCGCCTCGGCAGCCTCTGGGCGCGCGCTGGCCATCAGCTCGCGGATGTCAGCCTCGAAACCCGACACGCCCAGAAGGCCGCTTTCACGATAGAGCATGGTCTCGACCTGTTTCAAGCTTTGCCCCATTTCGCCCATCAGATGCAGGATCACGCCGGGGTCCAGCGCACCCGAACGCGTCGCCATCGGGATGCCGTCCAGCGTCGAAAACCCCATCGAGCTGTCGATGCTCTTGCCGCCCCGGATCGCACAAAGGCTTGCGCCGCTGCCCAGATGTGCGGCGACCACCTTTGCATCGGTGGCCAGATCGCCCAGTTGCCCGGCGATATAGCGGTAGGAGAGACCATGAAAGCCATAGCGCTTGATCCCCTGATCATAAAGCGCGCGCGGCAGGGCAAAGCGGCGGATCAGGGGCGGGTTGGTGGCATGAAACGCCGTGTCGAAAGAGGCTGTCTGTGGCACATCGGGGTAAAGCCCCCGCATCGCCCGGATCAGCGCAAGGCTTTGCGGCTGATGCAGCGGCGCAAGCCGCGCCAGCGCGTCGATCTGCGCGATCACCTGATCGGTGATCCGGGCTGGTCCTGTGAAGACATCGCCGCCATGCACAACCCGATGGCCGATCACCGCAAGGCGCGAAAGATTGAAATGCCCGGCCAGCCAGGCAAAAGCCTGGTTCAGCACGGCTGTCAGATCGCCGGGATCCGCTGTGATCGGGCCTGAAAAGGTCTTGCCCTCGCGCGTCAGGCGCACTTCGAAAGGCTCATCGCGGAAATCGATCACGCCCGAGGCCAGCGGGCGCGGCGCGGCGGCCTCCAGTGCGTAAAACCCCAGCTTGATAGTCGAGGATCCGGTGTTGAATGTCAGGATCAGATCGCGGGTCACGCCTTCCCCTCCGCTTTGCGGACCGCGACCAGCTTGGCCAGCGCAGCCGAGGCGATGCGGGCCGATAAAGGATCCGCCCGGCTTGTCAGAACGATTGGCACCCGTGCGCCCAGAACCAGCCCCGCGGCCGTGGCGCGCGCGAAATAGATCAGCTGTTTGGCAAGCATGTTCCCGGCCTCGAGATCCGGCACCAGAAGAATATCGGCCTCGCCCGCCACCTGCGAGACGATGCCCTTCGTCGCCACCGCCTCGGGGCTGATCGCATTGTCGAAGGCCAGCGGCCCGTCAACCAGCGCGCCCGTGATCTGGCCTCGAGCCGCCATCACCGTCAGCGCGGCGGCATCCAGCGTGGCGGGCATCGTCGCGTTCACTGTCTCGACCGCCGCCAGCACCGCGACCTTCGGCTGATCGCGCCCCAGAAGCCGCATCAGATCGACGGCATTCTGGCAGATGTCGCGCTTATGCTCTAATGTCGGTGCGATATTGATCGCGGCATCGGTGACGATCACCGGCTTGCGATAGGCGGGCACATCCATCGCATAGACATGGCTGATCCGGCGTTCGGTGCGCAGGCCGCCGCTTTTCGAAACCACCGCCGCAAGCAGTTCATCGGAATGCAGGCTGCCCTTGACCAGCACCTGGACCTTGCCACAGGCCGCCAGTTCCACCGCCCGCGCCGCCGCTGCATGGCTGTGCTCTGTCTCCTCGATCCGGAAGCCGTCAAGCGAGACCCCGGCCTCGGCGGCCGCCGCGCGAATCTTTGCGCCGGGACCGATCAGGATCGGGTCAAGCAGGCCTTCGTCGCGCACCTCGATCGCGCCAAGGATCGCGGATTTCGAACATGGATGCACCACCGCCGCCCGCACCGGGGGCAATGCGCGGGCCTCTTCGACAAAGCCCTGCCAGCGCCCCTTCGGCAAGACCACCGCCTCGGGAAGGTCACCCGGCACCCAGGTCACCTGCTCGACCGGGGCCAGCACCAGCGCCTCGCCCGAAAGCACCACCTCGCCCCGCTGATTGCGGGCGGTGGTCGTCAGGCGGACACGGTTCTTGCCCTCGATCAGCTCGGCCACTTCAACTTCGGCGGTGATGGTATCGCCTGGCGAAACCGGCTTGTTAAAGTGGATCTGCTGGCCGAGATAGATCGTCCCCGGCCCCGGCAGGCGGGTGCCCAGCACCGCCGAAATCAGCGCCGCAGTCCACATGCCGTGTACCACGACATGGCCAAACGGCCCATGGGCGGCGAAACCGGCATCCAGATGCGCGGGGTTGACGTCGCCGGAAACAGCGGCGAACAATTCAATATCCTTGGGACCGACGTGGCGGACAAGACTGGCGCGGTCGCCGATTTTCATCTGGTGAAACAGATAGTTGGTCAGAGTGCCGGTCATCTTGTCACCTCTGGAAAACATATGTGCCGGGCGCATCTGCCAGCGCGTTGCCCATTGCGGGCGGCGCGGCGGGGGCACCCGAACGCGCGGCAAGCCAGGCCTGCCAGGGCGTCCACCACGAACCCTCGGTTGCAGGATTGACCTCGACCCAGGTCTCGGGCGGCAAAAGCGCGTCGTCATGGGCGCGGGTCGCCAGCCGGTAGCGGCGGCGCGGGTGACCGGGAGGAGAGACGATCCCCGCATTATGCCCGCCCGACGTCAGCGCGAAAGTCACCTCGCAATTGGTGAACTGGTGGATTTTGTAGACCGACTTCCAGGGTGCGACATGATCGCGCTCGGTCCCGACGGCAAAGATCGGCACCCGGATGTTCTGCAACAGAACTGTCTTGCCCCCGGCGGTGAAGCGTCCCGAAGAAAGCTCATTATTCAGATAAAGCCTGCGCAGATATTCGGCATGCATCCGATAGGGCATCCGGGTGCTGTCGGCATTCCAGGCTATGAGATCATTCATCGCCGTCCGCTCGCCCATCATGTAATCGCGCACCATCCGGGACCAGATGAGGTCATTCGAGCGCAAAAGCTGAAACGCCCCCGCCATCTGATCGGCAGAGAGATAGCCGCGGTTCCACATCATGCTTTCAAGAAGATGCAGCTGGCTTGGGTCGATGAACAACGCAAGCTCGCCCGGTTCGGCGAAATCGACCTGCGCGGCAAGCAGCGTCAGCGAGGCGAGACGCGCGTCCCCCTTCCCCGCCATGGCAGCCGCCGCGATCGACAGCAAAGTGCCACCCAGACAATAGCCGGTGGCGTGGATTTTCTGATCGGGCATTAGACGGGTGATCTCATCCAACGCGGCCATCACGCCCAGCCGGCGATAATCCTCCAGCGTCAGATCACGATCCTCTGCACCCGGATTGCGCCAGGAAATGGCGAAAACCGTGTGGCCCTGCGCCACCAGCCAGCGGATCAGTGAATTTTCCGGGCTGAGGTCGAGGATATAGTATTTCATGATCCAGGCCGGAACGATCAGCACCGGCTCGGGGTACACGGTTTCTGTCGTGGGCGTATACTGGATCAGTTCGATCAGGTGGTTGCGGAAGATTACCTTGCCCGGCGTCACCGCCACATCGCGACCCGGTGTAAAGGCCTCGACACCCTCTGGCGGCTCCTGCCGGATCTGGCGGACGACGTCCTGCAGCCAGTTCTGCCAGCCCTTCACAAGGTTCATGCCTCCGGTAGCCCAGGTCCGTGCCACAACCTCGGGATTGGTAAAAGGGTTGTTCGAAGGCGCACAGACATCAAGGATCTGTTTCGCGGCAAAAGACACCACATCCTCGTGGTGCTTCGTCACGCCCGGAACCTCATGGGTGACGTTATGCAGCCATTGCTGCAGCAGCAGGAAAGCCTGCGACATCCAGCTGAAGGGCGGTTTCGCCCAGGCTTCACCGGCGAAACGGCGGTCGCCCGGCAAGGGCGTGATGACCGGCGCGGCCTGCGGATCCATCGCCGAGGCCATCAGATACGCCATGAGACGCTGCCATTTGCGGCCCGCCTTGACGCCCAGTTCCATCTGCTTGCCCGGTGCCTGCGCCAGATGAAAGGCCCAGTCGACATAGGCCATCATCAGCGAGCCGGGCGAGACCCCGCCGCTGAGCTGTCCCGAGAGCGCCTCTCGTATGCGGTCAACGGCCTGAAAAGCCTCGATGCCAAGGCTTTCATCGCCGGTTGCACCCGAGCCATCTGATTTGGGAGTAAGGGCCATGTCGCGTCTCCAGTCTCCATTTTACCGGCGGAAGCTAGCACGGCTCTATGCCGTTTTGTGTGGAAACGCTTCGCGTCATGTCGGCATGGCTGGCGCGAACGGACTGGCCGGCAGGTGCTTGAGCTTGGACATGCGCAGGTAGGCGATGGCGATGAAGTTCTGGCTCGTCCTGAAGCCGCGCGCGGCGCGCTTGGCCTGCTGCAGCAGCCCGTTCATCGCCTCGACGAAGGCGTTGCTGCGGTGATCGACCATGCCGCGCACCACCGCGTCGAACCGCTCCTTGAGCGTGGCGGCCAGCTTCTTGAACGGCTCGAGCCGGCAGCGCCGCGCCCAGCTCAGCCAGGCCCCGAGATCGGATGCGGCCTGTTCGATGCTGTTGTGCGCTGTGGCCCGCGCGTACACCTCGCGCAGCGCCATCTTCAGCCGCCACGCCCGCGCGCTCTTGAGCGTCGAGCGCTGCAGCCAGTGCATGGCATCGAGCTGGCGGGCGCTCCAGGTGCTGGGGTTGCGCCGCATGCCCCACAGCAGCTGTCTGAGCGTCTTGCGGCCGCCAGCGCCCAGCGCGGCTCGCACCGCCTGCGCGTCGGTGGCCATCTCCGCACGGCGCACCTGGTCCATCGCCTCGATGGCCATCGAGACGACGTGAAAGCGGTCGTAGCTGATCTGCGCCTCGGGCAGCGCCAGCGCCACGCCCTTGGCGTAGGCTGCGCTCATGTCCATGCACACGTGCCGCACCTGGGTGGGATCGCCGCCATGGGCCCTCAGATCCTCGGCGAACTCCACCACCGTGCGGTGCTCGCGCCCCTCGGTGGCGAACAGCAGCCGCTTGCGATCCAGGTCGTGCACGACGGTGATGTAGTGCTGCCCGCGCCGCAGGCTGGTCTCGTCGATGCCCACCGTGCGCACGCCGGCGAAGTCTTCCAGCGCACGCGCCTGCGCGACGTAGAACTCGATGCGCCGCCACAGCCGCTTGTCCTTGCAGCGCAGCAACTCGGCGGCCTGGCGCACCGGCAGGTCCAGGCACAAGGTCAGCGCCAGCGCTTCGAACGCCGCGGTGAAGCCCGAGCCCGGACGCGCCCAGGGCACGGCCACCTGCGTGGTCTTGCCGCAGGCACCGCAGGCCACGCGCGGCACGTCGCAATGCAGCCAGGCCTCGAACTGGAAGAAGTCCAGGTGCCGCCAGGATCGGCGCAGCCGGTCGTGCACCGGTTGCGTGGCCGCACCGCATGCCGGGCAGGCGAGCCTGCTGGTGTGGCAGCCGATCTCGAAGTCGATACGCCGCTTGGCGGTGTCGAGCCTGACGTCATCGACGACCCACGGCGGCTGGGTATTATGTGATCATCCGGGATGCGACACCTAACGAAAAAGCCCCGAAACCTTGCGGCTCGGGGCTCTCGTTTTGGCGGTGGGTCAGGGATTCGAACCCTGGAAGGACTTACATCCTTGCTAGTTTTCAAGACTAGTGCATTCAACCGCTCTGCCAACCCACCTAATTCTGTGACGCGCTAAGAATCTGCTAAACGGCGCTAAAGCTGTCGCCGGGAGAGTCTTTATAACACGTTATTTTTACTGCGCTTTTCTCCGTTCGCGTACCGCCTGAACGTAAGTTTTCAAGACCGGTGCAATCGACCACTCTGCCACGCTTCCGGCGCGGTCGGGATTGTAAGCGGGGCGTGCCGCCGACGGCCGTGTCGGAAAACCGCTGACACGCAAAACGGCGCGTTGCCGACTACAGGGGCGTTGGGCGGTGCCTACAGTGAAAAGCGTCTCGACACGTGGGGCGCTTGCCCCGGAGGATCGCACGATGCTCACGCCCACCCTTGCGTCTGGCCCCCGCGCCCGCGCCGCCGTCGACGGCTGGTATGCCGTGCCATCGTCCCTGTCATGGGAGGTGCCCGGCGCGGCGTCCGCGGCGCGTCAGGTCGAACGGCTGCCGTTCACCGTCCGCGTGGCGCATACCGCGCAGGACTTGCAAAAGGCCGTCGACGTGCGGCATGCGGCCTACGCGCGCCATTTGCCCGCCGCGATCACGCAGGGGCTGCGCAGCCCCGAGCCCTTGGACCATGCCCCGGGTGTGGCGGTGCTGCTCGCCGAGTCCAAGGTGGACGGCTCGGCGCTGGGGACCCTGCGCATCCAGACCAATCGCTACCAGCCGCTGGCGCTGGAGCAGTCGTTCGACTTGCCCGACTGGATGGCCGGCGCCCCCTGCGCCGAGGTGACCCGTCTGGCGGTCGCCCAGGCCGTGCACAGCCGGGTGGTCAAGACGGTGATGCTCAAGGCCGCGTACTTCTGGTGTTTACGCGAAGGGGTGCGCTTCGTGCTCGTGACGGCCCGCGCGCCGCTGGACCGCCAGTACGCCCGGCTGATGTTCCGCGACGTGCACCCCGGTGCCGGCTTCATCCCCCTGCCGCATGTGTTCAACCTGCCCCATCGCGTCATGTACTGCCAGATTGCGACGGCGCGCGATGACGGCGCCGAGCATCCGCTGTACGACTTCTGGTTCAACACCGATCACCCGGACATCGACCTCGATTGACCGGGCTGGCGCGTCGTGTCCGGTTCGGGGTGCCCCAGCACCCAATCGACGTTGGCCAGGTCGTCGTCCGGCGGCAGGCTGTTGAGGTAGTCCCCCAGGCGGGCGTCGGCGATGAAGTCCGCCCCCGACTGGGCCGCCAGAATCTGCTCCGCCGCCACGGGGCGTGACAGCGCGTAGCCTTGTACGAAGTCCACCCCGATTTCGGCCAGGGTTTCGACGGTCTCGAAATCCTCGGCCCATTCGGCGATGGTCTTCATGCCCAGGTTTTGCGCCAGGCTCACGATCGCCTCGACGATCGCGACGTTGGCGGGGTGGCGATTCATGTTGACGATGAAGCTGCCGTCGATTTTGAGGATGTCGGCCGGCAGATCCTTCAGATACGAGAACGAGGTGTAGCCCGCGCCGAAGTCGTCCAGCGCGACCTTGGCCCCGTGGCTGCGCAGGCGGTCGATGAAGCGGCGTGTGTTGGCGATGTCGTTGAGCGCAACGCTCTCGGTCACTTCGAAGCACAGTCGGTGCGCGACGCCGCGGTGGCGCTCCAGCGTGTCGTACATGTCCTCGATGAAGCGCTCGTCGTTGAGCGAC
>NZ_JBKBQX010000034.1:0-14990 GCF_046292505.1 Tepidimonas sp. | reverse complement strand
CGGGTTCCCATGAGGCGGTGGCAGGGTCACGTGCAAGGCAGATCAGGGGTGTTGCACTTGATTATTGACTCCGCCCTATCATGCTGATCAAGGGTAAGCGGGCACGGTTCCCCCATGCTCGGCATGGGAATCGCACCGGTGGCCCGCTCCACGCCATCCCCAACCCACGCCAGTGCCCATGAGCGACCTACTCAACCGCCTGCGCCTGACCCAGCGCGTCTTCGCCGTCATCGTCGGCTACCTCGTCACGCTCGCCCTCGTCGTCGGCGTCGCCCTCTGGGGCATGCACCGCGCCAAGGAAAGCCTGGCACAAATCCACCAGCACCGCATGGCGGTGGCCGAGGCCCTGGCCACGATGCTGCGCAACTACTACGACAACCGGCTGCACGTGCTGCTGGCGTTCCAGCACGCGCCGGACAGTCCCACCAAGGTGCTGCACGACCACCCGACCTCGATGCACCTGGACACCATTGCCCAGCAACGCGACAGCAACAACCAGGCGCAAAAGGTGATCGAGGACCGGGTGGCCTTGATGGATGAGGAGGAGCGACGGCTGTACGAGGCGGTCCAGACCGCGCGCAAGGCTTGGCAAGCCAAGCGCGACCAGGCGTTGGAGGCGATCCGGCAGGACAACTTTGGTGTCGAGGTGATGCAGGCCTTCCTGGTGGCCGGCCGCACCGAAGGTGCCGCATTCGAGCAAGCGATGCAGGCGCTGCGTGACGAGCAGCTCAAGCGCGCCGAGCTGGAGGCACAGGCCGCGCAGCGCCGCTACGACCTGGCGCTGGGGGTGGTGGCGGCGGTGTTGCTGCTGGGGGCGCTGCCGCTGACGGCGCTGATGGTGGCCACGCAGCGGCGCATGTCGTCGGGCTTTGCCACGGCCGACGCCACCGCCACGGCGATCGCGGGCGGCGACCTGTCGCAACCGGTGCGGGCCGACGGCGGCGACGAGATCACCCACCTGCTGCACCAGTTGGAGCGCATGCGCCAGGGCCTGCGCAGCCTGATCGGCAGCGTCGTACAAGCCTCCGACAGCATCGCCAGCGCCGCCAGCCAGGTGGCCAGCGGCGTGCTGGACCTGTCGCAGCGCACCGAGCAGCAGGCCAGCTCGCTCGAGCAGACCGCCTCGGCCACCGAGCAGCTCAACAGCACCGTGCACCAGAATGCGGCCAATGCACGGCAGGCGGACGAAATGGCGGAGCAGGCGTCGGCGATTGCCGAGCGCGGCGGGAACGTGGTGCGCCAGGTGGTGCAGACGATGAACGACATCAACGATTCGTCGCAACGCATCGCCAACATCATCGGTGTGATCGACGGCATTGCCTTCCAAACCAACATCCTGGCGCTGAATGCCGCCGTGGAAGCCGCGCGCGCGGGCGAAGCCGGGCGCGGCTTTGCCGTCGTCGCCTCCGAGGTACGCAATCTGGCCGGCAGAAGCGCCGAGGCCGCGCGCGAGATCAAGTCGTTGATCAGCGACTCGGTCACTAAAGTGGGGGCAGGCAAAGATCAGGTCGATGCGGCAGGCTCGACGATGGCCGAGATCGTCCACAGCATCGAACGCGTCACGGAGCTGATGCGCCAGATCGCTACGTCCAGCGCCGAACAAGCCGATGGCCTGGGACAGATCAATCAGGCCGTTGCGTTGATGGACGGCGTCACGCAACAAAACGCGGCCCTGGTGGAAGAAGCATCGGCGGCCGCCGCTGCTCTGCGCGAGCAAGCGCTGCAACTTGCCCAACAGGTGGGGCGCTTCCGGCTGGGCTGAGTTCCGTGGATGGGATGGTGTGACGCGATGTCCCAGGCACGAGCGGACACTCCCGCATGACGGCAAGGCTGTGGTCTGTTTCGTGTGTCGTCCGCCGTGCGCGATGGACTGGGGGGATTGCCCTGGCCGTGCTCGCCACCTTGTCGGGCTGTGGCGCCCCGGCACCGCGGCCCAGCATCACCCAGGTGGCGAGCGCATCGGATCGTGACTTCGCGTACGACGGGGGATCGTTGACGGCCCGGCACATGGGCGCAGCGTGCGAATTGCACTGGCGGGGCGCACTCCACGCCGGCGCCGTTCAGCGGCTGCGCCAGGCGCTGGACGCGGTGGGCCAACGGGACTGCGAACGCCGCACGCTCGTGCTGGGCGCCGTGGACGGGGCCGTGGGCGATGCCATCACCGTCGGCGCGATGGTGCGCAACCGGGGCTGGGACACGGCGCTTCCGCCCGGTGGCTCGTGCCACACCCCCTGCTGGTTGGTGTTTGCGGCCGGGACCCGGCGGCAGATGGCGGACGGCCCGACGCCAGCGCGGGTGGTGTTCAGCCAGATTCCGCCCGACGCGGACTTTGGCCACCAGACCTGCGCGACCGAACTCGGACGAGCCCAGCAGTTGACGCTGACGCGCTATCTGCGCGCCATGCTGCCGCCACCGACCGCCACCACCGTGTACCAGAAGCTGCTGGCGGCCGATTGCCGCAGTGCCGAGGCGTACGGGCCCCAGCAGGCGCGGCTGATCGGGCTGGCCACCGGGCCGAGCGGCAGCCCGCCCTGAGCAGGGGGCGGCGCGCCGTCAGTGCGCCTGCTCCCAGTTGGCGCCCACGCCCACTTCGGCCACCAGCGGCACGCGCAAGGTCGCGACGCCGGCCATCAGGCGCGGCACCTCGGTGCGCACCCAGTCGATCTCGTCCGGCGGCACCTCGAACACCAGTTCGTCGTGCACCTGCAGCACCATGCGCGTGCGTCGCTGCTGCTCGTCCAGCGCGCGCTGCACCGCGACCATGCTCATCTTGATCAGGTCGGCGGCCGTGCCCTGCATCGGCGCGTTGATGGCCGCGCGCTCGGCGGCGCTGCGCCTCGGCCCGTTGGGGGAATTGATTTCGGGCAGGACCAGGCGGCGACCGAACACCGTCTCCACATAGCCGCGTGCCTTGGCCTCGGCCCGCGTGCGGTCCATGTAATGGCGCACCCCGGCAAACCGCTCGAAATAGCGCTCGATGTAGTTTTTGGCCGCCGTCGCGTCGATGCCCAGCGCCTTGGCCAGGCCGTAGGCGCTCATGCCATAGATGAGGCCGAAGTTGATGACCTTGGCATAGCGGCGCTGCTCGGGACTGACCAGCTCTGGCGGCAGGCCAAACACCTCGGCCGCCGTGGCGCGGTGCACATCCTGCCCTTCGGCAAACGCGCGCAGCAAGGCCGCGTCCTCGCTCAGGTGCGCCATGATGCGCAGCTCGATCTGCGAGTAGTCGGCGCTGGCGATGGACCAGCCCGGGGGCGCCACGAAGGCCTCGCGGATGCGCCGCCCCTCGGGCGTGCGGATGGGGATGTTCTGCAGATTGGGGTCGTTGCTGGCCAGCCGTCCGGTAACGGCCACGGCCTGCGCATAGTGGGTGTGCACCCGCCCCGTGGCGGGATGGATCATGCCGGGCAGCTTATCGGTGTAGGTGCCCTTGAGCTTGGAGAGGCTGCGATGCTCGAGGATGCGCGCCGGCAGCGGATAGTCCTCGGCCAGCTTTTCCAGGACCTCCTCGTCGGTGCTGGGCGCGCCGGTGGCGGTTTTCTTGACCACGGGCAGGCCCAGCTTCCCGAAGAAAATCTCGCCGATTTGTTTGGGCGAGCCCAGGTTGAATGGCTGGCCCGCCAGCGCGTGCGCCTCGGCCTCCAGCGCGGCGATGCGCTCGCCCAACAAATGACTTTGCCGATGCAGCGCGTCGGCGTCGATCAGCACCCCCTGGCGCTCCATGCGGAACAGCACGTCGGAGACGGCCAGCTCCAACTCGTAGATGCGCTGCAAAGCCGGCTCGGCCTGCAGCCGCGGCCACAACACCTGATGCACGGCCAGGCACATTTCGGCGTCCTCGCAGGCGTAGGGGGCGGCGCGCTCCAGCGGCACCTGCGCAAATGGGATCTGCGCCGCCCCCTTGCCGCACAGGTCCTCGTAGCTCAGGCCGCGGCGCCCCAGATGGCGTTCGGCCAGGCTTTCCAGGTTGTGGGGCTTGTGCACCTCCAACACATAGCTCTGCAGCAGCGTGTCGTGGACGTAGCCGCGCACGGCGATGCCGTGGTTGGCCCACACATGCCGGTCGTACTTGACATGTTGACCGCACTTGGGGGCGCCGGCGTCCTCCAGCCACGGCCGCAGGCGCTCCAGCACCGCGACGAGCGGCAACTGGGCCGGCGCACCCGGGTAGTCGTGACCGAGAGGGATGTATGCCGCCTCCCCCGGTGCGACGCTGACCGACAGGCCCACGAGGCGGGCGCGCATCGCATCCAGCGAGGTCGTTTCGGTGTCCAGCGCCACCAGGGGCGCGGCGCGCAGGCGAGCCAGCCATGCATCGAGCGCAGCCCAGTCCAGCACCGTCTCATAGCGCAGGGCGGGCGCAGGCGGCGGATCGCCAAACAGCGTGCCCTGCGCCGCCGCGGGGGCCGGGGCGGCGGCCGCATCGCCTTCGCCGCCCAGCGCCCGGGCCAGCCCCTTGAAGCCATAGCGCTGGTAAAACGCCCGCAGCGCGTCGGTGTCGGGGGCGCGCTTGCGCAGCGCCTCCAGCGACGGCAGGCCGGGCACATGGCCATCCAGATCGCAGTCGGTGCGTATCGTCAGCAGTTGGCGGCCGGTGGGCAGCCAGTCCAGGGCACGCCGCAGATGGTCGCCGGCCGCGCCCTTGATTTCGTGGGCGCGCGCCACGATGGCATCCAGCGAGCCATAGGTCTGCAGCCACTTGGCGGCCGTCTTGGGGCCGACCTTGTCCACGCCGGGTACGTTGTCGATCGCGTCGCCGACCAGGGTCTGAAAGTCCACCATCAGCCGGGGCGGCACGCCGAACTCCGCCTCCACCCCGGCCACGTCGCGCACCTTGCCCGTCATCGTGTCGATGATGGTGATGCGCTCGTCCACCAGTTGGCTCAGGTCCTTGTCGCCGCTGGAGACGATCACGCGCCAGCCCTGGGCCGCGGCCGTCTTGGCCAGGGTGCCGATCACGTCGTCGGCCTCCACCTCGGGCACGTTCAGCACAGGCAAACCAAGCAACCGAATGACCTCGTGGATGGGGGCGATCTGGGCACGCAGGTCGTCCGGCATCGGCGCGCGGTGCGCCTTGTACTCCGGATACAGGGCGTCGCGAAACGTTGGCCCGGCCGCGTCGAACACGACGGCGATGTGGTCGGAGGGATGCTCCTTCTGCAAGGCCTGCAACATGTTGATCATGCCGCGGATCGCACCGGTCGCGGGACTGGTGGGATCGCCGGGCACGGCCCTCAGGTCGGGCATGGCGTGGTAGGCGCGGTACAGGTAGCTGGAGCCATCCACCAGCACGAGCAGCGGGGCGTCGGGGTCGCGGTCGGTCATCGTGCTATTGTGCATGGCCGATTGCCTACAATCAGGGCGTCATGCTCCAACCGCCCCGCCCCTATGCCCGCGATGGTCGGCGCCACGCCGCGGTCGCCGGATTCGCTCCGTCTCTGCGCCACGCCCTCGGGGTGGCCGCTGTCCTGTTCACCTGCGTCGCCACGGCACAAACCGCCGACAGCGCCCCGGCGGCCGCCACGGCGCCCGAGCCCAAGGTCGAGCGCCTGTTGCACCAGGATGGCCACAGCCGCATCGAGGAGCTGCGCGTGGGCGGCCAGACCCGCTCGATCGACGTGCGCACCCGCTCCGCCCTGCCCGGCTACGAGATCCGTCCGATCGACCCCGGCGTCGCGGATGAGCGCTCGGGGGCCGGATCGCGCCGTTGGCGCGTGCTCGCGTTCTGACTCGCCATGGCCGTCTTCACCGAGGTGGGCCGCGACGAGGCCGCGGACCTGATGCAGCGGCTCGGCCTGGGCCGCCTGGTCGATATGGCGGGCTGCGCCGGTGGCATCGAGAACACCAACTACTTCGTCAGCACCGAGCGCGACGGCCAGCGGCACGAGTGGGTGCTGACCCTGTTCGAGCGGCTGACCGCGCAGCAGCTCCCCTTTTATCTGTACCTGATGAAGCATCTGGCCGGCAAAGGCATCCCCGTGCCCGATCCGCAGGCCGATGCGAGCGGGGCCATCCTGCACACGGTGCGGGGCAAGCCCGCCGCCGTGGTCAACCGGCTGCGCGGCCACCACGAGCTGGCCCCCGGCCCCGAGCACTGCGCCCAGCTCGGCGCGATGTTGGCGCGCATGCACCTGGCGGGGCAGGACTACGACCGCGAGCAGCCCAATCTGCGCGGTCTGGCGTGGTGGAACGAGACGGTGCCCGTGATCCTGCCCCACCTGGCCGCGGAGCAAACGGCGCTGCTGACGGCCGAGCTGGCCTATCAGAACCACATCGCCGCCACCCCCGCTTACCAGGGGCTGCCGCGCGGCCCCATCCACGCCGACCTGTTCCGCGACAACGCGATGTTCGAGGACGGGCGCCTCAGCGGTCTGTTCGATTTTTACTTCGCGGGCTGCGACACCTGGCTGTTCGACATTGCGGTGTGCCTGAACGACTGGTGCATCGACCTCGCCGACGGCACGACGGACCCCGTGCGCACGCAGGCCCTGCTCCAGGCCTACCAGGCCGTCCGTCCGCTGACCGCCGCCGAGCGCGAGATGCTGCCCGCGATGCGCCGGGCTGGTGCGCTGCGGTTCTGGATTTCGCGCCTGTGGGACTGGTACCTGCCACGGCAGGCGGCCGTGCTCAAGCCGCACGACCCCACCCACTTCGAGCGGGTGCTGCGCGCCCGCCTCGCCGAGTGTTGAACCGCGCCCACCCCCGATGAAGCTGCACCGCGTCCCCGCCCGCACCGGCCTGCTCTGGGTCCGGCTGGGCCTGCGCACGTTTTTTCGCCAGCCCCTGGCCATGGCAGGTCTGTTCTTCCTGTTCATCATGGGGGTGAGCGTGCTCGCCATGGTCCCGGTGCTGGGGGCCCCTCTGGCTCTCGCCCTGCTGCCGGCGGCCACTCTGGGCCTGATGGCTGCCACCAAAGAGGCCGACAGCGGCCGCTTCCCAATGCCCACGGTGCTGGCGAGCGCCTTTCGCGCCGGCCGCGAGCGCGTGCGAGCGATGCTGCTGCTCGGCGGACTGTACGCGCTGGGGTCCGTCGTGGTGATGACGCTGGCCGCGTGGCTGTCCGGGGCGCCGGCCGATGCGACCCTCGAAGGGGGCGAGACGGCGCTGACCGAGCCGGCCGTGCTGCGCAATCTGGCCTGGCAAGCGGTCCTCTACGTGCCGCTGGGCCTGCCGTTCTGGCATGCGCCGGCCCTGGTCCACTGGCACGGCATCCACCCCGTCAAGAGCCTGTTTTTCAGTCTGGTGGCCTGCTGGACCAACAAAGGGGCGCTGCTGGTGTTCATGCTCGGCTGGTCGGCGGTGTTCTTTGGGGTGTCGCTCATGCTCGTGCTGCTGGCGTCCGCACTGGGTGGGGCGTCGGCGATGCAGGTGCTGGTCTTTCCGGTCGCGTCGCTGCTGAGCGCGGCGTTTTTCACATCGCTGTATTTCACCTTCCGCGACAGCTTCCTGACCGACGAGGGCGAACCTCCGGCCTGAACCGTCAGCCCCACCGCTCGGGGCGGTACGGCGTCGGGTCCACGAAGGGCGGCTCGCCCGTGATCATCTCCGCCAGCAGGCGGCCAGCCACCGGCCCCAGCGTGAAGCCCTGGTGGGAGTGCCCGAAGTTGAACCACAGGCCCGGGTGGCGCGGCGCCGCCCCCATGATGGGAAGCATGTCCGCCGTGCAGGGCCGTGCCCCCAGCCAGGGCGATGCATCCCGCGCCTGGCCCAGATCCATCAGCTCGCGCGCGGCGGCTTCGGCCCGACGCACCTGTACCGGGGTGGCGGGCGCGTCCCGATGGGCAAATTCAGCGCCCGTGGTCAGGCGCAGGCCGCGGCGCATGGGCACCAGGACGAAACCCCGCTCGGCGTCCAATGCCGGCCGCTGCAAGGTCCCGCCCCCGGTGTAGTGCTGGTGGTAGCCGCGTTTGACGAACAGCGGCAGCCGGTAGCCCAACCGTTGCAACAGGGCGTCGGACCAAGGTCCGAGCGCTACCACGGCGACTGGGGCGTCGATGGCGCCGTCCGGCAAGGGCAGGCGCCAACCGCGCCCGTGCGGGGTCAGGGCCATGGCGTCGCCCCGGATCAGACGTCCGCCGCGCTGCACGAACAGCCGCGCATAGGCGCTGACCAGCTCCGCCGGATCGCGCACGGACCAGGGGTCTTGCCAGTGCACGGCCCCCGCCAGCGGGTGGCGCAGCGCCGGCTCGGCCTGGGCCAGACCGCCCGCATCGAGCACGGCGCAGCGCAGACCAAACACCTGCGCCAGCCGCTCGGCGTCGCGCGCAGCCGCCTCCCACGCGCGCCCCGTGCGGTACACGTCCAGGTAGCCGATCGGCCGAACCGCTTCGGCCGCCCCGGCCTGTTCGATCAACGGCCGATGCTCGTCCAGGCAATGCTCGATCAGGCGCGCGTAGGCCTGCACCTGCCGCGGATACCGCGTCGGCCCGGAGTCGCGAAAATAGCGCCACAGCGGGCGCACCAGAGACGGCAGCGCCGACACGTGGTAGTGCACATCCACCCCCAAGCCCAGGGCGGCCTGCACCAGCTTGCCCCACTGGCGGGGAAACGGATACGGCTCCACCGCCTCGCGCTGGATCAGGCCGGCGTTGCCCAGCGACGTCTCCTGCCCCGGCTCACGGCGGTCGACCAGCACGACCTCGTAGCCACGCTGCTGCAGATGCAGCGCGGTGCAGGTGCCAATCATGCCGGCTCCCAGCACGAGGGCCTGTCGGTCGGTGGCGGCAGTCGTCATGGATTCGTTGGGCAGCGGTCGGGGGATCAGGCCACGGGGGTGAGCTTGGCGACGGCCAGCGCCAGCCATTTGGTGCCATGGCGCCGAAAGTCCACCTGGGCACGGGCATCGGCTCCCTGCCCTTCGATGGCCAGCACGCGGCCTTCGCCAAACTTGGTGTGGAAGACCGCCATGCCGGTGCGGATCTCGGCCCCGCTGGCGCTGACGGCCGGCTCGCTGCGCGCCGGAGCCCGTGCCACCGGAATGCCCGCCATGCCGGCGGGCCGATCGTCGCCCAGGGCGCTGCGGCCCCAAGCAGGCTGGGCGACGGCCTGCGCAACGGGCATCGCGGCGCTTCCAGCGGCCCAGCCACCGCCCCACCCCCCCGCGCCCCGCGCGCGGCGCGGGCTCAGCCACTGCAGGCTGTCTTCCGGCAATTCGTCCAGAAACCGGCTGGGGATGTGGTAGCGGGTCTGTCCGTGCAGCATGCGGGTCTGCGCATGCGTGAGGTAGAGCCGCCGGCGCGCCCGCGTGATGGCGACGTACATCAGCCGGCGCTCCTCTTCCAGCCCGTCCAGGCTGGACAGGCTGTTCTCGTGCGGAAACAGCCCCTCCTCCAGCCCGGTGATGAAGACGGCGTCGAACTCCAGCCCCTTGGCCGCATGCACCGTCATCAGCTGCACGGCCGCCTGCCCGGCCTGCGCCTGGTGGTCCCCGGCCTCCAGCGCCGCATGGGTCAAAAAGGCGACCAGCGGGCTCACGGTCTCGCCGGTCTCGGCCTCCACCCCGGCGGACGGCAGCGCCGCCGACCCGGTCTCGTCCAGCGGCAGCGCCACGGCCTCGCGGCCAAAGCCTTCCTGGCTGACGAAGCTCTCGGCGGCGTTGACCAGTTCTTCCAGGTTTTCGATGCGCTCGGCCCCCTCGCGCTCGGCGCGGTAGTGCTCGACCAGTCCGCTGTCGGCCAGCACGCCTTCGATGATCTCGCGCAGCGGACGGCCGACGCTGCGCTCACGCATCACGTCCAGCTTGGCGACGAAAGCCACCAGATGGGCGCCGCCCTTGCCCCCCACGGCCGTGACGGCGTCGTGCAGCGAGCAGCCGCCCTCGCGCGCGGCCTGCTGCAGTTGCTCGATGGTGCGCGCCCCGATGCCGCGTGGCGGGAAGTTGACCACGCGCAAAAAGCTGGTGTCGTCGTGCGGATTTTCCAGCAGGCGCAAATAAGCCAGCGCATGCTTGATCTCGGCCCGTTCGAAAAAGCGCAGCCCCCCATAGACGCGATACGGAATGCTGGCGTTGAACAGCGCGCCCTCCAGCGTCCGGCTCTGGGCGTTGCTGCGGTAGAGCAGCGCGATCTCCTGCGGCGGCACGCCGTCCTGGCGCGTGAGCTGGCGGATCTCGTCGATCACCCACTGCGCCTCCTCGAAGTCGCTGGACAGCTCCACGACGCGCACACGGTCGCCATCGCCCTGCTCGGTGCGCAGGTTTTTGCCCAGGCGCTGGCGATTGTGGTCGATCAGGTGGTTGGCCGCGCGCAGGATGTGCCCGACGCTGCGGTAGTTCTGCTCCAGTTTGATGGGCGCGGCGATGCCGAACTCGCGCACGAAGTCGCTCATGTTGCCCACACGCGCACCGCGAAAGGCGTAGATGCTCTGGTCGTCGTCGCCCACCGCCATCACCGCATTGCCGCATGGGACGAAGCGCCCGCCCGACTCGTCACCGGCCAGCAGTTTGATCCACGCGTACTGCAGCCGGTTGGTGTCCTGGAACTCGTCGATCAGCAGGTGACGAAAGCGCCGCTGGTAGTGCACCCGCAGGGGCTCGTGGTCGCGCAGCAGCTCGTAGGAGCGCAGCATCAGTTCCCCGAAGTCCACCACGCCTTCGCGCTGACACTGCTCCTCGTAGCGGCGGTAGAGCTCGATTTTCTGCCGCGTGTCCTCGTCGCGCGCCGCCATGTCCCGCGGGCGCAGCCCGTCCTCCTTGGCGCCGGCGATGAACCACTGCAGCTCCTTGGGCTTGACGCGCTCCTCGTCGATGCCCAGGGCCTTGAGCAGCCGCTTGATCGCGCTGAGCTGATCCTGTGTGTCCAGGATCTGGAAGGTCGTCGGCAAACCCGCCAACGCATGATGGGCCCGCAGCAGCCGGTGGCACAGGCCGTGGAAGGTGCCGATCCACATGCCGCGCACATTGAGCGGCAGCAGAGCCGACAGACGCGTCAGCATCTCCTTGGCGGCCTTGTTGGTGAAGGTGACGGCCAGAATCCCGCCGGGCGAGGCCTGCCCCGTGGCCAGCAGCCACGCGATGCGGGTCGTCAGCACGCGCGTCTTGCCAGAGCCGGCACCGGCCAGCACGAGCGCGTGCACCGGCGGCAGCGTGACGGCGGCGAGCTGCTCCGGATTGAGGGTGCGCAGCAGCGGATGATCGGGCGGCAGGGACGGCGGGGCCCGATGGGGGGAGGCCCCGTCGGCGAACAAATCGGTCATGCAGCGATTGTAGGCAGCCGCCTCGCGTCCACCGCCTCAGTTGCGCGGGCGCTGCGGCGGCTCCAGCGTGATCTCCACACGCCGGTTTTGCGCACGTCCCTGCGGCGTGTCGTTGGACGCGAGCGGCCGCGTGTCCGCCAAGCCGGTGGCGCGCAGGCGCGTCGGGTTCAGGCCCCGGGCCTCGAGCTGGCGCACGACACTGCTGGCCCGCGCGGCGGACAGTTCCCAGTTGGAGGGGAAGCGGGTCGTCTGGATGGGAACGTTGTCCGTGTGCCCCTCCACCACGATGGTGTAGTCCGGCACGCGGTTGAAGGCGGGCAGCAGCCGGTCGATGATGGCCTGCCCCGCCGGTGTCAGCACCGCCTCGCCGGAGGGGAACAGCACCTCGGACGGGATGCGAAAGCTCACCCCCTCGTCGCGCACCAGCACCTGGATGTCCTTGCCCAGGTCCCCCAGGGCGAGGGACGGGGACGGTGCAGACTCGGCCGCCGGCGGGTTATCGGTGCCCGGTCGCGGCTCGGGCGCATCGGGCTGGCGCTGCTCGGTGGGATGCGTCCCCGGCCCCGGCGTCGCCGATGGGCGCTCGACCGGCGGCACGATACTGCCCCCGCCGCCCGGCAGCACCTGCCCGGCCACGGCGGGAACCTGCCCCTGCGCCTCGGGCCGGCCGAGCGGCGGCTTGCGCTTGATCGGCTCGGAAAATGCCAACATCACCACGAGCATGACGAGCAGCAGCGTCACCACATCCAGGTAGGTGAGGAGCCACGTCTCCTCCTCCGGCACGGGTTCGGAGTCGGCATGCCAGCGCTGGTAGCGCCCTTTTTGCAGGGGGCCGGGCCTGACCGGCGCAGCGGGCGACGGAACCGGCGCACTCCCCGGCCCCGTCGCCCCTGCCGCCCCGTTGCGCGCCGCCTCCAGGGCGCGGCCCAGGGCTTCGTGCCATTGGCGTTCGTTCACGGGGTGCGCCCTTCGGGCCGTCCGGGCGCGCGCGGGGTCCCAGTGCCGCCGCCGGGCGCCACCGGGCCGGAAGCGGTGTCGCGGATTTCATCCTCGCGGTGCGCGACGAAGGAGTTGAGCGTCTCGCGCATCAGCGACGGGCTGCGACGCGCGCACATCATCGAAATGCCCTGCAGCACCATGTTCATGAGCACGATCCGCTGTTCGGTGCGGCGCTCCAGTTTGACGGCCACGGGTTTGAACACCAGGTTGGCCAGCAAAATGCCGTAGAACGTCGTCATCAGGGCCACGGCCAGGTGTTTGCCGATCACGACCAAGTCCCCACTGGCGATCACGTCCATCAGGTTGATCAGACCGACCAGGGTACCAATCATGCCAAAGGCGGGGGCGTAGCTGGCCATGACGCGAAAGAGCTGCGCCTCGGCCGCTTCCTTGGCCTTCATGCGCGAAATCCGCCACTGCAACAGGTCCAGGATATCCTCCTCCGGGATGCGGTCGATGACCAGTTGCACCCCCGTGCGCAGGAAGGGGTTGGAGATGCGTGGCAGCGCCTTCTCGACCAACACCGGGTCGTCGCGCATCCACAGGCGGGAGACGTCCACCAGTTCCTCGATATCGCGCTCGGTGTACAGGCGCTCGTTGCGCATGACGGTGCCGATGAGCTTGAAGACCCGCAGCACCTCGCCCATCGGGTAGCTCAGGAAAGTGGCGGCCATGGTGCCCACCAGCACGATGCCGATGCTGGGCCAATCGATGAACAGCCAGGGATCGTCGGCCGCAAACAGGATCAGGACGCCCAGCAGCACGACGCTGGCGACCATACCGATCAGGGTGGAGGGATTCATCCGCACGCGCTCCAAGGGGGCGGCATCGCCCCACGCAGCCTATTGTGCCCCAGCCAACTGGCATAGAATCAAGCACCGGGCCCAAACGTTGGAGCCCGGTTTTTTGTGTCCACCGCCCCGCGCTGGCGGCTTCGGACCCGGCCGGCTCCAAATCAAGCGCTCGCAGCCATTGGGCCGCGCACTGCCACAACGCGCCGCCCGCCCCCACTGCAACCCCGGAGCCTTGACCATGGATATCTTCGATTACGACAACGTCCTGCTGCTGCCGCGCAAATGCCGCGTGGAAAGCCGCAGCGAATGCGACACCTCGGTGGAGTTTGGCGGCCGACGCTTCAAGCTGCCGGTGGTGCCGGCCAACATGAAGACGGTGCTGGACGAGCGCATCAGCGAATACCTGGCCGCCAACGGCTACTTTTACGTCATGCACCGCTTCGACCTGGACAGCGTGGCCTTTGCCAAGCGCATGCGCGAGCAGGGCCTGTTCGTGTCCATCAGCTCCGGCGTCAAAGGGGCGGACTATGCGGTGATCGACCGGCTTGCCGCCGAGGGCGTGGGGGCAGACTACATCACCATCGACATCGCCCATGGCCACGCGGACAGCGTGCGCAAGATGATCGAGCACATCAAGCAGAAGCTGCCGCAGACCTTCGTGATCGCCGGCAACGTGGGCACGCCCGAGGCCGTGATCGACCTGGAAAACTGGGGCGCGGACGCCACCAAGGTGGGCATCGGGCCGGGCAAGGTGTGCATCACGCGGCTCAAGACGGGCTTTGGCACCGGCGGCTGGCAGCTCTCGGCGCTCAAATGGTGCGCCCGGGTGGCCACCAAGCCCATCATCGCCGACGGGGGCATTCGCCACCACGGCGACATCGCCAAGAGCGTGCGCTTTGGCGCCGCGATGGTGATGATCGGCTCCCTCTTCGCCGGCCACGAGGAGTCCCCGGGCCAGACGGTGGAGGTGGACGGCAAGCTCTACAAGGAGTACTACGGCTCGGCCAGCGACTTCAACAAGGGCGAGTACAAGCACGTCGAAGGCAAGCGCATCCTGGAGCCGATCAAAGGCAAGCTCGCCGACACCCTGCGCGAGATGCAGGAGGACCTGCAAAGCTCCATCAGCTACGCCGGCGGGCGCACCCTGGCCGATCTGCGCAAGGTGAATTACGTGATCCTTGGCGGCGAAAACGCCGGCGAGCACCTGCTGATGTGACGACAGGGCGCGCGCCGAGTGCTCCCTCGCCCCTCACCTGCCGGCGGGGATGCCAAAGACCAGTTGCATCGCCAGTGCGTGCAGCCGGGTGCCGGGCAGGCTCAGCTCCTCCAGCACACTGAAGTGGTTGCGCCCCGGGATGCGCTCGACCACCGGCACGCGACGCGCGCCCCAGGCCTTGCGCATCAAGCCATTTTGGCGCAGAAACTCCGCGCTCTCGTCCCCACCGACCACGGTGTAGAGCTTTCCGGTAGCGGGCGCCGGCAGCCGGGCCGGACTGACCCGCTGGACCTGTTCCGCGGTCAGGCGCAGCGACGCCTGCAAAAACGGCACCCGACGGACGGGCTCCAGGTCATACAGCCCGGAGATGGACAACGCGCCCTTGACCAGATCCGCCGGCAGTCCGCGGCGCACGCGGGGCCAATCACACAGCATCAGTTGTGTGGCCAGATGGCCGCCGGCCGAGTGGCCCACCAGATACACCCGCTCGGGGTCGCCCCCGTGCTCGGCCGCATGGGCATGCACCCAGTCCACGGCCCGCACCATTTGCATCACGATGTCCGGGATCGTCACCGCGGGACACAGGGCGTAGTTGGGCACCACGACGCATGCGCCCTGGTTGCGAAAGGGCACGGCCAGAAACGAATGCTCGGACTTGTCGAGCGAGCGCCAATAGCCCCCGTGGATGAAGACCACCACGGGGGAGCCCGCGGGGGGGCGGCGTAGTCGTCCAGCACGGCGATCAGGCGGCCGGCGTCGATGTCGGCTTGCACCTCCCAGGTGCTGCG
>NZ_JBKBQX010000033.1:0-15215 GCF_046292505.1 Tepidimonas sp. | reverse complement strand
AAGAAGGCCTGCGCTTTGCGATCCGCGAGGGCGGCCGCACCGTCGGCGCCGGCGTCGTCGCCAAGATCATCGAGTGATAGTGTTGGCGTGACCGATCGGCCCCCCGATCGGTCGCTGAAGGGGTATAGCTCAATTGGCAGAGCGTCGGTCTCCAAAACCGAAGGTTGGGGGTTCGATTCCCTCTGCCCCTGCCAGCCGGTGACAAGCGCCACAGCGCCGGCCATGTTGTTCAAGCCCGCCCGTGTCCTCGGACCGCAGCGGGCTTGTGTTTCTGGTGCGCGGCGTTTGCTGCGCGGCTCAAGCTTCTGAAGGTGTGAGGGCGATGGCCTCAACGGATGTCGAAACCGTCAGCAGCGGCGCGGACAAAGCGAAGCTGGCTGCGGCTGCTCTATGTGTGGTGCTCGGGTTCGTGGGCTTTTACTGGCTGGCGGCCCAGGGCGCTTGGGCGCAATGGGCGGTGTTGCTGGTGGCGATCGCGCTGGCGCTGGGCATCGGTGCCACGGCCACGCCGGGTCAGCGGCTCATCGGTTTTGGGCGCGACTCGGTCAAGGAAGTCAAAAAGGTCGTCTGGCCGACCCGCAAGGAGGCGACGCAGATGACCGCGTACGTCTTCGCGTTCGTCGTGGTCATGGCGTTGTTCCTGTGGCTGACGGACAAGCTCCTGGAGTGGGTGCTGTACGGCCTCATCCTGGGTTGGAGGTGAATATGAGCGAATCGAACGCGGCGCCGGCGATGAGTGCCACCCCCGCCGAAGGCATGCGGTGGTATGTCGTGCACGCCTACTCCGGCATGGAGAAGGCCGCCGAGCGCAACATTCTGGAGCGGGTGCAGCGCGCGGGCATGCAGCACAAGTTCGGCCGCATCCTGGTGCCGACCGAGGAAGTCGTCGAGATCAAAAACGGCGTCAAGCGCACGGCCGAACGCAAGTTCTTCCCCGGCTATGTGCTGGTCGAGATGGTCATGGACGACGACACCTGGCACTTGGTGAAGAACACCAGCAAGGTGACGGGCTTCGTCGGTGGGGCGCGCAATCGTCCGACGCCGATCTCGGAAGAAGAGGTCCAAAAGATCATCGGCCAGATGCAGGAGGGCACCGACCGTCCGCGTCACAAGATCGAGTTCGAAGTGGGCGAGCTGGTGCGCGTCAAGGAAGGTCCGTTTGCGGACTTCAACGGCTCGGTCGAAGAGGTCAACTACGAAAAGAACAAGCTGCGCGTGTCGGTCACCATCTTCGGGCGGGCCACACCGGTGGAGCTGGAGTTCAACCAGGTCGAAAAGACCTGACGACACCGGGTCAAAAAACGCTATAATGTAAAGTTCACCGGCCCGCGCCAAGTTGGCGCGGGCTTTCCGCTGTCGAGACCGGCTCGGCGACGGCGGTCCGTGCGGTCAGCCGCAACGGGGTAAAACCGGGTCTTCGCGCGAGGAGGCGCTCGCGTCCGCCGCATGGCGGGCCGCGCGCCGACAGCACTCGCAGGAGCACATCACTCATGGCCAAGAAGATTGTCGGCTTCATCAAGCTGCAGGTGCCAGCGGGTAAAGCCAACCCCTCCCCCCCGATCGGTCCGGCGCTGGGTCAGCGCGGTCTGAACATCATGGAGTTCTGCAAGGCGTTCAACGCCCAGACCCAAGGCGTCGAGCCCGGTCTGCCGCTGCCGGTGGTCATCACCGCCTATGCGGACAAGAGCTTCACCTTCATCATCAAGACCCCGCCGGCCACGACGCTGATCAAGAAGGCGATCAAGCTGGACAAGGGTTCCTCCAAGCCGCACGCGCAGAAGGTCGGCAAGATCACGCGCGCCCAGCTCGAGGAAATCGCCAAGACCAAGATGAAGGACATGACCGCGGCCGATCTGGAGGCCGCCGTCAAGACCATCGCCGGCTCCGCCCGTTCGATGGGTGTGATCGTGGAAGGCGTGTGACATGGCGAAGCTGACCAAGAAGCAAAAGGCCCTGCAGGGCAAGGTCGATTCGACCAAGCTGTACCCGCTGCCCGAGGCGCTGGCGATCGTCAAGGAGTGCGCGACCGCCAAGTTCGATGAGTCCGTCGATGTGGCCGTGCAGCTCGGCGTCGATCCGCGCAAGTCGGATCAGGTCGTGCGTGGCGCCGTCGTGCTGCCCAACGGGACGGGCAAGACCAAGCGTGTGGCTGTGTTTGCCCAGGGCGCCAAGGCCGAAGAGGCCAAGGCGGCGGGGGCCGACGTCGTCGGCTTCGACGATCTGGCGGCGCAGGTCAAGGCTGGCAACATCGATTTCGACGTCGTGATCGCGGCGCCGGATGCGATGCGCGTGGTCGGTGCGCTGGGTCAAATTCTTGGCCCGCGTGGCCTGATGCCGAACCCGAAGGTCGGCACGGTGACGCCGGATGTGGCCACCGCGGTGCGCAACGCCAAGGCCGGTCAGGTGCAGTTCCGCGTCGACAAGGCCGGTATCGTGCACACCACCATCGGCCGCCGCTCGTTCGACGCCGACAAGCTCCAGGGCAACCTGGCGGCGCTGATCGAGGCGTTGAACAAGGCCAAGCCCGCTGCCGCCAAGGGCCAATACCTGCGCAAGGTCGCGGTGTCGTCGACCATGGGCGTGGGTGTGCGCGTCGATCCGCAGACCATCGCGGTCGCGGGCTGACAGGAATCGGCGCCGCGCCACGGGATCGCCCGGGGTGCGGTGCAGTGGTGGGTTCGCCGTCTTTGCGTCTTTTCGGGGCGGCGAAGCCATCCAAGACCGCTGGTGCGGACGCGCGTCCGCCTAAATGTCGGCCTTTGCGGGTCGGCGGCCAGCGCAGATGGCGATCCCGCCGCGGATGGAATCGGGCACCGGCTCCGGCCGGTGCGGTTTCCAAAAACGGTTGATCGCTGCAACAGGTGCACGGCCTCCTCCCGGCGGCCGTGTTTTTAAGGAGTCAACCTTGAGTCTGAACCGCAGTGAGAAGCAAGCCGTCATCGATGAGGTGTCGGCGCTCGCCGCCAAAGCGCAGACGCTGGTGATGGCCGAGTACCGCGGCATCACGGTGGCGGACCTCACGAAGTTGCGTGTCGAAGCCCGCAAGGCAGGGGTGTCCGTCAGCGTGCTGAAGAACACCCTGGCTCGCCGCGCGGTCGCCGGCACGCCCTTCGAGGTCGCCGTCGAGCAGATGACCGGTCCGCTCATCTACGGCTTCTCGGAAGACGCCGTGGCCGCCGCGAAAGTGGTGGTCGAGTTCGCCAAGACCAACGACAAGATGGTCCTGCGCGGCGGTGTCTATGCCGGCAAGTCGCTGGATGTCAACGGCGTGAAGTCGCTGGCGAGCATTCCTTCCAAGGAAGTGCTGCTGTCGCAGTTGCTGGGCCTCATGCAGTCGCCGGTGTCCCGCCTGGCGCGCGTCGTGGCGGCCCTGGCCGAGAAGAAGGGCGAGGCGCAGCCCGCCTGATTCGGCCCTCGTCCCCAATCCAACCGTTTGTAGGAAATCATCATGGCATTCGACAAAGACGCATTCCTGGCCGCTCTGGACACCATGACGGTGATGGAGCTCAACGACCTGGTCAAGGCGATCGAAGAGAAGTTCGGCGTGAGCGCCGCGGCGATGGCGGCTCCGGCCGCTGCGGGTGGCGGTGCTGCCGCTCCGGCCGCCGAAGAGAAGACCGAGTTCGACCTGATCCTGAAGGAAGCGGGCGCCAACAAGGTCGGCGTGATCAAGGCCGTGCGCGAAATCACCGGCCTGGGCCTGAAGGAAGCCAAGGACCTGGTCGATGGCGCGCCCAAGACCGTCAAGGAGGCGATGCCCAAGGCCGACGCCGAAGCCGCCAAGAAGAAGCTGGAAGAAGCCGGCGCGAAGGCCGAACTCAAGTAATCGGCTTGCCGTCCAAGGGCTGGAGCGCCTCGCAGGGGCCTCCAGCCTTTGCCGCTTGCAGAGCGCACGGCAAAACGGTCGCCCGACCGCTTTGCCGTGTCTTCTGACCCCGACTGCAGCAAGACCGCTTGGTTCGGGTTCGCGCGCCACGCGCGGGCCGTCCGCCCAGAGACCGGTAGGGGCCGGTCGCCAAGAATTTCCCCGTGGGCGCCCCGACGGTGCGCTCCACCCAGTCGCCGCAGACCTCAAGCCCGGAGATCTCATGGCCCAGTACTCCTACACCGAACGCAAGCGCATCCGCAAGAGCTTTGGCAGCCGCGACAGCGTGTTGGAAATCCCCTATCTGCTGCAGATGCAAAAGGACGCGTACACCGCGTTCCTGCAGGCGGACGTCCCCCCGCGTGAGCGCAAACCGGTTGGCTTGCAGGCCGCATTCGAGTCGGCCTTCCCGATCGTGTCGCACAACGGCTTCGTGGAGATGAAGTTCGTCGAGTACACGCTGGGCAAGCCAGTGTTCGATGTGCGCGAGTGCCAGACGCGCGGTCTGACCTTCGCGTCGGCCGTGCGCGCGCGCGTGCAGCTCATCATCTACGACCGCGAGGCGTCCACGCCGCAATCCAAGGTGGTCAAAGAGGTCAAGGAGCAGGAGGTCTACATGGGCGAAGTGCCCCTGATGACCGACAAGGGCTCCTTCATCATCAACGGCACCGAGCGCGTCATCGTCAGCCAGTTGCACCGCTCGCCGGGGGTGTTTTTCGAGCACGACAAGGGCAAGACGCACAGCTCGGGCAAGCTGCTGTTCTCGGCCCGCATCATTCCCTACCGCGGCTCGTGGTTGGATTTCGAGTTCGACCCGAAGGATCTGCTGTACTTCCGCGTCGATCGTCGCCGCAAGATGCCGGTGACCATCCTGCTCAAGGCCATCGGTCTGACGCCGGAGAGCATCCTTGCCAACTTCTACGTCAACGACCACTTCCGCCTGATGGACAGCGGCGCGCTGATGGCCTTCGTGCCGGAGCGCTTGAAGGGCGAGGTGGCGCGCTTCGACATCACCGACAAGAACGGCAAGGTGGTCGTGGCCAAGGACAAGCGCATCACCGCGCGCCACGTGCGCGAGCTGGAGCAGTCCGGCACCACCCACATCAGCGTGCCGGAGGACTATCTGATCGGCCGCGTGGTGGCCAAGAGCATCGTCGACCCGGACACGGGCGAGATCATTGCGCGCGCCAACGACGAGCTGACCGAGACGCTGTTGAAGAAACTGCGCGCCGCCGGCATCCAGGACCTGCCCTGCATCTACACCAACGAGCTGGACCAGGGTCCCTACATCAGCCAGACGCTGCGCACCGACGAGACCGCGGACGAATTCGCCGCCCGCGTGGCGATCTACCGCATGATGCGCCCCGGCGAGCCGCCGACCGAGGACGCGGTGCAGGCGCTGTTCCACCGCCTGTTCTACAACCCGGAGACCTACGACCTGTCGCGCGTCGGGCGCATGAAGTTCAACGCCCGCGTTGGCCGCGACACGGCCGAAGGCCCGATGGTCCTCACCAACGAGGACATCATGGCCGTGGTCAAGATCCTGGTGGATCTGCGCAACGGCAAGGGTGAGGTCGACGACATCGACCACCTGGGCAACCGGCGCGTGCGCTGTGTCGGCGAGCTGGCCGAAAACCAGTTCCGCACCGGCCTGGCGCGCATCGAGAAGGCGGTCAAGGAGCGCCTCGGCCAGGCCGAGCAAGAGCCGCTGATGCCGCACGACCTGATCAACTCCAAGCCGATTTCCGCGGCGCTCAAGGAGTTCTTCGGCGCGTCCCAGCTGTCGCAGTTCATGGACCAGACCAACCCGCTGGCCGAGATCACGCACAAGCGCCGCGTCTCGGCGCTCGGCCCGGGCGGTCTGACCCGCGAGCGTGCCGGCTTCGAGGTGCGCGACGTGCATGTCACGCACTACGGCCGGGTGTGTCCGATCGAGACGCCGGAAGGCCCCAACATCGGCCTGATCAACTCGCTGGCGCTGTACGCGCGCCTCAACGAGTACGGCTTCATCGAGACGCCGTACCGGCGCGTGGTGGACGGCAAGGTGACCAACCAGATCGACTACCTGTCGGCCATCGAGGAAGGCAAGTACATCATTGCCCAGGCCAACGCCGAGCTGGATGAGCAAGGCCGGCTGGTGGGCGAGCTGGTGTCCGCGCGCGAGAAGGGCGAATCGGTGCTGACGACGCCGGACCGGGTGCAGTACATGGACGTCTCGCCGGCGCAGATCGTCTCGGTGGCGGCGTCGCTGGTGCCGTTCCTGGAGCACGACGACGCCAACCGCGCGCTGATGGGTGCCAACATGTCGCGCCAAGCGGTGCCGGTGCTGCGCCCCGAAAAGCCGCTGGTCGGCACGGGCATCGAGCGCGTCGCGGCGATCGACTCCGGCACCGTCGTGACCGCCAAGCGTGGCGGCGTGGTGGACTATGTCGATGCCACCCGCATCGTCATCCGCGTCAACGACGACGAGGCGGTGGCCGGCGAAGTGGGCGTGGACATCTACAACCTGATCAAGTACCAGCGCTCCAACCAGAACACCAACATCCACCAGCGCCCCATCGTCAAGAAGGGCGAGCGCATCCACAAGGGTGCGGTGATCGCCGACGGCGCTTCCACCGACCTGGGCGAAATCTCGATCGGCCAGAACATGCTGATCGCCTTCATGCCCTGGAACGGCTACAACTTCGAGGACTCGATCCTGATTTCCGAGAAGGTGGTGGCCGAGGAGCGCTACACCAGCATCCACATCGAGGAGCTGGTGGTGATGGCGCGCGACACCAAGCTCGGGCCGGAGGAAATCACGCGCGACATCCCCAACCTGTCGGAGCAGCAACTCAACCGGCTGGACGACTCCGGCATCATCTACGTGGGGGCCGAGGTGCAGCCCGGCGACGTGCTGGTCGGCAAGGTCACGCCCAAGGGCGAGACGACGCTGACGCCCGAGGAAAAGCTGCTGCGCGCGATCTTCGGCGAGAAGGCCTCTGACGTGAAGGACACCTCGCTGCGCGTCGAGCAGGGCAGCCAGGGTACGGTGATCGACGTGCAAGTCTTCACCCGCGAGGGCATCCAGCGCGACAAGCGCGCGCAGCAGATCATCGACGATGAACTCAAGCGCTACCGCCTGGACCTGAACGACCAGTTGCGCATCGTCGAGGCCGACGCCTACGACCGCTTGGAGAAGCTACTGATCGGCAAGACCGCCAACGGCGGGCCGAAGAAGCTGGCCAAGGGCACGGTGCTGACCAAGGACTACCTGGCCGAGGTGGACAAGCACCACTGGTTCGACATCCGCGTGGCCGACGATGATCTGGCCGCGCAGATGGAGTCGATCAAGAACGCGCTGGAGGCCACGCGCCACGGTTTCGACCTCGCGTTCGAGGAAAAGCGCCGCAAGCTGACCCAGGGCGACGAGCTGCCGGCGGGCGTGCTGAAGATGGTCAAGGTGTACCTGGCCGTCAAGCGCCGCCTGCAGCCCGGCGACAAGATGGCCGGTCGGCACGGCAACAAGGGCGTCGTGTCCAAGATCGTGCCGGTGGAGGACATGCCGTACATGGCCGATGGCACGCCGGTGGACATTGTGCTCAACCCGCTGGGCGTGCCCTCGCGCATGAACATCGGGCAGGTGCTGGAGGTGCACCTGGGCTGGGCCGCCAAGGGGCTGGGTGAGCGCATCGGCGAACTGCTGGAGCGCCAGGCGGCGGTGGCCGAGATTCGCGCCTTCCTGGAGCGCATCTACAACGGCGAGGGTCGCCCGGAACGCCTCGACGAGCTCTCCGACGACGAAATCCTGGCGATGGCGCGCGAGCTGACCAAGGGTGTGCCGTTCGCCTCGCCGGTGTTCGATGGCGCCAGCGAGGAGCAAATCCGCGCCATGCTCAAGCTGGCTTACCCGGACGAGGTGGCCAAGGCCAAAGGCCTGACCGAGAGCCGTACCCAGGTGCAGTTGCACGACGGCCGCACCGGCGATCCGCTGGAGCGCAAGACGACGGTGGGCTACATGCACTACCTGAAGCTGCACCACCTGGTGGACGACAAGATGCACGCGCGCTCCACCGGCCCGTACTCGCTGGTCACGCAGCAGCCGCTGGGCGGCAAGGCGCAGTTCGGCGGTCAGCGCTTCGGCGAGATGGAGGTCTGGGCGCTGGAAGCCTACGGCGCGTCCTACGTGCTGCAGGAGATGCTCACCGTCAAGTCCGACGACGTGCAGGGCCGCACCAAGGTGTACGAGAGCATCGTCAAGGGCGAGCACGCCATCGACGCCGGCATGCCGGAGTCGTTCAACGTGCTGGTCAAGGAAATCCGCTCGCTCGGTATCGACATCGAGCTGGAACGCAACTGATAGAGCCAACCGAGGACGCAAGCCATGAAATCCTTGCTCGACCTGTTCAAGCAGTTCACGCCCGACGAGCACTTCGACGCCATCAAGATCGGTCTGGCTTCGCCGGAGAAGATCCGGTCGTGGTCGTTCGGCGAGGTCAAGAAGCCCGAAACCATCAACTACCGCACCTTCAAGCCGGAGCGCGACGGCCTGTTCTGCGCCAAGATCTTCGGCCCGATCAAGGACTACGAGTGCCTGTGCGGCAAGTACAAGCGCCTCAAGCACCGCGGCGTGATTTGCGAGAAGTGCGGCGTGGAGGTCACGCAGACCAAGGTGCGCCGCGAGCGCATGGGCCACATCGAGCTGGCCGCGCCGTGCGCGCACATCTGGTTCCTGAAGTCGCTGCCCAGCCGCCTGGGGCTGGTGCTGGACATGACGCTGCGCGACATCGAGCGCGTGCTGTACTTCGAAGCCTATGTGGTGGTGGACCCCGGCATGACGCCGCTGAAGAAGTTCAGCATCATGTCCGAGGACGACTACGACGCCAAGCGGCGTGAGTACGGCGACGAGTTCGTCGCCAAGATGGGCGCCGAGGGCATCAAGGAGCTGCTGCAGAACATCGATCTGGACCTGGAGATCGAGAAGCTGCGCAACGACCTGACCGGCTCGGAGATGAAGGTCAAGAAGAACGCCAAGCGCCTGAAGGTGCTGGAGGCGTTCAAGAAGTCGGGCATCAAGCCGGAGTGGATGATCCTGGAGGTGCTGCCGGTGCTGCCGCCGGACCTGCGGCCGCTGGTGCCGCTGGACGGCGGACGCTTCGCCACCTCCGACCTCAACGACCTGTACCGCCGCGTCATCAACCGCAACAACCGCTTGAAGCGCCTGCTGGAGCTCAAGGCGCCCGAGATCATCGCGCGCAACGAGAAGCGCATGCTGCAGGAGGCGGTGGACAGCCTGCTGGACAACGGACGCCGCGGCAAGGCGATGACCGGTGCCAACAAGCGGGCGCTGAAGTCGCTGGCGGACATGATCAAGGGCAAGAGCGGCCGCTTCCGCCAGAACCTGCTGGGCAAGCGCGTCGACTATTCGGGCCGTTCGGTGATCGTGGTCGGCCCGACGCTGAAGCTGCACCAGTGCGGCCTGCCCAAGCTGATGGCGCTGGAACTGTTCAAGCCGTTCATCTTCGCGCGGCTGGAGCAGATGGGGATTGCCACGACGATCAAGGCGGCCAAGAAGGAGGTCGAGGCCGGCACGCCGGTGGTGTGGGACATCCTGGAGGATGTCATCAAGGAGCACCCGGTGTTGCTCAACCGCGCACCGACGCTGCACCGCCTGGGCATCCAGGCGTTCGAGCCGGTGCTCATCGAGGGCAAGGCGATCCAGCTGCACCCGCTGGTGTGCGCGGCGTTCAACGCCGACTTCGACGGCGACCAGATGGCCGTGCACGTGCCGCTGTCGATCGAGGCGCAGATGGAAGCGCGCGTGCTGATGCTGTCGTCGAACAACGTGCTGTTCCCGGCCAACGGCGAGCCCTCCATCGTGCCGTCGCAGGACGTGGTGCTGGGCCTGTACTACGCCACGCGCGAGCGCATCAACGGCAAGGGCGAGGGCATGGTCTTTGCCGACGTGGCCGAGGTGCAGCGCGCGTTGGATGCCGGCGTGGTGGAGCTGACCAGCCGCGTCAGCGTGCGCCTGACCGAGTGGCTGAAGAACAAGGAGACCGGCGAGCTGGAGGCCGTGACCAAGCTGCGCGACACCACCGTGGGCCGGGCGCTGCTGTCGCAGATCCTGCCCCAGGGCTTGCCGTTCGAGCTGATCGACAAGCCGCTCAAGAAGAAAGAGATCTCCAAGCTCATCAACGCCTCGTTCCGCAAGTGCGGTCTGAAGGAGACGGTGGTTTTTGCCGACAAGCTGCTGCAAAACGGCTTCCGTCTGGCGACGCAAGCCGGCATCTCGATCTGCATCGACGACATGCTGGTGCCGGCCGAAAAGCAATCCATCATCGAGCGCGCCGAGGCGGAGGTCAAGGAAATCGCGCAGCAGTACGCCTCGGGTCTGGTGACCGCCGGCGAGCGCTACAACAAGGTGGTGGACATCTGGGGCAAGGCCGGTGACGAGATCTCCAAGGTGATGATGGAGCACCTGAAGAAGGAGAAGGTCATCGACCGCGCGGGCCGCGAGGTCGAGCAGGAGTCGTTCAACTCCATCTACATGATGGCCGACTCCGGCGCGCGCGGCTCCGCCGCCCAGATCCGCCAGCTGGCCGGCATGCGCGGCCTGATGGCCAAGCCCGACGGCTCGATCATCGAGACGCCGATCACCGCCAACTTCCGCGAGGGCTTGAACGTCCTGCAGTACTTCATCTCGACGCACGGCGCGCGCAAGGGTCTGGCGGATACGGCGCTCAAGACCGCCAACTCCGGCTACCTGACGCGCCGCCTGGTGGACGTGACGCAGGATCTGGTCGTCACCGAGGAAGACTGCGGCACCAGCAACGGCACGCTGATGCGCGCCATCGTCGAGGGCGGCGAGGTCATCGAGAGCCTGCGCGAGCGCATCCTGGGCCGCACCACGGCCGAGGACATCGTCGACCCCGAGACGCAGCGCGTGCTGGTGCGCGCCGGCCAGATGCTGGACGAGGACGCCGTGGACCTGATCGAGCAGGCCGGTGTCGACGAGGTGCGTGTGCGCACCGTGCTGACCTGCGAGACGCGCTACGGCGTGTGCGCGCGCTGCTACGGGCGCGACCTGGGTCGCGGCGGGCTGGTCAACGTCGGCGAGGCCATCGGCGTCATCGCCGCGCAGTCGATCGGCGAGCCCGGCACGCAGCTGACCATGCGCACCTTCCACATCGGTGGTGCCGCGTCGCGTGCGGCGGTGGCCTCCAGCGTCGAGGCCAAGTCCAACGGCGTGGTCGGCTTCAACAGCACGATGCGCTACGTCACCAACGCCAAGGGCGAGCAGGTGGTGATCGCGCGCTCGGGCGAGATCGTCATCCACGACGACAACGGCCGTGAGCGCGAGCGCCACAAGGTGCCGTACGGCGCGATCCTGGCGGTCAAGGCCGACCAGCGCATCAGCGCCGGCACCATCCTGGCCAACTGGGACCCGCTGACGCGCCCGATCATCACCGAGTTCGCTGGCGTGGTGAAGTTCGAGAACGTCGAGGAAGGCCTGACGGTGGCCAAGCAGGTCGACGAGGTCACCGGCCTGTCGACGCTGGTGGTCATCGACCCGAAGCGCCGCGGCGCCACCAAGGTGGTGCGCCCGCAGGTCAAGCTGATCGACGCCGAGGGCAAAGAGGTCAAGATCCCCGGCACCGACCACGCGGTGACGGTGACCTTCCCCGTCGGGGCGCTGATCCAGGTGCGCGACGGCCAGAGCATCCACCCCGGCGAGGTGCTGGCGCGCATCCCGGTGGAAGGCCAGAAGACGCGCGACATCACCGGCGGTCTGCCGCGCGTGGCCGAGCTGTTCGAGGCGCGCTCGCCGAAGGACAAGGGCATCCTGGCCGAGATCACCGGCACGGTGTCGTTCGGCAAGGAGACCAAGGGCAAGGTGCGCCTGCAGATCACCGACCCGGACGGCAAGGTCTGGGAGGAGCTGGTGCCGAAGGAAAAGAGCATCCTCGTGCACGAGGGCCAGGTGGTCAACAAGGGCGAGCTGATCGTCGACGGTCCGGCCGACCCGCAGGACATCCTGCGCCTGCTCGGCATCGAGGAGCTGTCGCGCTACATCGTCGATGAGGTGCAGGACGTCTACCGCCTGCAGGGCGTGAAGATCAACGACAAGCACATCGAAGTGATCGTGCGGCAGATGCTGCGCCGCGTCGAGGTCGACAACCCCGGCGACAGTCACTACATCGCCGGCGAGCAGGTCGAGCGCTCCGAGATCCTCAACACCAACGACGCGCTGCGCGCCGAGGGCAAAACGCCGGCGACCTTCCGCAACCTGCTGCTGGGCATCACCAAGGCCTCGCTGTCGACCGACTCGTTCATCTCGGCCGCGTCGTTCCAGGAGACGACGCGCGTGCTGACCGAAGCCGCCATCATGGGCAAGAAGGACGAACTGCGCGGCTTGAAGGAGAACGTCATCGTCGGCCGCCTGATTCCGGCCGGCACGGGCATGGCGTTCCACGAGGCGCGCCGCGCCAAGGAGCGCATGGACGAGGAGGAGCGCCGCGCCATCGCCGAGGCCGATGCGCTGTCGATGGCGGGCAGCGACGCGCACGACGAGACGGCTTGACGCCCCGTCGCGGCCCAGCGCCCCCCCCACGGGCGGCGCTGGGCGTGCCGATCGACCCCGCCCGGCGGCCGCCGCGGCGGGGTTTTTTCCGTCGTGCGCACGTTGCGCGTGCTAGAGTGCCGGCGACGGCCCGCTGCCGTTGCCACAGGCGCAGCACCTGTGGCTGGTCTCGGTCCAGCGCCGCGCCTGGCCGCTCTGGTTCGATCCGCACCCGCCGCTGGCGCAACGCATTGCGCGGCTCTATGGCGGTACCATGCCGCCGCTGCCGTTGAGCGACGGCCTGGATGTCCCCGATGAGCCCACCTTCGCCCCCCCTGTCTGATCTCATGGCCGTGGCGGCGCGCTGCGTCGCCGGCGTGCACGCCGGCCGCTCGCTGGCCGATCTGTTGCCCGCGGTGCCGGCGCCGCTGCGCCCCGGTACCCAGGCGCTGGTGTTCGACACCTTGCGGCGCGCGGGCACGGCGCGGGCGCTGGTCGGGGCCCTGGCCGAGCGGCTGCCGCCACCCCCCGTCGCCGCGCTGTTGGAGGTGGCGTTGGCGCTGCTGCTGCAGGGGACGGCCTATGCCCCGCACACCGTGGTCGATCAGGCCGTGCAGGCGCTGCCGCGTTTGCGTGCGCCGGCCCTGCGCGGTTTCGTCAACGCGTGCCTGCGGCGTTTTCTGCGCGAGTGCGACGCCCTGTTGGCCCACGCGCAAGCCACGCCCGAGGGGCGTTGGAACCACCCCGATTGGTGGGTGCAGCGCCTGCAGCAGGACTACCCCGACCAGTGGGCCGCCGTGTTGGCGGCCGACGATCGCCCCGCGCCGATGGTGTTGCGCGTCAACCGCCGCCAGATGTCGCGCGAGGCGTATGCGGCACGGCTGGCGGCGCTCGGCTGGGCCGCCGACCCGATTGGGGCCGACGGGCTGGTGTTGGCCGATCCGGTGCCGGTCGAGCGCTTGCCCGGTTGGGGGGACGGCGTCGTCTCGGTGCAGGATGGTGCCGCGCAACTCGCGGCACCCCTGCTGCTGGGGGCTGGTCTGCCAGCCGGCGCCCGGGTGCTGGATGCCTGCGCCGCCCCCGGCGGCAAGACGGCGCATCTGCTGGAGCGCGCCGATCTGGACCTGTGGGCGCTGGATGCCGACGGCGCTCGTGCCGAACGCATCCGCGACACGTTGCGCCGTTTGCGCCTGCCCGCAGGGGGGCAGGTGCGTGTGCTGACGGCGGATGCCGGCACGCCCGCCGATTGGTGGGACGGTCGGCCGTTCGATGCCATCTTGCTCGATGCGCCGTGCAGCGCATCGGGCATTGTGCGGCGCCACCCGGATGTGCGCTGGTTGCGCCGACCGGACGACATCGACCGTCTGGCGGCCGAGCAGCGGCGCCTGCTGGCTGCCCTGTGGCCCCTGCTGGCCCCTGGCGGGCGGCTGCTCTACGCCACATGCTCCGTGTTTCGGGCCGAGGGGGCGAATGTCGTGGCCGACTTTCGGGCCCGCCATCCGCAGGCTCAGGCGCTGCCGGCCCCCGGCCATTTGCTGCCCGGCGGGCTGGTGGCCGACGCCACGGATACCACAGCCGGCTTCGCCTCCGCGCACGCCATGGGCGACAATGCGCGGCGTGGCATGGATGGATTTTTCTACGCCTTGCTCGCCAAGGGCTGAAGGGCTTTGCGCCGGTGTCGCGTCCGTCGGGATGCGGCGCCGCGCCGCGCTGCGCGCCATCGCCGGCGGGATGGCGGCTTGGGCGGCGATCGCGCTGTCCCCGCCCCGAGGCTGGGCGGCACCCGAAGGCGATAAGGAGGACTGGCGACTGGAGCGCACGTCCGACGCCCTGTACCTGTCGGCGCGCGTGCCGCTGGAGTTGCCGGTGCAGTTGACCGATGCCCTGCATCGCGGTGTGCCGCTGCATTTCGTCTGGCGGGCCGAACTGCGCCAACCGCGCTGGTACTGGACCGATCGGCAGTTGGCCAGCGTCGTGCGCACCGTCCGGCTGGCGTACCAGCCCTTGACCCAGCGCTGGCGACTGAGCGTGCACGAAGGCGGGGCGCAGGACGACGCCGCGGCGGCGGGGGCGCTGCATCGCAGCCTGGACACCCTGGGCGAGGCGCTGGCGCTGGCGCGTTCCGTCCAGCGCTGGCGGGTGGCGTCGGCCGTGGGGCTGCGCGGGGACGAGCGTCTGGAGGCGGAGTTTCGTCTGGATACCGGGCAGTTGCCTCGGCCGTTGCAGATATTGCCTGGGTGGCCGAGCGAGCCGTCCCCCGGCTGGCGCGCGGTGTTCAAGGTGCCCGCCGCCCCCGGGGGCGAGGCCCTCGAGCCCACGGAGGCCCGTGAATGAGCAACGCCCGCGAGCGGGACGCGGTGCGGGCGCGCAACCTGCGCTGGTTTCTGGCGCTGGGGCTGTTGTTCATCCTGGGTGTCGGCCTGGTGCTGTTCTATCTGCTCACCCTGGCCACCGATCACCGTGCCGTCAAGCCCGAAACCTATACCCGGCTGCTCATCCTCAACCTGGGCGTGGCGGCCACCCTGGCTGGCGTGCTGCTGTGGCTGGCCGCGCGCCTGATCGTGCGGTTGCGGCGCGGCCGCTTCGGCAGCGGGCTTTTGCTCAAGTTGGCGGCGATCTTCGGGCTGGTGGGGGTGGTGCCAGGGGCGTTGATCTACGTCGTGTCGTACCAGTTCGTCAGCCGCGCCATCGAGACCTGGTTCGACGCGCGCGTGGAGACCGCCCTGCGCGCCGGGCTGGAGCTGGGGCGCACCGCGCTGGACACCGTCAGCGCCATGACCGCCAGCCACTCACGTCGCCCGCGCGCGA
>NZ_JBKBQX010000032.1:0-15355 GCF_046292505.1 Tepidimonas sp. | reverse complement strand
CCTGGCCCTGGTGGTGCTGCGCTTTCGCGAGACGCTGCCCGCGCTGGCCCTGTCGCTGCAGTTCGCCCGCTTCGACGGCGTGGAGGCACACCGCGCCGCGCTGCCGCGCCATGCGGTGGCACGCTGGCTGCGCCATGCGCTCGCGCGCCCCGCCGAACTCACCGTGCGCATCGTCGATGCCGAGGAGGGGCGCAGCCTCAACCGCACCTGGCGGCAGAAGGACTACGCCACCAACGTGCTGACCTTCGACTACCAGGCCGAGCCGGTGGTGCTGGCCGACCTGGTGCTGTGCGCCCCGGTGGTGGCGCGCGAGGCCGCCGAGCAGGGCAAGACGCTGCAGGCGCACTACGCGCATCTGCTGGTGCACGGCGCGCTGCACGCGCAGGGCTGGGACCACGAGCGCAGCGAGGCCGAGGCCGAGGCGATGGAAGCGCGCGAGATCGCGATCCTCGCGCGGCTGGGCTTTGCCAACCCGTACGTGGTGCGCTGAAGGCCGCTCGCGGGCGTCACACCCGCAGCTCGAGGGGGATGGTGACGGGCCCGTCGTTGATCAGATGCACCTGCATGTCGGCCCCAAAGCGGCCCGTCGCCACCTGTGGGTGGCCGGTGCGCGCCGCGGCGACGAAGTGTTCGTAGAGCCGCTCGCCCTCGGCGGGGGGCGCGGCGCCGGCAAAGCTGGGCCGGTTGCCGCCGCGCGTGTCGGCCGCCAGGGTGAACTGGCTGACCACCAACAGCCCGCCCCCCACGTCCTGCAGGCTGCGGTTCATCTTGCCCGCGGCGTCGGCAAAGATGCGCAGCTTCAGAATCTTGGCGAGCAGCCGTTCGGCCACGGCGGGGGTGTCGCCCGGCTCGGCGCACAGCAACACCAGCAGACCGGGGCCGATGGCCCCCACCGTCTCGCCACCCACCTCCACGTGCGCCTGGCGCACCCGTTGCAGCAAGGCCTTCATCGCCGGTCGCCGCTCACGTGACTCATTTGAGGTCGCGCGGATCGTCGAAGTGCGCCTCGACGTCGCTGGGCAGGAGCTGGATCGTGGCCCGCAAGCCCGGCACGGCGCTCATCAGGGCCTGCTCCACACTGGCGCGCAACGCGGCCGCCCGCCCCAGCGTCCAACTGGCGGGCATGTGCATGTGCAGGTCCACATAGCGGCGCTGGCCCGCCTTGCGCGTGTGCACATGGTCGAAGCGGATGATGTCGCTGCCGTTGCGCTGGTGCGCAAAGCTGGCCAGCACGTCGTCGATGGCGGTGCGGACATCCGGCTCGACCGCCTCGTCCATCAGCCCCTGGCTGGAGCGCCACAGCAGATGCGCCCCCTCGCGGCCGATGTTCAGGGCCACGCCGATGGCCACCACCGCATCCAGCCAGAGCCAGCCCGTCGCCCAGGCCAGCGCCAGGCCCACCACCACGCCGGCCGAGGTCCAGACATCGGTGAACAGGTGCCGGGCATCGGCCTCCAGCGCCAGCGAGCGGTGCACGCGCGAGGCGCGCAACATCACCCACGCCAGCCCGCCGTTGAGCGCCGAGCTCAACACCGAGAGCCCCAGGCCCCAGTCCAGGCGCTGCAGCGGCTGCGGATCCCATAACCGCCCCAGCGACGCCCAAATGATGCCCAGCGCGGCGACGATGATCAGGATGCCCTCGAACCCCGAGGAAAAGTACTCCGCCTTGTGGTGGCCGTAAGGGTGCTCGTCGTCGGCCGGGCGCGCCGCCACCGTCACCATCCACAAACCGAACATGGCGCTGGCCAGATTGACCACCGACTCCATCGCATCGGACAACAGCCCGACCGAATCGGTGATCCACCATGCCAGCGTCTTGAGCAGAATGGTCGCCAGCGCCACCCCCACCGAAGCCGCGAGCAGCCGCTGCGGCGTCAGACGATGCCAAACCGCGTTCATGGCCGTGAGGGCGACCGCCGGGGCGTCAACCCAGGGTGACGCGGGCAAACTTGCGCTTGCCCACCTGCACCACATAGGTGCCGGCCCCGAGCTTGAGGCCTTTGTCGCTGACCACGCTGCCATCCACCCGCACGCCGCCCCCGTCGATCAGGCGGTTGGCCTCGCTGCTGGACGGCGCGAGCCCGGCCTGCTTGAGCACCACGGCAATGCCCAGGGGGGCGCCGCCTGCGCCCAGCGCCAGACCGACTTCCGGAATCTCGTCCGGCACACCCCCTCTGCTGCGGTGGATGAAGTCCTGCTCGGCCGCCTCGGCCGCCGCCGGGCTGTGAAAGCGGGCCGTGATTTCCTTGGCCAGCATCACTTTCACCTCTTTGGGGTTGCGCCCCTGCGCCACTTCGCGCCGCAGCGTGTCGATCTCGGCCTCGGATTTGAACGACAGCAGCGTGTACCAGCGCCACATCAGCTCGTCGCTGATCGACAGCACCTTGGCAAACATGGTGTTGGCGTCCTCGGTGATGCCGATGTAGTTGCCCTTGGACTTGGACATTTTCTCGACGCCGTCCAGCCCCTCCAGCAGCGGCATCGTCAGGATGCACTGCGGCTCCTGCCCGTACTCGACCTGAAGGTGGCGGCCCATGAGCAGGTTGAACTTCTGGTCGGTGCCGCCCAGCTCCAGGTCGCTCTGCAGCGCCACCGAGTCATAACCCTGCATCAAGGGGTAGAGAAACTCGTGCACGCTGATGGGCGTGCCCGCCGTGAAGCGCTGGTGAAAGTCGTTGCGCTCCATCATGCGCGCCACGGTGTATTTGGCCGCCAACTGGATCATGCCGCGCGCGCCCAGCGCGTCACTCCATTCGCTGTTGTAGCGGATCTCGGTGCGCGCCGGGTCCAGCACCAGGCTGGCTTGCTTGTAGTAGGTCTCGGCGTTGGCCTTGATCTGCTCCGGCGTCAGCGGTGGGCGTGTGGTGTTGCGCCCGGACGGGTCGCCGATCAGGCTGGTGAAGTCACCGATCAAAAAGATCACCGTGTGCCCCAGGTCCTGCAACTGGCGCATCTTGTTGAGCACCACGGTGTGGCCCAAGTGGATGTCCGGCGCGGTGGGGTCCAGCCCGAGCTTGATGCGCAGCGGCTGGCCCGTGGCCTCGCTGCGGCGCAGCTTGCGCACCCAGTCGGCCACCGGCAGCAGCTCGTCGCAGCCGCGCCGGGTGACGGCCAGCGCGGCGCGCACGGCGTCGGAGGCGCCCTGCAGCGCCTCCTCGGTCGCCTCCGCGGCGGGTACTGTGGAAATGTTCATGAGGGTTTGCACAGGTGACGGCGACCGCGTGACGGGTATACTCCAACCCACTCGACCGCCGGGATGGGCGCAGCATTGCGCAATGCAATGCCGATCGCTTCGATTGTAGTCGGCGGACGTCCCTCTTCCATGCACGCCCCGCGGGCCTGAACGGCAGGTACTGCGGCACGGGTGGCGCTGTCGCGTACAGCCCGCCCGCTCACCGGATACGGCATGATTGAACGGCTACACAATTGGCAGCGCTGGCTGCAGCGCCATCCCCGTCGGGTCATGGCGGCGCTGGGCGTGCTGCTGCTGGGCACGGGGGTCACGGCTTTCGGCACCGGCCCGCTCGACGCCGCCATCGACGACCTGCCGCGGCGCCAGCTCACCGAAGCGGCGGAGGTCGCTTTCGCCGCCCCCGCGGCCGGCACGCCGGTCGCTCCGTTCATCCTCTATCGCACGGACTTCACCCGCCGCGACGACACCCTGGCCACGCTGCTGCAGCGCCTGGGCGTCGATGACCGCGCAGCAGCCGACTTTCTGCGCCGCGACCGGCAGGCGGCCGACGTCTGGCGCGGTCGGCCCGGCAAGCTGGTGAGCGCCGAAGTCGACGACGACGGACGCCTGCAACGGCTGACGGTGCGCTGGCTGCCGCGCGACGACAGTCCGACCTTCCAGCGGCTGACCGTGCAGCGCGACGGCAACACTTGGCGTTCCCGCCTGGAAAGCCCGACGCTGACGCCGACGGTCCGCCTGGCCAGCGGGACCATCCGCACATCGCTCTTCGCCGCCACGGACGCGGCGCGCCTGCCCGACGGCATCGCATCCCAGCTCGCCGACCTGTTCTCGGGCGAAATCGACTGCCGGCGCGACCTGCGCGCCGGCGATGCCTTCCAGGTGGTGTACGAGGCGCTCGAGGCCGACGGTGAAGTCCTGCGCTACGGCCGCTTGCTGGGGGCCGAGTTCGTCAACGCCGGCCGGCGCCATCAGCTCGTGTGGTTCCAGGCGCCCGGCAACAAGGGGGCCTATTACAACTTCAAAGGCGAAAGCCTGCAGCGGGCCTTTTTGGCGTCGCCTCTGGCCTTCTCTCGGGTGAGCAGCGGCTACGGCATGCGCTTCCACCCGGTACACGGCGACCGGCGCGCCCATTTGGGCGTGGACTATGCCGCCCCCACGGGCACCCCGGTGCGCAGCGTGGCCGATGCGGTGGTGGAGTTTGCCGGCTGGCAGCGCGGCTACGGCAACGTGGTCATCCTGCAGCACAAGCAAGACCGCAAGACGCTCTACGCCCACCTCAGCCGTGTGGATGTTCGCAAGGGACAGCGCATCGAGCAGGGGCAGACGCTCGGGGCCGTTGGCGCCACCGGCACCGCCACGGGGCCGCACCTGCACTTCGAATACATCGTCGGCGGCGCGCACCGCGATCCGTTGATTCTGGCGCGCGACAACGCCGGCGGCGAGCCGATCGATGCGCGCTGGCGGCCCGCGTTCGAGCGGGTGGCCGTCGCGATGCGCGAGCAACTGGCCGCCGCCGCGACCCTGGTGCAGGCCAGCGCCGAGTAACGCCCGCGCCGGCGACCTACCTTCGTGCGCTGCATCGGCCTGATGTCCGGCACGTCGCTCGACGGCGTCGATGGCGTTTTGGTCGAGTTTGACCACGGTACCGAGGCCGGGCGGGTGTTGGCCGATGCCAGCGAGCCGCTGCCCGACCGCCTGCGCGAACGCCTGCTGGACCTGCAGCAAACCGGCCCCGACGAGCTGCACCGCGCAGCCCAAGCCAGCGCGGCCCTGGCCGACGTCTACGCCGCGGTCGTGGGTCAACTGCTCGAGCGCAGCGGTTGCTCTCCCAGTCAGGTGGCGGCCATCGGCGCGCACGGCCAAACCGTGCGCCACATGCCGCCGGGGCATCCCCGCCTGGCGCCCCACGAGGCGCCCTACACCCTGCAACTCCTGGCGCCGGCCCGGCTGGCCGAAGCCACCGGCATCGCGGTCGTGGCGGATTTTCGCAGCCGCGACATCGCCGCGGGTGGCCAGGGGGCGCCGCTGGTGCCGGCATTCCACCGCGCGGCCTTCGGCCAGCCGGGCAGGGCCGTGGGTGTGGTCAACATCGGTGGCATCGCCAACCTGACGGCCCTGTGCGCGGACGGCTCCCTGCGCGGCTTCGATACCGGGCCGGGCAATGTGCTGCTGGACGGCTGGTGCGCCCGCCACACCGGGGCGCGCTACGACGCAGACGGTGCTTGGGGCCGACAGGGCCAAGTCGTTCCCGCGCTGCTGACCGACCTGATGGCCGACCCCTACTTTGGCCGCACCGGCGCACGCAGCACGGGGCGGGATCACTTCAATCTGGCGTGGTTGGACGCGCGATTGGCGCGACACCCCGGCTTACGCCCGGTGGATGTGCAGGCCACGCTGGCGGCCCTGACCGTGGACAGCATCGCACGCGCCGTGGAAAGCGTGGACTGGGCGACTCCAGCGGGGACGGGCCCGCAGCGGCTGTGGGTGTGCGGCGGGGGCGCGCACAACCATGCACTGATGGACGGACTGGCGCGACGCCTGCCCGCCACGACCGTGGGCACGACCGCCGAGCTGGGCTGGCCCGTGCAGTGGGTGGAAGCGGCGGCGTTCGCGTGGCTGGCGCACCAAACCCTGTTGGGTCAGCCGGGCAACGCCACCGACGTCACGGGCGCGCGCGGGCCGCGCATTCTGGGGGCGATTTACCCCGCTTGAGCGCCACGCCCCGCGGACAGGTCAGCCGACGCTGAAGCTGGAGCCGCAGCCGCAAGTCGTGGTGGCGTTGGGATTGCGGATGACGAACTGCGCCCCCTGCAGATCTTCCTTGTAATCGATCTCGGCGCCGACCAAGTACTGATAGCTCATGGCGTCGATCAGCAGCGTGACCCCGTTCTTGGTCATCTGTGTGTCGTCGTCGTTGATCACCTCATCGAAGGTGAAACCGTACTGGAAGCCCGAGCACCCCCCACCCTGCACGAAGACGCGCAGCTTGAGGTCGGGGTTGCCCTCTTCGGCGATCAGCTCGGCCACCTTGGCGGCAGCGGCGTCGGTGAAGACGAGCGGCGCCGGCATCTCGGTCTCGGGGGTAGCGACGGTTTCGGCAAGGGCGGACATGACTCGGTTCCTGACTGTGACGGGTTCAAAGGATAGCAAAACACTCGGGTTTTTCCCAAACAGCGGGAAGGCAATACCCCTGCCGCGGCCAGGGATGCCCGGGCAACCGGCCCTACTGACACAAAAAAAACCGCCCCCACGAGGCGTGGCAGGCGGTTGGGCCGGTACGGGCTGCGGATCAGCGCTTGCTGAACTGCTTGGCGCGACGGGCCTTGCGCAGACCGACTTTCTTACGCTCGACTTCGCGGGCGTCGCGGGTGACGAAGCCAGCGGCGCTCAGCGCGGGCTTGAGGCTCGCGTCGTAATCGATCAGCGCGCGGGTGATGCCGTGGCGCACCGCGCCGGCCTGGCCGGATTCGCCGCCGCCGTGGACGTTGACCTGGATGTCGAACGTCTCGAGGTGGTTGGTCAGCACCAGGGGCTGCTTGGCGATCATGATCGACGTCTCGCGGCCAAAGTAGGCCTGGATGTCGCGACCGTTGATCGTGATCTTGCCGGAGCCTTTTTTGAGGAACACGCGCGCGACGCTGGACTTGCGACGGCCCGTGCCATTGTTCCATTCACCAATCATGGCCGCTCCTTAGATTTCCAACGCCTTGGGTTGCTGGGCGCCGTGCGGATGCTCGGGGCCGGCGTAGACCTTGAGCTTTTTGATCATGGCGTAGCCCAGCGGCCCCTTGGGCAGCATGCCCTTGACGGCCTTCTCGAGCGCGCGGCCGGGGTGCTTGGCCTGCATGTCGCGGAAGTTGATCGAGCGGATGCCGCCCGGGTAGCCGGTGTGGCGGTAGTAGATCTTGTCGAGGGCTTTGTTGCCGGTGACGCGGATCTTGTCGGCGTTGACGACGATGATGAAGTCGCCCGTATCGACGTGAGGGGTGTAGATGGCTTTGTGCTTGCCGCGCAACCGGAGTGCCACTTCGCTGGCGACACGTCCGAGCACCTTGTCGGTGGCGTCAATCACAAACCACTCATGCACCACCTCAGCGGGCTTGGCGCTGAAGGTTTTGGTCATGTCAGTTTCCTGTGGTTTGGGCGGGCCCTTTTCCACGGTCGGTGCTGCTCTGCCGGCAGCCTCTTAGGTGGGGGAGAATTTCGCCGCGGGGCCCCATGCTTTCGCTGCGAAACACGCGATTGTAGCCGGATCTCGGCGATAGCGTGCATCCGGGCGGCACTCGGCTACCATCGGGCCATGTTCAGCTACCGACACGCCTTTCACGCCGGCAACCATGCCGATGTGCTCAAACACATCGCTCTGCTGGCCACCCTGCGGCATCTGCAGACCAAGGACGGCGGGCTGCTGCTGGTGGACACCCATGCGGGTGCCGGTCTGTACCGGCTGGACCAGGAGCAGGCGCGCACCTCCGGTGAAGCGGTCCAGGGCGTGGGCGCGCTGTGGCAGGCCGCAGCAACGGCCACTGCGGCAGGGGCCGCCTTGCCCGCAGCCGTACAGGACTACATCGACTGCCTGCGCACACTCAATCCGGATGGGGTGCTGCAGCACTACCCCGGCTCGCCGGCGCTGCTGCAGGCGGCACTGCGACCACAGGACGCGCTCAAATTGTTCGAGCTGCACCCCACCGACGGCCGGCTGCTCGACCGCACCGTGCGCGAGTGGCGCACGCGCCAGCCGCGTCCATCGATCGATCTGCGGCGCGACAATGGCTTCGACGGCCTGAAGGCGCTGCTGCCCCCGCCGTCGCGGCGCGCGCTGGTGTTGATCGACCCAAGCTACGAGCTCAAATCCGACTACGGCTTGGTGGCGGCCGTCGTGGCCGATGCCCTGCGGCGCTTTGCGGTCGGCTGCTATGTCGTCTGGTACCCGGTGATCGCGCGCGAGCAGGCGCACGCGCTGCCCAAGCGGCTGCGCGCGCTGGCGCAGCACCACGGCCGCGCCTGGCTGCAGGCCGAGCTCAACGTCGGCACGCCCGCCGACCCGGCGGCCAAGGCCGCCGCCGCGCGCGGCCGCCCGGCCGGCAGCCTGCGCGCCAGCGGCGTGTTCGTCATCAACCCGCCCTACACCCTGACCGACCAGCTGCGCGCGGCGCTGCCGTGGGTGCTGGCCGCCCTGCGCCAGGGACCGGCCGCGGCGTGGAAGGTGGACGCGGGCGAGGCGCGCGGCTGAACCGGGCCGCCTCCGGGCCCGGGGCGCCTATCCCCGCCCCCACACCGCGCCGGGACACGTCGCCAGCTCAAGCGACCGCCAGCGCCTGCGCCAAGTCGGCCTTCAGGTCCTCGATGTGCTCGATGCCGACGCACAGGCGCACCGTGTCCTCGGTGACGCCGGCCTTGGCCAGCTCCTCGGGTGAGAGCTGCCGGTGCGTGGTGCTGGCCGGGTGCGTGGCCAGCGAGCGCACGTCGCCGATGTTGACCAGCCGCGTGAAGAGCTGCAGCGCATCCAGGAAGCGCTCGCCGGCGGCGCGCCCGCCTTCGATGCCGAACGTCAGCAGGCCCGAGGCGCGCCCGCCCAGGTAGCGCTGCGCCAGCGCGTGGTAGGGGTCGTCGGGCAGCCCGGCGTAGCGCACCCAGCGCACCTTGGGGTGCTGGCGCAGGAACTGCGCCACCGCCAGCGTGTTGTCGCAGATGCGGTCCATGCGCAGCGGCAGCGTCTCGATGCCCTGCAGGATCAGGAAGGCGTTGAACGGCGAGATCGCCGCGCCCATGTTGCGCAGCGGCACCACGCGCGCCCGTCCGATGTAGGCCGCCGGCCCCAGCGCCTCGGTGTAGACGACGCCGTGGTAGCTGACGTCGGGCTCGTTGAGGCGGCGAAAGCGCGCCTTGTGCTCGGCCCACGGGAACTTGCCCGCGTCGACGATCGCCCCGCCGACGCTGGTGCCGTGGCCGCCGAGGTACTTGGTCAGCGAGTGCACGACGATGTCGGCGCCGTGCTCGAACGGGCGGCACAGGTAGGGGCTCGGCACCGTGTTGTCCACGATCAGCGGCACGCCGTGGCGGTGCGCGATGGCCGCCAGCGCCGCGATGTCGGTGACGTTGCCGCGCGGATTGCCCATCGACTCGCAGTAGATCGCCTTGGTGCGCGCGTCGATCAGCGGCTCGAAGGTCTCGGGCCGGTCGCTGTCGGCGAAGCGCACCTCGATGCCGAACTGCGGCAGCGTGTGCGCGAACAGGTTGTACGTGCCGCCGTAGAGCGTGCTGGCCGAGACGATGTTGTCGCCGGCCTCGGCGATGGTCTGGATGGCGTAGGTGATGGCCGCCTGCCCCGAGGCCAGCGCCAGCGCGCCGATGCCGCCTTCCAGCGCCGCCAGCCGCTCCTCCAGCACCGCCTGCGTCGGGTTCATGATGCGGGTGTAGATGTTGCCCGGCACCTTCAGGTCGAACAGGTCGGCGCCGTGCTGCGCGCTGTCGAACGCATACGCCACGGTCTGGTAGATCGGCGGCACCACCGCCTTGGTGGTCGGGTCGGGGCGGTAGCCGGCGTGCACGGCCTGGGTCTCGAATCGCATCGGCAAGCTCTCCTCGCGGGTCACGGAAAGGGGTTTGAGAAAACGCAACGGCGACAACGATAGCGCACCGACCGCCGCGGCGTCCACGACATTCGCGTCATGACGACATGACCGTGCGCTATAACGTCGCCCTATGCCCAGCCACCTGCCCGCGACCCCGCACGCCGCCAACCGCCGCCGGGCGCTGGCGTGGCTGGGTGCCGGCGCCGCCGCGCTGGCCGGCTGCGCAGGGCTGCCCCGCCCCGGCGACGAGGCGGACGGCGGCGAGGCGGCGCTGGCCGACTCCACCTGGGCGCAGGCCAGCCAGCTCGTGCCCGGCGCGCGCTGGGAGCACCACGTCTTTCCGCAACGGCGCATCACGCACTACCGCGCCGGCCAGCACGCAGGCCGCCCGGCGCTGCGCGCCGAAAGCGACGCCGGCACCTCCGCGATGCGGATGCGGCTGCGCGTGCCGGCCGCGGAGATCGCCGCGCTGCGCTGGTCGTGGTGGGTGGACGAGCTCAACCCGGCCTTCGACCTGTCGGACCGCGACACCGACGACGCGGTGGCGCGCGTGATCCTGGCCTTCGAGGGTGGGCGCGAGCACTGGACGCCGCGCGACCACAGTCTGTCCGAACTGGCGCGCCTGGTCACCGGCGAGCCGCTGCCGGATGCGACGCTGATGTACGTCTGGGACGCGCGGCTGCCGCTCGGCACCGTCGTGCGCCATCCCGGCACCGGCCGCATCCGCAAGCTGGTCGCCGCCAGCGGCGCGCAGGATCTGGGCCGCTGGCTCGACCTGGCGCGCGACCCGCTGGCCGACATGCGGCTTGCCTTCGGCGAGACGCCGACGGCGCTGGTGGCCGTCGGCCTGATGACCGACGCCAACAACACCCGCTCGCGCGCGGCGGCCTGGTACGGGCCGCTCGAGCTGATCCGGCGCGGGGGAGATGGCTGAATCCGACTTCAGGCCGGCAACAGGCCCAGCCGCTGCAAAATCGCCAGCGTCGGCTCGGCCTGGTTCATCGTGTAGAAGTGCAGGCCCGGCACGCCGGCGGTGCGCAGCTGGTCGCACAGGTCGGTGACCACGTCCAGCCCGAAGGCGCGGATGGAGGCCACGTCGTCGCCGTAGCCTTGCAGGCGCAGGCGGATCCAGCGCGGGATCTCGGCGCCGCAGGCATCCGAGAAGCGCATCAGCTGCGTGGCGTTGGTGATCGGCATGATGCCGGGCACGATCGGCACTTCCACGCCCAGCGCGTACGCGTCGTCGACGAAGCGGAAGTAGGCGTCGGTGTTGAAGAAATACTGCGTGATGGCGCCGTCCGCGCCGGCACGCACCTTCTCGGCGAACGCCTGCAGGTCGGCCTGCGGCGAGCGCGCCTGCGGGTGCATCTCCGGATAGGCCGCGACCTCGATGTGGAAGGCGGCGCCGAACTCGGCGCGGATGAAGGCCACGAGATCGCGCGCGTAGGTGAATTCGCCCCCCAGGCCGTAGCCGCTTGGCAGATCGCCGCGCAGCGCCACCAGGCGCTTCACGCCCATGCGCTGCAGTTCGGCCAGTTGCGCGCGCACGCGCTCGCGCGTGGCGCCGATGCACGAGAAGTGCGCCGCCGCATCCAGCCCCTCGGCCAGGATCTCCGCCACGGTGGCCAACGTCCCCTCCTGCGTGGAGCCGCCGGCGCCGTAGGTGACGGAGCAGAACTGCGGCCGCGCCGCATACAGCCGCTGGCGTGCCGCGCGCAGCTTGGCCGCGCCCTCCGGCGTCTTCGGCGGAAAGAATTCGAAACTCAACGGCAAAGCCATGCCAGAAACTCCCGGTTGCCGTCGCCCCCGGCGATCGGACTGTCGAAGTAGTCGCGCAGCGCGAGGCCCTGCGCGGCCGCGGCGCGTTCGATGCGCTGGCGCACGCGCGCGAGGGCCTCTTCGTCGCGCACCACGCCGCCCTTGCCGATGTCGCCCGGCTGCAGCTCGAACTGCGGCTTGACCAGCATCAGCATCGAGCCGCCCGGCGCCAGCAGCGGCACCAGCGCCGGCCACACCAGCGTCTGCGAGATGAACGAGAGGTCGCCGACGATCAGGTCGAACGGCGGCGCGGCGGCGGGGCCGCCCGCTTCGACCAGCCGCTCGGCGCTGAGCTCGCGCGCGTTGCAGCCCTCGATGGCCACCACGCGCGGGTCCGAGCGCAGCCGCGGGTGCAGCTGGCCGTGGCCGACGTCCACCCCGACCACCCGGGCGGCCCCCGCCTGCAGCAGGCAGTCGGTAAAGCCCCCCGTGCTCTGGCCCACATCCAGGCAGCGCCGCCCGACCACCGACACGCCGGTGCGCTGCAGCGCCGCCGCCAGCTTGAGCCCGCCGCGCGAGACGTAGCGCACCTCGGCGTCGTCGGCCAGCTGCCACTGCGCCTGCGGAGGCACCGGCTCGCCCGCCTTGCGCAGCGGCTGCCACGGCGCGCCCTCGGCCACCCGCCAGCGCACCGCGCCGGCGGCGATCAGCCGCTGCGCCGCCGAGCGCGACGCCACGAGGCCCGCCTGCACCAGCGCCTGGTCGGCCCGCATGCCCCGCGCGCCGTCAGTAGCGGTAGGTGTCGGGCTTGTACGGCCCCTCCTTCGGCACGCCGATGTAGGCGGCCTGCTCGTCGGTCAGCTCGGTCAGCATCGCGCCCAGCTTCTTGAGCTGCAGCCGCGCCACCTTCTCGTCCAGGTGCTTGGGCAGCACGTAGACCTTGCCCTTCTCGTAGAAGTCGCGGTGCGTGAACAGCTCGATCTGTGCGATCGTCTGGTTGGCAAACGAGCTGCTCATCACGTAGCTGGGGTGCCCGGTGGCGCAGCCCAGGTTGACCAGCCGCCCCTTGGCCAGCAGGATGATGCGCTTGCCGTCCTCGAAGATCACGTGGTCCACCTGCGGCTTGATCTCCTCCCAGCGGCAGCGCGCCTCCAGCGCCGCCACGTCGATCTCGTTGTCGAAGTGGCCGATGTTGCACACGATGGCCTGGTCCTTCATCTTGGCCATGTGCTCGTAGGTGATGACGTGCTTGTTGCCGGTGGCGGTGACGAAGATGTCGGCCTTGTCGCACGCCCAGTCCATCGTGACGACCTTGTAGCCTTCCATCGCCGCCTGCAACGCGCAGATCGGGTCGATCTCGGTCACCCACACCTGGGCCGACAGCGCCCGCAGCGCCTGCGCGCTGCCCTTGCCGACGTCGCCATAGCCGCAGACGACGGCGATCTTGCCGGCGATCATCACGTCGGTGGCGCGCTTGATGCCATCCACCAGCGACTCGCGGCAGCCGTAGAGGTTGTCGAACTTGCTCTTGGTGACGCTGTCGTTGACGTTGATGGCGCGAAACATCAGCTCGCCGCGCGCGGCCATCTGCTTCAAGCGGTTGACGCCGGTGGTGGTCTCCTCGGTCACGCCGATGATCTGCGCGGCCTTGCGGCTGTACCAGGTCGGATCCTGCGCCAGGCGCGCGCGGATCGCGGCGAACAGCACGCGCTCTTCCTCGCTGTTGGGGTGGTCCAGCACCGAGGGGTCGCGCTCGGCCTGCTTGCCCAGGTGCAACAACAGCGTGGCATCACCGCCGTCGTCCAGGATCATGTTCGGGCCTTCGTCAGGGCTGCCCGCCGGGCCGAACTCGAAGATGCGGTGGGTGTAGTCCCAATACTGCTCCAGCGTCTCGCCCTTGAAGGCGAACACCGGCGTGCCGGCGGCGGCGATGGCCGCGGCGGCGTGGTCCTGCGTCGAGAAGATGTTGCACGAGGCCCAGCGCACCTGCGCGCCCAGCGCCTGCAGCGTCTCGATCAGCACGGCGGTCTGGATCGTCATGTGCAGGCTGCCGGCGATGCGCGCGCCCTTGAGCGGCTGGCTCGGCGCGTATTCCTCGCGGATCGCCATCAGACCGGGCATCTCGGTCTCGGCGATGCGGATTTCCTTGCGGCCCCATTCGGCCAGGCCGAGGTCGGCCACGACGCAGTCGGTCGGCAGGGGATGGTTCAACGGTGCGTTCATGCGGTGACTCCTACGCTTTGAGGGGGCCACCGGCGGGACTCGCGAGCTCACGCCACACGCCGGTGGGTGAGCGTCGTTGCCAACATCGCCGCGGTGCGCCGGGGTGGGCGCTGGCGGCGGTTCCGTCGAGCCTCGCGCCGGGCTTGAACTAGCCTGCGGTGCTGCAACGCTCCTCGCGAAACGGCCACCATTATAGGGCCGCGGCCTGAGCGCGATCGGTTTCTATAATCCAGGGGCAATCCGGCGGACACCCGGCAGATTCGCCCTTCCTGCCGTCACACCGCCCCAGCCGATGCCCACCATCTTGGACACCTCTGCCACCGCTCCCCCCCCCACCGCCACCCAGGCGCTGCAGCTGGTGGCCGCCGACATGCAGGCGGTCGATGGCGTGATTCGCGCCCGCCTGGGCAGCGACGTGCCGCTGGTGGGCCAGGTGGCGCACTACATCATCGGCTCGGGCGGCAAGCGCGTGCGGCCGGCGCTGCTGCTGCTGGCCTGCGGCGCGCTGGGGTGTACCGACGCGCGCCGGCACACGCTGGCGGCGGTGGTGGAGTTCATCCACACCGCCACGCTCTTGCACGACGACGTGGTGGACGAGTCCACCTTGCGCCGCGGGCGCGACACCGCCAACCAGGTGTTCGGCAATGCCGCGAGCGTCCTGGTCGGGGATTTCCTCTACTCGCGTGCGTTCCAGATGATGGTGGACTGCGGCGACATGCGCATCATGCGCGTGCTGGCCGACGCCACCAACGTCATCGCCGAAGGCGAGGTGCTGCAGCTGATGAACATGCACGACGCCGCGCTGGACGAGGCGGCGTACCTGCGCGTCATCCGCGCCAAGACGGCCAAGCTGTTCGAGGCCAGCGCGCGGCTGGCCGCGCTGCTGGCGGGGGCGGACGAGCGCACCGAAGCCCTGTGCGCCACCTATGGCCAGGCGCTGGGCGCAGCGTTCCAGATCGTCGACGACGTGCTTGACTACGAGGGCGACGCCGCCGAGCTGGGCAAGAACCTCGGCGATGATTTGCGCGAGGGCAAGGTGACGCTGCCGGTGATCTGTGCACTGCGCCGCTGCGCGCCGCACGAAGCGGCGCTGATCCGCGACGCCATCGAACAAGGCGGCGGCGATCGGCTGGACGAAATCGTCGCCATCGTGCGCACCAGCGGCGGCCTGGCCGAGGCGCGCGCCCACGCCGCCGCCGAGGCCCAGCGCGCCATCGACGCCGCGCAGGCCCTGACCACCGGCAACGATGCACAGCGCGAGCGGTACCGCGAAGCTCTGCTACAATTAGCGGCTCAGCTGTTGTCGCGACGTTCCTGACGCGGTCAGTGGCAAACCTCGGGGTGTAGCTTAGCCTGGTAGAGCGCTACGTTCGGGACGTAGAGGCCGGAGGTTCGAATCCTCTCACCCCGACCAGAATTATCTTGTAAATCAAGGACTTACAAAGCCCCGCACTGCGGGGCTTTGTCGTTTCAGCAGGCGTTAGTGGCAGATTAGTGGCAGACAGGCCGCTTGCGACGCAGATGGCTAACAGGCCGTTGAAAAACTCCCCCGCAGCCGCCCGAGCTACCGTTACCATGTGAGCGGCGACGACGAGACAGCAGACAC
>NZ_JBKBQX010000031.1:0-15372 GCF_046292505.1 Tepidimonas sp. | reverse complement strand
CACGGAAGCCGACCCCGACGCCAAAGTCCGCGGCGTGCAAGCCCTCTGGCAGCGCGTCCAGGCCGATGCCGAGGCCAGCCGGCCGTGTGCCGATCCCGGCACCACCTGGAGCCCGCCCACAGACCGCCCCCTGCCGGGTCGGCCGGCCCGCCCGCCGTTGATCGAGGCCGGTGCGGTGCCCCCACGCTCCCCATTCACCGCGGAGGGACACGCTGCCCTGATCCACGCCATCTGCCACATCGAATTCAATGCCATCAACCTGGCGCTGGACGCCGTGTGGCGCTTTCCCGGCATGCCCGGGGCGTTTTACCGCGACTGGTTGCGCGTCGCCGCCGAGGAGGCGGAGCACTTCACCCTGTTGCGCGACCATCTGCGCGGACTCGTCGGCCGCGACGGGCGCCGCTGGGACTATGGTGACTTCGAGGCGCACGACGGCCTGTGGGCCATGTGCGACAAGACCGCGGACGATATCGTCGCGCGCATGGCGCTCGTGCCCCGCACCCTGGAGACCAGGGGACTCGACGCCACCCCGCTGATCCAAGCCAAGCTGCGCCGTGCCGGAACGCCCACGGCACTGCAGGCGTGCGCGATTCTCGACATCATTCTGCGTGACGAGGTGGGCCATGTGGCCATCGGCAACCGCTGGTACCGCTGGCTGTGTGAACGGGCGGGGCTGGATCCCGTGGCGCATTACCGGCAGTTGGCGCACCGTTACCGCGCCCCGCGTCTCAAGCCGCCGTACAACACCGAAGCGCGGCTGCGCGCCGGTTTCAGTGCCGCCGAACTGGCTTTTCTCACCCAGACGGGTTGAGCACCGGAAGCCGAGCTGCGGTGGACGCGGCGCGGGCTTCGGCGCCCAGAACGAATACCTGAACCGCCTCGCCCAGCCGCGCGGCCTCCTGCGACAACGCGGTGGCCGCTGCCGCCGTCTGTTCCACCAGCGCCGCGTTGTGTTGGGTGTCCTGATCGAGGGTCGTCAGCGTACCGTTGATGTCGGCAACCGATGCCGCCTGTCGCCGACTCACCCCGTGCATGTGGTCCATGGCCTCGTGTAGCAGCAACACATCGTTGCGCAAGCGCTCGATCACTTGCCCGGCCAAACCCGCCTGGGATGTTCCTTGGTTGACCGCCTGCACGCTGGATTCGATGAGGCGCTTGATCTCGCTGGCCGCCTGGGCACTGCGCTGCGCGAGCTGACGCACTTCGCCGGCCACCACGGCAAAGCCTCGCCCCGCCTCACCCGCGCGCGCCGCCTCCACCGCGGCATTCAGGGCCAGAATGTTGGTCTGAAACGCCAGACTGTCGATCACGCCCGTGATGTCGGCGATGCGCTCACTGGCACGCGCTGCCGCCTGGATCGATTGGACCGCCTCTCGGGTTTGCTGGCCCCCCTCCTCGGCCGAGGCGGCGGCGCGCCGCGCTGCGGCCAGCGCCTGCTGTGCGGCCTCGGTCAGCTCCTGCCACTCCTGAGTGGCCTGTTGCATGCGGGCCGCCGTCTGTTGCAAGCGCGCGGCCGTGCGCTCCGTGCGCTGGGACAGATCCTGGTTACCCGCAGCAATCTCGGCCGAGGCCCCGTGAACCCGGTGGGCCCCCTCTCGAACCTCGCGGACCACCCGCGACAACTGCTCGCGCATCGCCTCCAGCGCACGCAGCAATGCCCCAAATTCGTCCTGCCGTGTCGCGTGCAAGGCCTGGGAAAGGTCACCACTGGCGATTTCGTGTGCACACTGCAACGAACGCTGCAACGGCTGGCGAATGTGGCGAATGAGAAAAAACGCACCGACCACGATCGCCCCCATCAAGAGCGTGATCATCGTGGCCCCGAAGACCAGTGTCACCATACGCTGGGCACGAATCTCGAGCTGGATGTCGTCCAACACATGGCGTTGCGCCTGCGCATGCCGATCGAGCGCCTGAAGCAAGGCCTGCACCACCGGCGCATAGCGCTGCTGGGCGGCCTGCAGCGCCCCTTCGGCGGAGCCGTCACGGTACAGACGCAACACGCCTGCCAGTTCGCTTTGCGCCTGCTGCTGCAGCGCCAGGATGCGCTCGACGGCCTCGCGCTGCTGCATTCCTTCGGCCAGTGCCTGTACCCGCTGCTGCCACTGCAGGGCCTGCTCGGCTGCCTGCCCTGCCGTGGCGCGCTGCAACGCCGCGGCGACCGGATCGCCCGCGATGGCAGCCCCCACTTCGGCCAGCAGTCGCGCCTCACTCAGCGCTGCCCATTGGGCGGCGGCAAACACACGATCGGTCTGCTCCGCCACCTGTGCCTGCGCCGCGTGCGTCGAGCGCACCGAGCGCACGATGACCGCGGCCACCACCGTGGCCAACGTCAACAGCAGCACCGCCACCCCGACCCACAGCTTGGTCGCCAAGGGCCAATCCCGGATTCTTCGCATACGTCCCCAAAAAAGCACGACCGTTCGTTCGATGGGGAAGTGTAGTCCGATGGATCCGCGCACCCTGTCGGTGTTTACCCGGAGAAAACGATCAGTTCACCCCCCTCCGCGCGGATGGTGCCGCGCGTGCAGGGCCTTGAGCCGCTCGCGGGCCACATGGGTGTAGATGGTCGTGGTGGAGATGTCCGCGTGCCCCAGCAGCAATTGCACCGCGCGCAAATCGGCACCGTGGTTGAGCAGGTGGGTGGCAAAGGCGTGGCGCAGCGTGTGCGGTGACAGCGGTGCGGCGATGCCCGCCTGGCGGGCATAGCGCTTGATCAGCATCCAAAACATGACCCGGGTCATGGCCTCGCCGTGGCGTTCGGTGACGAACACGTCGTCGCCCGTGCGCCCCGCCATCAGCACTGGGCGCGCCTGCGTCAGATAGCGCCGCAGCCAGTCCGCCGCCACGTCGCCAAACGGCACCAGCCGCTGCTTGTCCCCCTTGCCCGTGACGCGCACCACCTGGTCGGACAAACTCACCTCGAACAGCCGAAGGGCCACCAACTCGCTGACGCGCAACCCGCTGGCGTACATCAGCTCCAGCATCGCGCGGTCGCGCAGACCCAGCGGCTGGGAGGGATCGGGGGCCGCCAGCAGGGCCTCGACCTGCGCCTCGGTCAGCGTCTTGGGCACGCGCAACAAGCGCTTGGCAGACAGCAGCGCAAGTGTGGGATCGGCCTGCAACAAGCCCTCGCGCAGCGCCCAGCGGTAGAAGCGCCGAAAAACCGCCAACCGTCGGTTGCTGGAACTGACCCGGCTGCCCGGTAGCCGCTGCGCCATGTAGGCCTGCAGCTCGGCCGCCCCCGCCTGCAGCAGCCCCTTGCCTGCCGATGCCAGCCAACCGCGAAAACCCTGCAAATCGCTGCGATAGGCGGCCAGAGTGCGCGCCGCCAGCCCGTCCTCCAGCCACAGCGCATCGATGAAACGGTCGACCACGGCATCATCGCCGGCTATCATCATCATATGACGATGGTACCGTCTGACGCGCCCACACAGGGGGCCATGCCCACTGTGACCGTGGAGCCGCTGCCCGCCTTCAGCGACAACTACATCTGGCTGCTGCACCGGGGCGACAACGCCTGGGTGGTCGATCCTGGCGACGACGCCCCTGTGCGGCATGCGCTGCAACAGCGGGGCCTGCGCCTGCAGGGTATTTTGCTCACCCACCACCATGCCGACCATGTGGGCGGCGTCGCGGCCCTGCGCGCGGCGACGGGTTGCCGGGTCGTCGGCCCCGCTGGCGAGCCCCTGCCGGAACCGGTCGAGCCCGTGACCGAGGGTGACACCGTCGAGGCGCTGGGGCAGCGCTGGCGTGTGCTGGAGGTGCCCGGGCACACGGCGGGGCACATCGCCTATGTCAACGACGCGCCACCGGAAGCCCCCCGTTGGCTGTTTTGTGGCGACACGCTGTTTTCCGGTGGATGTGGGCGCTTGTTCGAAGGGACGCCGGCGCAGATGCTGGCCTCGCTGGATCGACTGGCGGCCCTGCCTGGCGACACACAGGTGTGCTGCGCGCACGAATACACGCTGTCCAATCTGCGCTTTGCCCAGGCGGTCGAGCCGGACAACCCGGACCTGGCCGCCTACACCCGCGCCTGCGACGCTCGACGCGCCGCGGGCCAGCCCACCTTGCCCAGCACCATCGCCACCGAACGCCGCGTCAACCCTTTTTTGCGCAGTCGGGAACCGAAGGTGCGGCGCGCAGTCCAGCAACAAGACCCGGCGGCCCGCAGCGACGCCGACATTTTTGCCGCGTTGCGCCGCTGGAAAGACGGCTTTCGCTGACCGCAGCCGCCCACGCTCGCCTCACGGCCCGCTCCGTATCTGCCTGCCTCGATGACGACTTTCCAACGCCTGGCGCTGCTGCTGTGCCCACTCGCACTGGCCGCCTGCTCCACCCTGCCGGCCTCGCGCTCGGCCGAAGACGGACCGACCCCGCCCCCACGGCCCAGCGCCGCAGCGGCTGGTGATTCGGCCCCGTCCACGCCGAGCGCCGACCCGCCCGCCCCGACGTCGGCCGCCATCGCGACGGCTCCGCCCCTGCCCAGCCTGCATCCCGTCGCGTCCGTCGTCGCGCCGGCCGATTTGTGGGAGCGCATGGAACGCGGCTTTGCCATGCCGGACCTGGACAACGAGCTCGTGCAGCAATGGGAACGCTGGTACGCGAGCCGGCCGGACTATCTGCAGCGCATGGCCGACCGGGCCAGCAAATACCTCTTCCACGTCGTGGAAGAAATCGAGCGCCGCAACCTGCCGCTGGAGCTGGCCCTGCTGCCCTTCATCGAGAGCGCCTTCAACCCGCAGGCGGTATCCCACGCCAAAGCGGCCGGCATGTGGCAGTTCATGCCCGCCACGGGCAAGCATTACGACCTCAAACAGAACGCCTTTCGCGACGACCGCCGGGATGTGCTCGCCTCGACCCGCGCAGCCCTGGACTATCTGGAACGCCTGCACCGCATGTTTGGCGACTGGCACCTGGCGCTGGCCGCCTACAACTGGGGCGAGGGCAACGTGCAGCGCGCGATCAAGCGCAACCAGGCGGCCGGGCTGCCAACCGGCTACCCCGATCTGCGCATGCCGGACGAGACGCGCAACTACGTGCCCAAGCTGCAGGCGGTCAAGAATCTGGTCACCGCCCCGCAACACCGGGGCGTGAAGCTGCCCGTGATCGGCAACCACCCGTTTTTCGATACCGTGCGCATCGACCGGGACATCGACGTGGCCGTAGTCGCCCGGCTGGCCGACGTCAGCGAGGCAGACTTCCGCACCCTGAACCCGTCACACAACAAACCCGTCATCATGGCCTCCGGCACGCCGGAGATCCTGCTGCCCTGGGACAACGCGCTGCTGTTCACCCAGCGACTGCGCGAGCACAGCGGCCCCGTGGCCAGTTGGACGGCTTGGCGCGTGCCCCAGGACATGACGACCGCACAGGCCGCCCGCCAACTGGGCTGGGACGAACGCGCCCTGCGGGAACTCAACCGCGTCCCCCCACGCATGCGGCTGAAGGCCGGGTCCACCATCCTGGTGCCGCGAGAGGGCAAGTTGGATCGCGATGTGCCGGAACACCTGGCGGACAACGCGCAGCTGCTGCTCGCGCCCGACGTACCGCCGACACGGACGGTGCGGGTCAAAGCGCGCGCCGGCGACACCCTGGCCGCCATCGCGCGGCGCCACCGCGTCGGCGTCGCCGACCTGGCCGCGTGGAACAAACTGAGCGTGGGCGCCCGGCTGCACGCCGGCCAGACGCTGCAAATTCACGTGCCAGTCACGCGTACCGCCCGCGCCGACGCCAAGCCGACCAAGGCCGCCGCGTCGCGCAAGGCGACGGCCAAAACCCCCAGCCCCCGCAAGCCGGGGGCGGTGCGCACGGCCCAGGCCGGCAAGCCCTGAACAAAACAAAACGGGCAAGTCGTGCGACTTGCCCGTGTGCTGTTTGGAGCGGGAAACGAGTCTCGAACTCGCGACCTCAACCTTGGCAAGGTTGCGCTCTACCAACTGAGCTATTCCCGCTTGTGTCCCCGCCTGTGGCAGGGAACGTTTGCCCTGGAGGCGCGGGCCGGAGTCGAACCGACCTACTCGGATTTGCAATCCGGTGCATAACCGCTTTGCTACCGCGCCTTGTCTGGTTCAACCCGACAGACCGCCGGATTGGGCGACTGGCCAGCCAGCCACCCGGGATCTGGAGCGGGAAACGAGTCTCGAACTCGCGACCTCAACCTTGGCAAGGTTGCGCTCTACCAACTGAGCTATTCCCGCGTGGTTTCAGAGGTCTGCGACGTTGGTGGCGTCGCGTCGTCTGAAGCCGTTATTCTATACCAAAAATCGGCGACTTTCCGTGCGGATCGCCGCCGATGTCGGCGCACGATCAGTGTTTGACCGCGGGCGGCTCCACGTTCGGGGCAGGGGCCGCTTCCAACACCGCCTCCACCTCCGGCAGCGGCACCGGCTGGCGCTCCAACGCCAGCTCCAGCACGCGGTCGATCCACTTGACCGGCACGATCTCCAGGCCCTGTTTGACGTTGTCCGGGATCTCGGCCAGATCCTTGACGTTTTCCTCCGGGATCAGCACGGTGCGGATGCCGCCGCGCAGCGCCGCCAGCAGCTTCTCCTTCAACCCGCCGATGGCGGTGACCTCGCCGCGCAGCGTGATCTCGCCGGTCATGGCCACGTCGGCGCGCACTGGGATGCCGGTCAGCGCCGAGACGATCGCGGTGGTCATCGCGATGCCGGCGCTGGGGCCGTCCTTGGGCGTGGCGCCATCGGGCACGTGGATGTGGATGTCCTTCTTCTCGAACAGCTCGTCGGCGATGCCCAAGCGCCGCGCACGGCTGCGCACCACGGTGCGCGCGGCCTCCACCGACTCCTTCATCACGTCGCCCAGCGACCCGGTGCGGATCACATTGCCCTTGCCGGGCATGATCGCGGCCTCGATCGTCAGCAGGTCGCCGCCGACCTCGGTCCACGCCAGCCCGACCACCTGGCCGACCTGGTTTTGCTGCTCGGCGCGGCCAAACGCATACTTGCGCACACCCAGGAAGTCCGCCAGGTTGTCCGGCGTGACGACCACCGGCTTGCCCATCTTGCCGAGCAGCAGGCCCTTGACCACCTTGCGGCAAATGCGCGAGACCTCGCGCTCCAGCGCGCGCACGCCGGCCTCGCGCGTGTAGTAGCGCACGATGTCGCGCACCGCGGCCTCGGTCACCTCCAGCTCGTCGTCCTTGACGCCGTTGTTCGCCCGCTGCTTGGGCAGCAGATAGCGCAGCGCGATGGCCACCTTCTCGTCCTCGGTGTAGCCCGACAGGCGGATCACCTCCATGCGGTCCAGCAGCGCCGGCGGGATGTTGAGCGAGTTGGACGTCGCCACGAACATCACGTCCGACAGGTCGAAGTCCAGCTCGACGTAGTGATCCTGGAAGGTGTGGTTTTGCTCGGGATCGAGCACCTCCAGCAGCGCCGAGGCCGGATCGCCCCGGAAGTCCATACCGAGCTTGTCGATCTCGTCCAGCAGGAACAGCGGGTTGCGCACACCGACCTTGGTGAGGTTCTGCAGCACCTTGCCCGGCAGCGCGCCGATGTAGGTGCGCCGGTGGCCGCGGATCTCGGCCTCGTCGCGCATGCCACCCAGTGCCATGCGCACGTACTTGCGCCCCGTGGCCTTGGCGATCGACTGGCCGAGCGACGTCTTGCCGACCCCCGGCGGGCCGACCAGGCACAGGATCGGCGCCTTGACCTTGTCGACGCGCTGCTGCACCGCCAGATACTCCAGGATGCGCTCCTTGACCTTCTCCAGCCCGTGGTGGTCGGCGTTGAGCACCTCATCGGCGTAGGCCAGATCGTGCCGGATCTTGCTCTTCTTGCTCCACGGCAGGTTGACCAGCACGTCGATGTAATTGCGCACGACGGTGGCTTCTGCCGACATGGGCGACATGAGCTTGAGCTTCTTGAGCTCGCTCTCGGCCTTCTTGCGCGCCTCCTTGGGCATGCGCGCGGCCTTGATCTTCTTCTCCAGCTCCTCGAGGTCGGCACCCTCCTCGCCCTCGCCGAGCTCCTTCTGGATCGCCTTGACCTGCTCGTTGAGGTAGAACTCGCGCTGGTTCTTCTCCATCTGACGCTTGACGCGCCCGCGGATGCGCCGGTCGACGTTGAGAATTTCGACCTCGGCCTCGAGTTGCGCGAACAGGTTTTCCAGCCGCGCCACCAGCCGCTCCAGATCCAGCACGCTCTGCTTGGCCTCGAGCTTGAGCGGCAGGTGCGCGGCGATGGTGTCGGCGAGCCGCCCCGGATCGTCGATGCTCGCGATCGAAGTCAGGATCTCGGCCGGAATCTTTTTGTTGAGTTTGACGTACTGGTCAAACTGCTGCATGACTGCGCGGCGCAGCGCCTCGATCTCGGTCGGGTCGGCGTCGCGCTGCTCCGCCTCGGCATCGACGGGCATCACGCTGGCCGAAAAATGCGTCTCACCCTCCTCCACCTGCAGCACCTTGGCGCGCTGCACGCCCTCGACCAGCACCTTGACGGTGCCGTCGGGCAGCTTGAGCATCTGCAGGATACTGGCGACGCAGCCCATGTCGAACAGGTCGCCGGGCTGGGGCTCGTCCTTGGCTGCCGTTTTTTGCGCGACCAGCATGATGCGCCGCTCATTGGCCATCGCGGCCTCGAGCGCCTTGATGCTCTTGGGCCGCCCCACGAACAGCGGGATGACCATGTGCGGAAAGACGACCACGTCGCGCAGCGGCAGCAGCGGCAGTTCGACGGGTTGGGGGGGGAGCGCGGGGTGTCCGGACATCGGGAATTCCTTTCTCGCGGCTCAGTTGGGGGCGGCGAAGCCGGACTTCAAGCACACCCCCGTGCGCCGCCGGCGTGGGGTCAGGCCTGCTTGGCCGCTTCGCGGTAAACGAGCAGGGGCGCCTTGCCTTCGGTGATCGTGGCCTCCTCGACGACGACGCGCTCGACGTTGTGCAGGCTGGGCAACTCGAACATGGTGTCCATGAGCGCCTGCTCCAGAATCGAGCGCAGGCCGCGCGCACCAGTCTTGCGCTGCAACGCCTTGCGCGCGATCGCGCGCAGCGCGGCAGGGCGCACCTCCAGCTCCACCCCCTCCATGCCAAACAGTTCGGCAAACTGCTTGACGACGGCGTTCTTGGGCACCGTAAGGATGTCCACCAGGGCATCCTCGGTCAGCTCGGCCAGCGCGGTCACCACGGGCAGGCGCCCCACCAACTCCGGAATCAGGCCGTAGCGCACCAGGTCGTCCGGCTCCACCTGCGCGAACAGCTCCGTCAACGGGCGCTCGCGCTTGCTGCGCACGGCCGCGCCAAAACCGATGCCCGAAGCTTCGGTGCGCTGCTCGATGATTTTTTCCAGACCGGCAAAAGCGCCCCCGCAGATGAACAGGATGTTGGTCGTGTCGACCTGCAGCATATCCTGGTTGGGGTGCTTGCGCCCGCCCTGCGGCGGGACACTGGCGACCGTGCCTTCGATCAGCTTGAGCAGGGCCTGCTGCACCCCCTCCCCCGAGACGTCCCGGGTGATGGACGGGTTCTCGGACTTGCGGGTGATCTTGTCGATCTCGTCGATGTAGACGATGCCGCGCTGGGCCTTTTGCACGTCGTAGTCGCAGGTCTGCAGCAGCTTGGCGATGATGTTTTCGACATCCTCGCCCACATAGCCGGCCTCGGTCAGCGTGGTGGCGTCGGCCATCACGAAGGGCACGTCCAGCTTGCGCGCCAGCGTCGCCGCCAGCAGCGTCTTGCCGCTGCCGGTGGGGCCGATCAGCAGGATGTTGCTCTTGGCCAGCTCGACACCGCTCTTTTTGACCGCATCGTTGTGGCGCAGGCGCTTGTAGTGGTTGTAGACCGCGACGGCCAGGGTCTTCTTGGCGGCCTCTTGGCCGATGACGTACTGGTCCAGGTGTTCCTTGATCTGCCCCGGCGTGGGCAACGCGTCGGTCAGCGCCGCGGTCCCCAGCTCTGTGGACGGTGCTTCATCACGGATGATGTCGTTGCACAGGTCGATGCACTCGTCGCAAATGAAGACCGAAGGGCCCGCGATGAGCTTTTTGACCTCGTGCTGGCTTTTGCCGCAGAACGAGCAATACAGAGTCTTGTCGCGGCTACCTTTCTTGTCGGCCATGGGGAGTGCTGTGTAGAGGGGTCGAAAAGGAAACGGCCGGGCGAACCCGGGTCAGGCGCGCTTGTCGATGACTTTGTCGACCAGCCCATACTCGGCCGCCTCGGCCGCGGACATGAAGTAGTCGCGCTCGGTGTCGCGCTCGATCTTCTCCAGCGGCTGGCCGGAGCGCTCACTCAAGATGCGGTTGAGGTCGGCGCGCAGGCGCAGGATCTCGCGCGCGTGGATCTCGATGTCGGTGGCCTGCCCCTGGGCACCGCCCAGCGGCTGGTGGATCATGACCCGGGAGTTGGGCAGCGCAAACCGCTTGCCCTTGGCCCCGGCCGCCAGCAGGAACGCGCCCATGCTGGCCGCCATGCCCACGCACAGTGTGGAGACGTCCGGCTTGATGAAGTTCATGGTGTCGAAGATGGCCATGCCCGCGCTGACCGAGCCGCCCGGTGAGTTGATGTAGAGCGAAATGTCCTTGTCCGGGTTCTCGCTCTCCAGGAACAGCAACTGCGCGACCACGAGGTTGGCGGACTGGTCGTTGACCGGCCCGACCAGGAACACGACACGCTCCTTCAGGAGGCGGGAGTAGATGTCATAGGCCCGCTCGCCCCGTCCCGACTGCTCGATGACCATGGGGACCAAGCCAAGGTTCTGTACGTCCAATGCGCTCATGCGTCGTCAGCTCCGAATCAAAGGGGTGTCCTTGGGGGCTTACTGTAACCGCTCGGGGCGGTTTGCGACGCCGCCCCAAGAAAAAGGGCGGACCGGGGTCCGCCCTCGTGGGGAGGGGCCGTGCCGCTCGATGGACGGCACCGGCCGCGCCGGGCTCAGCCCTGGCCCATCAGCTCGGCAAACTCGATGCGCTTGGGCGTGACCTTGGCCTTGCTGAAAATGAAGTCGGCCACGTTGTTTTCGAGCACGATGGCCTCGATCTCCGACAGCCGCTCGGCGCTGGACTTATACCAGCGCACGACCTCTTCCGGGTACTCGTACGAGGCCGCCAGCTCGCGCAGGTGGGCGTCGATCTGCTCCGGCGTGGCGCGCAGGTCGTTGGCCTTGATCAGCTCGGCCACCACCAGCCCCAGGCGCACACGGCGCTCGGCCTGCTGCTGGAACAGCTCGCGCGGGATGGGCGCCTTGTCGGCGTCCTTGATGCCGCGCTGCTTCAGGTCGTTGCGCGCGCCCTCGACCAGACGGTCGATCTCGGCCTCCACCGCGGCCTTGGGCAGGTCGAGCTCGGCTGCGGCCGCCAGCGCATCCAGCGCAGCCGTCTTGTTGCGCGCCTGCAAGCGGAACTTGACCTCGCGCTCCAGGTTGCGGCGGATGTCCTCGCGCAGCGCTTCCATCGTGCCCGCCTCGATGCCGAGCGACTGGATAAAGGCCTGGTCGACTTCGGGCAGGTGTTGCTGCTCGATCTTCTTGACCGTCACCAGGAAGTCCGCGGTCTTGCCGGCCACTTCCTTGCCATGGTAATCCTCGGGGAACGCGAGCGGGAAGGTCTTGGACTCGCCAACCTTCATGCCCAGCACGGCGTCCTCGAACTCCTTGAGCATCTGGCCATCACCCAGCACGAAGGCGAAGTCGGTGGCCTGACCGCCCTGGAAGGGCTCGCCGTCGATCTTGCCCTCGAAGTCGATGGTGACGCGGTCACCCGACTGCGCGGCCTCGCCATCGGCCCGGGCGGCAAAGGTGCGGCGCTGCTTGCGCAGAATGTCCAGCGTGCGCTCGATGGCGGCCTCGTCGACCTCCGCCTGCAACTGCTCGACCTCGGTGGCGGACAGGTCCCCGATCTTGACCTCGGGGAACACCTCGAAAACCGCCTCGAACGCCACCACGCCCTCGGGGGCGCCGTCCTTCTCGGTGATGCGCGGCTGGCCCGCCACGCGCAGCTGCGCCTCGGCGACGGCGGCGTTGAAGGCCTGTCCGACCTGGTCGTTCATGACCTCGTAGTGGACCGAATAGCCGTAGCGCTGCGCGACGACCGACATCGGCACCTTGCCGGGGCGAAAGCCGTCGAGCTTGACCTGGCGCTGCAGACGTTTGAGGCGGGTGTCCACCTCTTTCTGGATCGCCTCGAGCGGCAGCTCGAGCGTGATCTTGCGCTCGAGCTTGTCCAGGGTTTCGACATTGACTGCCATGATTGCTCCTGTGTATCGAAGACGGACCTGCCCGCAGGACAAATCCAGGGATATTCCGCGGCGGCACATCGCTCCCATCGGCACGCCAGCGGCCCTTCTTGGCGGTTGCTGCGGTCTCAGCGACGATCGGTTGCCGCTTTGACCGCCCAGGCTGGCGATGCTGCCGGCGGGGCGAACGCCACCCACGCCCGACGGATCGGGCAAACGGGCAATTGTAGCGAAGCCCGCCGAGAGGCCCCCACACGGGGAACACCGCCCGGCGGCTCGCGCCCATCTCCGAGCCCGGGTCAGAGCCCCAGAGCCGTGCTGCCCCATTGCCAAGCCCACCAAGTCAGCAGGCTGATCGCCGTGGCTGGCATCCCCACGGCCGCGTGCCGACGCCAGTCGATTGCGATACCGTCGCGCCCGGCCAGATCGGCCACGATCAGATTGGCGATGGAGCCCACGAGCAGCAGGTTGCCCGCGTAGGTGCTGACCAGCGCCAGCGTCACCGCCTGGGCATGGTCGCCCAGATGCGGCAGCAAAAGCATGACCGCCGGCACGTTGGAGACGAGGTTAGACAGCGTCACGCCCGCCACGGCCAGCACCAGCAGGTCGGCCAGAGTGATGCCCTGGGCGGCGAGAGCCGCCACCGCCCGCGCCGCCAGTCCCGTGCCTTCGAAGCCGTGGTTGACGATGAACAAGCCGGCAAAGAGCAACAGCAACGGCCAGTCCACCAAGCCCATGACCTGGGAGGAGTGCATGCGCCGGCTCAGCAGCAGCACGCCGGCTGCCACCAGCGCCGCGACCTCCCGCGGCCAGTCGGTAAACAAAAAGACGACGAGCAGCGCTCCCGCGACCAGCAGGCCCTTGGTGGCCTGCCACCGGTCAAAGGGCGGGCCGTCATCCAGCTCGCTGGCACCGACGGGCGCCACCACGGCGCTGCTGCGCTGGCCGATCCGCAAGCGCCAGGCCATCAGCCCCCACAAGCCGACCAAGGCCAGCAGCACCGGCGGCAACGCGGCCTGCAGATAAGCGCCGAAGGGCACCCCCATGACGGAGCCGATCAGCATGTTCTGCGGATTGCCGATGAGCGTCGCGGCGGAGCCGATGTTCGATGCGCAGGCCACCCCGACCAGCCAGGGGATCGGGTCCCAGCCGCGCCGCCACGCGATGCGCACGACGACCGGCGTCACCGCCAGGCACACCACGTCGTTGGAGAACACCGCCGACAGCACCGCAACCACCGCGAGTAACGCCCCCATGAGCGCTGCAGGCGGCAGGGGCCAGCCCCCGACGGCGCGCGTCACCGCCGCGTAAAAGCCCCCCAGGCGCATCTGGGCCGACACCAGCATGAAGGCAAAGAGCAACACCACCGTCGGCAGATCGATGGCCGCCGCGGCCTCCGCCACCGACCAGCCATTGACCGCAATCATGGCGATGGCGCCCAGCACCGCCACGCCGGTGCGATCCAGGCGCAGCCGCGGCAAACCGCCGAGGAACATGCCCAGGTAGACGACCGCAAACACCGCTGCCGTGGCGGCGTGGCGCACATCGGGATCGACCAAGAATGCGACCATGGTGTACTAGCGCCAGTTCTCCACCTGCAAGCCGCTGACCCGGTGGAATTCGCCGACGTTGGAGGTGACCACAATCAAGCCACGTGCCACAGCGGTGCCGGCAATCAGAGCATCGTAGGCGCCGATGGGCTGGCCCTTCGACTGCAGGGCAGCGCGAATCGCCGCCGTGGCGCGCGCATCCGCCTCATCGAACGGCACGGTGCTGACGACCGAGAAAAAGGCATCGAGCACCGGGGTCAGTTTCCGGGCACGTTCGCTGTTCAAAGCCAACCCGTAATCAATCTCCATGCGCGTCAGCGCGGAGACGACGATTTGTCTGGGTGAGAGCGCTTTGATGCGCGCCATCACCCCCGGCTGGCCCTTGACGAAGTCCGAGACCGTGCAAGTGTCGAGCAGGTACATCATGCCAGCGGATCGTCCACTGGCGGCTTCAGCCGGTCACGACCGGCCTCGAACCGGGGCGCATCGCCCATACCCGTGAAGTCCAACACGGCTTGCGGCCACTGTGGCTGGGACTGGTGGGCCAGCCATTCGCTGACCGCCTTGCGGATCAGCGCGTTGCGGCTCTCGCCGACCTGCTGGGCCATGGCGTTCAGCTTTTGCCCGGTGGCGTCGTCGAGATAGATGTTGAAGTGCATGGCGGCCACCCCAAGCAATACATAACATATACATATGTTATGCGCTGCGGTGAGCCATGACAAGGGCGGTGTCAAGCACCAAGTGCAACGGTGGAATCACTGAAGTGACCTTGCCCCTGCAAAGTGGAGTGCTTAGCCCTTGTTGAAAATGTCGACAAGGACAGAAGCGATGAGTGACAAGCAGGTGCGTGCGCAGTACACGCGGGAGTTCAAGCTGGAGGCGGTGCGGCAGGTGCGCACCGGGCAGCCTATTGCGGTCGTAGCCAAGGTCCTGGGTATCCCCAAGGCGAGTCTGGGCAACTGGGTGCGGCTGGCCGCCAAGGGCGGTCTTGGCGGCTCGGGGGGTTCGGACAAAGCCGATCGGGTCTCGCCCGAGCAAATGGAGATTGCCCGGCTGCGGGCGGAGGTGGCGCGGCTGCGCATGGAGCGCGACATCGCAAAAAAAGCCGCGGCGTACTTCGCGCAGGACACGCTGCGAGGTACGCCTGGATTGACCAAATGAAGCGCTGCTACCCGGTGAGCATCTCCTGCGAGGTGCTGCAGGTCAGCGCCAGCGGGTATTTCAACTGGCTGCACCGCCAGGGTGGCGGCTGCGGCGGCGGTGGCCGCGCTGCAGCGCGCTACAGCGACGAAGCCCTGCTGGCGCACATCCGTGCCATCCACGCCGAGGTCAAGGGCGAATACGGCTGGCCGCGCATGCACAAAGAGCTTGTGGCCCGCGGCATCCGGGTGGGCAAAGAGCGGGTTCGCCGGCTCATGCAGCAGCATGGCATCCACGCCAGGAGCAAGCCCAAGTTTGTGGTGACCACCGACAGCCGCCACAGTCTGCCGGTGGCGCCTGAGCTGGTGCAGCGACGATTCAATCCTGAGGCGCCCAATCGCCTCTGGAGCGGCGGCATCACCAGCTGGTGGCCAGCCTGCTGCTGCGGGGTTGGCTGTACGCCCGCCACATCGGGCACGTTGCGCGTCACCG
>NZ_JBKBQX010000030.1:0-15668 GCF_046292505.1 Tepidimonas sp. | reverse complement strand
GGCCATCCGCTCGGCGCCCGCGGCGCGCGGCTGGTGACGACCGCCGTCAACCAGCTGCATCGCAGCGGCGGGCGCTACGCGCTGTGCACGATGTGCATCGGCGTCGGGCAGGGCATCGCGCTGGTGCTGGAGCGGGTCTGATCGGCGGGGCGGGACGCCCGCAAAAAAAGAACCCCGACCTAAAGGGCCGGGGTTGCAAGCCTTTTGCTGTCACACACAAAGGCACCCGCTCAGGGAGGAAAAGCGGGGAGCCGCGCGAACGGCTCAGGGCGAAATCTACCACAAGCTGACAGCAAATCCAACACAAAGTCGTAAAAAAGCCACTCGAAAGCCGATCCATGGATTAACTATCACTGTTGCCATTTCTGGCTTGAAGCTCGAAGCGCAGCAGTCGGCATTCGATGGGGCCATTGAAGAGCGGTACGCGCCGGCTGGCCTGCAGCCGCAGGCGGCGGGGCAGGTCCCGGTCGGGGGTCAGCACCCAGGCGGTCCAGCCGCCGAAATGCGTTTTCCAATGGGCGGCCAGCCGCTCGTAGAACACGTCGGCGCCCAGGCCGCCCGCGACCCCCGCGGCCTCGATGCGTTCGCCATACGGCGGGTTGAGCAGCAGCACCCCAGGGCGGGGCGTCGGCGGCAGGCGCTGCAGGGCGTCGCCCCCGCGGAACTCCACCGCCGCCCCGACGCCGGCGCGCTCGGCGTTGCGGCGCGCAAAATCGACCATGCGAAACGCCACATCGCTGCCATAGGCCAGAGGCGGTTGACCGGCAGGCCAGGGCCGCTCGTCCGCGCGCGCCTGCTCGCGCAGCGCCGCCCAGCGGGCGGCATCGTGGGGCAGCAGCCGCTCGAACGCAAAGCGCCGTTGCCGCCCCGGAGCCTGCCGCAGCGCGATCTGCGCGGCCTCGATGACCAGCGTGCCGCTGCCGCAGCACGGGTCGAACAGCGGCACCGGATCGCCGTGGGTGTCGGCGCCGGTCCAGCCGGTGGCGGCGATCATGGCCGCGGCCAGCGTTTCCTTCAGCGGGGCGTCGCCCTTGTCGGTGCGCCAGCCGCGTTTGAACAGCGGCTCACCGCTGGTGTCCAAGGCTAGGGTCAGCCGATCGGCGGTCAGGTGGGCGTACAGGCGCACATCCGGGTGCGCGGTGTCCACGCTGGGCCGCGCGCCACAGCGCGCGCGCAGCCGGTCGCAGACCGCGTCCTTGATGCGCAGAGCGGCGAAGTTGAGGCTGCGCAACGGGCTGCGCTGGGCGGTCACCTCGACCTTGATGGTGCGCGCGGGGGTGAACCAGGCTTCCCACGGCACGTCGGATGCGGCGGCGTACAGGTCGTCCTCGTGGCGGTAGGGTCCCTCCCACAGGCGCACCAGCACGCGCTGGGCGATACGGCTGTGCAAATTGAGGCGCAGCACCGTATCCCAGTCGCCGCGCAGGCCGACGCCCGTGCGGCCCACCTGCAGGGCGTCGGTGGCCTGGCCGGTCAAGCGGGCGACCTCGTCGGCCAAAAACGGGGCGCTGCCGCCGGCGCAGGGCACAAACAGATCGAATACGGGCATGGGGTTACAGGGTTTTGCGCAGGCTGGCGGTGGGGATGCGCAGGGCCTCGCGGTATTTCGCGACGGTGCGCCGCGCGCATTCGATGCCCTGCTCCTTGAGCAAATCCGCGAGCTGGCTGTCGCTCAGCGGCTTGCGCGGATCCTCGGCAGCGATCATTTGCTTGATGAGGGCGCGCACGGCGGTGCTGGATGCATTGCCGCCCGCGTCCGTGCCCAGGCTGGAGCCGAAAAAATACTTCAGCTCGAAGGTGCCAAACGGGGTGGCCATGTACTTGGCCGTGGTGACACGGCTGATGGTCGACTCGTGCAGGCCGAGTTCGTCGGCAATGTCGCGCAGCACCAGCGGCCGCATGCCCACCTCGCCATGCAGGAAGAAGCTGCGCTGCCGCTCGACGATGGCGCGCGCCACGCGCAAGATGGTGTCGAAGCGCTGCTGCAGGTTTTTGATGAACCAGCGCGCCTCCTGCAGCCGCTGTTGCAGATCGCCGCCGCGCAGGCCGCGCAAGGCCTGCGCATACAGGTCCGACACGCGCAGCCGTGGCAGCACGGCGGGGTTGAGCTGCACATCGAACTGCGCCCCTTGCACGGTGACGATGACGTCGGGCACGATGATTTGCCGCTCCGCGTCGGCGAAGCGCCGGCCGGGCTTGGGCTCCAGGCGGGTCAGCAGCGCCAGGCCCGCGCGCAGGGTCGCGTCGTCCAGGCCCGTGGCCTGGGCCAGCCGCCGCATGTCGCGCCGGGCGATCCATTCGATGGGTTGCTCGCACAGGGCGAGCGCGGCGCGCGCCTCGGGCGTGTTGGGTTGCTCCAGGATCTGCAGGCGCAGGCACTCGGCCAGATGGCGCGCGCCTACCCCCGCGGGCTCCATCGATTGCAGCCAGCCGAGCGCGCGCCGCATCAGCGAGGCGATTTCTTCCTGCCGCGCTTCGCCGGCCGTCGGGTCCGCCGCCAGCACATGCCGCCACAGCGCGGCGGTCAGGTCCTCCAGCGAGTCGCCCAGGTAGCCGTCGTCGTCCAGCGACTCGATCAAAAAATACAGCGCCGCGCGCTCGTCGTCGTCCAGATGCAGCGCGAGGGCCTGCTGGTGCAGGTGGTCCTGCAGCCGCTCGGTGCTGCGCGCCAGCTCGGCGGCGCTGCCGTGTTCCTCGTCCGCGTGGCGGCCATCCCGATCGACCCCCGGCCCCTCCCACGACCAGTCGGTGCCGTCCGGCGCAAAGGTGTCGTCGGAATCTCCTGTGCCCTCATCCGCCTCCACCGCTGTGGGCCAGTCGTCGGGGGCCGCTGGAGCGGCGCTCTCCAGCAGCGCCAGCGTGTCGGGCATGGCCGGCTCGTCACCGCCGTGGGTGGGGCGGGGCAGGGGCGAATCGTCCGCTCCGCCGTCCGCGTCGCCATCGGCGTCGCTTTCCGCCCCGACCGGCGCCTCCTGCTCCTGCGCACCGTCGGGCGCCTCCTCGTCGTCCGCGCGCTCGAGAAAGGGGTTGTCGGCCAGCATCTGCTCGACTTCCTGCGCCATCTCCACGGTGGAGAGCTGCAGCAGCCGGATCGATTGCTGCAACTGGGGTGTCAGGGTCAGGTGCTGCGAGACGCGCAGCGCGAGGCCGGGCTTCATGCGCGCTACAGACGGAAGTGTTCGCCCAGATAGACCCGGCGCACATCGGCGTTGTCCACGATCTCGGCGGGCGTGCCGCGGGCGAGCACCCGCCCTTCGCTGATGATGTACGCTTGGTCGCAGATGCCCAGCGTCTCGCGCACGTTGTGGTCGGTGATCAGAACCCCGATGCCGCGCGCCTTCAAAAAGCCGATGATGCGCTGGATCTCGATGACCGCGATCGGGTCGATGCCGGCAAAGGGCTCGTCCAGCAGGATGAAGCGCGGTTGCGCGGCCAGGGCGCGCGCGATTTCGACGCGCCGGCGCTCGCCACCGGACAGCGCAGGGGCCGGTGCGTCGCGCAGATGATCGACGTGCAGTTCCTCCAGCAGGGCGTCCAGGCGCGCGCGCAGCTCGGGCTCGGGCAAGGGGCGGCCCGCCTCGTCGCGTTGCAGCTCCAGCACGGCGCGGATGTTCTGTTCCACCGTCAGCTTGCGAAAGATCGACGCCTCCTGCGGCAGGTAGCCCAAGCCCAGCCGCGCACGGCGGTGGATGGGCAGGTGCTCCACCCGCTGGTCGTCGATCCACAGCCGCCCGGCGTCGGCGCGTACCAGGCCGACGATCATGTAAAACGACGTCGTCTTGCCCGCCCCGTTGGGCCCCAGCAGCCCCACCACCTCGCCGCTGCGCACCTGTAGCGACACGTCGTGCACGACGGTGCGGCGGCCGTAGCGCTTGTGCAGGCCCTCGGCACGCAGGCAGGTGGCGGGCGTCGCGGTCACGGGCGGCGCTCCAGGCGGTCGCTCGGGGTCAGGGTGGGGGCGGGGATGTCCGGTGCGGGCTGGCTGGCGGCGGGGTCGGCGCCGCGCGGCGTCAGCAGCGCGCGCACCCGGCCGCCCGGGTTGTCGGGGGTGGACTGCGCGCGATCACCGTCCACGGTGAAGGTGTCGTTGCGGTTGTCGTACACGATGACGGCGCCGCTGGTGCGGTCGTTCAGGACCGTGCCCCGGTAGCGGCGCAGCTCGGCGCGGCCGCGGAAGGTCACGCGGTCGGCCTGTCCGTCGTATTCGATGCGCTCGGCCTCGCCTTCGATGTACTCGTCGAGCCCGTCGCGCTTCTGCCGGTAAAAAGCGCGCTGCGAGGCGTCGCCCAGCGCGATGCCGAATTGTTGCCCCTGATCATTCTGCCGCACCTCGACCTGGTGGCCGCGGATGCGGATCGTCCCCTTGGTGATCACCACCCGGCCGGTGAAGACGCTGACCTGGCGGGCGTCGTCGTAGCGCAGCGCGTCGGCCTCCACGTTCATGGGGGCGCTGCGGTCGGTGCGCTCGGCGTGTGCCGGTACCCCCAGTCCGAGCAGGGCGGCGGCGATCAGGGTGGCGACGGGGGCAGCCCAGGGGCGCGGCGGTGGGGATGCGGCAGGCACGGAATTTGCTCCTCGCGGTGCGCCGATTGTGCCACGACTGGCCCCCAGTACCCCCCGGCCGCCGGCGGCTTAGGCTTGGCGCACGCGCGCGATCAGGGCATCGGCCACGACCAGTGTGCGGGCCGCCTGACCCGGCACGATGAAGCGGCCGGCAATACCCAGCGACGGGGTGGCCTCGACCTCGTAGGCGTCTTGCAACTGCAGTGCGCGCTTGACCTTGCCGCTCACGCCAAAGGACTGGTAGGTCTGTGTGAATGCCTGCCGGTCCAGCCCCTGTTTGGCGGCCCACGCCGCCACGGCGTCGAGCGAGTTGAAGCGCTCGCGCTCCTCGTGGACGGCCTTGAAGGCCTTCTCGTGCAGATCGCCCAGGCGCCCCATGGCCTCGAGCGTGAAATACAGCCGCTGCATCGGCTCGAACGCGGCGTTGAAGCCAACCGGCACCCGGCGCACGACGATTTCCTTGGGCAGCTTGCGCATCCAGGCGGTCATCAGCGGCTCGAAGCGGAAGCAATGGATGCAGCTGTAGGCAAAGAACTCCAGCACCTCGACCTGACCGGGGCCGGTGTCCACCGGGGCCGGCTTGTTCAGGCGCCGGTAGTCGGTGCCTTCGCGCAGGCCGTCCTGGGCTTGGGCGAAGGCGGCGGGCAGGGTGGCGGCGGCACCCAGGCCGAGCAGGGTGGCGTGGAAGTGACGGCGTTGCATGGGCGACTGATGGTGCGGAGTGTTGCGATGACCGTTGGATGGGCGCGCGGGGCGGCGGTTCCTGGGCGCGTCAGCGCTGCACGCGCACCAAAGCGGTGTCGATCTGCTTGGCGCGCAAGCGCTCTTGCATGACCTCGGCCTCCACCTTGTTGCCAAACGGCCCCAGCCGAACCCGGTAAATGCGCTGGCCGGCCTGCTCGCGCTCGCTGACCTTGGCATCGAAACCGAGCAGCGCCAAGCGCGCACGCTGGGCCTCGGCCTCCTCCGCGCTGCGGAAGGCGCCGGCCTGCACGAAGTAGTTGAAGGGATCGGCCGCTGCCGCCGTGGCGTCGGACTCGCCGGCCGCCGGCTGGGGCGTGCCGGCCCGCTGCCGGATCAGGTCCGCGATGGGGTCGCGCCCAGACTCGCCCTTGGCAGCCTCGCCCTTGCCGGATTCGGCCTTGGCGTCGCCGCGGGGGGCTTCGTCCTTCGGGGCCTCGGCCGCGGGGGGCGCGTCGGTGGCGGTGCCAGCCGCTTCGCCGCTGCCCGCGGGTTTGGCCGACGACAGGCCGGCGTTCGGGTTCCAGCTCTTGAGCCGCTCGGCTTCGGTCTCGGGGTGGGTGGGCTTGCGCTGGATTTCGCGGTCCACCAGGGGGATGGGCACTTTGGTGACGTACACGGCCACCGCCAGGGCGATGCCGATACCGATCACCAACCCCAGCACGAAGCCCAGCAACGTGCCACCGCGCTGGCCGGCGGAAGGATGGCGCAAGAAAGCGGTGAGGAACGCCATGGGCGCGGACTCCAAGGGGACGGGCGACGAGCTTACATCGACTCGGGCGCATCCACGCCCAGCACGCGCAGCCCGCTGCGCAGCACCTGCGCCGTGGCGGCCACCAACGCCAACCGGGCGCGCTTGACGGTCTCGTCATCGACCAGGATGCGCTCGGCGTCGTAGTAGCTGTGGTAGGCCGCGGCCAGCTCGCGCAGGTAGAAGGTGATGTCGTGCGGCGCAAAGTCCGTGGCGGCGGCCGACAGCACTTCGGGGTAGCGGCCCAGTTGCAGCATCAGGGCCTGGGCGGCCGGGGTGTCCAGCGGCGCCAGGTCGGCCTCGACCAGTGCCGCCGGGTCGCCCCCCTGGCCGCGCCACTGCGCCAGCACCGAACAGATGCGCGCATGGGCATACTGAACGTAATACACCGGGTTGTCGTTGTTTTGCTGGATGGCCAGATCGACGTCGAAGGTGTACTCGGTGTCGGGCTTGCGCGACAGCAAAAAGAAACGCACCGCGTCCTTGCTGGTCCACTCGATCAGGTCGCGTAGGGTGACGTAGCTGCCCGCGCGCTTGCTGATCTTGACCTCCTGCCCGCCGCGCATGACGCGCACCATGGTGTGCAGCACATAGTCGGGATAGCCGGGCGGGATGCCGACCCCGGCGGCCTGCAGGCCGGCGCGCACGCGCGCGATGGTGCCGTGATGGTCGGTGCCTTGAATATTGATGACCTTGGTGAAGCCGCGCTCCCACTTGGTGATGTGGTAGGCCACGTCCGGCACGAAATAGGTGTAGGTGCCGTCAGACTTGCGCATCACGCGGTCCTTGTCGTCGCCGTAGTCGGTGGTGCGCAGCCACAGCGCGCCGTCGCGCTCGTAGGTCTTGCCGGCGTCGATCAGGCGCTGCACGGTCTGTGCCACGCGGCCGCTGCTGTACAGGCTGGACTCCAGGTAATACTGGTCGAAGCGCACCTGGAAGGCCTGCAGGTCCAGGTCCTGCTCGTGCCGCAGGTAGGCCACCGCAAACTGGCGGATGCCGTCCAGGTCCTCCACGTCGCCGCTGGCGGTGAAGGCCCGGTCGTCGGCCTGGACGGTCTTGCGCGCCAGAAAATCGTCGGCGATGTCCTGGATGTAGTGGCCGTTGTAGGCGGCTTCGGGCCACTGCGGATCGCCGGGGCGGATGCCCTTGGCGCGCAACTGCACCGAGCGCGCCAACGTCTCGATTTGTACCCCGGCATCGTTGTAGTAGAACTCGCGGTGCACCTGCCAGCCTTGGGTCTGGAACAGGTTGCAGATGGCGTCGCCCAGCGCCGCCTGCCGGCCGTGGCCGACGTGCAGCGGCCCCGTCGGGTTGGCCGAGACGAACTCCACCATCAGCCGCTGCCCGTTGGGCGGGCGGTGCCCGTAGCGGTCACCCGCCGCAAGTACCTCGCGCACCACCGATTGTTTGGCGACGGGCTTCAGGCGCAGGTTGATGAAGCCGGGGCCGGCGATCTCCAGCGCAGCCACCCAGCGCCCGAACGCGGGCTGGGCCTGCAGGCGCTCCACCAGGGTCTGCGCGACGGCGCGCGGGTTGGTGCCCAGCGGCTTGGCCAGTTGCAGGGCGGCCGTGATGGCCAGGTCGCCATGGGCGGCGGCCTTGGGTTGCTCGAAGACGGCGCGTGCCGATGCGCCGGGAAGCAACGCCTCCAGCTCGGTCGCCAGCGCGCCGAGCAACTCGGTCTTGACGGTTTGCATGGGGGGGATTGTAGGATCCCGGGGTGCGCCGTCAGTACCGTCAGCGCTGCGCCCCGCGCTGCGCCGCCAGCACGCACAGCAGGTCGCAGGCCACGTGGGCGGCGGCCAGCGCCGTGATGTCGGCGTGGTCGTACGGGGGGCTGACCTCCACCACGTCCATGCCGATCAGGTTCAGCGGCACCAGCCCGCGCACGATGTGCAGCGCCTGCGCGCTGGTCAGGCCCCCGGCCACCGGGGTGCCGGTGCCGGGCGCGAAGGCCGGGTCCAGGCAGTCGATGTCGAACGTCACGTAGGCCGGCCGCGACCCGACGATGGCCAGGACCTGCTGCAGCGCCCAGTCGGCGCCGCGGGCGTGGAGGGTCGGCGCATCCAGCACGTTGAGGCCCATGAAGTCGTCGTTCCAGGTGCGGATGCCGATCTGCACCGAGTGCGCCGGGTCGATCAGCCCCGCGCGCACGGCCTTGTAGAACATCGTGCCGTGGTTGAGCGAGTCCGGCGCGTCGTCCGGCCAGGTGTCGCAGTGGGCGTCGAAGTGCACCAGCGCCAGCGGCGCGCCGAAGCGCTCGGCATGCGCCTGCAGCAGCGGATAGGTCACGTAGTGGTCGCCGCCGAAGGTGAGCATGCGCGCGCCGCTGGCCAGGATGCGCCGCGCGTGGTCGCGGATCGCGCCGGGCAGCGTGTGCGGCTGGTGCACGTCCAGCCAGCAGTCGCCGGCGTCGATCACCGCCAGCGTCTCGAACGGGTCGAACCCCCAGGGGAACGGTTTGAGTTCGGCCAGCTGCACGCTGGCGGCGCGGATCGCCGCCGGCCCGAGGCGCGCCCCGGGCCGATAGGTGGTGGCCAGATCGAGCGGGATGCCGCTGACGACGACGTCGGCACCGGCAAGCGTCCGCGTGTAGGTCCGGCGCATGAAGCTCAGCACGCCGGCGTAGGTCATCTCCGGCCAGGAGCCGAGCAGGCCGGGGCGGCGAATGGCGCCGTCGCCGGCAGGCGGCGCCTCGGGCGGGGTGGGGAGGGTGTCCATCGGCGCGATGCTACCGCGCCACCCGCCACGGCGATGGGGCCACCGTCAGGTGCCGGCCGGGTGCCAGGCGTGCGCCTGCAGGTCCGCCAGGCTCACCACCTGCAGCGCTGCCTCGTGCGTGGCTTCCAGGATCACCGGCGGGGCCACGCCCGCTTCCAGAGCCTCCTTCCAGCGCAGGGCGCACAGGCACCAGCGGTCGCCGGGCTTCAGGCCCGCGAAGCGCCACTCGGGCCGCGGCGTGACGAGGTCGTTGCCGCGCTGCAGCGAAAACGCCAGGAACTCCGCCGTCACCTTGGCGCAGACGACGTGGCGGCCGACGTCGTGCGGGCCGGTGTGGCAGCAGCCGTCGCGGAAGTAGCCGGTCAGCGGGTCGTACGAGCAGGCCCGCAGCGGACCGCCGAGGACGTTGCGGGCGAACGCAGGATCGGTCATGGGCACGGTGGGTCGGGTGGGCCGCCGGGTGCGGGCACGGCGGGGGAGGCTGACCACGGATTGTGCGGCCGGTGGCAAACCCGCGTCGGCGGTGGTCGCTTCCCGGGCCGGCGCTCGGGGCCTTGCGCACGGCCGCAGCACGCGGCGCGCGCCGGCGCCGCCGCTACCCCGCCGCCGACATCGGCTGCAGCGCCGCGCGCGCCGCGTCGCGGATCGCGCGCGTCAGCCGCTGCGCGGTCGGCGGCTCGCGTTCCCAGTGCTGCCAGTACAGCGCCACGTCCACCACCGCGCCGGGCAGCACCTCGGTCAGCTGCGGCCGGCCGGCGCGCGCCTGCAGGTGCATCTCGGGCACCATGCCCCAGCCCAGCCCCAGCTCGATGGCGCGCTCGAAAGCGTCCACCGCCGGCATGAAGTGGCGCGGGTAACGCGCGCCGCGCAGCCCGAAGTGCTGCGCCAGCCAGACGTCCTGCAGCGCATCCTTGCGGTTGAAGATCACCGCCGGCAGCGCCAGCAGCCGGTGCGGCGTCACGCGGCCTTGCGGCGTGCGCGCGCGCGCCGCCAGCGCCGGCGTGGCCACGCAGCGGTAGCGCATCACGCCCAGCGGCTCGGCCACGCAGCCGCGCATGGCGTCGGCGCGCGTGGTCACGCAGCCGATCACGCTGCCGTTCTTCAGCAGCTCGTGCGTGTGGTCCTGGTCGTCGATGGTCAGGTCCAGCAGCAGTCGCTGGCGCGCCAGCAGCGGCGCCACCCCCGGCAAGAACCACGCTGCGGCGGAGTCGGCGTTGATCGCCACCGGCACGCTCTGCCAGCGCTGCCCGGCGCCGCCGGTCAGCCGCTCCAGCAGGTCGGCCTCCATCAGCTGCACCTGCTTGACGTGCGCCAGCAGCGCCTGCCCGGCCGGCGTGGCGCGCACCGTCTTGCCGCGCACCACCAGCCGCTGGCCGAGCTGCGCCTCCAACGCCTTGACGCGCAGCGACACCGCGGCCACCGTCAGCGCCAGCGCCTGCGCGGCGGCGGTGAAGCTGCCGTGCTCGACCACGGCGGCCAGGGCTTGCAGTTGACGGGCGTCCAGCATGGCTGTCAGTTTAGCGAAACTTGATGCGCTCGATTTATCGTCAAAACCATTTAAACACGTGACTTCCCCGGCGACACTGCACCCGTGCCGGCCACGAGGCGCCGGCCCGCCACCACGAACATCGACGACGACCATCGGGAGCACGCACGATGACCACCTTCACCGCCACCCTGCCGGGGCTGGCCGCCCCGGGCTTCACCGCCGGTCTGGTGATGAGCCTGTCGCTCATCATGGCCATCGGCCCGCAGAATGCCCACGTCATCCGCACCGGCCTGCAGCGCCAGCACCTGTGGCTGACGGTGCTGACCTGCGCGGTGGCCGACATCGTGCTGATCGCGCTGGGCGTGGCAGGGCTGGCCCGGCTCGGCGGGCTGTCGGACAAGCTGCACGGCGCGCTGATCGGCGCGGGGGTGCTGTTCCTGCTGGTGTACGGCTGGCAGGCGGCGCGGCGCTTCTGGCAGCCGCCGGCCGCCGCGCCGGTGGGGGGCGGGGCCGCGGCGCCTGCGCAGCCGGGGGGTGCGGCGCCGGTGACGCGCCGCCAGGCCGTGCTGCAGGCGCTGGCGTTCTCGTGGCTCAACCCGCACGCCTGGCTGGACACGGCGGTGCTGATCGGCACCGCGTCGCTGGCCTGGGGGCCGCAGCAGCCGGTGTTCGGGCTGGGCGCGGCGGCCGGGTCGGTGCTGTGGTTCGTGCTGCTGGGCGGCGCGGCGTTCTGGCTCGGGCGGCGCCTCACCTCGCTGCACGTCTGGCGCGCGCTGGACGCTCTGGTGGCGCTGCTGATGTGGGGCACGGCCGCGGCGCTGATCGCCAGCCTGCTGCGCTGAGTCTTGGGCCTCGCCCGACGCCTTTCCCGTCCATCCCCTCAACGCCATCCCCGGAGACACGCATGATCGCCACCCTGACACCCCCCGCGCGCCGCGCCGCCGATGCGCCCATCACCATGTTCGGCCCCGACTTCCCGTTTGCCTACGACGAGTGGCTGGCGCATCCGGCCGGGCTTGGCACGCTGCCCGCCAGCCGCCACGGCACCGAGGTGGCCATCGTCGGCGCCGGCATGGCGGGGCTGACGGCGGCCTACGAGTTGATGAAGCTGGGCCTGAAGCCCGTGGTGTATGAAGCCTCGCGCATGGGCGGGCGGCTGCGCTCGCAGCCGTTCGAGGGCGGCAGCGGCGCGATCGCGGAGCTGGGCGGCATGCGCTTTCCGCTGACGCCGGCAGCCCGTTGGTCAGGTGGGCTTTGGCACGGGTGGGTGGGATTCGGATTTTCCGAACTCGATGCTGGAGATCCTGCGCGTGGTGCTGACCGGCTGCGACGAGAACCAGCACCTGATCGTCGGCGGCGTGCAGCAGGTGCCGCTGGGACTGTGGCACCATGCGCCGCAGCGCCTCGTCCACTGGCCGCAGGGCACGACGCTGGCCCGGCTGCACCACGGCGCGCCCAGGCCGGCGGTCAAGGCCATCCAGCGCGCCGGCAACGGCCAGCTGGAGGTCGCCGACGCCTGGGGCGGCACGCGCCGCTTCGATGCGGTGCTGGTCACCTGCCAGAGCTGGCTGCTGACGACGCAGATCGCGTGCGAGGAATCGCTGTTTTCGCAGAAGTTGTGGATGGCGCTGGACCGCACGCGCTACATGCAGTCGTCCAAGACCTTCGTGATGGTCGATCGCCCGTTCTGGAACGACCTGCGCGCCAACGGCTGGGCGGTCATGGGCATGACGCTGACCGACCGCCTGACGCGCGGCACCTATCTGTTCGACAACGGGCCGGATCAGCCCGGGGTGATCTGCCTGTCCTACGCGTGGATGAGCGACGCGCTGAAAATGCTGCCGTACGACAGCGCCAAGCGCGTGCAGCTGGCGCTGGAGGCGCTGCGCAAGATCTACCCCGACGTGGACATCGCCCGCCACATCATCGGCGACCCGATCACCGTTTCGTGGGAGGCCGACCCCCACTTCCTCGGCGCCTTCAAGGGCGCGCTGCCGGGCCACTACCGCTACAACCACCGCATGTACGGCCACTTCATGCAGGACGCGCTGCCCGAGCGCGAGCGCGGCATCTTCCTGGCGGGCGACGACATCTCCTTCACCCCCGCATGGGTGGAGGGCGCGGTGCAGACGGCGCTCAACGCCGTCTGGGGCATCGTGCGCCACCTGGGCGGCTCGAGCCACCCCGACAACCCCGGCCCCGGCGACTGGTACCCGCACATCGGCCCGGTGGCGCTGCCGGACTGAAAAGGGCGCCCGACCCCATGCGCATCGCCCTCTGGCAAACCCCGCACCCGGCCGCCGGTGACGTGGCCGCGGCGCTGCGCCGGCTGGAGGAAGCCGCCGCGCGCGCGGCGGCGCAAGGCGCGCAGTGGCTCGTCACGCCCGAGATGGCGCTGACCGGCTACCTGATCGCGCCCGAGCGGCTGGCCGAGTTGGCCGAACCCGCCGACGGGCCGCTGGCGCAGGCGGTGGCAGCCCTGGCGCGGCGCCACCGCCTGGGCATCGCCTACGGCTGGCCCGAGCGCCATCCGGACGGCGCCAAGCCTTGGAATGCCGTGCAGGCCATCGGCCCCGACGGCCATCGGCTGGCCGTGCACCGCAAGGTGCACCTGTTCGGCGCGGCGGACCGGGAGCGCTTCACGGCGGGCGAGGCGCTGGCCGCGCCGTTCGAATGGGGCGGCTGGCGCATCGGCCTGTTGATCTGCTTCGACGTCGAGCAGCCCGCGGCGGTGCGCGCGCTGGCACGGCAGGGCGCGCAGCTGATCCTGGCCCCCACCGCCAACATGATCCCGTACGACGACGCGCCGTGCCTGACGCTGCCGCGTCTGGCCGCCGAATCGCGCGTGGCCATCGCCTACGCCAACGCCTGCGGCGCGGAAGGCGATACGCGCTACGGCGGGCTGAGCACGCTGGTCGGTCTGCGCGGGCAGGTGCTGGCGCAGGCTGGCCGCGGGCCGGCGCTGCTCATTGCCGATATCCCGGATTGATCCGATCCAGCCGGCGCAACAAACCGGGCCAAATCAGCGCCCCAGCGCCCTGGCCGCGCGTCACCTACCGGGCCTTTTCGTCATCGCGCAGCGCCACACCTTCGTAGTCGTGGTAGGCCAGACTGGCCAGTACAAAAATCGACTGTTGCGACAGCGGTAGCACCCCCGCCTTCTGCGCCGAAACCGCCACGCCGTTGAGCGTATGCGTGTGCAGCACGCACTGCGCGTCGTGGTGCGCCGCGTGGATGGTGAAGCCGGCCGGGTTGACCGGGTAGGGGCAGTCGTCCAGCTTGTTGCCCTGCAGGTCGATCTTGATGAGGCTGGACGCAGTGATCTCCTCGAACAGCAGGCCGTAGGGGTTAATCAAAAACTGGTCGTCCGTCCCTGGCTCGCGCACCTGCCATTCGGCCTCGCTGACCTGGCCCCGGCGGCAGGGGATGGCGAGGGGGGTGTTCATGTCCACCACGATAGACGGGCGTATAACTGTCGACAATCGCCTTTGCGGCCCGTTTAGGGCAGACCGATATTCGGCTGTTTTCTGGGGGTGCAAGTGGAGGCCATGTTGCAAGCCACACGCAAAACGATGGCTTGAAACGTGTGAAAGTAAAACGAGTGCTGGGAACGGTTGAAATTCGTCGATTGTCCGACCCGGTGATAATTCGTTGTAGCTCCCTCTCTCACCCCGGATGGCTACAATTCAAGTACACCGACTTCGATTATGGGGCGGGTTGTAGCTCCCTCTCTCACCCCGGATGGCTACAATCGGCGGCCGATTCAACCCACACGAGCATGGGTTGTAGCTCCCTCTCTCACCCCGGATGGCTACAATCACGGCTGTGTGGTCCATGTTGACCATGTCGTTGTAGCTCCCTCTCTCACCCCGGATGGCTACAATCTGTCACGTAGCGCATGCAATGCCACCGCCGTTGTAGCTCCCTCTCTCACCCCGGATGGCTACAATAGCCAAACCGTCATAGAACCGTTAATAGAAGTTGTAGCTCCCTCTCTCACCCCGGATGGCTACAATAAGCTGTTAGTAGTAGTAGTGTTTTGCGGAGTTGTAGCTCCCTCTCTCACCCCGGATGGCTACAATCGCAACAAGTTCGCCTACCTGCGCCGGTCCGTTGTAGCTCCCTCTCTCACCCCGGATGGCTACAATCTTGAAAAAAGTGTTGCCCTCATCTTGGGCGTTGTAGCTCCCTCTCTCACCCCGGATGGCTACAATCCATCGGCCGCAAGGAAGCGCGCGACGCCGGTTGTAGCTCCCTCTCTCACCCCGGATGGCTACAATGGTGGCTCTCGGTGAACACGGCCATGTGCAGTTGTAGCTCCCTCTCTCACCCCGGATGGCTACAATGGAATACTACAACACCCTAGTGTCTGGCGTGTTGTAGCTCCCTCTCTCACCCCGGATGGCTACAATGTACACGCACCAATGGAATAACCTCATGATGTTGTAGCTCCCTCTCTCACCCCGGATGGCTACAATTCGTAAGCTGGAACGTGTACTGGGGTCCGTGTTGTAGCTCCCTCTCTCACCCCGGATGGCTACAATTGCGGCGCTCGTTCAGGATGGCGCGCACGTGTTGTAGCTCCCTCTCTCACCCCGGATGGCTACAATACGGAGCGAGTGCTCCCAAATTGCTACCGTGTTGTAGCTCCCTCTCTCACCCCGGATGGCTACAATTGAAGACTGATGCGATCCTTAAGGCATCCGGTTGTAGCTCCCTCTCTCACCCCGGATGGCTACAATGGGTCGCCCACCGGCCGGATCACGCCGTCGGTTGTAGCTCCCTCTCTCACCCCGGATGGCTACAATATGCCAGCTGGTCGATCGCGATGAGCAGGTGTTGTAGCTCCCTCTCTCACCCCGGATGGCTACAATTGATGCCCGCCAAGGACGAAGGCACCGTCAGTTGTAGCTCCCTCTCTCACCCCGGATGGCTACAATAAGACCTTGCTCGTGCCCATGCTGACACTCGTTGTAGCTCCCTCTCTCACCCCGGATGGCTACAATGCTTTAATGCACGCAATAATAAGCGCTGATGTTGTAGCTCCCTCTCTCACCCCGGATGGCTACAATTCGGAGGCCAACCACGTCAACATCGTGTTCGTTGTAGCTCCCTCTCTCACCCCGGATGGCTACAATGCCTGACCATGACGGGCGACATCGGCTGGGGTTGTAGCTCCCTCTCTCACCCCGGATGGCTACAATCGCGCCGAGCTCAAGGAGACCAACCCCAAAGTTGTAGCTCCCTCTCTCACCCCGGATGGCTACAATGCGGCGCTGGCCCGCTACGTCACCATTAAGGTTGTAGCTCCCTCTCTCACCCCGGATGGCTACAATCGGGACAACAGCCGGGTCGTCGTAGGTGGAGTTGTAGCTCCCTCTCTCACCCCGGATGGCTACAATA
>NZ_JBKBQX010000029.1:0-18672 GCF_046292505.1 Tepidimonas sp. | reverse complement strand
TGTTACCCACGGTGACATCTGATACACACCATGGTTCGCCCCCACCTGCGCCTGCGCCTGCGCCCGCCCCATCCCCCTGCCCCCGTGCGCCCGGCGGCCACCGTGCTGTTGGTGCGCGACGGCGACGCCGGCCTGGAGGTGCTGATGACCCGACGCTCGGCGCGTGCCAGCTTCGCGCCCGGCGCCTACGTCTTTCCCGGCGGCGCCATCGACGAGGCGGACCGCGCCGCCGCCCACGATCCGGCGCTGGCGTGGCGCCCGGACCAAGACGAAGCCCTGCGCCCGGCCCTGCTGGCCGCCGTGCGCGAGAGCTTCGAAGAGCTGGGCGTGCTGTTGGCCCGCAACGCACACGGCCACTGGGTCGACCCCGCGACCCTGGCGGCCCTGGATCGGCACGCCCCGCTCTTGCCCCAATGCCGGGCGCATGGCCTGACGCTGGCGCTGGATGCGCTATGGTGGCTGGCCCACTGGATCACGGACCGCGACCTGCCCAAGCGCTTCGATGTGCCCTTTTTCATCGCCCGCATGCCGCCGGGGCAAACGCCGCAGGCCGACAACCGCGAGCAGTTCGAACCCCTCTGGGTAGCCGCGGGCGACGCATTGCGCCGCCACGCCGCAGGGGACTTTCCCATGGTCTACCCGACCGTGCGCACCCTGGAATACCTGCAGCACTACCCCGACAGCGCGGGCCTGCTGGACGCGTGCGCGGCCCGCCAAGGCCCGCGCTGGGTCAGTTGCCCCCGCGCGGGCTGGCTGCGTGGGCAGGAGGCACGCTTCATGGAGCACGAGCCGCCTTTCGGCGAACTGGAGCTGACCTGCCCCGACGGGCAACTGGAGCACCACCTGGACTGGCGGCACGACGCGCCGGTGGCCCTCACCCGCCATGTGCAGCGCCTGACCGCCGCCAACGCCGGGCCGATGACCGGCCCTGGCACCAACAGCTACCTCGTGGGCGAGGTCGCCACCGGCTACATCGCCATCGACCCGGGGCCCGACGATGCCGCCCACCTGCAGCGGCTGTTCGATGCAGCCGGCGGCGACCTGCGCGCCATCGTCTGCACCCACTCGCACCCGGACCACTCACCGGGCGCCTACCCATTGCAGGCGCTGTGCCGCGCTGCCGGCCGCCCCGCCCCGCCGGTGCTCGGTCTGCCCAGCGCCCCAACGGCGCGGGCGCACAGTCACTTCCGCCCCGAGCGGGCGCTCGGGGACGGCGAACGGCTGGTGCTGTCCGCGACCGATGACGGCCATCGCCACACCCTGCGCGTGCTGCACACGCCCGGCCACGCCGCCAACCACCTCTGCCTGGTGCTGGAGGAGGACGGCCTGCTGTTCAGCGGCGACCACATCCTCAACGGCAGCACCACCGTCATCGACCCGCCCGACGGCAACATGGATGCCTACCTGACCTCGCTGCAGCGGCTGCGCGCGGCCTGCGACGAACACGGCATCCATTACATCCTGCCAGCACACGGCCACGTGCTCGGCGATGCCCCGCGCGCCATCGAACGGCTGCTGGCCCACCGGCTGCAGCGCGAGGCCAAAATCGCCCGCGTACTGGCCGAGCACCCCGACGGCGATTTGGCGGTCTGGGTGCGCCACGCCTATGATGATGTGCCGCCCCACCTGTGGCCGGTAGCCCAGCGCTCGCTGCTGGCGCACCTGCAGCGCCTGGACCGTGCACGCTTCGATGCCTGGATGGAGGACCGACCGTGAATCCCCTGTCTCCGCCCCGGTCGCGGGGCATGTTGCCGCGCCGGACGCTCACCGGGCTGGCAGCCGCGCTGCTCGCCACTGCCGCGGCGGCAGAGGCCCGGGCCGACGCCGCCATGGCGCTCGACAAAGGCTGCCTGAGCTGCCACGGCGACCCGCCGCGCGCCAAGGCGCCCACGATGGCGGCGCTGGCGCAACGCTATGCGCCGCTGAATGCCGACGAGCTGGCCCAAAAAGCCGAAAGGCTGTGCGAGCACCGCCTGCTCGGCGGCATCGCGGCGCACGAAAAGCTCACGCCCGAAGAATCGCTGCGGCTGGTGCGCTGGATCGCCGCTGGCGCGCGCTGACCATGCCGCCCACAGCGCGCTCGTAAAGGGTGAAGCCTGCCGGTACGCCGGATTCTGTGCGCCGGGGCTGCCCCCGGCGTGACCGTCATTCCTCTGGGCCGCCGGTCACCCGGACGGCTCGATGCCACCTACCCACCGACACAGCCCGCGGGACCACGGGTGGCCCCGGGCTTGCGCCCGGCGCCGGTCGGCCTACTTGGTGTTGCTGCGCGTAGAGATTGCCCGTTTCACCCGAACTGAATCGGCTCGTCTCTGTTGCTCTGATCCTCACCTCGCGGTGGAGAGGCGTTACCTCCTACGCTGCCCTGCGCAGTCCGGACGTTCCTCCAGCGCACCCTTGCGGGCCATGCGCCAGCGACGGTCTGGCAGACTTCACCCGCGCATTATCCCCTGTGTCGACTGCGTGCGCTTGGCCCATCCCGCAGGCCTGCGTATCATCCGGGCCCATGCCCGATGACCACGGGCCCGAGGTGCCACATGATCCGACTCTCTGAACTGAAGCTGCCGCTGGAGGCGCTGCCCGTCGAGGCCCGCCGCGCGGCCGACGCCCCCGCCGAAACCGAGGCCGACCGCGCCCCGCCCCCGCACCCTATCGCCGCGCTGCGGGCACTGGCCGCCCAGGCGTTGGATGTGGCCCCCGACGCGATCGCCCGGCTGGAGGTGTTCAAGCGCGCGTTCGACGCTCGGGGCGCGCAGATCCGCGCCGTCTTCATCGTGGACGTGGCCCTGACCGATGCCGCTCAGGAAACCGCCGTGCTGCAGCGGTGGGCCGGCCATCCGCACATCCAGCCCACGCCGGACATGTCGTGGCGGCCGCCCGCGCGGGCGGTGTCGGTCGAGCTGCCCGCCGATGGCGAACGGCCCGTCGTGGTGGGCTTTGGGCCATGCGGCATCTTCGCCGCGCTCACTCTGGCCGAGATGGGGCTGCGCCCCCTGGTGCTGGAACGCGGCCGACCGGTGCGCCGCCGCACGAAGGACACCTGGGGACTGTGGCGCAAGCAGGTGCTCACGCCCGAATCGAACGTACAGTTTGGCGAGGGCGGGGCCGGGCTGTTCTCGGATGGCAAGCTCTACAGTCAGATCAAGGACCCGCGTCACCTGGGACGGCGGGTGATGCAGGCCTTCGTGGACGCGGGCGCGCCGCCCGAGATCTTGTACGAGGCACATCCGCACATCGGCACCTTCAAACTCGTCAAGGTGGTGGAGGCGCTGCGCGAGCGCATCACCGCGCTGGGCGGTGAGGTGCGCTTCGAGCAGCAGGTGACGGACTTCGTGCTGGCGCGCGCGGCCGACGGCCGGCTGGCGCTGCAAGGACTGCATGTGCGCGACCTGGCCAGCGGTCAGGAGACCACCCTGAGCGCGCGCCGCGTGGTGCTGGCGCTGGGCCACAGCGCGCGCGACACCTTCGAGCAGCTCCACCGCCACGGCGTATTCCTGGAGGCCAAGCCCTTTTCGATTGGCGTGCGCATCGAGCACCCACAAAGCGTCATCGACCGGGCACGATGGGGCCGCCATGCCGGCCACCCGCTGCTCGGTGCGGCGGCGTACAAACTGGTGCACCACGCCCACAATGGCCGCGCCGTGTACAGCTTTTGCATGTGCCCGGGGGGCACGGTGGTGGCGGCCACCAGCGAGCCCGAGCGCGTCGTCACCAACGGCATGAGCCAGTACTCGCGCGCCGAGCGCAACGCCAACGCGGGCCTGGTGGTGGGCATCGGACCGACGGACTTTCCGCAACACGACACGGCGGCCTGGCGCGCCGCCTTTGGCGACGAGGCCGGCCCCCGCTACGCCGCCGAGGCCGCGGCGCTGGCGGCCCGCGGCGCCACTCACCCGCTGGCGGGTGTGGTGCTGCAGCGGCAGTTGGAGAGCGCCGCCTACCGCGCCGGGGGTGGCGGCTATCTGGCGCCGGGCCAGTTGGTGGGGGACTTTTTGGCCGCCCGGCCCTCCCGCGCCCTTGGGGACGTGGTGCCGTCGTACAAACCCGGCGTCACCCTGGGCGATCTGGCCACGGTGCTGCCCGCCTATGCGGTGCAGGCCATGCGCGAGGCCCTGCCCGCCTTCGGCCGACAGATCCGCGGCTACGACCGCGCCGATGCCGTCATGACCGGGGTGGAAACCCGCACCTCGTCGCCGCTGCGCATCACCCGCGGGACGGATTACCAAAGCCTCAACACCGCCGGCCTGTACCCCGGTGGCGAGGGGGCCGGCTATGCGGGCGGCATTCTGTCGGCGGGGGTGGATGGCATCAAGGTCGCCGAGGCGCTGGGCTGCCACCTGCTGGGGGTGGAGCCGCCCCCGCCCGACCGGAGCACCCGTCTGGCCGTCACCTACGGCTGAGGGCGGCGGGCCCCCGGGTGCATGTGCTGTCGGGCCGGGACCGCGATCAGGCCGCCTGCAGCGCCGCGATGCGCTCTTCGATCGGCGGGTGGGTGCTGAACAGCTTGCCCAGCCCACCGGTGATGCCCAGCGCCTGCATGCCTTGCGGCAAGGCCCCAGGCTGCAGCCCGCCCAGGCGGGCCAGCGCATTGATCATCGGCTGCTTGCGCCCCATCAAGGCCGCGGCACCGGCGTCGGCACGGAACTCGCGCTGGCGGCTGAACCAGGCCACGATGATCGCGGCGAGGAAGCCCAGGATCACCTCCATCACGATGCTGGTGATCAGGTAGCCGATACCAGGGCCGGACTGCTCGCTGTCGCCGCGGCGCAAAAAGCTGTCCACCACATAGCCGATCACGCGACTCAGGAACACGACGAAGGTGTTCATCACGCCTTGGATCAGCGTCATGGTCACCATGTCACCGTTGGCGATGTGCGCGACCTCGTGGCCGATGACGGCCTCGACCTCCTCGCGCGTCATGTTCTGCAGCAAGCCGGTGGAGACCGCCACCAGCGCCGAATCCTTGAACGCCCCCGTGGCGAAAGCGTTGGGCGCACCCTCGTAGATGCCGACTTCCGGCATGCCGATGCCGGCCTTGTCGGCAAAGCGCCGCACGGTATTGACGATCCACGCCTCGTCGGCGTTGCGCGGCTCGTTGATGATGACCAGCCCAGTCGTCCATTTGGCCATGGGCTTGCTCAGCAGCAGCGAGATGAAGGCGCCGCCAAAGCCGATGACGAGCGAGAAGATCGCCAGCGCGGTCAGATTCAGGCCGTTGGCGCTGAGGAAGCGATCCACGCCCAGGATGCGGGTGGTGATCAACAGCACCGCCATCACGGCGAGGTTGGTCAAGACCAGCAGCAGGATACGTTTCATGGAGTCTCCGTTGCGAGGTTGAGAGGGGCCGTGCCCTCGGCACCGCCCGCGCCATCCACATGAGGCCACGCCAGCGCGACTTCAAGAGGATGGTGGGTCGATGGTAGCAAGCGCTCAGAGTCGGGCCGGCGCCCCGAGTTCCAGCACCAGCGGCTGATGGTCCGACAGCCGGGTGTCGGCATCCAGCCGCACGCCTCGAATGGCGGACGCGATGCCCGGCGTAACGAAGATGAAGTCACACGCGATGGGCGTTTCACCCGGTTCGTGCACGCGAAAGGTCGCGGGGTGCGGCCCCGGACCGTGGACCAGGGTCCAGGCGTCCGCAAAGGCCGGGGGCGCACCCGCGGACGCCTCGACCAGGACGCGGTAGGCGTCGGTGCCGGGCGCGGTGTTGAAGTCCCCGCACAGCACCGCATCGCCGGCCCATACCCGGGCGTGGAAGGGGGTGTCCGCAGGCTCGGCGTCGGCGCGGGGCAACGCCGCGGCGACTGCGGCCGCCTCCTGCTGCCACGCGACGAGCGCACGGGCCTGGGCCAGGCGCTGCGTGGCGGAGTAGTACGCCAAATGGGTGCAACCGACGCGCAACGGTCCCCAAGGGGCCTGCACGGTCAGCGCGGCCAGCACGCGCGGCATGGACGGCACCGCGGGGTCGGGGGGATAGGGCAGCGCCTGATGGTGGACCTGCCACACCGGCACGCGGGCGGCGATCAGGTTGCCCAAGCGCTGGCGCGTGGCGCGACCCGGCCGCCAGTCGTCCATCGCCGGTGCAAAAAACACCTCGTACCCGGGCAGGGCCTCGGCTACCGCCGCGACTTGGTCCGCCTCCCCGGCGCCGGCCAAGCCACCAAAGTGCTGCGCCACCTCCTGCAGGCAGATCACCTCGGGGTTTCCGCCCCAGTCCCGCGCATGGGCCAGCACCCGCGCAACGTCCACGTCGCCGTCCATGCCGCGAAACCACTGCACATTCCACGTCAGGATGCGCATCTGTGCCTCCGTATCGCCCTCAAAGCGTTGCCAAAGCTCCGGCGCCACCGGCCTCGCTCGGCTTGGGTGTGCGCGCCGGGCGAAACACCCGGGTGTCGTCGTAAAACGATGCGTGCGCATTGTCGGGCCACCACCCCGGAACCCCCAACACCGGCAGCGGCGTGAAGGGTTTGGCCGCCCAGGCCTCGGCACTCCAACCGTCCAGGGTGGCCGCCAGGACAGCATCCCACGGGTGAGGGCCTGCCCCATCGCCGTGGGCATTCGGCTCGGGATCGGGCGGGGGTGCCGGCATGGGCACGCACAGCACATGCGCCGTCAAGGCCTTGTGCGGCTGCTGCAGCTGTTCCAGCAGCGCATGGCCAAACAGCACCAACGCCGCCTCGCGCCACCATGCGCGCTGCGTCACGAACAGCGTGCGCCAATCGCGCGAGCGCAGCGCGGCCCACAAGGCGGGCGGCGCGTGCAGCAGGGCCCCGTTTTCGTCGAAGACGGTCAGGGCGTCGCGCACCGGGCCGCGGCGCCCCCCAATGCCCAGCCGCGCAATCTCGGCCGCCTGCAACCGGTTCAGTCGCGCCTTGGTGGCCGGAAAGCGCCACCACACCAGTCCGTTGAACGCGTCGTGGGCGTTGTCGCGCGTGGGCACCTGCCCGGTGCGGTGGATGAAGGCCTCATACGCCTCGCCGGGCGGCAGCCGCTCGTGCGGCACGAAAGTCGGCACCGACGAGGCGGCACCGGGCCGCTGGCGCAGACGCTCCAGCCGTTGCGCGGTGCGCGCGTCGCGCGGCGCCGTGTCCAGCCACGCCAGCCATGCGGCATAGGGACGCAACCACGGCACGTCCACACCCGCGCCCCGCTCCCTCACCCCACCAACCGCCAGCGCAGCGTCTCGCCGGCGCGCAGCGGCTGGACCTCGGCGTCGCTGAAGGCGTAGCGCTGTGGCACCGTCCATGCCTCGCGTCGCAGGGTGATGCGCTCGGTGTTGCGCGGCAGGCCGTAAAAATCCGGCCCGTGCAGGCTGGCAAAGCCCTCCAGCTTGTCCAGCGCGCCGGCGGCCTCGAACGCCTCGGCGTACAGCTCCAGCGCCGCCGGCGCGGTGTAGCAGCCGGCGCAGCCGCAGGCGTGCTCCTTCAGCTGCACCGCATGCGGCGCGCTGTCGGTGCCGAGGAAGAAGCGCGGGTTTCCACTGGTGGCGGCCGCCACCAGCGCCTGGCGGTGCACCTCGCGCTTGAGCACCGGCAGGCAGTAATGGTGCGGCCGGATGCCGCCGGCCAGCAGCGCGTTGCGGTTGTAGAGCAGGTGGTGCGCGGTGATGGTGGCCGCGAGGTTCGGCCCGGCCTCGGCGACATACTGCGCTGCCTCTTTGGTGGTGATGTGCTCCAGCACGATGCGCAGGCCCGGAAAGTCGCGCCGCAGCGGCTCCAGCACCCGCTCGATGAACACCGCCTCGCGGTCGAAGATGTCGATGTCGGGATCGGTCACCTCGCCGTGCACCAGCAGGAGAAGCCCCGCGCGCTGCATCGCCTCCAGCGTCCGGTAGGTGCGGCGCAGGTCGGTGACGCCGGCGTCGCTGTTGGTGGTGGCGCCGGCCGGGTAGAGCTTGACCGCGACCACGCCGGCCGCGCGCGCGCGCTCGATCTCCTGCGGCGGCAGGTTGTCGGTCAGGTACAGCGTCATCAGCGGCTCGAACGCCACGCCGGCCGGTCGCGCCGCCAGGATGCGCTCGCGGTAGGCGGCGGCCTGCGCCGCGGTGGTCACCGGGGGCTTCAGGTTGGGCATGACGATCGCGCGCGCGAACTGCGCCGCCGTGTGCGGCACGGTGGTGGTCAGCGCCGCACCGTCGCGCAGGTGCACGTGCCAGTCGTCGGGGCGGATCAGCGTCAGGGTGTCGGGGGCGTGGCTCATGAAGCCGGATTGTCGCAGGGCCGGGCCGGACCCGGAGCGATCCGCAGGGCTTCGCTGCAGAGCGGCGGCAGGATGAGGGACGGGTTGACAAGCCATCTCGGCCAGACCAGACCGATATCAGCGTCGATCCGGAGCAATGCCCCATGACCGCCCTCAACATGCTGCAGGCCAAGTCCTCGCTGTCGCGCCTGGACAGGCGCTGGAGGAGGGGCGCGAGCGCGAGATCGTCATCGCGCGCAAGGCCGACCCGCAGCGCGGCTGGTGCCGCTGGAAGCGGCGCCGGCGGCTCGGCGCATCGGGGTGGCCAAAGGGCGTTTGGCCGTACCGGACGACATCGATGCGCACAACGATGAGGGCGCGCGGACTGCCCATTGCACCCGTCGCCGCCGTTGCCTATACTCTGCTGGGTAAGGTTCACGGATCTTTCTCACGATCGCGATCATGACGACCACCCCGAAACCCTTCTGGAACCCGTGGCTGGCGGGCGTGGCGCTGGGCGTCACGCTGCTGGTCACCTTCGTGCTCACCGGCCACGGGCTGGGCGCCACCGGCTTCACCACGCGGCTGAGCGCCTGGCTGGGCCTGCAGGCCGCCCCCGAGGCGATCCAGGCCAACGCCTACCTCGGCGCGATGGCCCGGCCCGACATCCTCGACGGCTGGATCACCTGGCAGGTGATCGGCGTGTTCGCCGGCGCGCTGCTGGCGGCCTTCCTCGCCGGGCGGCTGCGCGTGCAGTTGGACGGCGCCGCGCGCGTCGGCACCGGCAAGCGCCTCGCCACCGCGCTGATCGGCGGGCTGCTGGCGGGCTTTGGCGCCCGCATCGCGGCGGGCTGCACCAGCGGGCTGGGCCTGTCGGGGGCGGCCACGCTGTCGATCGCCGCGTTCGTCTTTCTCGGCGCATTCTTCGTCACCGGCCTGATCGTCAGCCGTCTCGTCAAGGGAGTCTGAAGCCATGTTCCCGTTGCAGGAAACCGTCTGGTCGGCGCTGCTGGTGGGCATCGCGTTCGGCTTCATTCTGGAAAACGCCGGCTTCGGCAGCCCGTGCAAGCTGACCGGCCAGTTCACGCTGCGCGACTGGTCGGTGCTGAAGGTGATGTTCACCGCCATCGTGGTGGCCGCCGTCGGGCTGCAGCTGCTCGGCATGGCCGGCCTGCTGGACCTGGAGGCGGTGTTCGTGCCGACCTCGCTGATGATGGCCTCGGCGGTGGGCGGCGTGCTGGTCGGCGCAGGCTTCGCGATCGGCGGCTACTGCCCCGGCACCTCGGTGGTCGGGGTGGCCTCGGGTCGGCTGGACGCGCTGGTGTTCTTCCTCGGGCTGATCGTCGGCACCTTCGCGTTCGTCGGCCTCTACGGCCCGGCGATCGAGGCCATCATGGCGATGGCCGAGGTCGAATCCGGCGACACGCTGCACGACGCCTGGGGCATCTCGCCGTGGTGGATCATCGGCGCGATGGCCGCGGCGCTGGTCGGTGTCTATTACCTGGGCCGCTGGTTCGAGCAGCGCCACGGCGGCCCGATCGATGCGCAGGAGGCCGTGCTTGGCGAGGCTGGCTGCGGCTGCGGTGCGCAGGGCTGCGGCACCGCCACGCAGGCGCGCCAGACCGGCTGAACGTGCCTTCTTCCCGCGCCGGGGGCCGCGTGCGCCCGGTGGCTTTTCCTTCCCCGCTACGACGCCACGGACACGACCATGAAGACCCGCAAGCAACCCCTGACCCAAACCCTGACCGCGCTGCTGGTCGCCACGAGCCTGGTGGCGCCCGCCGCGATGGCGCAGACGGCTCCGAAGGCCGACGGCAAGCCGGCCGCCAGCTCCGCCGGCAACCCGTGCGCGCCCGGCAACCCCTGCGCACCCGGGGCCGAGAAAAAGAAAAAGAAGAAACGCGCCGAGGGCGACAACCCCTGCGCCCCGGCCAACCCGTGCGCGCCGAAGCGCTGATCGCGCGCCCAGCCGAGCCCCGGGCTGGTGTGCCCGAACGTGCACCGACCCGCTGAACGCTTGATGCGCCCCGCCGCCCTTCGCCCGAGCAGACCGGCCGACCTTGCCGGCTGGGCCGAGGTCGCGCTGCGCGTGCCGCTGACCTACGCGCAGCGCGGCGTGTCGCTGGCGCAGGCGGCGCTGGCCGGCGCGCGCCGCTTCGAGGCGCTGCGCCACTATCCGGCGCGCGACGTCGTCGATGCGGCGCACGGCACGCGCTTCTACTACCACGCGCACGGTGGCGCGCAGCGCTGGGGCACCGAGGCCCCGCCCGAGCACGGCCACTTCCACCTGTTCTGGGACGGGCCCGAGCCCGGCGCCCATGTGCACCTGGTGGCGCTGGCGCTGGATGCGCGCGGCCAGCCGCTGCGCTGGTTCACGACCAACCGCTGGGTGACCGCCGGGCGCTGGCTGCCGGCGGTGGAGCTGATCGCGCGCCTGCCGGCGTTTCGCCTGGCCGCGCGCGGCGGGCGGCTGGCGCCGCTGGCGCGCTGGCTGACCGCGATGGTGCAGTTGTTCGCGGACGAGCTGGCCGCGCTGCTGCACGCGCGCGACGCGGCGCTGCAGCCCCATCTGCGCCGTCGGGCGGCCGAGCAGGTGTGGGAGGACCGCTCGCTGGAGGTGCTCAGCGCCACGGATGCGGCGCTGGCGCCGCGCCTGCGGCGGCTGGGCTTGGCCTGACCGATTTTTTCGCCCCCAAGGAGAGACGACATGAAACTGATCCACCGCATCGCCACGGCGCTGGGCGCGGCCGCGCTCACCGCCTCTGTCTGGGCCCAGGGCGTGCTGCCCGGCCCGGTGGTCAGCACGCAGTGGCTGGCCGACAACCTGGACAAGGTCCAGGTGATCGAAATCCGCAACGACGCCAAGACCTTCACGCGCGAGCCGGAGTTCGAGACCACCAAGGACGGCAAGAAGGTGCTGGACGAGTTCGGCGGCCACATTCCCGGCTCGCGCCTGTTCCTGGCCAAGGAGCTGCGCACCGAGCGCGACATCGGCGGCAACAAGGTCAAGTACCTGCTGCCGGACCGCGCCACCTTCGAGAAGGTGATGCAGGGGGTCGGGGTGCTGGCCGACAAGCCGATCGTGCTGGTGCCCGAAGGGCAGAAGATTTCCGACTTCAACGACGCGGCGCGCCTGCACATCCTGCTCAAGGCCTACGCCGACACGCCGGTGGCGCTGCTGGACGGCGGCATGGTAGGCTGGCTGCTGGAAGGCCGCCCGTGGAGCAAGGACGCCCCGGCGCCGGTGACCACCACCTGGAAGGCCACCGCCGACCGCTTCGCCACCCTCGTGGCCGACTCGCCCGACGTGGCCGCGGCGATGGAGAAGAAGGACGTGCAGCTGGTCGACACCCGCTCGACGGCCATGTACCTGGGCGTCTTCAAGCGTGACTACGTCTATGCCTACGGCCACATCCCCGGCGCGCGCAACGTGCCGCTGGAGACGCTGTTCGTGACCCGCGGCGGCGTGATCCGCCTGCTCAAGCCCGAGACCTACCGCGCGGTGTTCCAGTCGCTCGGCGTCGATCCGTCCAAGCCGCTGATCACCTACTGCAACAGCGGCAACGACTCCTCGCTGCCGTGGTTCATCGCCCGCGAGATCCTGGGCAACGCGCAGGCGCGCAACTTCGACGGTTCGCTGCACCAGTGGACGCTCGAGAAGCGCGCGATGAACGCCCCGGTGCCGGCGGCGATGTGATGGGACGCGCTCGGGCGGTGCCGGGCACCGCCTGCGGCGGACACGGGAAAAGGGCTCCCTGCGGGGAGCCCTTCCGTTTTGGGGGGACGTTGGCCTTGCGGCCGCTTGGCCCGGAAGCATCGAGCAGGGCCGGCATCCCGGACCGCGTCTGCCGCCCGATCACCAGGCCGGCCGCGGTCCGCGGGCGCGCCCTCGGTCAGTGCGACAGGATCTTGTTGAGGAAGTCCTTGGTGCGCGGCTGGCGCGCCTCGGGGTTGCCGAAGAACTCCTCCTTCGGGCAGTCCTCCAGGATCTTGCCGCCGACGTCCATGAAGATGACGCGGTCGCTGACCTTGCGCGCAAAGCCCATCTCGTGCGTGACGACCATCATCGTCATGCCTTCCTGCGCCAGGCGGATCATCACGTCCAGCACCTCGCCCACCATCTCCGGGTCCAGCGCCGAGGTCGGCTCGTCGAACAGCATCACGATCGGATCCATCGACAGCGCGCGCGCGATGGCCACGCGCTGCTGCTGACCGCCGGAGAGCTGCCCCGGGTACTTGTCCTTGTGCGCGATCAGGCCGACGCGCTCCAGGTACTTCAGCCCGTGCTTCTTGGCGTCCTCGGGGTTGCGGCCCAGCACCTTGACCTGCGCCAGCGTCAGGTTCTCGGTCACCGTCAGGTGCGGAAACAGCTCGAAGTGCTGGAACACCATGCCGACGTGGCTGCGCAATTTCGGCAGGTTGGTCTTGGGGTCGTGCACCGGCTGGCCGTTGACCCAGATCTCGCCCTTCTGGATCGGCTCCAGCGCGTTGATGGTCTTGATCAGCGTCGATTTGCCGGAGCCCGACGGCCCACAGACCACCACCACCTCGCCCTTGCGGATCGTGGTGGAGCAGTCGTTGAGCACCTGCACGGCGCCGTACCACTTGGACACATTCTTCAGTTCGATCATCGGTCGTTCCATGACGACTCCTCAGCGTTCGGATGGGGAGCGCGGGCCGCGGCGTCCGCAGCCCAGCGGTCCCGGGGTTCAACGGATGATGGCGATGCGGGCATGCAGGCGCTTGACCAGCGCCGACAAGCCGTAGCAGATGGCGAAGTACACCACCGCGGCGGCCAGATAGGCCTCGATGGGTCGGCCGTAGTTCTTGCCCGCGACCTCGAAACCCTTGAGCATGTCGTAGGCCCCGATCGCGTACACCAGCGAGGTGTCCTGGAACAGGATGATGGTCTGCGTCAGAAACACCGGCAGCATGTTGCGAAACGCCTGCGGCAGGATCACCAGTCGCATGTTCTGGCCGTAGGTCAACCCCAGGGCGTGGCCCGCCATCACCTGCCCGCGCGGGATGGACTGGATGCCAGCGCGCACGATCTCACTGAAGTAGGCCGCCTCGAACGCGATGAAAGTGATGATCGCCGACAGCTCCGCGCCGATCGGCCGGCCGATGACGAACGGCACCAGCAGGAAGAACCACAGAATCACCATCACCAGCGGGATGCTGCGCATGCCGTTGACGTAGATGGTGGCGGGCAGCTCCAGCCAACGACGGCCGGACAGCCGCATGAGCGCCAGCACCGTGCCAAACGCCACACCACCCAGGGTGGCGACCACCGTCAGCAGCAGGCTGAACTGCAGCCCCTTGAGCACGAAGCTGCTGATGACGTCCCAGCGGTAGAAGGACCAGTCGAGGTTGAGCATCTCAGTGCCCCCCCGCCGCGCCGCTGGCGATGAACCCCGGCACGCGCACGCGCCGCTCGATGAAGGCCATCAGCCGGTTGATCGCAAACGCCGAAACGATGTACAGCCCCGTGACCGCCAGATAGATCTCGATGCCGCGCGCGGTCTCCTCCTGGGCCTGCATCGCGAACATCGTCAGCTCCGCCACCGACACGGCAAACGCCACCGACGAGTTTTTGAAGATGTTCATCGTCTCGCTCGTCAACGGCGGGATGATGATGCGAAACGCCATGGGCAGCAGCACATAACGGTAGGCTTGCGCGGTGGTCAGCCCCAGCGCCAGCGCCGCGTAACGCTGGCCGCGCGGCAGGGCCTGGATACCGGACTTGACCTGCTCGGCAATCCGCGCCGAGGTGAACAGGCCCAGCGCGATCACCACCAGCACGAAGCCGGGCACACCCTTGAGCGGGGGCACCAGCGCCGGAATGACGTGGTACCACAAAAAAATCTGCACCAGCAGCGGAATGTTGCGAAACAGCTCGACCCAGGCGTTGCCCAAGCGCACAACCCAGGGGCTGCCGGGCAAGGTGCGCAGGGTGCCGATCACGCTGCCCGCCAGCAGCGCCAGCACAAGGGCCAACAGCGACACCGACACCGTCCAGCCCCAGGCCGACAGCATCCAGTCGAGATAGGTGATGTCACCGCCCTGCCCAAAGCAGCGCGGCTGGACGTCGCGGGTGATGGTGTCCTCGCAGAACACCTGCCAGTCCCATTGCATGCGATGTGCTCCCGTTCCAAAACAAAAGACCCCGAGGCGCCGGACGCGCCCGGGGTTCAGCAGCGCCGTGGGGACCGGTTACTTGGCCGCGTAGGCCTCCATCGGCCGGTCGTTCGGGCTGGCGATGGCGGCCTTGAGCGCCTCGCTCATCGGCATGTTCATGCGCACATTGCTCGGCGGCGTGGGCTGCATGAACCACTTGTCGTAGATCTTGGCCAGCTCGCCGGACTTCATCATCGCGATGATGGAGTCGTCCACCGCCTTCTTGAACGCCGGGTCGTCCTTGCGGAACATGATGGCGATCGGCTCGACGCTGAGCACCTCACCGACGATCTTGAAGTCGGCCGGGTTCTTGGAGCGGGCGATCAGGCCGGCCAGCAGCGAGCCGTCCATCACGAAGGCATCCGCCCGGCCCGACTCGAGCAGCAGGAAGCTGTCGGCGTGGTCCTTGCCGTACACCTCCTTGAAGTCCACGCCGCCGGCGCGCTCGTGCTTGCGCAGCGTCTGCACCGAAGTGGTGCCGGTGGTGGTGGCGACGTTCTTGCCGTTGAGGTCCTTGATCGAATTGATGCCCGAGTTGGCCTTGACCGCGATGCGCACCTCCTCGACGAAGGTGGTGACGGCAAAGGCCACGTCGCGCTGGCGTGCCTGGTTGTTGGTGGTGGAGCCGCACTCGATGTCCACGGTGCCGTTTTGCACCAGCGGGATGCGGTTTTGCGAGGTGACCGGCTGGTACTTGATGTCCAGCTTGGCCAGGCCGAGCTGCTTTTGGATGTCGCCCAGCACGCGCTGGCAGATCTCGACGTGGTAGCCCGTGTACTTGCCATCGCCCAGCGTGTAGGACAGCACGCCCGACGATTCGCGCACCCCCATGGTGACCGAGCCGGTGGACTTGATCTTGGCCAGGGTGTCGTTGGCCTGGGCGTTCGCGGCGGTGGCCGCCAGGGCCGTCAGGGCCAGTGCCAGCAGTTGCTTCTTCATGCAGCAATCCTTTCCATTGGGATGAACGGTAACGAGAATCTTACAAGCATCCGCCATGCCAGGGCCGAGGAAAAACCCGCGTCGCGCGCGCTGGCGATCAGGGGGGTGCACCGCCCAGGCGTTGCACATCCTCCCAAAACCGCTGGGCGGCAGCCTTGGGGCGCCCGCCGCGCGCGCGGTACAGGCGAATGTCCAGCTCGCCTTGCCACGTGCCCTCCCGGGGGGCGGCTGGCACCAGACGGCCATCGGCCAGCGCCGGCTGGACCGCGCTGGTCGGCAGAAAGGCCACCCCGTGTCCCTCGATGGCCATGGCCTTGAGGCTCTCGGCCATGTCCGTCTCGTACACCCGGTCCAGGTAGGCCGGCTCGGCGGACTGGCGCAGCACCCAGTCCACCACCCGCCCCAAATACGCGCCCGGGGCGTAAGCCAGGTACGGAACCGGTGCACGGGCCGCACCGGGCAGGCGCATCAGCGGCCGCCCATCGGGGCCGGGCCGGCAGAAGGGGGCCAGCACCTCGCGCCCCAGGGGCAGCATCTCGTAGCGCGCGGCGTCCAGCTCGATCGGCTGCGACGCATGGTGATACGCCAGCAGCAGATCGCACCCGCCCTCGGTCAGCCGCATCACTGCGTCGTGCACATTCAGCGCCACCAGCCGCGTCTTGATCGGCCCGAGCTCCGCCCGCAGGCGCGACAGCCACGCCGGCACGAAGGTGAACGCCAGCGTGTGCGGCACGGCAAACTCGATCGTGTCCTTGGCCACCGCCGTGTGCTGGCGCAGCAGCGCCCGCGTGGTCTGCAGCGAGTGCAGGATTTCGATCGCCTGGGCGTACAGCGTCTGACCGGCCTCGGTCAAGCGCGTGGGGTAAGAAGAGCGGTCCACCAGGTCCACCCCGGCCCACGCCTCCAGCGACTGGATGCGGCGCGAGAACGCCGGCTGCGTGACGTGGCGCAACTGCGCCGAGCGGCTGAAGCTGCGCGTCTCGGCCAGGCTGACGAAATCTTCGAGCCACTTGGTTTCCATGCCCTGCTCCCCGCGCCCCCGCCGGCCCGATCAGGCGCCGTCGGCACCGCTTTGCTGCAACGCCCACATCTGGGCATAACGGCCCCCTTGCGCCAGCAAATCGGCATGGCGGCCGCGCTCGACGATGCGGCCGTGCTCCAGCACCACGATCTCGTGCGCATCGACCACGGTGGACAGCCGGTGGGCAATGACCAGCGTCGTGCGGTCACGCGCCAGCCGGCGCAGCTCGGCCTGGATGGCACGCTCGTTGGCCGAATCCAGGGCCGAGGTGGCCTCGTCCAGGATCAGGATCGGAGGGTTCTTGAGCAGGGTGCGCGCGATCGCGACGCGCTGCTTTTCGCCCCCCGAGAGCTTGAGGCCGCGCTCGCCCACCACGGTCTGCCAGCCCTGCGGCAAGCGCTCGATGAAGTCGAGGATGTGGGCCGCCCGCGCCGCCTCGCGGACCTCGTCGTCCGTCGCTTCGGGGCGCCCGTAGCGGATGTTGTATTCGATGGTGTCGTTGAACAGCACCGTGTCTTGCGGCACGATGCCGATGGCACGGCGCAGGCTGGCCTGGGTGACGCGGCGCACATCGTGGCCGTCTACCGTGATGCGTCCGGCTGCCGCGCGGGCCGCCTCGTCGTCGCCTGGCCGGCCGACGTCGTAGAAGCGGTACAACAACCGCGCCAGCGTCGATTTGCCCGAGCCCGAGGGGCCGACCACCGCCACCGTGCGCCCGGCCGGAATGACCAAATCCACACCGTGCAGGATGTCGCGCTCGCGCTCATAGCCAAAGCGCACCGCCTCGAAGCGCACCTCGGGCGCGCGCGCCACGACCAATTCGCGCGCATCGGGGGCATCGCGCACCTCGCACTCCCGCTCCAGCAGGTCGAACATCCGCCCCAGATCGGTCAGACCCTGGCGGATCTCGCGGTACAGCACCCCCAGAAAGTTCAGCGGCAGGTACAACTGGATCATGAAGGCATTGATCATGACCAGATCGCCCAGGGTCATGCGCCCCTCGGTCACCGCAACGGTGGCGCGCCACAGCATGGCCACGAGGGCCACGACGATGATGAGCTGCTGCCCCGCGTTGAGCAACGACAGCGAGGCCTGCGTGCGCACCCGCGCGCGGCGCAGGCGATCCAGGCTGTCGGCGTAGCGGCGCGCCTCCCAGGCCTCGTTGTCGAAGTATTTGACCGTCTCGTAATTGAGCAGCGCATCGATCGCCCGAGTCTGGCTGGCCGACTCCAGCTCGTTCATCTGGCGCCGAATGCCGGTGCGCCACTGGGTCACCTTGACCGTGAACGCCACATACGCCACCAGCGCCAGCCCCGTCGTCCAAACGTACCACGCCTCGAACCGGGTACCCAGCAACGCCAGCACCAGCGCCACCTCGATCAGCGTGGGCACCACGCTGTAGAGCGAATACGAGATGAGCGACTGCACCGCGCGCGTGCCGCGCTCGATGTCGCGGGTCAGCCCCCCGGTCTGGCGCTCCAGGTGAAAGCGCAGGCTGAGCGCGTGCAAATGCGAAAACACCTGCAGCGCGATGGCGCGGGTGGCGCCCTCGGTGGCCTTGAGGAACACCAGCTCGCGCAGTTCGGCGAACAGCGTCGCGCACAGCCGCAGCGCCCCGTATGCCAGCAGCAGCCCGACCGGGACCACGAGCATCCCCGTGGCCGGCGCGGACAGGCCCGGCAGCGGCGTGAGGGCATCCACCAGCTCTTTGAGCAGCAGCGGCACGCCCACCGTGGCCAGTTTGGCGCCCACCATCAGGACCAGGGCCGCGGCCACGCGCCAGCGGTATTCCCACAAATACGGCAACAGGCGGCGCAGCGTCTGGCCGTCGCTGCGCGCCGGTGCGGCGGCAGCGGGCAAGGGTCGCGGCGCGGCGCCGGTCATGGCACGCTCACGCATGATCGACAATCGGGTTCATGACAGACGCCATCGTACCCTCAAGCACCGACACCCCGCCCGCCCCCGGCACCTCGCTGCCACAGGACAAGGAGCTGGTCCTGCGGGTCATCCCCATGCCCGCCGATGTCAACGCCAATGGCGACATTTTTGGCGGCTGGGTCATGGCCCAGGTGGATCTGGCGGGGTCGGTCATCCCGGCACGGCACATGGGCGGGCGCTTTGCCACCGTTGCCGTCAACCAATTCCTGTTCAAGCAGCCGGTCAAGGTCGGGGACCTGCTCAGCTTTTATGGCGCCATCGTGCGCATCGGCAACACGTCGATCACGGTACAGGTGGAGGTATGGGCCGAGCGCCAGCGCCCCCACTACCAATGTGTGAAAGTGACCGAAGCGACACTGACCTATGTGGCCATCGACGAGCAGGGCCGCCCGCGCCCGGTGCCCCGTCCGGCGTCG
>NZ_JBKBQX010000028.1:0-19833 GCF_046292505.1 Tepidimonas sp. | reverse complement strand
CTGGGCTACCCGCCCGGTGCCGCCCGCCCCGAGGATGCGGTCAACCAGCGCAACGGCAAGTCCGCCAAGACGGTGCTGACTCAGGACGGGCCGCTGCGCATCGAAGTGCCGCGCGACCGCGCCGGCTCCTTCGAGCCCATCCTGATCCCCAAGCACGAGCGGCGTTTCACCGGCTTTGACGACAAGATCGTGGCCATGTACGCGCGGGGCATGACCGTGCGTGAGATCCAGGGCTTTCTGGCCGAGCAGTACGGCACCGAGGTCAGTCCTGAATTCATCAGTTGCGTCACGGACGAGGTAATGGCCGAGGTCACCGCCTGGCAGGCACGCCCGCTGGAGCCGATGTACCCGGTCGTATTCTTCGACTGTCTGCGGGTCAAGATCCGCGAGGATGCCGTGGTGCGCAACAAGGCCATCTATCTGGCGCTGGGCGTGCTGCCCGACGGCACCCGCGACATCCTGGGCCTGTGGATCGAGAACACCGAGGGGGCCAAGTTCTGGATGAAGGTGTTCAACGATCTGAAGACCCGTGGTGTAGCCGACATCCTGATTGCCGTCACCGATGGCCTCAAGGGCATAGCCGAGGCGCTTGGGGCGGTGTTTCCGACCACGACGCTGCAGACCTGCATCGTGCACTTGATCCGCAACAGCCTCGACTTTGCCAGCTGGAAGGACCGCAAGGCGCTGGCAGCGGCGCTCAAGCCCATCTACACGGCGCCCAGCGCAGAAGCCGCAGCGGCCCAACTCGATGCCCTGGAAGCTGGCCCCTGGGGGCAGAAGTTCCCCACGGTGGTGGCGGCCTGGCGCCGGGCCTGGGAGCGCGTCATTCCGTTTTTTGCGTTCAGCCCGGCGGTGCGCAAGGTGATTTACACGACCAATGCCATCGAGAGCCTGCACAGTCAGCTGCGCAAGATCATCAAGACGCGGGGGCACTTTCCCAGCGATGATGCCGCCACCAAGCTGCTGTGGCTGGCCTTGCGCAACATCACGGCCGACTGGGGCCGAGCAGCCAGGGAGTGGAAAGACGCCATGAACCAGTTCGCCATCGCCTATGGGGAGCGCTTTACACGACCGGCCGCGTAATATGATCTCCACCGGGCTCGCCTGAAACGGCAGCCCGAATCAAGAGCCTTGAACACAAAAATTCAGACAGCCCCCCAGATCACCCTCTACATCGAAGGTCCGGTGACCGCCCTGGCTCATTTCAGCCAGAACCATTTCAGCCGCATCACCACCCGCATCGCGCTGGAAACGGCGCTGCTCTATGACCCGCAGACCGGGTTCGTCGAAACCATCGTCAAGGGCGGTGCCAAAAACCACAAGGCGGTGCTGCAGCTCTTCGGCAAACACCTGGTCGGCCACGAGATCAAGCCCGAAGAAATCGAGCCCAAGCGCTACCGCCTCAACGCACTGCGCGATGGACTGGCCCCCTTCGAGGACTGGAGCCACTACGGCATTCGCAAGGTGCGCCTGCGTCGTGCCCAGTTCACGCCGATGAACAGCAGCGGCGAGATCATTCACTTTGAAGCGTCGGAAGCCGAATCCGACCCCGACGCCTTGGCACTCGCCCGCGCCCGCCTGAAGGTCAGCCACGCCTTCGAGGCCGAGTACAACCTCGACGGTGCGACGCTGATGGTCTATCCCACCGCAAAAACCCGCCGAGGTCATTTCAGCTTCAATGTCTTCTCGTCGGGCTCGTCGACCATCAAGAACCTGCCAGCCAAGCACCAGCCCATGGCCCAGGCGGTACTGCGCGCCCTGAACGTGGTCGATGGCGATGAGCCCGCGCCGACACTGTCACCGGAACCCGAGGCCGACGAGGGGTACTGACGGCATGAGCACAGCCCAGATAGAAGCGACGGCGCTGATGTGCCGGTTGCTGGATCAAGCAGATACCCGCATCAACGGCAAGGCGGTCTTCGAGGGGGAATGGTCGACAGCTGCCAAGACGTTGATGGAGGTGGGGTTGCTGGTCAAGGACGACGATCTGCCCTCGGCGATCTGCTACGACTGCTGGATCGAACGGGCACGCGTGGTCGATGATCCCCCGAAATCCTACGCAGTGCGTGAGGATCAGGTGCTTCAGATGTGTCCGCAGTGCGGTCCCATCGTGGCGCCAGCCTATGTCCGTCAGATGTACCGCCTGACGTTGCCACGGTTGATCACCAAGCTCCTGGTGGGCCTGGATTTCAGCCCCAACGGCATGAAGGCCATCGACAAGGACGTCTTCGCGGACGAACGGACCTGGCAGCTGTGGCGGCTGGGCACCAGTACGGCCAAGCGCGGCAAGGGTGTGACCTGGTACTTTGGCCGCCAGCTGCACCAAGTTGAAGTGGCGCTGCGTCTGCGCGAGCAGATTGCCGCCGATCAGGCTGTGCAATCCTGCGTGATCCTGACCAGCAGCGAGGTGCCACTACCCAAGGCTTCGCCGCTGACGGGCTTTGAGGTGCGCAGCCTCATCACTGTTGGCCAGATCGAAGCGCACAGCTTCACTTTCTTTGCGGATCGCCACCCTGCCCCGGGTGTACAGCGTCTGGAGGAAGCCGTACCGGGGACCACGCTTCGCTACCTCAAGCCCGATGGGGTGGTTTACATCGATGGCGAGGCCATCAAGCTCGAGCCACGCGAGCGCAAGTTACTGCTCGCGCTGATCGATGACCTGGACCACGAGATGGACAACGCCGGCCTGCGTGACAAGGTCGGGTCGGCAGCTGAGAAATTCAGCCCCAGCAAGGTCTTCGACCGCAAGCCCCGTGTCTATCGCACCTTCATCCGCTTCCTGCGCGAGGACGATCGCTATCAGCTGCAGATTCCGCCAGAGGACCGTAGCTGGCTGATCTGATCGTCCCCATTCATGTATCCGGCACCTGAGAAGGTGCCGACCCTGAGCATCCGGATTGCCCGGCTGGTTTGACCAGACCGGGCTTTTTTGCGTCTGAAGCTCGGGGCGGTCGTTCCGCAGCGGATTCCGCAGGACGTTCCGCAAGTGATTCCGCAAGTTTTGCGGAACGTGTTGCGGAACGTGTTGCGGAACGCTGCCAGGGCTGAAATCGGCGTGGACAGGGCCTTTGCGAAGGTGATTCCGCAAACGCCAATGTGAGTTTGCGGAATCAGTCTGCGGAATCTGCGGAACGTCTTGCGGAATCTCGGCTGGGAAAGTTTGCAACACGGCACGGCGCGCGACGGGCCGATACCCGCAAACCTTCACAGGAGCATTTCCATGACCCGCAACACACTGAATCCGGCCCTCGCGGCCAGGGCTTCGGCCACCCCGCTTGCCCCCACCCCCCTGGCGGCAGCGCTCGCCCAAAGCGGCATCCCGCTGCCCATCCCCTTCCTCGACCTCTCCGCCCAGGTCATCCGCGACCTGCCGCTGGAGACCGTCGCTGCCCTGCAGCGCTTCATCAGCGAGGCCAAGTCCGAGCTCGGCACTCTGAACAACATGCTGCAGACCGGCCTGGAGATGCGCTACGGCGAACAGGCCAAAGCGCAGCTGCTGGCCCAGGGCAAGGACACCGGCACCACCCACATCGAGGACGCAGGCTTCGACATCACCGTCGAGATCGGCAAGGACGTCAAGTGGGACGCCGCAGGCCTGGCTGAGCTGGTGGCCAAGATCGAAGCCACCGGCGGCGATCCGCGCGAGTACGTCGAGATCAAGTACAGCGTCAGCGAAGCCAAGTTCAAGGCCTGGCCGCAGACCTTGCGCGCGCCCTTTGAAGCCCTGCGCACCGTCACGCCGAAGGCACCGAAGTTCGTGCTGCGCCGCTTGGATGCGAATGGGGAGGGCAAGTGATGGGCGACCTCGCATCTCTGATCTTCGAGCCCGTGGCGCTGCCTTGGCAAGAGCTGCGCGAGTGCTTGCCAGCCGTCATCGAGCTGCCTGACCCCGATGCCAACGGCGATGAGGACGAGGCGTTGTTCAAGCGCATCGACCGCGTCACCCCCAACGAACTGCAGCAGCACCTCAACGCGCGCATCGGCCAGCTGCTCCTGGACATCAAGCACATCCGTCTGCTGGGCGAGGTGCACGAGCGAGCGGTTGCCGCCGGTTGCGAGCGCAACGCGCCAGCGTTTGCCGCCATCGAGCGCCAGTCCGGTTCACACCTGTCTCTCGTGCCCACCCCGTCCGTCCCGACGTCCCAAGGAGTCCAGTAATGGCCATCAGCCTCAATCAACTGGTGCGCGCCGCGCGCCCCAAGCCGCCGATCATCACCCTCTACGGGGTGCACGGCATTGGCAAGACCACCTTTGCCGCCCAGGCCCCCAGCCCGGTGTTCGTTCAGACCGAGGACGGGCTCGGCACGCTTGCTTGCCCCCACTTTCCGCTGGCAGGCACGTTCGAGGACGTGATCGGCGCACTCGCCGCGCTCTACACCGAGCCCCATGACTTCAAGACCTGCGTGATCGACAGCGTCGACTGGCTCGAAGCGCTGATCTGGGCCAAGGTCTGCCGCGACAACGGCTGGGCCAGCATCGAAGACGCCGGCTACGGCAAAGGCTATGTGGCGGCGCTGAACCTGTGGCGCCAGTACATCGATGGCTTAAACGCCCTGCGCGACGACAAGGGCATGGTCGTGATTCAGATCGCCCACACCGACATCCGGCGTTTTGACAGCCCCGAGCACGACCCCTATGACCGCTACACGATCAAGCTGCACGCCCGCGCCGCAGCCTTGGTGCAGGAGCACTCGGACATCGTGCTCTTTGCCAACTACCGCATCAGCACCGTCAAGGCCGATGTGGGCTTTAACAAAAAAGTCAGCCGCGCAGTCGGCTCGGGCGAGCGGGTGATCCACACCAGCGAGCGCCCGGCGTTTCTGGCCAAGAACCGCTACGGCCTGCCCGACACCTTGCCGCTGGACTGGCAGGCCTTTGTTCAGGCCATGCCTGAGGCGATCCAGCCCCTGCTCATGACCACCCCGGCCACGACCTCGGTCACCACCCCGATCCCCACCCCCAGCGCCTGACAGGAGAACGAACCATGGCCATTTTTGCGCAAACCTTCGATGCCAACACCGTTGAGCCCAGCCACCATGACGTGCTGCCTGCCGGCAAGTACCTCGCGCAGATCGTTTCCAGCGAAATGCGCCCGACCAAGGACGGTCGCGGCCAGTACCTGTTCCTGCAGCTTGACATCCTCGAAGGCCCATTTGCCGGTCGCAAGCTCTTTGACCGCCTGAACCTGGTCAACGACAACCCCGACACGGTCGATATCGCCACCCGCACCCTGTCGTCCATCTGCCGCGCCACCGGCCAGATGCAGGTCAAAGACTCCGAGCAGCTGCACCTGATTCCGCTCATCGTCGATGTGCGGGTGCGCCCGCCCAAGGGCCAGTATGGCGAGAGCAACTCGATCCGTTACTTGCCGAGGAACGCGGCGGCATCGGTGCCGGCCACCCGTACCCCGGCTGGCTATGCGGCACCCGCGTCGGCCCCGGCTGCCGCCGCGACGCCGCAACCGGCGCGGCCTGCCACGCCAGCCGTAGCGGCTGCCAGTGGTTTGCCCTGGCAGCGCCAGGCGTGAGGAGTCGACTGCCATGACCGAACTGCATTGCCCATCGGCCACGGCAGCGCTGCCCGACACCGCGCAAGGGTGCCGGGCACGGCTGGCTGCGCTGCACAGCGAGATCGCCGCCATCCGCGTGCAGATTGCCACCGCCGACCTGCGCCGCCAAGCCCACAAGCAGGCGCTGGATGCCCAATGGTTCCATCGCGCCAAGACCGCGCTGCGCCTCAAAAAGGAGGAGGCCGCACGCGTGTCGGCCCGGCTGAGCGAGCTCACTGCCAAAGCGAGATCGTCGCGCGAGCGCTTCAAGGACGCCTTGATCGAGGCCATGCGCGCCGAGTGCGATGACGCGCGCTGGGCGGCGCTGCTGCAACGCGCCCGGCGGCTGCACGAGCACCAGGAGGTGAGCCATGGCTGAGTTGCCCACCCCAAGCAGCCCCACGCGCGAGGCGATCTTCGCGGCCTACGAGGCGCAGGCAGGCGACGGCTTGCGTGCGCACCTCGGGGCCTCCTTGATCGGCAAGGACTGCGAGCGCGCCCTGTGGTTGGACTTTCGCTGGACCACGGTGCACCGCCATCCCGGCCGCCTCTTGCGCCTGTTCGAAACTGGCCAGCTGGAAGAAGCGCGGCTGGTGCGGAACCTGCGCAGCATCGGCGCCACGGTGCTGGAGGTCGATCCCGAAACCGGTCGGCAGATCCGCGTGCAAGCCCACGGTGGCCACTTTGGGGGTTCGCTCGACGGCATCGCGCTGGGTCTGCCGGAAGCACCCAAGACCTGGCATGTGCTGGAGTTCAAGACCCACTCGGCCAAGAGCTTCAACGACCTGGCTGCCAAGGGCGTGCGCGGCTCCAAACCGCAGCACTTTGCCCAGATGCAGACCTATATGCACCTGACCGGGCTCACCCGGGCGATGTACCTGGCGGTGTGCAAGGACACCGACGAGCTCTACGTCGAGCGCATCGAGCACGACGCCGCTTACGCCCAGGGGCTGCTGGACAAGGCGCAGCGGGTGATCTTTGCCATGCTGCCGCCAGAGCGCATCAGCAACGACCCGGCTTGGTACCAGTGCCGATTGTGCGACCACGCGCCGGTGTGCCATGGGCAGACGGCTGCCGAGGTGAACTGCCGCACCTGCCTGCACTCGACACCGGTCGACGGCGGCTGGCACTGCACCTTGCATCAGCGCCCCTTGAGCGAGGCGGACCAGCGCGCGGGCTGCGCGCAGCACCTCTATCTGCCGGCGCTCGTGCCGGGCGAGCAGATCGACGCGGGCGACGGCTGGGTGGAGTACCTGTTTGGCGAGGGCCTGCGCTGGCGCGATACGGGCTTCGACAAGGTGGGCAGTGTCGGCTCGGTGGTGGAGGACAGACCATGAGCCTCTCCCTACGTTACTACCAATCGGCCGCGATCCAGGGCATCTACGCCTACTTCGAGGGCCATGCCGGAAATCCCTTGATCTGCATCCCCACGGCGGGCGGGAAATCGCTTGTCATGGCGAGCTTCGTCGAAGGCGTGCTCAAGGCCTGGCCCGATCAGCGCATCCTGATCGTCACCCATGTACGCGAGCTCATCGAGCAGAACCACGCTGAGCTCAAACGCCTGTGGCCCGAGGCCCCTGCTGGCATCTACTCGGCGGGCCTCAAGCAGCGCGACCTGGGTGCCCGCATCCTCTTTGCCGGCATCCAGTCCATCCATCGCAAGGTGCCGGAAGTGGGCCACTGCGATCTGGTGCTGATCGACGAGGCGCACCTGATCCCGCGTGCCTCCAACACCATGTACCGGCGCTTTCTGGACGGTTTGAAGTGCCAGAACCCGCTCTTGAAGGTGATCGGCTTCACCGCCACGCCGTTCCGACTGGACTCGGGCCGGCTGCACGAGGGCAAGGACGCGATCTTCACCGACATCGCCTTCGAGGTCTCGGTGCGCGAGCTGATCGATGCGGGGTTTCTCGCGCCGCTGGTCTCCAAGCGCATGGCCACCCAGCTCGACGTCAGTGGTGTCGGCACCCGTGCGGGGGAGTTCATTGCCCGGGAGCTCGAAGCCGCCATCGACCAGGATGCCATCACCGCGTCGGCGGTCGAGGAGATTCTGGCCTACGGGCATGACCGCAAGAGTTGGCTGGTGTTCTGCGCCGGGGTGGATCACGCCTTCCATGTGCGCGATGCCTTGCGCGCCAAAGGCATCGCCTGCGCCACCATCGTCGGCGACACCCCAGGCCCCGAGCGCGAAGCCATCATCGCGGCCTTCAAGGCGGGGCAGATCCGGTGCCTGACCAACGCCAACGTGCTGACCACCGGCTTCAACGCGCCCGGCGTGGATCTGATCGCCATGTTGCGCCCGACCCAGTCGGCGGGCTTGTATGTGCAGATCGTCGGGCGCGGCTGCCGCCTGGCCCCGGGCAAGACCAACTGCCTGGTCCTGGACTTCGCCGGCAACATCGCCCGCCACGGCCCCATTGATGCCATCCGCCCCAAGCGCCCCGGCAAGGGCGAAGGCGAGGCGCCGGTGAAGGACTGCCCGGCCTGCCAGAGCATCGTGCACGCATCGGTGCGCACCTGCCCCGACTGCGGCCATGTGTTTCCGCCCCCGGCGCCCAAGCTCGAAGCCAAGGCCAGCACGCTGGAGGTGGTGAGCAATCCCAAACCCCAGTGGATCGAGGTCAGCCGGGTCAGCTACGCCCGGCACGACAAACCCGGCAAGCCGCCGTCCTTGCGGGTGGACTACTGGAGTGGGCTCACCCACCACAGCGAGTGGGTCTGTCTGGAGCATCCGGGCTACGCACGGCAGAAGGCGGTGGCCTGGTGGATGCGCCGCGCACCGGGTCTGCCGGTGCCGGGCAAGGTCGACGAGGCCTTGCAGCACGCGGACCGTCTCCAGTGCCCGTCGCAGATCGCGGTGCGCGCGCAGGGCCGCTACACCCAAGTCGTCGGGGTGCGCTTTCCGTGATCTGTGCCATTTGCCGGCGCGAAGCCCGAGGGTTCGGCTTCGCGCCCCGTCTGATCCGTGTCCAGGCACCCACCGTCAAGCTGTGCTCGATGCGCTGCCTGGACCTTGCTGCGAGGTTAAAGGGAATGATTGATCCCAACACACATGAACTGAATGCACTGGCCGCTGCCGGTGCCGAGGGCGGCGCCTATGTCGAGTCGCTCGGGAAGACCGACCTGGCGCTGTTCACCGCCCAGGAGTGGGCCACGCTGGTCGAGGTGATCGTCACCGCCTTCCAGGACCACCTGCGTGAGGCCTATGCCGACGATCCGCCGTTCTGAGGAGCCCACCATGACGACACCGAATTACATGGCGCAGCTGGGGGCCACCCTGGTGGATCGGGGTTTCCCGATCCTGCCGATCCAGCCGCGCAGCAAAAAACCGGGCATGTACCGCCAGGGCGCTTGGCACGACTATCCCAAGTGGAGCCGCCACTGCGAGCGCGCCACCACCGAGAACGAGGTCGACATCTGGGGCGACTGGCCCGAATCGGGCATCGGCATTGCCGCCGGCCGCGTGATCGGCATCGACATCGATGTGCTCGACGGCGAGATTGCCGCCAAGATCGAGGGCCTGGCCAAACGGCTCTTGGGCGACACGCCGGCGGTGCGTATCGGCCGCGCGCCGAAGCGCCTCCTGGTCTATCGTGCCGCCCAGCCCTTTGCCGGCTTCAAGTACCCGCCCATCGAGGTGCTGGGCCTGGGCCAGCAGTTCATCGCCTACGGCATCCACCCGGACACTGGGCAGGCTTATGACTGGCCGGTGGAGAGTCTGGCCGATCTGAACCTGAGCGATCTGCCGGCGATCACCGAGGCGCAGGCCCGTGAGTTTGCCCAGGAAGCGTATTTGCTGATCCCGGCCAACCTGCGCCCTAAGAGTCTGAGCGTCGGGCAACGAGCCGCAGGCGAGTGCGCCCACCTGCCCGAGCAGCGCGGCACCTTCGCGGCGGTCGAGGATGCGCTCACCTACATCGTCAATGCGGATCTCGACTACGACAGCTGGGTGCGCATCGGCATGGCGATCAAGGGGGCGCTGGGGGACGCCGGCTGGCCGCTGTTCGAGCGCTGGTCGGCGAGTTCGCAAAAGCATGAACCCAAGACCACCGCCCAGGCCTGGCGCAGCTTTGCGCCGCAGCGCATCGGCGCCGGCACGCTCTACAAGCTGGCGCTGGACAACGGCTGGCATCCGGCGGCCGATCTGCAGCTCAATGGGGAGATCGTCAGCGAGGGCGTACATCCGGCGCAGGGGTTGATCGATGGGGTGCGGGAGGGGCTGCTCGACGGCCTGCTCGAGCAGAACGAGCCGGACGCCTATCGCCCGCCGCCCCCCACACCGCTGCCGGCAGGTTGGGATGCGGTCGACGGGGTGCTGGGCGAGATGATGCAGCTGATGATCACGACCGCCAAACGGCCACAGCCGGTGCTCGCCTTGGGGGCCAGTCTGTGCGCGGTCGGGGCGCTGATGGGGCGCAAGTACCGCACGGCGAGCAACATCCGCTCGAACCTGTACGTCGTAGGGATTGCCGAGAGCGGTGCCGGCAAGAACCACAGCCGGGTGGTGATCAACGAGCTGTTTCGCCGCGCCAACCTGCTGCAGTACCTGGGCGGCAACAAGATCGCCTCGGGCTCGGGCCTCCTGACGGCACTGATGCGCCAGCCCGCCATCCTGTTCCAGTTGGACGAGTTCGGGATGTTCCTGGCCGCTGCGGCCGATAGGAAGCGTTCGCCGCGCTACGTGACGGAGATCCTGGACCTGATGACCGAGCTCTACACCACCTCGGGCACGACGTACTTCGGCGTCGAGTACGCCAGCACCCAGCACAACGATGCGCACCGGGCGATCCACCAGCCCTGTGCCTGCATCTACGGCACCACCACGCCGTTGCACTTCTGGCAGGCCCTGCAGGCGGCCAACGTCGCCGATGGGTCGCTGGCGCGCTTTCTGATCATGGAAAGCGAGGACGACTTCCCCGACAGCAACGAGGTGTTTGGGGTGATTGACCCACCGAAGTCGCTGATCGACCGATTGATCCTGATCCACGAAGGGGGTGGCCAGCTCAGTGGCAATCTGGCCAACATCGGCGCAGTGGCTGAGGTGGAGGTCGAACCGCTGGTGGTGCCCACCGCCCCCGAGGCGCAGGCGGTGTTTCGGGCGCTGGATCAGACCTTGCTGCAGGAGCTGCGCCGGGCGCGTGGTTCGGGGCTGTCCTCGATCCTGGCGCGCATCGAAGAGAACGCTACCAAGCTCGCCTTGATCCGCGCGGTCTCGCGCGATCCGGTCGCCCCGCAGATCGAGGCGGAGGATGCGGCGTGGGGCGCCATGCTTGCGCGCCACTGTGCCGAGCTCACCATCCGCGAGGTTGCCGCCCGCGTGTCGGAGAACCCGACCGAGTCGAACCATAAGCGCTCGCTGAAGATCTTGCAGGACGCCGGTGCGCAGGGGATGAGCAAGCGTGACTTCACGCGCCGCACCCAGTTCATGGATCTGCACCAGCGCGACAGCGTGCTCAAGACCCTGGTCGACGCGGGCTTCGTGGCCCTCGAGCAGCGGCTGACCAAGGGGCGGACGGCGCAGTGGATTCGCTACGTCGGTGGCGAGGAGGTGAGGTCATGAGCGCTGCACCCAGACCATGCGTCAAGGTCCCGCAGTCGGCGGGTCGGGCGTCAGGAGTGTTGCAACGTGTTGATATGAAAGGAGAAAACGATTCAGAGACTATGTTCAGCGGCCGTTGCGTCAATGTGTCAATCCGTCAAGGCCAGATACTTACATACACCTATCCTGATGCATACCCATTCAGGCACACCTCGCGCGCGTGCGCGCTGTATACCTATAGAAAATCAAAAATTGATCTTAGATTGACGTATTGAAGAATGAACTATCTATCTCTATGAGAGGGGGTCTTAGATTGACGAATGAACTATTGACGTAAGCACGGACGCCTTGCCGAGCGTCGGTCAGGCCCTGGCCTGCCCACTTACGGCACCCTGCAGTACCCCGCAGCACCCATCTCACCCGTACCTCATCCCTGTCGGACATGAGGGAGCGGCACCGACCCTGACCCGGTCCGTGATCGCGCTCCTCCAGGTCGCTAACGCGTTCCTTGGAGGATCGATTGTGATCACCTCAACCGTCGCCCCGCAGTCGGGGCTGGGGCAGCGTGCCCCGCAACCCAAGCATGTCGTCTCACCGCCCCAGGCCACAGCCGCCACGGGCGTGCTGCGCCACACGGCCAGCGCCACCCTCTGGCGGACGGTGCCCGGCTACCCCGCCTACGAAGTCTCGGTCGATGGCGTCGTGCGCCGCTGCCAGGGCTTTCGCTGCCGCCGCGCCCACCGGGTCCTGGTGCCCTTCATCCGCCCCAACGGCTACGCCCAGGTGATCCTGTACCGGGATGGCCGGCGTCAGCGCTTTGGTGTGCATCAACTCGTCGCGCTGGCCTTCCTCGGCCCCAAGCCTTCGCCGCTGCACCAGGTGGCGCACCTTGATGGACAGCGCCTGAACAACCACGTCAGCAATCTCGCCTGGCTGCTGCCCATCGAAAACGATGCGCACAAGGACCTGCACGGCACGCGGCTGCGCGGCTCGCAGATCCACAGCGCAAAGCTCGTGGAAGCCCAGGTGGTGCTGATCCGCCAGGCCCTGGCCGTCGGCATCCGGCAGTGCGCCCTCGCACAGACCTACGGTGTCAGCGATTCAACGGTGAGCCTGATTGCGTGCGCCAAGACCTGGAGGCACGTGCGATGAGAGCGCTGGCACTGGACATGGGCTCACGCTGCGGCTGGGCCATTGGTAAAGCGGGCGAGGTGTGCTCAGGCGTCTGGGACATCGCCCCACGCCGGGGCGAATCGCCGGGAATGCGCTACCTGCACCTGCGCGCTCAACTGCAAAGCGTGCGCGCCGCCTATCCCGATCTGGCCGCCGTGTTCTACGAGCAGGCACACCACCGTGGTGGCGCCGCCACCGAGTACGCCGTCGGTTGTGTGGCCACCGTGCAGGCTTGGTGCGCCGAGCACGGCCTCGAACACGCGGCGGTGCACAGCGCCACGATCAAGAAGCACGCCACGGGCAAGGGCAATGCGGGAAAAGACGCGGTGATGGCGGCGATGCGCGGCCGTGGCTTTGCGCCTGCCGACGACAACGAGGCCGACGCCCTGGCGCTGCTCGATTGGGCGTTTGTCCAGGGAGGTGCGCGATGACTGCCACCTGCATCAGAACCGAGCGCTGGCGTCCGCCGAAACCGCTGGTCGGCCAGCGCGCCCTGGAAAAAGTCCTCAACCGCCACACCGCCTTCGATTGCCCCGAGTCGCGTCTGTTCGTCGCGGTGATCAGCGCCGCCATCGTCGATTGCCTGTCCTTGGGCAAGGGCGTGAGGCGCGAAGCCCGGCGCTTCCTGCTGGGCGATGACCTGGGCTTGTGGTGCGACTGGGTCGGCCTCAACCCGGACTTCGTGCGCCGCATCGCCCACCAGGCCGGCTATCTGGCCGACGAACAGCAGCACTGGGAAGGCGGTCGTGCCAAAGCACCCGCCCAGACCCAGCACCCAACCGCCACCCCGAATCCCGAAGGAGCATCCGCATGAACCCCACCTCTGTTTCCATCCCCTGCGCCCTCGGGCGTCTCGCCCCGGCGTCACCGGCCAGCAGCGACGAACTGCGCGCGATGCGTGCAGCGGCCTGGCACAAACAAGGCATCGTGGTCGTGCCGCTGGAGGACATCTACGACGACTGGGATCGGGCGTTCCTGTCCGGCATCGCCACCAAGCTCTACGGCGCGCGAACGGCAACGACGAAGCAGAATCGTCCCTGGCGCGAAGGCGAGGTCATCGACCGGGGTGATGGCGAGACCTGGACGGTGGTGGCGACCACGGCCAAATCGATCACCGTGCAACGTGACCGCGACGGCGCGCTGGCGACCCTCGGGCAACTTGGGGAGGGACGGTCATGACCAAGAAGACGCAACGCGCCAAGGCCCGGGCAGAACGCAAACCCCGTCTGGGTGAAGAGCACATCCGCCCGGATGGCAGCGTGATCCGCTACGTGCGGGAAGAGGATGACGACCAGAAACCGGCCGAGCACTACCGCACCGTGGACACGCTGGCGCTGATGCTCCGTAACGGCAGCATCACTGGTGCCATGCACGATGCCGGCCAACAGTTCTCGCAGGACTTCGCCCGGGCGTTCGGTAGTGGTGTCGCCAGTCCTAAGCTCGATGGTCTGCCAGGAGGGACTGCGCCTGGGCAGATGATGGTCGAGAGGAACGCTGGTGCTGCTCGAGCGGTTCGAGATGCGCTGGATGCGGTGGGTGGCAGTGGCTCTCCGGCCGGATCGGCGCTGTGGTACGTGGCCGGGCTGCAGATGTCGATCCGCGATTGGGCCTTGCGCGATGGCTGGAATGGCAAGCGTGTCGAGAAAAACGAGGCCAAGGGCATCCTGGTCGCTGCACTCGGCGTGCTCGCCCGGTACTACGGTTATGAGCGCTCAGGGCCACGGACGCATCGCACGGCGCACCGGAGCGTGATCTCACCATGATCCGGGTTGGCTGCCTGCTCGCTGGCAAGTGGGCAGCCTTTTCCACGATCCAAGTGGCGTCAATGGGAACGTATGTGTTACCATTTCGCCAATGAGCTACCAAGTCAAAGAACTGCTCCTGCCCGATGGAAGCAGCCCCTACGCCGCGTGGTTTGCCACACTCGACACGATGGCTGCTGCCAAGGTCAGTGTGGCCGCTGCCCGGATGGAACAGGGCAATCTGTCGAATGTGGAGTGGTTCCGGGGCATTGGCGAGTACAAGATCGACTGGGGGCCGGGTTACCGCATCTACCTGGCCAAGGACGGTCTGAAGATCATCATCCTGATCGGTGGTGGCACAAAGAAGGGCCAGCAAAAGGACATCGATGAGGCGGTGGCCTTGTGGGAAGACTACAAGCGCCGTAAGGCACAAACGAAAAAAGGAGCGTGAACCATGGCATTGACCCGTGATTTCAAAGAAACCGTGGCCGCCCGTGTGCAGAGCGATCCGGCTTTTGCCCAGGCGCTGCTGGACGAGGCGATCACCCTGTTCATCGACGGTGAGCCCGATACCGCCAAACTGATCCTGCGTGATCTGGTGAACGCGACGGTCGGGTTCGAGTCGCTGGCCGAGGAGATCCACAAGCCGGCCAAGAGCCTGCACCGGATGCTGTCGGCCTCGGGCAATCCGACCATGAGCAACATCTCGGCGATCTTCGCCGCTATCAAGCGTGCGCTGAAGGTTGAAGTTCGCACCACCGTCGTGATGGCATAGCTTCCCTTAGCCGGTTAGACTACTGCCACAACTCACCCCATGACCGTCCGGTAAAGCCGGATGCTCTTGGGGCGACGGGCCACCTTCGGGTGGCTTCGTCACATCTGGCTCGCAAAAAAAATTTCTGTGCCGATTCCAAAACCCCATTGAATCCCGTCCGGACACAAGGTACAGTAATCCCGTACTGCTGATAACTGCGCCCACCCGATTCGTTCCGGTGGGCGCTGTCGTTTCTGGGCCTGGCGTTCGCCTCTCTGCCCAGCGCTGGAGACTCCCCCATGAAACTTCTCATCACCCGCCCGGTGGTCGTCACCGGCGACGGCGGCACGCGCTCGTTCGTCCCCGGCCTGACGGTCGAAGTCGATGCCGCTACTGCCGATCAGATCCTGGCGCAACAAGCTGGCATCGCTGCCGAGCCTGTTGCAAACGCCGAAGCGCCAGCCACTCCTCGCCGCCGGAAGTCCGCCGATGCTGAAACTTGACGTCACCGCCGATGTGGCCAAGGCGACCGAGCATCTGTCTGATCTGGCGAAACGGCACGTCCCCAATGCCGCCGCCCAGGCGCTCACTCGCACGGCATTCGATGCCCGCGATGCGGTGCGCGAGGGTCTGCCCGAGCGCTTCAACCTGCGCCGCCCGTGGATCAGCCGAGGCATTGGCGTGACGCCTGCCAAGCCCCGCACGCTGATGGCTGAGGTCTGGTCTCGGGATCGGTTCATGGCGCTGCAGGAGGTCGGTGGCACCAAGACCGGCAAGCTGGCGATTCCGGTCGGGCCGATGGCACAGACCGCCCAGACCCGCGTCATCCCCAAGAGCCAGTGGCCGGGCCAGGTGATGGCGAAGAAGAACGTGTTCTACCGTGCCGGTGCCGTGTTCGAGCGCCGTGACGAGAAGCGCATCCTGGCCTTGTACCTGCTGCGTCGCCAGCAGAAGGTCGAGCCGCGTTTTGGCATGGCCGACACCGTGCGCAGCGTGGCACTGCGGGAGTACCAGCGGCAGATGGAACGGGCACTGCGCGAGGAACTCGCCCGTGCGACCTGACGCATCTGACACATCTGACGGGTCCTCCCTGGCGATTTAAAACGCGGGGGCCGCGCGCAGCGCGACGCTTGCCTAGCGTCAGACTCAAAAAATAGGTGGTCAGGTGGTCGGTGGTCACCCGGCCTGCCATCGACTGGTTGGAGATTTTCATGAGCATGAGCTTGCGCGCCTACGCCCGGCATCGCGGCGTGGCCCTGTCCGCTGTCCAGAAGGCGATTGCCAGTGGACGCATCCATCCCGAACCCGATGGCAGCATCGATCCAATCAAGGCCGACGCCCAATGGGATCGGCACACGCGAACCGCCCAGCCGACCACCCCGAGGGTGACCACCACCCGACCACCGCCTGTTACCCAGCACGCTTCCCAGCCTGCCGCACCACCGCCGCAGCCCCAGGCCAGTGACGATGCCCGAGGCGTCGATTACCACAAGGCCCGGGCGGTGCGCGAAACCTACTCGGCGCGCCTGGCCAAGCTCGAATTCGAAGAGCGCACGGGCAAGCTGATCAGCAAGGACGAGGTCGACATCAAGTATTTCCAGCTGGCCCGCCAGCTGCGAGATCGGATGCAGCAGATCCCGCGCAAGGTTGCGCCCGAGATCGTCGCCCTGGTGGTGGCTGACCCGGACGTGCGCGGTGTGACCGACATCTTGGATGTCGCCATTCGTGAAGCCCTGGAGGATCTGGCCCGATGAAGAAACACCCGATCAAAACCCACCCGATGTGGAACCCCAACGAGCCGACCTACGCCGATGTCGGGGACGTAGTCGGCAAAGCCTTCGCAGCCGGCCTGCGCCCCGATCCTGTCGAAGAGCCTGTGTCGGCAGAGCGGCCATCTGAGCTTCTCGAAATCTTGGTGCGCGACGCCCTGCGCCAACACCTCGATGCGCTGATTCCTGTAATCGCCCGCGAGATCACGCAGCGCCTGCGCTGACTTCTTCGTCAGATCCCTCTGGCGAATGTTTCAACACTTTCGTCGAGGGTCATCGATGACGACTCACTTCACCCCTGCCATGGCCAGCCGTATCGAGTTGTGGCCGCTGGATCGACTCAAGCCCTACGCCAAAAATGCGCGCACGCACTCCGATGCACAGGTGGCGCAGATCGCCGCCAGCATTGTCGAGTACGGCTTCACCGCGCCGCTGCTGGTCTCGGGGGATGGCGGCATTCTGGCTGGACATGGTCGCTTGGCCGCTGCGCAGAAACTCGCGCTCGACGTCGTGCCGGTGGTCGTCCTGGATCACCTCACGCCCACTCAGCGCCGCGCCTACATACTGGCGGATAACCAGTTAACGCTGCAGGGAGGATGGAATGAAGAGTTGCTGGCTGCCGAACTGGCCGAGCTGTCCGCCGCCGGTTTCGACCTTTCGCTCACCGGCTTCAGTGACGACGAGCTGGCCAGTCTGCTCGGCGATGCCGATCCGGGTGACGAAACAAATCCGCCAATTAGCGGATTTACTGAAGACGCCGACGAGGACATCCCGCAGGCACCAACCAACCCGGTCAGCCGAGCCGGCGACATCTGGCAACTGGGTGCCCACCGCCTGATATGGTGAAGTCGGTGGCTGGACCCATGCCGGGCAGCCCACGCAGGAGTACCGCATCCCGGATAGCGTGATCCGGGTGATGCGCCACAAGGGCAAGATTGGCCGGGACATTGACCATCCGGCGGTGTTTCCGGTGGCACTGCCTGAGCACATCTTGCTCGCGTACTCAGACCCGGGTGACGTTGTCTTCGAGCCCTTCGGCGGCTCCGGCACCACGATCCTGGCTGCCCAGAAGACGAATCGCGTGGCCCGCGCCATCGAACTGGCCCCGTCCTACACCGACGTGGCGGTCAAGCGCTTTCAGCAGAACCACCCCGACATCCCGGTGACCTTGCTGGCGACCGGACAGACCTTTGCCGAGGTCGAGGCAGAACGACTGGAGAACACCGATGCAAGCCTGGCTCGCTGACAAACTGGAGCACTGGCCTATCGAGCGCCTGTTGCCCTATATCCGAAATGCCCGCACCCACTCCGAGGCCCAGATCGCCCAGATCGCGGCGAGCATCGCCGAGTTCGGCTTCACTGCGCCAATCCTGGCCGGGTCGGACGGCGTGATCGTGGCCGGTCACGGGCGTTTGGCGGCGGCGCGCAAGCTGGGGTTGGCTAGCGTGCCGGTGGTGGTGCTGGAGCATCTCACCCCGACCCAGCGTCGGGCTCTGGTGATCGCCGACAACAAGATCGCCGAGAACGCCGGATGGGACGAGGAACTGTTGCGTCTGGAGCTGGCCGATCTGCAGGAGGCCGACTTCGATCTCGCGCTCACTGGCTTCGATGCCGATGAGTTACTGGAGATCATGGCCGGCGAGGAAACCACCACCGAAGGCAACACCGACGAGGATGTCGACCCGGAGGTGCCGGTCACGCCGGTCTCCAAACCGGGCGACGTTTGGATCATGGGTAAGCACCGCTTGCTGTGTGGCGACAGCACCGATGCCGCCAGCTACACCCTGCTGATGGCTGGCGAGAAGGCAGCGATGACCTTCACTGATCCGCCCTATGGGGTTAACTACGCCAACAGCGCCAAGGACAAGATGCGCGGCACGAACCGCCCAATCTTGAACGACAACCTGGGCGAGGACTTCGAACCCTTCCTCAAGGCAGCGCTGAGACCGATGATCGCGCACTGCCAGGGGGCGATCTACATTGCCATGTCCTCGTCAGAGCTAGACACCCTGCAGTCCGCCTTCCGCGCCGCCGGCGGCAAATGGTCGACCTTCATCATCTGGGCCAAGAACACCTTCACGCTGGGCCGCTCAGACTACCAGCGCCAGTACGAGCCGATCCTCTACGGCTGGCCCGAGGGGGCTACCCGCCACTGGTGTGGCGACCGCGACCAGGGGGACGTCTGGCACTTCAACAAGCCGCGCGTGAACGACCTGCATCCGACGATGAAGCCGGTGGAACTGGTCGAGCGCGCCATCCGCAACTCCAGCCGGCCCGGTGATTTGGTACTCGATCCCTTCGGCGGCTCTGGCACCACGCTGATCGCCGCTGAGAAATCTGGTCGCCAGGCGAGGTTGATTGAGCTCGATCCCAAGTACGTGGACACCATTCTTCGCAGGTGGCAGGACTACGCTGGAGCGCAGGCAGTGCGTGAGGCCGATGGCGTTCGATTCGATGACCTCGTTGGCGCTGACCCCGGCGAATCGTCACGCCTCAGTGACGGCAGCGGTGTGGCGGCACTTGGGGAAGTTGGCGCAACCGAGGAAGGGGCGTCCTGCATTGGGGCCTGATTTGGCTGTGCGCTGAATCAGCTCCCCACCGCATTTCGGGCAGGTTGTCGTGCTGCTATGGCGCTGCTGCAATGACGCGATGTGCGCGTTCCGGGTGGCCCAGGTCTTGGGCAACATCCCGGTGCGCAGCGCCTCGATCAACTGGGCGACTTCCTCATCCGAGAACAGCACGGTCTGCTTGCTCTTGATGTAGGTCGCGTAGCCCTTGGTCATCACGTTCGGCGGCATCGGGGTTTTCAGTTCAGCCTCACCCCAGAACATCACGACCGAATGCAGTTTGTCGTGATCGATCCCCAGGAAGTCAGCCAGCGCCTTGGTGTGCCGGTAATTCTGGTGCAGCGGATTTTGGAAGCGATGCTTTTTGCCGAAGAGGCTCTGGGTCCACTGCTTGCTGTGCTCGTCGCCGAAGATCCAGCCCTTCATGTTCTTGGTCTCGACGACAAAAAGCCCGAAGCGCGAGACGATGACGTGATCGATTTGCGTGGTGCCGTTGGCCGTCGGAATCGTCACGTTGTTGATCGAGTGATAGATCTTGTCGTCCAGGAACAGCGTGTGCGCCACCGCTCCCTGCGCTTCTCCCAGCCAGCCTTTGAACACCGACAGCAATGACATCTTCTCTCCCGTTTGCTTCTTATGACGGGTCGATGATGCCACCGATAGGGACTGAATGAACAACCGGGATGCAGGGATGAAGCAGTCGCGCTGGATGTCGCTGCTGGAGGCCGTGACCAATGTGCT
>NZ_JBKBQX010000027.1:0-19900 GCF_046292505.1 Tepidimonas sp. | reverse complement strand
GCGCGCGGTTCAGCGCCGCGCCGCCTCCAGAAAGGCGTCCAACATGGGGGTGGGATCGAGTTGCTCGTCATCCCCCGGGACGTGGAATTCCGGGTGCCACTGCACCCCAAAGACAAAGCCCCGACCCTGGTAGCGCAGGGCCTCGATGACCCCATCCGGCGCCGTGGCCTCCACCACCAAGTCGCGCCCCAGCCGCTTGACGGCCTGGTGGTGGATGGAGGCAACCTGGCGGCCGGGCAGCCGGCCGTTCCATTGCTCCAGTCGCCCGCCGGGGGCCAGCGTCACCGGGTGGCGGTGGCGGTCGTAGTGCGGGGTTTCGTGGGCGATGGCACCGGGCACGAGGGTCGGTATGTCCTGCAGCAGGCTGCCGCCAAAGGCCACGTTGATCAACTGCATGCCGCGGCAGATGCCCAGGATGGGCTTGCCCGCCTCGAGGAATTCGTGCACCAGCTCCAGCTCGTAGGCGTCGCGCACCGGGTCGCCGGCCCACTCGGGCTTGAGCGGCTCTTCGCCATAGGCGCGCGGACTGACGTCGGCACCGCCTTGCAGGATCAGGCCATCCAGGTAATCGGCGTAGTCGCGCACCCGGATGCTGCTGCGCTGCAACGCGCCGTCTTGCAGCACCGAGGGGATCATCAGCACCAACGTGTCGCGCGAGGCCGCCCATTGCGCCACGGACTGCTCCAGCACCTGCAGGGTCTTGGTGCGCAAACCGGCGGCCCCGGCCTCGGGGTGGTGGATGCGGGCGGACAACCCGATGTGGACAGGGCGACGGCGACCGAACATGAGATACCGCTACTGGCGCCACGAACTCGCGCTACAGTAGGCCCATCATAGCACCCGCCCCCGGGTCCCGCCACTTCGCTGCCCCATGCCCCCGATCGCCCCTGCGCCCCACCCGCTGCGCGACGTGCGCGCCCTCGTGTTCGATGTCTTTGGCACGCTGGTCGACTGGCGCACCTCCATCGCGCGGGAGGCGCGTCAGGCACTGGCGCCGCTGGGCATCGAGGCCGACTGGCTGGCCTTCGCCGACGCCTGGCGGGCGCAATATCAGCCCGCCATGGCGCGCGTGCGCGAGGGCGCCCTGCCGTACTGCAAGCTGGACGATTTGCACCGCCTGAACCTGGACGCCGTGCTGGCCGCGTGGGGGCTGGCGCACCGGGTGGATGAAGCCACACGCGCACACCTGAACCGGGCGTGGCACCGACTGGACGCCTGGCCCGACGTCACCGCCGGCCTGCGCGCCCTGCGGCCGCGGGTGCTGCTGGCGCCCTGCTCCAACGGCCACATCGCGCTGATGGTGCATCTGGCGCGGCACAACGGCTGGGTGTGGGACGCCATCCTGGGCGCCGAACTGGCGCGGGACTACAAGCCCAAGCCCGGTGTGTACCGCGCGGCGGTGGAGGCCCTGGACCTGCCCCCCCGGTCCGTCATGATGGTGGCGGCACATTCGGACGATTTGGCCGCTGCCGCCCAGGCGGGGCTGCGCACCGCTTTCGTCGCCCGCCCGGACGAACATGGCCCCGGCCGGGGCGAGCGCCGCGCGACCGTACCCGTGGATGTGGAAGTGAGCAGTCTGTCCGAGCTGGCCGAGCGGCTGGGGCCTGGGGACGGCCCGGGCGCGTGCTGACGGGCGCCGATCGGTGCGGATGGGGGCCAAGCCATGCGGATGGGCAGCCGCCGGCTCAGCGCGTCATCAACAGTTGGGCGGCGACCGAGGCGGCGATCACCTCCGGCTCCTTGCCCATCAGACCGGGGATGCCGATGGGGCAGGTGATGCGCGACAGCACCGCATCGTCGTGCCCCCGCGCCCGCAGACGGTTCTGAAACGCGGCCCACTTGGTGCGGCTGCCGATCAGCCCCACGAAGGCCAGATCGTCGCGCGTGCGCAGCCGCTGCAGACAGGCGTCTACGATGGCCAGGTCCTCCGCATGGCTGAAGCTCATGATCAGCACCCGGCTGTGCGGGGCCAGACCGTGTACGGCTCGCTCCACGGGGTCGGAATGCTCGGCCACCACGGCGGGCGGCAGGTCTTGCGGGAAGACGCCATCGCGGCTGTCGATCCAGGTCAGCGCGAAGGGCAGCGGCCGCAGCGCCCGCTCGATGGCGCGCCCGACATGGCCGCCACCGAACAGCGCCACGGGCAGGCGCGCTGCCGTCCAGGACTGGCGTAGCGTGGCCGCGTCGGCCGCCGTGACACGCCGCAGCCGCACATGCACCACGCCCCCGCAGCACTGTCCCAGGCGAGGCCCCAGCGGATAGCGCAGCCGTTCGCCCGGCGCATCGCCCCCGCCGTCCAGCCGGGCCCGGGCATGTTGGATGGCCTGCCACTCCAGTTGCCCGCCGCCGATGGTACCCACCACGTCCCCAGCGGTCACGAGCATCCAGGCGCCGGCCTCGCGCGGCACCGAACCCTCGCCGCGCTCGACCACCACCAGCGTCCCGGGCCCGTCCGCCAGAGCCGCCAGCGCGCCGTCCAGATCGCCCCCGCGCAACTGCCATCCGTCCATGCCGTCATTCATGGCGCCAGTATCGCCGGGGTTGAAAGGCCCGGGCCATTGGCGCACAATCCGCCGAGCTTCAACCACGGGACGGAGCGCTCGCGTCGCCGTCCCTACGCTCCGATGGCTTTGACGTTCGATTCGCCCCTGCCGCCCGCGCCCCGACGACCCGACGCGCATGACCGGCTGCGCGTCTGGGGTGGGGTGGCACTGGTGACCGCGGTGCTGGCCGGCTGTGCCACCCCCCCGCCGCCCCAGGCCGAGGCCCCCGCCCCACCGGCGACCGTCGCCCTGCCGCCCCCGGCACCCGTGCCGGCCCCAGAGCCCCCGTTCACGGGCAAGGTCTCGCTCGCGACGAACGAGCGCGACTACCGCCGCGACGGCGCCCAGCATCTGTACGAGCACTACGGCGACCGGGTGTTTCGTGGCAAGCTGCCCCCGCTGATCCAGGCCGTGGGCGTGATGCGACTGGATATCGGCCCGCGCGGCGAGCTGCGCCGCTTCGAATGGATGCGCGCGCCGGACCATGTGCCCCACGTCAAGGCCGAGATCGAACGGCTGGTGCGGGCGGCGGCCCCCTTCCCCGCCCCCCAGCGGCTGGGCGGGGTCAGCTACACCGACAGCTGGCTGTGGGACAAGAGCGGCACCTTCCAGCTCGATACGCTGACCGAAGGCCAGCTCGACCGTATGCCCCCGGCACCGGCACGGGCGACCAAAGCCACCACAAGCCCCGCGGCCGGCCGCCCGGCGGCCCAATCGCGCCGGGCGCCCGCGACGGCAGCACGCAAGGTGCCAGCAAGCAGCACCGCCACCCGCGTCGCCCAAGGCGAGGACGCGGCGGCCCCACCCGCTCAACTGCCGCGGTAGGTGGAATAGCTCCAGGGGCTGACCAGCAGGGGCACGTGGTAGTGCGCCTGCGGATCGGCCACCCCGAAATCCAGCGCCACGCGGTCCAGAAACGGCGGCTGCGGCAGTGCGACCCGGCGGAACCGAAAGTAGTCCGCCACCTCGAACACCAGCCGGTAGGTGCCGGCGTTCAACTCGCCCGTCGCGAGCAGCGGACCGTCCGGGTTGCGCCCATCGGCGTTGAGCACGACGCGCTTGATCAGCCGGGGCTCGCCCGCGCCCGTGGCCAAGAGGGAAACCGCCATACCAGCGGCCGGGCAGCCGTGCATGGTGTCGAGGACGTGCGTGCTCAGGCCCATGGCGCCTCCAGATCGGGGTGTCTTGTGCACCAAAGTGTATACAGATTGCGGCCTTTGTGGCTATGATGCACCCATGGCCCACACCAGCACCCGCGACATCGTCGATGCGCTGACGCGCGCCATCGTCGAGCACCGGCTGCTGCCCGGCACCAAACTGCCCGAGCTGCGCCTGGCGGCGCACTTTGGCGTCTCGCGCACACTGGTGCGGCAGGCCCTGCACCAGTTGGCGCAAAACCGCCTGGTGCGGCTGGAGCCGGCGCGGGGTGCCTTCGTCGCCGCCCCCTCGGCGGACGAGGCGCGCCAACTGCTGGCGGTGCGCCGCACGCTGGAGGTGGACCTGGTGCGCGGGCTGGCCGGACACCTCGGCGCGGCCGAACTGCACACCCTGCGCCAGCATCTGCGGACCGAGCAAGCCGCCATCGCCCGGCACGACGTCACAGGCCGCAACCAGTTGCTGGGCGACTTCCACCTGCGGCTGGCCGAACTGTCGGGCAATCGGGTCCTGGCGGAAATACTGGGCGAGCTGCTTTCGCGCAGCGCCCTCATCACGCTGATGTACCAAAACGACCCGGCCGCCCGCCACTCCAGCGACGAGCATGTGGCCATCGTAGACGCACTGGCCGCGGGCGACGGCGAGCGCGCCGCGCGCCTGATGGCCGAACACCTGGAACACGTGGTGGCCGGCCTGTCGTTCGACCACCCCCGGCCCAGCGCCGATTTGGCGCTGGCGCTGACCTGACGCCGCCCGCCCCATGTCCACCGTGTACGACAGCACCGCCCCCTATCCGCGCGACCTGATCGGCTACGGCCGCCGCCCCCCGCACGCGCGCTGGCCGGGGGGTGCGCGCATCGCGGTGCAATTCGTCCTGAATTACGAAGAAGGCGGCGAGAACTGCGTGCTGCACGGCGACGCGGCCAGCGAGACGTTTTTGTCCGAAATGTTCGCGCCGACCGCCTACCCCGACCGCCACCTGAGCATGGAAAGCATCTACGAGTACGGCTCGCGCGTGGGGGTCTGGCGCATTCTGCGCGAGTTCGAATCCCGCGGTCTGCCGCTGACCGTATTTGGCGTGGCCAGCGCACTGCAGCGCCACCCCGAGGTGGCGGCCGCCTGCCGGGCCGCCGGCCACGAAATCGCCTGCCACGGCCTCAAGTGGATCCACTACCAGCAGGTGGACGAGGCCACCGAGCGCGCCCACCTGGCGCAGGCGGTGGCCATCCAGACCGCCCTGACCGGCGAGCCCCCGCTGGGCTGGTACACGGGGCGCGACAGCCCGAACACGCGGCGGCTGGTGGTGGACCACGGCGGCTTTCTGTACGACAGCGACTACTACGGCGACGACCTGCCGTTCTGGATGCGCGTGCGCCGCAGCGACGGCACCGTGGTGCCACACTTAGTGGTGCCGTACACGCTGGACTGCAACGACATGCGGTTTTCGCTGCCGCAGGGCTACTCGCACGCCGATCCGTTCTTCCACTATTTGCGCGACACCTTCGACGCGCTGTATGCCGAGGGCGATCCGGACGGGCTGGATCGCCCGCAGATGATGAGCATTGGCATGCACTGCCGGCTGCTTGGGCGCCCGGGCCGCATCGGAGCGCTGCAACGCTTTTTGGACCATGTGCAGCGGCATTCGCACGTTTGGGTGGCGCGGCGGGTGGACATCGCCCGCCACTGGCGCGACACCCACCCCTATCCGACCGCTTCGGAGGGCACGGCATGACGACCGGCATCCCCGCGCTCGATGCCCTGAATGTCGCCCCGGTGGACGAGGCGTGCGCGCGGCTGGATGGGCTGTACGAGCATTCGCCGTGGATCGTGCGCGCGGCGCTGGCGCGCCGTCCGTTCGCCACCCCCGCAGCCCTGATCGCCGCCTGCGCCGACGTCGTGGACCGGGCCGATGTGCAGGCGCAATTGGCGCTCATCCGCGCCCACCCGGAGCTGGCCGGCAAGGCCATGGTGGCCGGCACGCTGACCGCCGAATCCACCGATGAGCAAAGCCGCGCCGGTCTGACGCACTGCACGCCCGAGGAATACGCCTCGCTGCAACGGCTCAACGCCGAGTACCGGGCCCGCTTTGGCTGGCCGTTCATTCTGGCGGTGCGCGGACCGCGCGGCCGGGGGTTGTCGCGCGCGCAGATCATCGCCGCCTTCGAGCGCCGGCTGCATGCACACCCGGACGACGAGCGGCGCGAGTGCCTGCGGCAGATCCACCGCATCGCGGAAATCCGCCTGCACGACAAGCTGGGCTGGGAGCCCACCGCCGGCCATGCGGTGTGGGACCAACTGGCGGCCCTGGCACGCCACAGCGAACACCCTAAACACCTGACCGTGACCTACCTGAGCGCGGCGCACCGCGCCTGCGCGGCGGACATCGTGGCGTGGATGCGGGCGGCGGGCTGCGACACGGTGGACACCGACGCCGTGGGCAATGTGGTGGGGCGCTACGCCGGGCAGCGGCCCGATGCCCCGTGGTTATTGACCGGCAGCCATTACGACACGGTGCGCCACGCCGGCCCCCACGACGGCCGGCTGGGCATTGCGGTGCCCCTGGCAGCGGTACACGCGCTGCACGCGCGCGGCGAGCGCCTGCCCTTCGGCATCGAGGTGGTGGCCTTTGCCGAAGAGGAAGGCCAGCGCTACCCGGCCACTTTTCTGGGCTCGGCCCCGCTGGTGGGTGCGTTCGACCCCGCCTGGTTGGACCTGACGGATGCGGACGGCATCCCGATGGCCGAGGCCATGCGCCGCGCGGGCCTGCCCGGCACCCAGGCCGCCATCGCCGCCTGCGCGCGCGACCCGGCACGCTACCTGGGCTTCGTGGAAGTCCACATCGAGCAGGGGCCGGTGCTGTCGGAGGCCAACCGGCCGCTGGGCATCGTCACCGGCATCAACGGCAGCGTGCGCTGGCTGGGCGAATACACCGGCGTGGCCTGCCACGCCGGCACCACCCCGATGACGCAGCGGCGCGACGCCGCGGCGGGCGCCGCCGAGCTGACCCTGGCCGTGGAACGGCTGGCGCGCCAGCACCCGGGCACGGTCGGCACGGTGGGCATCTTGGAGGTGCCCGCGGGCTCGATCAACGTGGTGCCGGGGCGGTGCCGCTTCAGCCTGGACCTGCGCGCCCCCACGGACGCCGCCCGCGACGCCCTGGCGCGGGCCGTGCTGGAGGCCGCCCATGCAATCGCCGCGCAGCGCGGCCTGGCGCTGACGCTGCGCGAGACGCTGCGCGCCAGCGCCGCCCCCAGCCACCCCGACTGGCAAGCCCGCTGGGAGCGTGCCGTCGCCGCCCTGGGCCTGCCCCTGCACCACCTGCCCAGTGGCGCCGGCCACGACGCGATGATGCTGCACCGCCGTCTGCCCCAGGCCATGCTGTTCGTGCGCGGGGAAAACGGCGGCATCAGCCACAACCCGCTGGAGTCCACCACCAGCGACGACATCGAGCTGGCGGTGCAGGCCTTTGCGCGCCTGCTGCGCGATCTGGCGGCCGAGTTGGCCTGACCGCCCTCGCCCTCCCTCCCTCTCGCTTTGCCACCCCACTGCCATGACCCGCTGCCCCGTGGACCACGCTGCGCTGGACGCCTGGATCGACGCGCACTTTGACGAGCAGGTGCGCTTTTTGCAAACGCTGGTGCGGGTACCCACCGACACCCCGCCCGGCGACAATGCCCGCCACGCCGAAGTGACCGCCGCAGCGCTGGAAGGCCTGGGCTGGGCGGTGGAGCGCCACCCAGTGCCGGCCGAGGCAGTCCAGGCCGCGGGGCTGACCTCGATCACCAACCTGATCGTGCGCCGGCCCTACGGCGACGGCGAGGCGGCGCGCCACCCGGTGATCGCGCTCAACGCCCACGGCGACGTGGTCCCCCCGGGTGATGGCTGGACGCACGACCCCTACGGCGGCGAGATCGTGGACGGCAAGCTGTACGGCCGCGCGGCGGCGGTGAGCAAAAGCGACTTCGCCACCTACGTCTATGCGGTGCGGGCGCTGGAGGCCGCCGCCCGCCCGAGGCGCGGCACGGTGGAGCTGCACTTCACCTACGACGAGGAGTTTGGCGGCGAGCTGGGACCTGGCTGGCTGCTGGAGCGCGGCCTGACGCACCCCGACCTGATGATGGCCGCCGGCTTCAGCTACCAGGTGGTCACCGCACACAACGGCTGCCTGCAGCTCGAAGTCACCGTGGAGGGCGAGATGGCGCACGCCGCCATCCCCGACACCGGCACGGACGCGCTACAGGGTGCCGTGCACATTCTGCAGGCGCTCTATCGGCTCAATGCCGAGTACTTGGCGGTGCGCTCGGGGGTGGAGGGCATCACCCACCCGTACTTGAACATCGGCCGCATCGAAGGGGGCACCAACACCAATGTCGTGCCCGGCAAGGTGGTGTTCAAGCTGGACCGCCGCATGATCCCGGAGGAAGACCCGGCCGAGGTGGAAGCCGCGCTGCGCCACACGATCGCGCAGGCGGCCGCCGGTTTTGCGCCCCCGCGGGGCGGCCGGGCGTTGACGGTGACGGTGCGCCGGCTGCTGCTGGCCCGCGCCATGCGCCCGCTGCCCGGTGCCCGCCCGCTGGTGCAGGCGCTGCAGCGCCATGCGCAGGCCGTGCTGGGCGAGGCCATCCCCGCCGTCGGCACGCCGCTCTACACCGATGTGCGGCTGTATGTGGAGCGTGACATCCCCGGCGTGATCTATGGCGCGGGGCCGCGCACGGTGCGCGAATCCAACGCCAAACGGGCCGACGAGCACCTGGTGCTGGAGGACCTGCGGCGCGCCACCCGGGTGGTGGCGCGGGCGCTGGCCGACCTGCTGAGCGGCTGAGCGCCCCAGCGCCGCGTCAGCGCACCAAAGTCACCTGGGCCTTGGCTTTCTCACGCACCTCGGACGCAACCGATCCCATCACGAGTTCCAGCAGGCCGGTGCGGCCGTGGGTGCCCATCACGATCTCGTCGATGCCGTTCGCTTCGGCAAAGCGGCAGATCACATCGGCGGGGTGGCCGACCAAAATGTGGTAGCGGTAGGGTATCCCGGCTTCGTCCAGCCGCTGGCGAGCGCCAGCCAGCGCCGCCAGCGCCTCTGCGCGGTAATAGTCCTGCAGATTTTCGAGGCTGACAAAGGAGCGGACGTTGCCGTCCACGGGCAGTTGCACATTGATGAGGTGCAACTCCGCCCCCTCCGGTTGGGGATGATCGCGCAACCACTGAACGAGCGCGCGCTCGGCGTGCTCGGAGCCGTCGATGGGAAACAGTATTTTGCTCACGGTGTCACTCCTTGGACGGCAGGCCGTCAGCGCTGGTCGTCGTGGGGCGACTGCGCCAGGTCGACCAGGGGTTGAGGGGCACGAGATTGACGCCGGGCGAGCCACGATCCCACCGCGACCACCAACCCAGCCCCTGCCACCGACGTCACGTAGTGCAACCAGCCCGGCATGCCTTCCAGATAGGGCTTGAGCACCACATCGGTGACCAGCATACCCCCGCCAATCCATCCCAGCAGCCCGGCACCCAGGGAGATTACGATGGGGAATCGATCCATCAGCCGCAGCACGAACTGGCTACCCCAGACGATGATCGGAATGCTGATCAGGATCCCCAACACCACCAGCGTCATCTCACCTTTCGCGGCTCCGGCAACCGCGATGACATTGTCCAGGCTCATCACCGCATCGGCGATGACGATGGTCTTGATGGCGCCGAGCAAGGTGGTGGCGCCTTCGATGTTTTCGTGTCCTTCGTCTTCGGGCTGCAACAGCTTGATGCCGATCCACAGAAGCAGCAAGGCACCGACGATTTTGAGGAAGGGCAGTGCGAGCAGCTGCAGGGCAAAAAAGATCAGCACGATGCGCAACAGGATGGCGCCGGCGACGCCCCACAGGATCCCGCGGTTGCGCTGTTGTGGCGGCAGTTTGCGGCAGGCCAGGGCGATCACCACCGCGTTGTCGCCCCCCAGCAAAATGTCGATGGCGATGATCTGGAGAACCGCAACCAGAAACGCAAAACTGAAGTAGTCCATGACGGCATTGCTCAGGGGGAAGGCGACCGCTCGGACACGGTCGCAGACGGGGGCACATCCGCCACGGCAGAGGCGGCTGGGCGGTAGAACAGAGGATAGCGCCGCTGCACGACCGGACTGTCGAACGCCCAGGTCAGGCACGTGCCCAGGTGCGGCGGGGGGCGCCCGTCGTCCCCTGGCGCAAAGGCGTCCGGCGCCCGCGTCTGGAAGGCGGCCGTGGCCAGTTGCACCAGCAAGTCGCGCAGATGGGTGCAACCGCGCTCGCCCCCCAGGCGCTGTTCGATGATCTTGCGCCAGCCGCGCCCCATACGCTCACCGATGAGGCCGCGCAGGGGCGCCATGGTCTGCGGACACGGCGCGTGCGGATGGGCATCCATGGCGACGGCGATGTCGTGGATGGTCCATGCGTCGTCCAGCGTCACGCGCAGGTGCATGTGGTGGATGGGCTGGCCAGGCAACCAGGCACCTTCGCCCTCGATTTCGAAACCGTAGGGCTTGACGTCGGTCAGCTCCGCCTCGATGTCCCACAGACCGTCATCGCGCCGGTAACCGCGGAACTCGGCGCGGCGGGTGTGCATGGGCTGGCGGGCGGCAGGCGGTGGCAGTGGCAAGGTGACGGCTCCTTCGGGTACCCAAACGGGTGAAAGCGCGATTGTCCCCCGATTGTCACGAAACGCGCGACGGGGGCGCTGTCGGTTGGGTGACGCGGGTCAGTCGGCCGGCGGCGGCAGTCCCGCCAGCACGGCGACGTCGTCGCGCAAATCGGCCGCCCAGGTGCGGCGGTCGCGCCCGTCCGCCGTTTGGGGCACGCCCCAATGCAGGTGGACGGCCAGATCGGTGGCGGTGAGCACGCGCCAGACGGAGGCGAGCAGCGTCGCATCGCCCACGTACACCGGGGCGTCGTGGCGGGCCAGGGCATCGGCCACCGCCCCCGCGGGCCGGTAGGCCAAGCCCAGGGGTTGGACCGGGGCGCCCGTGGCCACCGCCGCCTGCAGCAGGTTGGCGTGAAAGGGCAGCACGGAGCGGCCATCGCTGGTGGTGCCCTCCGGAAACACGGCCAGCACATCGCCCGCCTGCAGCCGCTCGGCCAGGTGGTGCACCACCCGCAGGGCGTCGCGCTTGCGGTCGCGCTCGATGAAGAGCGTGCCGGCCCCCGCGACCAGCCGGCCCAGCAGGGGCCAATGGCGCACGTCGGCCTTGGAGACGAAGCGGCACGGCCGGGCCGCGTCGATGGCCAGGATGTCCAACCACGACACATGATTGGCCACGACCAACAGCGGGCCGCGGGCGGGCGGCGCGCCGTCCACCCGCAGCGCCACGCCCAGAATGGCCAGCGCGCGCGCGGACCACGCCTGGATGCGGGCGGCACGGGTGGCCTCGTCCCATTGCGGAAAATACCGCCAGACCGTCCACAGTCCTCCGACCACGTGCGCGAGCAGCTGGGCGCCGCGCCACAGCGCGCGCACCCCGCGGCAGCGCCGCGCCGGGCCCGGCTCAGGCCTCGGCATCGAAGGCGACATGCCCGCCGACCAGCGTGGCCCGCACGCTCGCGGGCAGCGCGTGGCCCTCGAACGGCGTGTGGCGGCCCTGGCTGCGCAGCCGGGCGGGGTCCACGCGCCAGGTGGCCGCCGGATCCAGCACGCACACATCGGCCACGCCACCCACGGCCAGGCGGCCGACGCTGGCCTGCAAGGTCCCCAGCCGCGCACCCAGCACGCGCGCCGGCCCGGCCGTCAGCACCTCGGCGGCACGGGCCGCCGGCACGCCATCCTGCTCGGCCCACTTGAGGGCCAGGCCCGCCAGCAGCTCCACGGCGGTGGCGCCGGGTTCGGCCTCGGCAAACGGCACCGCCTTGGCATCGGCCGAAACGGGGTTGTGGTCCGACACCAGCGCATCGATGGTGCCGTCGGCCAGCGCCTGGCGCAGGGCGTCGCGGTCGCGCTGCTGGCGCACCGGCGGCTGCAGGCGCAGCCGGGTGTCGTAGTAGCCGATGTCGGTGTCGGTGAGCAGCAGGTTGTGCACGCTGACGTCGGCGGTCACGGGCAGGCCTTCGGCCTTGGCCTGGCGCACCAGGGCCACGCCAGCCGCGGTACTCAGCCGGCACACATGCAAGCGCACGGACGGCGTCGCCGCGGCCGCCCCCGCAGCGGCGGCTACCCCGCGCAGCAGTTCGAACAGCGTGTGCAGCGCAATCACCTCCGACGCCGCCGGCACGCCGGACAGGCCCAGACGCGTCGCCAGCGGCCCGCTGGCCATCACGCCTTTGGACAGCCACGGCTCCTCGGGCCGCAGCCACAGCGCGTAGCCAAAGGTGGCCGCGTACTGGAAGGCGCGCTGCAGCACCTGGGTGTTGACGATCGGCCGGTCCGCCTGACCAAAACCCACGCAGCCCCGCTCGGTGAGCTGCACCATCTCGGCGAGCACCTCGCCCTGCAGCCCGCGCGTCAATGCGCCCAGAGGGAACAAGCGCGCGCGGTGCAGCTTTTCGGCGCGCGCCTTGAGCATGTCCACCAGGCCTGGCTCGTCCAGCACGGGGTCGGTGTCGGGCGGGCAGACCAGGCTGGTGACGCCACCCGCGACGGCCGCGGCGGTCTCGCTCTCCAGCATGCCGGCGTGTTCCTGGCCCGGCTCGCGCAGGCGCACGCTCAGATCGACCAGCCCCGGCAGCACCCAGCAGCCGCTGGCGGCGATCACGCGGTTGGGCGCGAAGTCGGCTGGCGCGCTGCCGATGCCGATGATGCGGCCCGCGGCGATGGCGACATCGGCCACGCGGTCGGTGCCGCTGGCGGGGTCGATGACCCGGCCCTGTCGGATGAGTATCTTCATGCCTCGTTCCCCGCGATGATGCCCATGACCGCCATGCGCACCGCAATGCCAAACGTCACCTGCGGCAGCACCACGCTCTGCGCGCCGTCCACGACGCTGGAGTCGATCTCCACCCCGCGGTTGACAGGGCCGGGGTGCATGACGATGGCGTCCGGCTTGGCCCAGCGCAACCGCTCCGGCGTCAGGCCAAAGCTTTGGTGAAACTCTTGGCTGGAGGGCAGCAGCGCACCGCTCATGCGCTCGTTCTGCAACCGCAGGGCGATCACCACGTCGCAGTCGCGGATGCCCTCCTCCAGCGAATGGCACACGCGCACGCCCAGGTGCGACAGGTCGCTGGGCACCAGCGTGCGCGGGCCCACCACCCGCACGTCCGGGCAGCCCAGCGTCGTCAGCGCGTGGATGTCCGAGCGCGCCACGCGCGAGTGCAGCACGTCGCCCACGATGGCCACCGAGAGCTGGGTAAAGTCCTTTTTGTAGTGCCGAATGGTGTACATGTCGAGCAGCCCCTGCGTCGGGTGCGCGTGGCGGCCGTCGCCGGCGTTGATGACGTGCACATGGGGCGCGACGTGCTGCGCGATCAGGTACGGGGCGCCGGACTCGCTGTGGCGCACGACGAAGATATCCGCCGCCATCGCCGACAGGTTGGCGATGGTGTCCAGCAACGTCTCGCCCTTGGCGGTGGAGGAGCGCGCGATGTCCAGGTTGAACACGTCGGCCGACAGGCGCGTGGCGGCGATCTCGAAGGTCGTGCGGGTGCGCGTGCTGTTCTCGAAGAACAGGTTGAACACGCTCTTGCCGCGCAGCAGCGGCACCTTCTTGACCTCGCGGTCGTTGACGCTGACGAACTGCACCGCCGTGTCCAGGATCTGGGTCAGGATGGCGCGCGGCAGCCCCTCCGTGGACAGCAGGTGGATCAGCTCGCCATGGCGATTGAGTTGAGGGTTTTTCATGGCACGGATTCCGGGGTTCAGCCCAGCCGGGGGGCGGCACGGTCCAGCAGCACGAAGCCAAAACGCCCGTCGCCGTCCTGCACCAGCTCGAAGGACTGGTGCGCGGGCAGCGGCAGCCGCACGGCCGCGGCGTCGGCCGCCACCGGCAACTCGCGTCCGCCGCGATCCACCAGCACCGCCAGCCGCACGCTGGCTGGCCGACCGTAGTCGAACAGTTCATTGAGCACCGCGCGCAGGGTGCGCCCGGTGTAGAGCACGTCGTCGATCAGCAGCACATGCGCCCCCTCGACCTCGAAAGGCAGGTGCGTCTGTGCGCCCGCCGGGGCCAGGCCGCGCTGGGCGTAGTCGTCGCGGTGCAGCGTGGCGGCGATGACGCCGGGCGCACCGGGCAGGGCCAGCTCGCGGTGCAACCGGACGGCCAGCCACGCACCGCCCGAGACGACGCCCACCAAGTGCGTCGGCTGCGGCCCACTGACCAGCAGGGCCTGGACGGCCCGGCGCAGCTCGGCATACAGGGCCTCGGCGTCTAACGGCAGGACACCGGCGGCGCCCGCGGCGGCGGGGGCGGGATCGGCGGTCATGGCAGGCTCCTCAAAAATTGCTCCAGGATGATGCAGGCCGCGCCCGCATCGGCATCGTCGGCCCCCAGGGCGTGCGCCTCGGTGCTGCTGTAGCGCTCGTCCACCTCCACCACCGGCAAACCGCTGCGGCCGTGCAACTGCCGCGCGAAACGCCGGGCGCGCTGCGTCTGCTCGTGCGGGGTGCCGTCCGGGTGGCAGGGCACCCCCACCACGAGGGCGTCGGGCCGCCACTCGCGGATGACGGCCACCAGGCGCTGCCAGCGGGCGTCGCCCTGCGCCTGCACCGTGGGCAACGGCGTGGCCGTGCGGGTGATGGCGTTGCCGCTGGCCACGCCCACCCGCCGCTCGCCCCAGTCGAAGGCCAGAAAGGTCTGCGCGCCTGCCGGCACCGCGCCCCAGGTGGTCATGCCCGCCCCGCACCCGGCGCCAGCATCCACGGCTGCACGCCCAGCAAGGCCATGGCGCGCTCGTAGCGCTCCTCCAGCGGCACCTCGAACAGCAGGGCCGGATCGGCCGGCACGGTCAGCCAGGCGTTGTCGCCCAGCTCCGACTCCAGCTGCCCCTCGCCCCACGAGGCATAGCCCAGCGTGATCAGAATCTGGCGCGGCCCCGCCCCGGCGGAGACGGCTTCCAACACGTCGCGCGAGGTGGTCAGCTCCAGCCCGCTGCCCGCCACCTTGAGCGACGAGGCGTAGACCGTGGGGCGCCCGCTGGGCGCTGCAGTCCCCTGCGCAGCGGAGGCCGGGGCATCGGCCTCAGGCACGGCCCCCGCGGCCTGCAGCAACGCCGGCACGGCCGATGCCGGTGCCGGGGCGTCGGCGACCGCGCGGGGCGGCTGCGCCACCATCAGCGGCAGCGGCTCGCCCATGTCCTCGTGCAGCACGAAGCCGCGCTCGGTCTGCAGCGGCCCACCCCGCAGCACTGGCATCCCCGCCCAGTCGGGGCGGCCCAGCGGCAGGTCCAGCCGCTGGAACAAATCGTCGATCGTGATGCCGCTGGGCTTGTTGACGATCAACCCCAACGCCCCCTTGGGCGTGTGCTCGCACACATACACCACGCTGTGGCCGAACAGCTCGTCATTCAGCCCGGGCATGGCGATCAAAAAGTGATGCGTCAAGTTGACGGGGGCGTCGTCTGCGGACATGGGCCGATTTTAGTGGCCGGCCTCGGCGGTGTTGGTGACTTGGTGCGCCTGTGCTAGATTGCCAGCTCCCCCACCGCCGCATTCGCCATGAGCCGACTGACCATCACGCTAGACGACGGTCTGCACCAGGCCCTCAAGGAGGCCGCCGTTCGTCAAGGGCGCTCCATCAACAAAATCATCGAAGAAAGCCTGGTGATGCGGGGCATCAAGCCGGTGCACAGCGCACGCGCCTTGGTGGCGCAGGCCCGTCAGCGAGCGGGGCTGGCGGAGGCCGACGCAATGGCGCTGTCCGTCGAGGAAACCCGGCGAATCCGCGGCGCATGAGCCGGTGTTTCATCATCGACACCAACGTCTTGGCGGCGGGGCTGATCACGGGGGATCGAAACAGCCCGACCGCCCAGATCCTGGATGCGATGCTGGCCGGGCGCCTGCCATTTTTGCTGTCGCCCGCGCTGCTGGACGAATACCGGTGCGTCCTGCTGCGGCCCAAGCTGCGCCGAGTCCATGGGTTGACCGAAGCCGAGATCGACACGATCTTGACCGAGATCGTCGCCAACGCCCTGTGGCGAGACCCTCCGGACGACCGCCAGCATACGACACCCGACCCGGGGGATGCCCATTTGTGGGCCTTGCTGGCGATGGAGCCCACCGCGGCACTGGTCACCGGGGACCGGCTGCTGCACGTCCACCCGCGCCCGGGCAGCACCATCCTCAGCCCGGCTGACTGTCTGCCGCTGATCAACCCCTGACTGGCATGCCCACCGCCCCCAAGCACTACGACACCGGCCTGATGTGGTTTCGCCGCGACCTGCGGGCCGAGGACAACGCCGCGCTCTACCATGCGCTCAAGCACTGTCGCCGGGTGTGGTGTGTGTTCGTGTTCGACACGGCGATTCTGCAGCCCCTGCTGGCGCGTGGTCTGACGGCGGACCGGCGTGTGGAGTTCATCCACGAGAGCCTGATCGACCTGGACGAGCAACTGCGCGCCCTGGGGCGCTCCAACGGGGTGGACGGGGTGGGACTGATCGTGCGCCACGGCGCGGCCGCCGAGGTCATCCCGCGTCTGGCGGCCCAGCTTGGCGCGCAGGCGGTGTTTGCCAACCACGACGACGAGCCCTATGCCCGCGCGCGCGATGCCCAGGTGCTGGGCGCGCTGGCGCACGGGGGGGCGGTGCTGCAGACCTTCAAGGACCATGTGGTTTTCGAGCGGCACGAGGTGCTGACCGGCAACGGCCGGCCGTTCACGGTGTTCACGCCGTACCGCAATGCGTGGCTCAAGGCGCTGACGAACTTTCAGCTCAAGGCCTATCCGGTGGAGCGCTACGCCGACGCGCTGGCACCCTGCCCGACCGATCTGCCGCCGGGCGTGCCGCCGCTGGAAAGCCTGGGCTTTGCGCGCACCAATCTGCGCGAGCTGAAGGTGCGTACCGGCAGCCGTGGTGCCCGCGCGCTGTTGGAGGACTTCGCCACCCGCATCGAGCACTACCACCAGGCGCGCGATTTCCCGGCGGTCAAGGGACCCAGCTACCTGAGCGTGCATCTGCGCTTTGGGACCCTGAGCATTCGGACCGCGGCGGGCTTGGCCCACGGGCTGCACCGGCAGGGGCTGGCGGGCGCAACCGCGTGGCTGTACGAGCTGATCTGGCGCGACTTCTACCACCAGATCCTGGCCAATTTTCCGCAGGTCGGCGAAGGCCGCGCCTTCAAGCCGGAGTACGACGCCATCCGCTGGGAGCGCGGCAAACACGCCGAGGCGCTGTTCGCCGCCTGGCGCGAGGGCCGCACCGGCTACCCGCTGGTGGACGCGGCAATGCACCAGCTCAACCGCACGGGCTACATGCACAACCGCCTGCGCATGGTGGTGGCCAGCTTTTTGACCAAGGACCTGGGGTTGGACTGGCGCTGGGGCGAGCAGTACTTTGCGGATCACCTGATCGACTTCGATCTGGCGGCCAACAACGGCGGCTGGCAGTGGGCGGCCTCCAGCGGCTGCGACGCACAGCCGTACTTTCGCATCTTCAACCCGGTCAACCAGAGCCAGAAGTTCGATCCGCAGGGCAAATTCATCCGCCGCTACCTGCCCGAGCTGGCCGCGCTACCCACCGAGGCGCTGCACGCGCCCTGGCTGGCCAAACCGGCCGATCTGCAGGCCGCCGGGGTGGTGCTGGGGCGGGACTATCCCACGCCGATCGTGGACCATGCCGAGGCACGCGCCCGCACGCTGGAGCGCTACGCCGTGGTCAGAAAGGGCTGAACCCGCGACCGCCCGGCGGCGCCAGCCGCGCATAGGCCGCGACGAGCGCGAGCAACTCGTCCTCGGCATAGGGCTTGCCCAGGTAGTGGTTGACGCCCAGCGATTCGGCGTGGGCGCGGTGCTTGTCCGCCAGCCGGGAGGTGACCATCACCACCGGCAGATCGGTCCAGCGCGGATCGTTGCGCAGGGCCCGCACCAGCTCGAAGCCGTCCATGCGAGGCATCTCGATGTCGCACAACAGCAGCGCCCCCAGCCAGAACAAGGGCATCAGCGCCGCCCCCTCGCGCCACTGGCCGGCCAGCTCGGCCGCAGTCAGCTCCGGGCCACGGACGCGGCGCACCGCCTCCACCCAAGGCACGGGCAGACCGATCACCCGATCATCCACCCGCACCAGCACCACGGCGGTGATCGCCGTCGTCAGCGGGACCACCAGATGCCAGCCGGTCCCGCCCCCGGCGGGCTCGAAGCCCTCGATCCGTCCCCCCAGGGCGAGCAGCTCGCTGCGCACCGCATCCAGCCCGATGCCACGCCCCGCCCACTCATCCACTTGGGCCGCAGTGCTGATGCCCGGCGCCAGCGCACAGCGCACCGCGTCGTCGCGCGCGAAGGGCGCATCCGCCGGGTGCAGTCCGGCCGCTACGGCGCGACGGCGCAAGCCCTCCAGATCCAGCCCGGCGCCGTCGTCGGTCAGCGTCAGGCTCAGGTCCTGCCCCTGCACCTGTAACCCGAGGGCGATGCGCCCCGCGGGCGGCTTGCCCGCGGCGACGCGCGCCTCGGGCGACTCGATGCCGTGCACCACCGCGTTGCGCAGCAGGTGCTCCAGCACCGGTACCAGCCGTTCGAGCACAGCGCGGTCCAGCACCGCGGCACCGCCCTCCAGGCGCCACTCGACGGTGCGGCCGCGGGCCTCGGCGGCTTGCCGCAGACTGCGAGCCAGGCGCTCGGCCACGCTGTCGAAGGGCACGAGCCGGGCTTCCAGCAGCGCGCGCTGTCCGTCGCGGGCCTGGCGCTCCTGCGCGGCCAGATGCCCTTCGGCAGCGGCCACCGCGCGCTGCATCTGGTGCTGCACGGTGGCCACGTCGTCGATGGATTCGGCCAACAAACGGGTCAGCTCCTGCACGCGGGTGTAGCGGTCCAGCTCCAGGGCATCGAAGCCGTCCGGCACGGGGCCCGAGACGCGGGCCGGCGTCTGGGATTCGGTCTGGCGCTGCAGCTCGCGCCATTGCTGGCGCAGCCGCTCGACGTTGGCGGCCATGTCGCGCAGCGAGCGGCGCAGCGCCCCCAGCTCTCCGCCGAGCCGCTGGCGGTTGGCCAGTTGGTCCGTCACACCGGCGAGCAGCCGCTCGATCAGGTCCGCCCGCACGCGCAGCACCGGATCGGGCTCCCCCGGCGCGGGAGGCGGGGAAATTGGGGAAAGCGGCGAACACGGGGCTGGGGCGACTGGCGGGGATCCGGCCGCGTCACTGCGGCCGGCCTGCTCGGCCTCGACCATCCAGGCGTCCAGGGCCCGACGCAGGGCCGGCGGCACGGGGCCGGCGGCGGGCACGGCCAGCACCTGGGCTTCCAGTGCGTGCGCCTGCTCCGCCAGCGCCACCAGACCCGCCAGGCGCGCCCCGCCTTTGGCGGTGTGCAGCAAACGCAGCAGCTCCGCCTGGGCGTCGCCATCGCCGCGGTCGGCCCAGCGGGCCAGCGCGGCCGACAGGCGCGGCAGCAGGTCGGCGGCTTCCGCCCGAAAGTCGTCGAGGACGGCTGGGGCCGCCGAAGCGGCGGCGGTCGGCCCCGGCACGGGTTCGAGCGATGATGGAGACGGCGGTGCCTCGATAACGGGCGCAACGGGTGCGACCGACGCCATCGGCACCGGCGGCCATTCGGCCAAAGCCGCCAAGGTCTCGGCGGCGGGTTCGCGGTAGCAGCCCGCAGCCAGTTGGTGCAGCAGCCCGCGCAGCTCGCGGGAGGCACGCGCCACGACGGCCCGATCGTTCGCCGGCGGCGCAGGGCGGGTGGCAACGCGCAGCAGCGCCTCCTCCAGCGCGCGCGCGAGCGCGGCGAGCGGAGCATGCCCGATGGTGGCGGCCTGTCCGGCCAGCGCATGGGCCCGCTCGGCGGCGGCCCGCACATCGGCGGCTCCACCGGCGCCACCAGCGCCATCTCCCCCGTCGGCCCACTCGTCCAGTGCCTGCTCCAGCGCCAGGGAATGCGCATCCGCCTCCTGCAAAAAGACGTGGTACAGCTCCGAATCCAGCAGCAGCGGGCCGATGCGGATCGACGCCGGCTCGGGCGGGGGGGCGGGCCGCGCCTCCTTGGGTTCGCCCCCCTGCAGCGCGGCTTCGACCTCGGCGAGGCGACGCGCCTCGTCGGCCGGTGGGCCAGCAGCCGTTCGATGGCGCGCGGGGCATCGCCGAGCACGTGGCCGTGTGCTGGCAGGATGTAATGG
>NZ_JBKBQX010000026.1:0-21701 GCF_046292505.1 Tepidimonas sp. | reverse complement strand
TCCAATTGCAATTCCTGCTCCGTCACCGGATGCCGTATCGTCAGCCGCCAGGCGTGCAGAAACATCCGCTTGAGCCCGAGCCGTGCCAGCAGGCGGTTCCATTCGAAATCGCCGTACTTGTCGTCACCGGCGATGGGATGGCCGGCGTGGGCCAGATGCACCCGGATCTGATGGGTGCGGCCGGTTTTGATGGTCACGGCCAACAATGTCATGCGCGGGGCGTCTGCCGCCGCACCGGGTGGCGGATGCACGTCCCCCAGCACCCGCACCAGCGAAATCGAGCGCTGTCCCAGGGGGTCGCGCGCATCGGTGACCCGCACGCGCCGCTCGCCGTCGGGCAGCAGGTATTTGTGCAAGGGGACATCGATCACCTTGCGGGCGGCGGGCCATTCGCCGCGCACCAGCGCCAGATAGGTTTTGCCCGTGCTGCGTTCGCGAAACTGGTCCTGCAGGCGTTTGAGCGCGCTGCGCCGCTTGGCCACGAGCAGCACGCCGCTGGTCTCGCGGTCCAGGCGGTGCACCAGTTCCAGCAGCGCCGCACCGGGCCGTGCCCGGCGCAGTTGTTCGATCACGCCGGACGACACACCGCTGCCGCCGTGCACGGCCACGCCGGCGGGCTTGTCGATCGCCAGCAGCCAATCGTCCTCGTAGAGCACGGGGAACTCCCGCGCGGGCACGGCCGCCGGTGCCGCGCCCATCACCCGTTCGGGCAGGCGCACCGGGGGCAGCCGCACATCGTCGCCCGCTTGCAGCCGGGTGTCGGCGCGGGCGCGCGCCTTGTTGACCCGAACCTCCCCGCTGCGGATGATGCGGTAGATCAGCGTTTTGGGCGCGCCTTTGAGTTCGCGCAGCAAAAAATTGTCGAGCCGCTGGTCGGCGGACTCGGCATCGACGGTGAGGTGACGGACGGCGGCATTGGACATGGGCAAGCGGCGACCCGCCCCCCAGCACACCACATGCCATGCGGTCCACGCCTATAATCCCAGCGTCTGTTTGGGCGCCAAAAAGGACCGGGTCGCCGCGAAGTGTACGGCACGCCGGTCGCTGCAGAGCGTAGACAGACACATTCTTGCCGAACCCTGGGCGGGGCGGCGCATCCGGGTCAGGTCCGTCGAGTTTGGGCCACCCGTCCCCGGATGGATGCGCCTTGCCCCGGTTGAACCGACGTTCATTCAGTCAGCGAACCCGATACGGAATACCCCCAACGTGCAGCCCGCGGCCGAGCCGAGTCGCCGTGTGGCGGGCTGTACGAGGATTCAGTGACCACCGAGACGCCCGCCTTCCCGTGCTGCACAACGGCCCGTCGTCCCTGTTCACCGTGATCCACGCGCCCATGCCTGGGAGCGCGTGACCCCCTGCCCGGCGCACGCCGGGCCAGGCTGACGCGCATCCCCGAGGCTCTCCGGCAATTCCTCCCCCGTTCGCTCGACCGGTCCGCGGTTCGCGGCATCCGCGCCCATCGAGGGCGCTTGTACGACCCAGTCTGAGGAACGCACGATGAAACGCATGCTGATCAACGCCACGCAGGCCGAGGAGCGCCGGCTGGCGATCGTCGATGGGCAAAAACTGCTCGACTACGAAGTCGAGATCGAAGGACGCGAGCAGCGCAAGGGCAACATTTACAAGGCCTTGGTGACGCGCGTGGAACCGTCGCTGGAGGCGTGCTTCGTCGATTACGGCGAGGACCGGCACGGTTTTTTGCCGTTCAAGGAAATCTCCAAGCAATACTTTCAGGGCAATGTGCCGCCGTCGCAGGCGCGCATCCAGGACGTCATCAAGGAAGGCCAGGAGCTGCTCGTCCAGGTGGAAAAAGAGGAACGCGGCAACAAGGGTGCGGCGCTGACCACCTTCATCAGCTTGGCGGGTCGCTACGTGGTGCTGATGCCGAACAATCCCCGCGGCGGCGGCGTCAGCCGGCGCATCGAGGGTGACGACCGTGCTGAATTGAAGGCGACGCTGGACAAGCTGGAATACCCCAATGGCATGTCCATCATTGCGCGCACTGCCGGCATCGGGCGCGAAGCGGCTGAACTGCAGTGGGACCTCAATTACCTGCTCAAACTCTGGAATGCGATTGAGGGCGCGGCCAAGGCGCTGTCCAAGCCGGAGCTGATCTACCAGGAGTCCACGCTGGTCATCCGCGCGATCCGCGACTATTTCAACAGCGACATTGGTGAGATTCTGATCGACACCGACGACATCTACGAGCAGGCGCGCGGCTTCATGTCGCACGTGATGCCGGAGTACGTCAACCGCGTCAAGCGCTACCGCGACAACGCGCCGCTGTTTTCGCGCTTCCAGATCGAGCACCAGATCGAGACCGCCTACAGCCGCACCGTGACGCTGCCATCGGGCGGTGCCATTGTGATCGACCAGACCGAGGCGCTGGTGGCCATCGACGTCAACTCGGCGCGCGCCATCAAAGGCGGCGACATCGAGGAGACCGCGCTGCGCACCAACCTGGAGGCCGCCGACGAGGTGGCGCGCCAGGCGCGGCTGCGCGACCTTGGCGGGCTGATCGTGATCGACTTCATCGACATGGAGGACAGCAAGAACCGCCGCGAGGTCGAAAACCGCCTGCGCGAGGCGCTCAAGCAGGACCGTGCGCGCGTGCAGTTTGCCCCGATCAGCAAATTTGGCCTGCTGGAGATGAGCCGCCAGCGCCTGCGCCCGACGCTGTCGGAGGGGGCCTCCATTCCCTGCCCGCGCTGCGGCGGCTCCGGCCACATTCGCGACACCGAATCGTCGGCGCTGCAGATCCTGCGCGTAATCCAGGAGGAGTCGCTGAAGGACAACACCGCCGCCGTGCTGGTGCAGGTGCCGGTGGATGTGGCGAGCTTTCTGCTCAACGAAAAGCGCGTCGAGATCACCAAGATCGAGCTCAAGCAGCGCATCAGCGTGCTGCTGGTGCCGAACAAGTCGCTGGAGACGCCGAATTACAAGCTGGAGCGCTTGAAGCACGACGACCCGCGCCTGGACAATCTGGACGCCAGCTACAAGCTGGCCGACATCGTCGAGGACGTGGCACTGGTGACGCGGCGCAGCCAGGAACGCACCAACCGGCAGGAGCCGATCATCAAGGGCGTGCTGCCGGACAGCCCCGCTCCCGTGACCGCACCGCGGGCCGAGGCACCGGCCGCCCCCGCCGCCGCGCCGGCCGTGGCACCGGTCAGCCCGGCGCCTGCGCCGGCCCCCGTACCTGCGCCGGCCGCCGCGCCCGTCGTACCCCCGGTGCCGGCCGAGACGGGCTTCCTGGCCTGGCTCAAGCGCCTGTTTGGGTGGCAGGCCGTTCCGGCCACCCCGCCGGCGCAGACGCCGGTGCCGGCGGTCGCCCCCGCGCCAGTCCCTGCGGTGGGTGTACCCGAGCGCGCCGGCAGCGACGAGCGCCGGGGCCGGGGCAACCGGGGAGGGCGCGGCCGCGGGGAAGCGGCGCGCAACGGTGACGGCCGAGAAGGCCGTGAAGGCCGCGCGGAACGCAGCGAGCGCAGCGAACGCGCCGAGCGCCCCCCGCGCCCCGAACGCGGTGAGGCCCGACCGGTGACCCGTGACGCAGGCGTGACGGCCACCGATGCGGCCTCCCCCGAGCCGCGTGCCGATGGCGCGTCCGGTGAGCGCCGGGAGCGCGGCGACCGACGTCCCCGCGCTGAGCGGGGCGAGCGGGCGGAGCGCGGCATGCGTCCTACCCGATCGGACGAGGCCCCTGCCGCCGAACCGGCTGCCGCGCTGGCGCCCACCGACGGCGGCCAGGGGGCGGCGAATGTGGCGCCCTCCGCCGACGACGGCACGGCGGGCGAGCCGCGCGAGCGCGGGGAACGCCGCCGCCGCGGGCGCCGCTCGCGCGCCGAGGCCACCGACAACGGAGCCGCGTCCGCCGCGACAGAAGCCGCACCCGAGGCCCTGACCGAAGCCGCCACCGCTGCGCCCGCGCCTGCGGCCGAGGACGGCGATGTGGGTGGCGCAACGGCGGCCGAGGCGGCCGAGACCACCCGCGCGCCGCGCGAGCGCCGCAGCCGCGACCGCTACGGGCGCGACCGCAGCCGCCGGCAGGATGGGGAGGGTGCCGCCGCTGCTGGCGGTGCAGAGGTCTCGGAAGCCGCTGCCGCGGCCGACGGCGGCGCGCTCGAACCGCCGCGTCGCTCGTACTTCACCGTGCCGCCGACCCCGGCGGAGTCCGCCGCCGCGTCGGCGGTGCCGGTGGAGCCGCAGTCCCCCGCATCGGTGTCGGCGCCGAGCGAGGCGCCTTCCGAAACGCCCGCTGAAGCGCTCACTGAAGCGCTCACTGAAGCGCCCGCGACGACGCTCGCCCCGATGCCCCCGGCCGCGGCCCCCGCGGCACAGCCGTCCGCCGCCGCGCAGCCCTACCGCCTGCCGGTCGAGGATCTGGCCGTCCTGGCCCGTCAAGCCGGTCTGGAATGGGTGCAGTCCGACGCCGACAAAGTGGCGGCGGTGCAGGCCGCCATCGCGGCCGAGCCGCCCCCGGTGCATGTGCCGCGCGAGCCGCGTCCTGCCCCCGCGGTCAGCGACGAGCCGCTAGTGCTGATCGAGACCAAACGGGATTTGCGCGAGCTGAAGTTCCCCTTTGACGCCTGAGCGAGGAGCCACCCGCCATGGACACCGACGCTTTTCCCGAAATCCCCGACCTCGTCTGGGGCGAGTCGCTGGTCACGGGCGATGGCCGCATGGACGAGACCCACGAGGAATTCGTCGCCCAACTGGCCCGGCTGCGTGCGCTGCCGCACGACCAACAGCTCGAGCCCTACCGCGCGCTGGTCGCGCACACGGTCGAGCACTTCGAGCGCGAGGAGCGCTGGATGGTGGCCGTCGGCTTTGCCGAGGACAACTGCCACGCCGCGCACCATCGGCAGATCCTGGACACCATGCGGGCCGTGGAGGAGCACTTCCTGCAAGGGGACCACGAGATCATCGACCGCATGGCGGCGGCGCTGGCCGAGTGGTTCCCCATGCATGCGCAGACCATGGATGCCGGGCTGGCGCAGCACATGCGGGCCGTGGGGTTCGACTCGCGCACCGAGACCCTGGCCGATCCCAGCCGGGTGCGGCCTGCGACCATGACCGGCTGCGGCAGCGTGCATTGCAGTTGAGGCGGCTGCGTCGTTTCTTCAACGGCGCGTACCGCCATTTCAAGTGACGTCCGGGGGCTTCGGCGCTAGGATGCGCACGAAGAAGGAGTCCCCATGACCGTCATCACCTGCATCGAAGATCTGCGCCGGCTGGCGCAACGGCGCGTGCCGCGCATGTTCTACGACTACGCCGACAGCGGCTCGTGGACCGAGAGCACCTACCGCGCCAACGAGTCCGACTTCCAGCCCATCAAGCTGCGCCAGCGGGTCGCCGTCAACATGGAAGGGCGCAGCACCCGCACCACCATGGTCGGCCAACCCGTGGCCATGCCGGTGGCGCTGGCGCCCACGGGGCTGACCGGCATGCAGCACGCCGATGGCGAAATTTTGGCCGCCCGCGCGGCGCGCGCGTTTGGCGTGCCCTTCACGCTCTCCACCATGAGCATTTGCTCCATCGAGGACGTGGCCCGCCACGCGGGGGAGGGCTTCTGGTTCCAGCTCTATGTGATGCGCGACCGCGACTTCATCGAGCGGTTGATCGACCGCGCCAAGGCTGCCAACTGTGGCGCGCTCGTGCTCACGCTCGATTTGCAGATTCTGGGTCAGCGCCACAAGGATCTGAAAAACGGCCTGTCCGCCCCGCCCAAGCTGACGTTGCCCAACATCATCAACATGATGACCAAACCCCGCTGGTGCCTGGGCATGCTGGGCACACCCCGGCGGCAGTTTGGCAACATCGTCGGGCATGTCAAAGGCGTGGCCGATATGGGCAGCCTGTCGGCGTGGACGGCGCAGCAGTTCGACCCACGGCTCAACTGGGGCGATGTCGAGTGGATCAAGAAGCGCTGGGGGGGTAAGCTCATCCTCAAGGGCATCATGGATGTGGAAGATGCCAAACTGGCCGCCGACTCCGGCGCGGATGCGCTGATCGTCAGCAACCACGGCGGGCGCCAGCTCGACGGGGCGGAGTCGAGCATCCGTGCGCTGCCGCGCATCGTGGAGGCGGTGGGGAAGCGCATCGAGGTGCATCTGGATGGCGGCATCCGCAGCGGCCAGGACGTGCTCAAGGCCCGTGCGCTGGGGGCGCGCGGCACCTACATCGGCCGCGCCTTCCTGTACGGCCTGGGGGCCATGGGCGAGGCGGGCGTGACCAAGGTGCTGGAGATCCTGCACAAAGAGCTCGACATCACCATGGCCTTTACCGGCCACACCAACATCGAGACGGTGGATCACTCGATTCTGATTCCAGGCACCTACCCGGTGGCCTGACGTTTCGGGCGCTCACCGGCCGCTGGCCCCGGCGGTGGCGCCCGTTCGGGGGAGCCAGCGCCACAGCAACGCTCCGGCGGCCAGCGCGCAACCGGCCGAAAAGGCAAAGGCGGGGCCGGCGCCCGCGTGTTCGTACAGCAGCCCGAACACGAACGACGCCGGCAGCAGCATGGCGCCGGTCGTCATGTTGAACCAGCCAAACGCGGTGCCGCGCAGCTGCGCCGGGGCCAAGTCGGCGACCAAGGCTTTTTCCACCCCCTCGGTGGCGGCCAGAAAGATGCCGTAGAACGCAAACCATCCGACCAACCACACGCCCGTGGGGTTGGACAGGCCCATGGCCAGGTAGAACAGCGCGTAGGCACCGTAACCCATGAGCAGCAGCCGGCGCCGGCCTATGCGGTCCGACAGCCCCGAAAGTGGCACGGACAGCACCATGGCGATGAACGAGACGGCCGCCCACAGCAGGGGGATCTGGGCCTGGGGAACGCCCAGCTCACTGGCCCGCAGCAACAGGAACATATTGGACGAGTTGCCCAGCGCGAACAGCGCCACGATCACGAGGTAGCGGCGAAAGACGGGCGGCAGGGCCGCGCCGCCGCTGCCGAGGCCGATCTGCGCAACGTTCGGGGCGGGCGCGGGCGTGGCCGGCTCGCGCAGCGCCAGGGCCAGGGCGACGCAGACCAGCGCGGGCACCCAGGTCCACAGGAACACTTCGCGCAGTGGCATGCCGCTGGCCAGCAAGGCCGCGGCCAGCAGCGGGCCGATCACCGCGCCTGCATTGTCCATGGCCCGGTGCACCCCGAAGGCCAGCCCGCGCCGATCCGCCCCGACGCTGGCGGCCAGCAGCGCGTCGCGCGGCGATGTGCGCAGCCCCTTGCCCACCCGGTCCGCAAACCGGATGGCCAGCAGCGCCGGCCAACTGGTCACCCAGGCGATCAGCGGGCGCCCCAGCGCCGCTAGACCGTAGCCGACGACGATCCAGGGTTTGCTGCGCCGTGTGCGGTCCACCACGACACCGGAGACCCATTTGAGCAGGCTGGCCGTCGCTTCGGCAATCCCCTCGATCAGGCCCAGGGCGCGCGGGCCCGCCATCAGCACCGAGGTCAGATAGAGCGGAACCAGGGGGTACACCAGCTCGGACGCCGAATCGTTGATCAGGCTGATCAAGCCGATGAGCCATACGGTGCGCGGCAACGCGCGGATCGTCTGCCACATGGTGCGTAGGGACGGGCTGCGAAGCGCCCCATCATACGCCGGTGCGGACAGCTCCGGTGTCGGGCGATCGCCGACCGCGCCCGGGGTCACTCTGTGTTAGAGTCAGGCCGTGCCGGGGCGTTTTTTCCGCTTGCGCCCCCCACGGGCGTCGCGGTCCACGGATCGCGGTGGTTCGTGACACCGCGTTGCCCAGGCGTTGGCGCGCGCCCACGTCCGGCCTTGCATGGCCGCCAACTTCGGTGGCGGATTTCTCGGCCATCGTTCCCAACACCCCCTGATGCGCTCGGCGGCTCCCAGGCCAGGCGTGCCTGCCCCCATCCCGCATCGCCACCCCAAGGAGGCCCCATGGCCAAAGAAGAATTGATCGAGATGCGCGGCACGGTCGACGAGATCCTGCCCGACTCCCGCTACCGCGTCACCCTGGAAAACGGCCACACTCTGGTCGCCTACACCGGGGGCAAGATGCGCAAGCATCACATCCGCATCCTGGCGGGCGACCGGGTGTCGCTGGAGCTGTCGCCCTACGACCTGAGCAAGGGCCGCATCACCTTCCGGCACCTGGAGCCGCGCACGGGCGGCGAGGCCCCCGGCGCTCGGCGCAAGCCGCGCTGACCAGCGCCGCTCACTTGCCCCAGCTGTCCTTCAGGCCCGCGATCCGGTTGAACACCGGCCGCTCGGGCGTGTGGTCCACGCGGTCGGTGCCGAAATAGCCGTGCCGCTCGAACTGGTAGCGCTCCTCGCGCGGAGCGTTTGCCAGCGAGGGCTCCAGGTAGGCCGTCACGACCCGCAGGCTGTCGGGGTTGAGCGCGGCCTTGAAGTCCTTGCCACCGGCATCGGGCTGCGGATCGGCGAACAGCCGGTCGTACAGGCGCACTTCGGCGGGCACCGCCTCGTGCATGCCCACCCAGGTCAGCGTGCCCTTGACCTTGACGGCGTCGGCCCCTGGGGTGCCGCTCTTGGTGTCGGGCACCACCGTGGCCAGCACGGCCGTGACGCGGCCGTCGGCGTCCTTCTCGCAGCCGGTGCATTCGACCACATAGCCGTATTTGAGGCGAACCTTGTTGCCGGGGAAGAGTCGGAAATAGCCCTTCGGGGGCGTTTCCATGAAGTCCTCGCGCTCGATCCAGACCTCCGGCCCCAGACTGAAATGGCGCTGACCCAGCTCTGGCCGCTGCGGATGCACCGGGGCGTTGCAGCGCTCGCGGTGGCCGGCATCGCCAAACACCTGCGCCCAGTTGGTGAGTTTGAGCTTGACCGGATCCAGTACCGCCATGGCGCGCGGCGCTTTGCCTTCCAGGTCGTCGCGCAGCGCGATCTCGAGGTTGCTGTAGTCGATCCACCCCCCGGCTTTGCTGACCCCGGTGCGTTCGCAGAACAGGCGGATGGCTTCGGGCGTGTAGCCGCGGCGGCGCAGACCGACGATGGTGGGCATGCGCGGGTCGTCCCAGCCGCTGACGATGCCCTCGTCCACCAGTTGTTTGAGTTTGCGCTTGCTGGTGACCACGTAGGTCAGGTTCAACCGGGCGAACTCGTACTGATGCGGCAGGTTGAAGGGCTCGATGCGGTGCGCCTCCAGGGCCGATGCCAGCAGCGGTGTGAACTGGTGCGTCTGCGCCTTGAGCAGTCCGAAGAATTCGCCCAGGTCGCGCAGCACCGCGTCACGGTCATGCTCCCACTTCGCAAACAGCGCCCGCATGCGCTGCTCGGGCTCGGTGTTCACGCCGAGCTTGTGCGCGTGGTTGTGGCAGTGCAGGGCAAATTCCTTGCCAGCTTCCACCCCCTGCTGTTCGATGCGCTCGATGAGCTGGCGGGCACGCTCGAATTGCGGCGTGCGCAGAATCGGCACGATGCGCTCGAGCAGCCAGTCGTAGAACGGCCGCTGGTCCTCGAACTCCAGCGTGCAAATGCTGTGGGTGATGTTTTCCAGCGCGTCCTCGATCGGGTGCGCGAAGGTGTACATCGGGTAGATGCACCAGGTGTCGCCGGTGTTGTGGTGCGTCGCGTGCTTGATTCGGTAGATGGCCGGGTCGCGCAGGTTGATGTTGGGCGAGGCCATGTCGATCTTCGCGCGCAGCACCATCGCCCCGTCCGCGTGTCGGCCGTCGCGCATTTCGCGAAAGCGCGCCAGGCTCTCCTCCGCCGGGCGGTTGCGGTAGGGGCTGTCGATGCCGGGCTCGGTCAGCGTGCCGCGGTTGGCCCGCATTTGCTCGGACGACTGCTCGTCGACGTAGGCGTGGCCGGTTTCGATCAGGTACTCGGCCGCCCGGTACATGAAGTCGAAGTAGTCGCTCGCGTAGTACAGGTGGCGGGTGCCGTGGGCTTCCCAGCTCCAGCCCAACCATTGGACGGCGTCCAGGATGGAGTCGACATACTCCTGGTCCTCCTTTTCGGGGTTGGTGTCGTCGAAGCGCATGTGGCAGACCCCGCCATAGGCTTGCGCCAGGCTGAAGTTGAGCCAAATGCTTTTGGCGTGGCCCACGTGCAGGTAGCCGTTGGGCTCCGGCGGGAAGCGCATGCGCACCCGGGCCGGGTCGGCCGTGCCCCGCTCGTGGTGGCTGCCGTCGCCGGGGCTGCCGCCCCAGGGGCGGCCGTGGTAGCGGCCCTGGGCCAGATCGCGCTCGATGATTTGGCGCAGAAAATTGCTGGCGGCGGGCGGGTGGTTGGAAGGGTGCGGGGCGTGGTCGCTCATGGCCCCGATTTTAGGCGGCCCCCGTCGCCAGGCAGACCCGGTTGCGCCCACCGCGCTTGGCCCGGTAGAGGGCCTCGTCGGCCTGATTGATCAGAATTCCGCCAGCAGCGAGCGCTGGTGTTCGCGCTCGACCTACAGGTTCCAGCAGGGCGCACCATTCGGCGACGGGATCGGCGCCGTTTTGCGGGGTGTGGGGGTTGTGGGGGGCGAGGGTGTCGGTGGCAGGGAGGGCGGATGGGCTCATGAACCCGGGATTGTAGGGGCCGGGGTATTGGGGGTGCGTCGGGCCGGCTGCGCCGGTCCGTTACGTCTGTTTACAGCCGTCACAAAACGGCAACCCGCCATGCGCTGCACCGGTGGTTCAATGACGGTATCGATGTTCCAGGAGCGCACACCATGAACCCTCTGACTCTGTTGCGCCCCGCGTCCCAGGGCCGGGGCTTGGCTGTTGCGGCGTTGGCGCTGGCTGGCACGGCGCATGCCGGCGATGTGTACTGGTCGATCGGCGTACATCAGCCGGGCGTGACCGTGGGGGTGGGCAACACCCCGCCGGTGGTGATTGCGCCGGCGCCCCGCGTGGTCATGGTGCCCCCGGTGGTGGTGTCGCCCCCGGTGGCCGTGGTGGCTCCCGCGTATGGCTATGTGATGCCTCCGGGGCACCGCAAGCACCGACACCGACATTGGCACCTCCGCGAATGGGAGGGGCGCTCCGGTTGGGATGACCGGCGCGGTTGGCGCGACGACGGCTGGCACCGCCACGACGACTGGCGCGACCGACGCTGACGCCCGTGGGCGACGTGTGGCGGGCCGTTACACTCGCCGCTTCGCTCACTCGCGCGTCTGTCCATGGATGTCACCCTGCTGCTCAAGGCCGCCCTCATGGGGGTGGTCGAGGGCCTGACCGAGTTTTTGCCCGTTTCGTCCACCGGTCACCTGATCCTCACCGCCGCCGTGCTGCGTTTGACGGGGGAGACGATCAAGGTGTTCGAGGTGGTCATCCAGACCGGGGCGATTCTGGCCATCGTGGGCCTGTATTGGCAGCGACTGATCGGCACCCTGCGCGGGCTGCCGCGCGAGGCACAGGCACAGCGCTTTACCGTCAACGTGCTGCTCGGTTTTTTGCCGGCGGCATTGGCGGGGTTTTGGTTCATTGGGCCGATCAAGGCCGTGCTCTTCAACGCCTGGGTGGTGGCGGCCGGCTTCATCGCCGGCGGGCTGATCATGCTGTGGGTGGAGGCCGTCCAGGCCCGCCAGCCCGCGGCGCGGGTGGCGACCGTGGACGATTTGGGCTGGCGCGATGCGCTGGCGGTGGGGTTGATCCAGTGCGCGGCCCTGGTGCCGGGGGTCAGCCGGTCAGGGGCGACCATCATCGGCGGCATGGCGCTCGGCCTGTCGCGGCGCGCGGCGACCGAGTTCAGCTTCTTCCTCGCCATTCCGGTCATCTTTGGGGCGGCCGCCTACGATCTGTACAAGCACCGCGAACTGCTGGCGGCCGAAGACCTGCCGTTGTTTGCGGTGGGGCTGGTGGCGTCCTTCGTGTCGGCGTGGGTGTGCGTGCGCTGGTTGCTGCGCTATGTGGCCACCCACACCTTCGTGCCGTTTGCGTGGTACCGCATCGGCTTTGGTGTGCTGATCCTCGCCAGCGGCGCGTTCGGCGGGGTCAACTGGACGCCGTGACGGACGCCATGAAGTGCCGCAGCGCGCGGTCGATGGCCGCGGCCGTGGCTTCCGGGTGCTCCATGGGGAACAGGTGCGTGCCGTCGATGAACTGCAGCCGCTCGGACGGTTCGCGCCCGCACAGCGTGTGCGTCATCGTCAGGCCCACCCGGCGCATCTCTTCGGACTGCGTGCCCCCGACGAAGGCCACCGGGCAGGCCAGCGGGTGGCGGCGCAGCAGCCGGTCCAGGTGGTGCGGCAGGGTGTTGTAGATGGCGGTTTCGATGTCGCGGTCGAAGGTCAGCACGCGCTGCGTGCCCTGTGGCGTGTGCACATCGTGCGTGCCGTGGGCGATGTAGTCGGCCAGCACGCGCGGGTCCCAGCGGGCGAAGGCGCGCTTGTGGCGAAAGTGCTCCAGCGCCTCCTGGGCGCTGGCCCAGCGGTTGCGGCGCTTGCGACTGACCTGACCCGGTGAGACGGCACCGATCAGCCGGGTGTGTTTGGCCGCGGCGAGGGCGCGCGCCTTCCAGCCCCCGAGGACGGGGGAATCGAGCATGACCACACCGCGCACCGGCTGACCGGCCAGCACGGGGTGGCGGGCGGCGCACATCAGGCTCAGAAAACCGCCGAGCGAGTGGCCGACGAGGAACAGCGGCGCGTCGCCGGGACCGACCTGCGCTTCCACGAAGTCGGCGAGCTGTTGCACCAGGTGCGGCCAGTTGCTGGTGACGGGGTAGCGTGGATCGTGGCCGTAGCGCTCCACCGCGGTGACGCGATAGCCCCGCTCGCGCAGGGCCTGGAGAACGACGCTGTAGGTGCCGGCCGGGAAGCTGTTGCCGTGCGAGAAGACGATGCAAGGGCGAGGGGATGTGGCACTCATGGGGTCAGATCAGTCTGTCCTTGGGGTCCGTGATCTTGCGCAGCGCCGCATGGCGCCCGCCCGGGATGGCGAGCGGACCGGCCGGGTCCCAGTTGGGGGCTGCGATCTGATCGAAGGCTTCGCGCAGCTTGCGCCCCCAGGTGCTGCGCAGCATGTGAAAGTAGGCGTTGTGCTCGTCGATGCACACCACCCGGTCGCTGGCACAGCGGTCGGCCTCGTAGACCGCCAAGTCCAGCGGCAACCCGACCGACAGATTGGACTTGAGCGTGGAGTCCATGGAGATCAGCAAGCACTTGGTGGCTTCTTCCAGCGGCGTGTCGGGGGTGATGACGCGGTCGAGCACGGGTTTGCCGTACTTGCTCTCGCCAATCTGAAAAAACGGGGTTTCCGCGGTGGCCTCGATGAAATTGCCGGGGGAGTAGACCTGAAACAGCCGCATGCCCTCGCCGCGGATCTGGCCGCCAAAGATGAGGCTGGCGTTGAATTCGATGCCGGAGCGGCGCAAGGCCTCGCCGTCGCGCTGGTAAACGTGGCGCACAGCCGAGCCCAGCACGCGGGTGGCGTCGAACATGCTGCGTGCGTTCCAGATGGTGATCGGCTCGCCCCCATCGGGGTCTTTCAACTGCTCGGTCTGCAGGATTTCGCGGATCGACTGCGAGATGCTGAGGTTGCCGGCCGACAACAAGCACATGAAGCGGTCGCCGGGCTTCTCGTAGACGATCATCTTGCGAAACGTGCTGATCTGGTCCAGCCCGGCGTTGGTGCGCGAGTCGGACAGAAACACCATGCCAGCCTTGAGTTTGACGGCGACGCAATAGGTCATGGGATGGCGGTCGATCGAACGACCGTTCGCTGTGGGACGGGCAACTATGGTAGCGCCTGCCGCAGCGCGGCGCGCAGGGCGCTGTCGCGTTCGGTGCGCCGGCGCAGCGCCGCGCGCAGCGTGGCGTCGCCGCCCGGCAGCACGAGCGTGAGCCGCTGGCGCGCGCGCGTGATGCCGGTGTAGAGCAGCTCGCGCGTCAGGATCGGGCTTTCGGCATCGGGCGGCAGCACCAGCACCACGTGGTCGAATTCGCTACCCTGCGCCTTGTGGACCGTCAGCGCCCAGGCGCTCGCGGTGTCGGCCAGTTGACCGGCGCTGACCCACTGCACGCCGCCGGGCCGCTGCGGCGCCGGCAGCGCCAGGCGCCAGCGCCGCGCGCCATCGGCGTGCGGCCGCGCCAGCAGCAGGCCCAGGTCACCGTTCATCACGCCCAGGCGCGGCTGGTTGCGCGTGACCAGCCACGGCTGGCCGCTGCGGCCGTGCGGGCCGACCGCGGCCCCGGGGGCCAGCCGCGCCGCTTCCGTCTGCAGGCGCGCATCCAGCCCCTCCACGCCCCACGGCCCCCGGCGCAGCGCGGCCAGCACCTGCAGCCGCGCCTGCTGCCGCAGCAGGCCGGCCGCCCAGGCGTCGGGGTCGCCGTCCGGCGGCGCGTGCGCCGCCGCCTGCAGCCAGGGCGTCACTGCCGCGCGCCAGGTGTCCAGCCAGCCGTCGGCGGCCTGCGCGCCGAGGTGAATGCTGACGCCCTCGCCAGGGTCGCGCAGCAGCGCCCGCACGGCGTCCTCGTCGCCGTCGCGCACCGCGGCGGCCCAGTGGCCGATGGCGCCGCCGGCGTCGAAACGGTGGCTGCGGCGCAGCATCGCCACCGCCTGATCGAGCGTGTCGCCGCCGGCGTCGATCCATTCGGTCGGCGGGGCTTGCCCGGTGGCGGCGGCAAGCCATGCGGCCGTCTGCGGGTGCCAGCGGCCTGCGCGCGCGTGGGCGCACAGCTCCGCGAGCACCGCGCCGGCCTGCACCGAGGCGAGCTGGTCGCGGTCGCCGAGCAGGATCAGCCGCGCCTGCGGCGGCAGCGCCCGCAGCAGCGCGTGCAGCAGCTCCAGATCGACCATCGACGCCTCATCGACCACCAGCGCGTCCAGCGGCAGCGGCTGGCGCTCGTCGTGGCGCGCGCCGCTGCCGTCGGGCCGCTGGCCCAGCAGCGCGTGCACCGTGACGGCGCTGCGCGGCAGGTGCGGCTGCAGCGTCGCCCACGGCAGCGGCAGCGCCCGGGTGGCGAGCTGCCGCCAGGCGTCGCCGAGGGCGGCGCTCAGGCGCGCGGCGGCCTTGCCGGTGGGGGCCGCGAGGCCCACGGCCAGTGGCGCGCAGCCGCCTTGCAACGCCAGCCCCTGCAGCAGCGCCAGCAGCCGCGCGACGGTGGTGGTCTTGCCGGTGCCGGGGCCGCCGGTGATGACCGCCAGCCGCTGCCGCAGCGCCAGCGCGCACGCCAGCCGCTGCGCGTCGGGCTGCGCCGGCGGCGGGCCGAACAGCGCCTCGATCCATGGCCGCAGGGCGTCGGCGGCGGGCGCCTCCGCTGCGGTCAGCCGCTGCGCCAGCGCCTGCGCCACTTCGCGCTCGCGCCGGAAGTGGCGGCCCAGGTAGAGCACGCCGCCGGCGGCGACCACCGGCGTCAGCGGCGTGCCTGCGCCGACCCAGCCGGGGCCGTGCAGCGCCGTTGTGCCGTCGGCGTGCAGGCGCTGCAGCAGCCAGCGCGCGCAGGGGCCGGTGGCGTCGTCCGCACGGACTTCCGCCCAGCGCCAGGCGACGTGGCCGTCGGCGGCGCGGCGCAGCAGCACCGCGGTGGCCAGCAGCGCCTCGAGGTTGGCCTGCGGGCACAGCGCGGCGGCCTGGTGCGCCAGCGTCGCCTCCGCCGGGCGCAGCTCGCCGGCCTGCAGGCCGCGCTGCAGCCAGGCTTCCAGCTCGGGGCAGGGCGCGGTCATGCCGTCACCTCCGCGCCGCGCAAGAGGGCGTCGAGCCGCTGCACCAGCGGCCACGGTTCGGCCAGATGCCAGGCGCCGGCGCCGGGGGCGGCCACGCCACGCCAGAACACGCACAGCGCCCCGCCCAGCTGCCGGGCCGGCTCGTAGCGCGGCCCCAGCCGCTGCCCCAGCCAGCGGTGCAGCGCCAGCAGATAGAGCGCCGCCTGCGCGTCGTAGCGCTGGCGCAGCACCTCGGCCTGCACCGCCGCGGCATGGTAGGCGGCGTCGTCCGGCCCGAGCGCGTTGGATTTGTGGTCCAGCACCCAGTAGCGTCCGTCGTGTTCGAAGACGAGGTCCATGAAGCCTTTGAGCATTCCGTGCAGCGTCACGGCACCGAGCGCCGGGCGCGGCTGGCCCGGCGCGACGTGGGCGAGCAGCAGGCGGTCGAGCGCGCGCGCCTCGGCGGCGGCGTCGATGCGCAGCCAGAACGGCACCTCCGGCTCGGCGTGCGTGAGCTGCCGCAGCCGCACGCCCGGGCTGCCGGGCAGCGGCAGTTCGGCGTCGCCGATCGCGTGCGCCCAGCGCGCGAGGTCCGCGGCGTCGGCCGGCAGGCGCTCGGACGCCCAGCCGAGCCCCTGCAGCGTGCGTTGCGCCAGCGGCTGCAGGGCATCCGGCGCGCCGTCGGGCCAGCCGTGGCGCTGGCAGGCCTCCAGCAGCGCGTGCAGCGCCACGCCGGGCTGTGCGCCGCGCGGCCAGCGGTGCCACGGCGCGGTGGCGGGGGCCTCGTCGCGGATGTCGGCAGCGCCGGGGTCGGGTGCGCCGGGATCGTCGTCGCCGACGTGTGCCTCGGTGGCGGCGTCGGCGCCGGCCGGCGCCTCGTGCGCGGCGCGCGCCAGCGCGCTGTAGCTGGCGATCCACCAGCTCGGCCCCTCGCGCGGGCGCGCGACGTGCGCCCAGGCGGCGGGGCGTGTGGGCGTCACGGCTGGGGTGCTGGCGCGGGCGGCAGGGGCGGTCTCGTCGTCGGCCAGCCCGGTGCAAGCAATGGTGCCGCCGCTGGCTGCCGCCACCTCGTCCAGCCGCGTTGGAGTCTGCTCGGCCAGCGTGGCGGCGTCCGCTCCCTGCAGCCCGAGCAGCCGCGCCAGCGCGCTGGACGCCAGAGCCGGCTCCAGCGCCACGCTGACCCAGGTCAGGTGCACCGCGCGCGTCAGCGCGACGTAGAGCTTGCGCGTGTCTTCCAGCAGGCGCTCGCGCTCGGCGCGCTCGAGTGCCTGCAGCCACGCCTCGCCGTCGCTCGGCAACGTCACGCGTGCGTGGCCCGCGTCGTCGTGCCAGCGCAGCACCCGTGGACGGTTGTACTTGTCGTCCAGCGAGCGGGCGCGCCCGGCAAACGGCAGCAGCACGAGCGGAAACTGCAGCCCCTTGGCCTTGTGCACGGTGATGACGGGGATGGCCTGCGGCGTGCCGTCGAGCCGGCGTTCCACGCCGGTCAGCGCCGGGTCGTCGCCGGCGGGGGAGGGGGCGGTGCCCTCCTGCCGGGCCAGGCGCAGCAGCGCCAGCGTCGCCTCCACCCCGCCGCGGCCGCGCTGGCGCGCCGCCTGCTGCAGCCATTCGGCCATGTGCAGCAGATCCGCCAGCGCCCGCGCCCCGGGGCTGGGGTGGTCGGCGGGGCGGGCCAGCAGCCGCGCGGCCACGCCGAAGTCGTGCATCAGCGCGCGTACCGCGGCCAGCACGCCGTGGCGCTGCCACAGCGCGTGGTAGTGTGCAAAGCGCTCGAGCGTCGCGTCCCAGGCGTCCTCGTCGCGCAGCAGGGCGGCGAGCGCCGCCGCGTCCAGCCCCAGGGCCGGCGTCAGCAGCGCGTGGGCGATGGCGTCACGGTCGTGCGGGTGGGCGCAGGCGTGCAGCCACGCCTGCAGGTCGTCGGCCTCGGGGCCGTCCCATACAGAGGTCTTCTCGGACCGGTAGGCGCTGGCGAGTCCATGCCGTCGCAGCGCGCGCGCGATCGCCTGCGCCTCCTGGCCGTCGTTGACGAGGATGGCCAGATCCTGCGGCTGCAGCGGGCGCAGCCGCCCGTCGCGCTCGAAGCCGCAGCGCCCCGCCGCCGAGCCCTTGAGCCACCGCGCCACGGTGGCCGCGCAGGCGGCGGCGAGCCGCTCCCGCACGCCGTCGCGCCTGAGCTTCTCGCTCTCGGGCCGCCACAGCGCGAAGGTCAGCGCTGCGCCGCTTGCAGCGTCGTCGTCGCGCCAGCGCTCGGCCTGGCCGCGCGGCTGCGCCGGCAGGAACGGCACCGGCTGCGTGCCGTCGCGCGCAAAGCCGAACGCCCCGTCCGGCAGCGTGCGCTCGGCGACGCCGAACAGGGCGTTGACGGCCTGCACCATCGCCGTGCTGCTGCGGTGGTTGACCGCCAGCGACCAGATGCGCCCGGCGCAGGCGGCGCGCGCCTGCAGGTAGCTGTGGATGTCGGCGTGGCGGAAGGCGTAGATGGCCTGCTTGGGGTCGCCGATCAGCAGCAGCGCGGTGCCGGGGCAGGGCCGCTCGGGCCGGTAGATGGCTTGCAGGATACGCCACTGGCGCGGGTCGGTGTCCTGGAATTCATCGACCAGCGCCACCGGCTGCTGCTGGCGCAGGCGCTGGGCGAGCGCCGCGCCCTGCGGGCCGGCGAGCGCCTCGTCCACGCGGCGCAGCATCTCGTCGAAGGTGAGCTGCTCGGCGGCGCGCAGCTGCGCGCGCATGCGCTGCGCCACCCACACGGCGGCGTGGCGCGTCAGCGCCCCGGGGACGCCGGGCAGGGCGGCCAGGCGGGCTTCCAGTCGGGGCAGCTCGCGCAGCAGCGGCAGCGCCTCGACCTCGGGGGGCAGGGGGCCTGCACTGCCGCGCAAGTGTTCCAGCGTCATCCGTTGGCGGGCATCCTTCGAGCGATTCGGTTCCGTCGCTTCGGGGGTGTTGGCCCATTGACGAAGCTTTTCGAACCAGCCCCGCACGGTGGGCTTCTGGGGGCTGAGGTGTTTCAGCAAATCGTGCCGTTCCAGCACCGCTTCGGCCTCGTCGATCCACGCCGGCCATGGCGCCTTCAGCGCCGCCAGCGCCTGCGCGCGCGTGGCCTCGGCCTGCCGCAGCACGTCGGGGAGGCTGCGCGCAGGCAGGCCCGGATCCTGCGCCGCCCACGGCTCGGCGTGGTCGAGCAGATCCTTGATCGCCTTGTCCAGCTCGTCCGGCGAGCCCCAGACGTCCAGCACCTGCGCGGCGGCGGCTTCGTCCAGCGGCAGCACGTGCAGCCGCCACCAGTCACGCACCACCTCGCGGCGCAGCGCGGCGGTGTCCTGCAGGATGCGTGGCGCGAACGGCTCGCCGCTGAGCAGCGCCTGCTCGCGCAAGATGCGCTGGCACCAGCCGTGCAGCGTGCTGATCGGCGCCTCGTCCAGCGCGTCGGCGGCCTCGGTCAGGCGGCGCGCCAGCGCGGGCCATTGGGTTTGCGGGTAACGCGCGCGCAGCGCCAGCAGCCGCTCCACCGCCGCATCGGCGGGGTCGAGCGCCTCGCCGCCGAAGACGGCGGCGGCCTGCAGCAGGCGCGCCTGGATGCGGCTGCGCAGCTCCTGCGTGGCGGCGTCGGTGAAGGTGACGACCAAGATCTGCCGCGGCGACAGCGGCGGCGGCCCGGCCTCGCCGGCGGGTGCGCCCAGCACCAGCCGCACCACAAGCAGCGCCATCGTCCAGGTCTTGCCGCTGCCGGCGCTGGCCTCGATCAGCTGGCTGCCCTGCAGCGGTAGGGTCAGCACGTCCAGTTCGGGCAGGTTGGGGTTCATGCGGCGGACTCCTCGGCGCATGCGGCGCTGTCGCCATGGCCGCTGGCCAGATGCGCGTGCAGCGGCGTCAGCAGCGCCTCGGCCCAGCGCGCGAAGGCCCCGTGCGCGTGCGCCTCGCGCGGGCCGGCCAGCGCCTCGAACGTCGGGTAGTGGCGCCGCCACAGCGGTTCCTTGGCCTGGCCGTGGTCGCTTTCGTAGGCCTTGCGGGCCTCCTCCCACGCCGCGGCAGGGGCCGCGTTCTTGCCGCGCAGCTTGCCCCAATAGGCCGCGGCGGCGTGGCGTGGCAGCGGCAGCGGCGCTGCGCCGTGCAGCCCTTCGTGCCACGCCTGCCACAGCGTCGTCCAGATGTCGGTGACGGCCTGCGGCTGCAGCGGCCGCATCCGCCCAACGCCCAGGGGGGTGGCGATCCAGCTCGTCACGGGCCCAAGCGCGACGTTGAGCGCGACGTGCTCGGCCCAGGTGCGCAGCAGCCGGTGCAGGGCGTAGGTCTTGGCGTCGAGCTTCTTGCCTTCGACGAGGGCGCTGCCGAGCGTCACCAGCCGCGCCAGCGCGCCGTCGTCGCCGCGCCGCAGCGCCGGCAGCACGTCGCGGATCGCAAGCGCCGGGCCGTCCGGCAGCGCGAGCGTCGTCTCCAGCCGCGTCCGCTCGGCCACCGGGTGGGGGTGGCGCGCGGCAAGTGCCCGGGCATGATCCCAGACCCGGCGGATCGCTTCGTCCCAGTCGCGCGCGAGCCATGCCCCGGCGGTGCCATCCGGCCAGTCGCCGGCCAGTTCGGCGCGGCGGCGGGCGCGTCGGGCGGCGGCCTGCGCGGCGGCTTCGTCGGCGCCGGCCAAGGCAGCGTCCACCACCGCTTCCACCCACGCCAGCCGGGTGCGCCACTGCTGCAGGCCGTCGGGCGCGAACGGCTCGGCGTCGTCATCGGCCTCGTCGTCGTGCGGCAGCGCCAGCCCCAGGCGCTGGCGCGCGTAGGCGCGCGCCGGGTCCTGCAGCAGCTCGGCCAGCGCCGCCACCGACACCGGGATGGGCTGGCTCGGGTCGGGCCTGACCGCCGGCGCCGTCGGCCGGCTCATCGTCTCGGCGGCCGCGCCGGCGGCGAGCCACTCGCGCGCGTAGCTGCATGCACCGACGAGCGGCGGGGGGGCGCCGTCGGCCACCGGCTCCGCGCTGAAGTTGGCGGGGTCGAACGGGTGCAGCGGGTGCGCGCGCGTCAGCGCCTCGGCCACGTCGCCCTGCAGGCCCGGCGCCAGCCGCCACTGGCGGTTGAGGTGGTGGCGCAGCTGGGCCACGGGCAGCGCCGGCTGGCGCTCGGTGTCGTCCACCGGGTGGCGGCCCAGCCACGCCATGCCGAGGTGCTCGCGCGCCGACAGCACCGCCTCCAGCAGCAGGTAGAGGTCCTCATGCCGGCGCAGGCGGTCGCCGGGGCGCGGCACGGCGGCCATCAGGTCGTGCGTGTCGCCCTGTGGCCGGCGCGGGAAGTTGCCGTCGTGCAGGCCGAGCAGGTAAATGCGGCGAAACGGCACCGCGCGCATCGGCAGCAGCGTGGCGAACGTCACCCCGCCGCCGAGGAAGCGGGCCGGCGCGCCGCCGCCACCGGCCAGCGCCAGCCACGCATCGGCGACGACGGCGGCGGGAATGGGCTCGGCGCCGGCCTCGGCGGCCTGCCGCGCCCAGCGATCCGCCGCGGCGCGCAGCCGTGCCACCGCCAGCGTGCCCTCCACGTCGTCCGCCGCCGGCTGCAGGAACTGCGCCAGCAGCGCGTGCAGCCGCTGCCCCCAGCCGGCGGCGTCCGTCGGTTCGGCCAGGCGCTGCGTCCACGTCGCCACGGCGTCGATGAAGGTCTGCAGCCGGTGCAGCAGCTCGCCCTGCAGTACCGCCACACCGCGCGCCGGCAGCAGGCGGTCCTGCCACGGCTCGTCCTCGGCGCCGAGCACGGCGCCCAGCCACAGGCGCTGCAGCCCTTCGCGCCAGGTGTAGCGCTCGGCCAGCGCGCCGCCGTCGGTGGCCAGCCCCAGGCGCTGGCGGTGCGCGCCGTCCAGGCCCCAGCGGATCGCGGCCTCGCGGCGCCACGCGCGCAAGGTGTCGAGGTCGTCCGCCGCCAGGCCGAAGGCGCGCGCCACCGCCGGGATGTCGAGCCAGTCCAGCACCTCGCTGCCGCTCAGGCGCAGCGCCTCGGGGTGCAGCAGCGCGCGCAGCCACTCGCGCAGGCGCGCGGCGGTGTCGTCGTCCACGTCGGCCAGCTGATACGGGATGCGGCGCGCATCGTCCGGCGGCAGGCTGCCCCAGACCGCGTGCACCAGCGGCGCGTAGGCGGCGATGTCGGGCGCGAAGACGGCGAT
>NZ_JBKBQX010000025.1:0-23939 GCF_046292505.1 Tepidimonas sp. | reverse complement strand
ACGTCCTCGACGATGTCGGCCAGCTTGTAGCTGGCGTCCAGGTTGTCCAGGCGCGGGTCGTCGTGCTTCAAGCGCTCGAGCTTGTAGTTCGGCGTCTCCAGCGACTTGTTCGGCACCAGCAGCACGCTGATGCGCTGCTTGAGTTCGATCTTGGTGATCTCGACGCGCTTTTCGTTGAGCAGGAAACTGGCCACGTCCACCGGCACCTGCACCAGCACGGCGGCGGTGTTGTCCTTGAGCGACTCCTCCTGGATCACGCGCAGGATCTGCAGCGCCGACGACTCGGTGTCGCGGATGTGGCCGGAGCCGCCGCAGCGCGGGCAGGGGATGGAGGCGCCTTCCGACAGCGTCGGGCGCAGCCGCTGGCGGCTCATCTCCAGCAGGCCGAACTTGCTGATCGGCGCAAACTGCACGCGCGCGCGGTCCTGCTTGAGCGCCTCGCGCAGGCGGTTTTCGACCTCGCGGCGGTTCTTGCTCTCCTCCATGTCGATGAAATCGATCACGATCAGCCCGCCGAGGTCGCGCAGCCGCGCCTGGCGCGCCACCTCGTCGGCGGCCTCCAGGTTGGTGCGCAGCGCGGTCTCTTCGATGTCACCGCCCTTGATGGCGCGCGCCGAGTTGACGTCGATGGCCACCAGCGCCTCGGTCTGGTCGATCACGATCGCGCCGCCCGAGGGCAGCGTCACCGTGCGGCTGTAGGCGGTCTCGATCTGGTGTTCGATCTGGAAGCGCGAGAACAGCGGCGCGTTGTCGCGGTAGCGCTTGACGCGGTTGACGTACTCAGGCATCACGTGCGACATGAAGCCGCGCGCCTGCTCGTAGATGTCGTCGGTGTCGATCAGGATCTCGCCGATGTCGCTGTTGAAATAGTCGCGGATCGCGCGGATGACCAGCGTCGATTCCTGGTAGATCAGCTCCGGCTTGGACAGCGCCTTGGCCGCGCCTTCGATCGCGTTCCACAGCTTGAGCAGGTAATTGAGGTCCCACTGCAGCTCGGCGGCCTCGCGCCCGATGCCGGCGGTGCGCGCAATGATGGACATGCCGTTCGGATATTCCAGCTTGTCCAGCGTCGCCTTCAATTCGGCGCGGTCCTCGCCCTCGATGCGCCGGCTGACGCCGCCGCCGCGCGGGTTGTTGGGCATCAGCACGACGTAGCGGCCCGCCAGGCTGATGAAGGTGGTCAGCGCCGCGCCCTTGTTGCCGCGCTCTTCCTTTTCCACCTGGACCAGCAGTTCCTGGCCTTCCTTGATGACGTCCTGGATGCGCGCCTGCGACGGCGGCACGTTGCCCTGAAAGTACTGCTTGGAGATTTCCTTGAACGGCAAAAAGCCGTGACGGTCCTCGCCGTAATCGACGAAGCAGGCCTCCAGCGACGGCTCCACGCGCGTCACCACGGCCTTGTAGATGTTGCCCTTGCGCTGCTCGCGCCCCTCAATCTCGACTTCGTAGTCGAGCAGTTTTTGCCCATCGACGATCGCCAGCCGGCGCTCCTCGGCCTGCGTGGCGTTGATCAGCATGCGTTTCATGGTGCGTTCCTCAGACTCGGTCGTACAAGCGCCCTCGATGGGCGCGGATGCCGCGAACCGCGGACCGGTCGAGCGAACGGGGAGGAATTGCCGGAGAGCCTCTGGGATGCGCAGAGCCCTGCCCGGCGTGCGCCGGGCAGGGGGTCACGCGCTCCCGGGCATGGGCGCGTGGATCACGGTGAACAGGGACGACGGACCGTTGTGCAACACGGGAAGGCGGGCGTCTCGGTGGTCACTGAATCCTCGTGCAGCCTGCCACACCGCGATTTGGGTTGGCCGCAGGCTGCACGTTGGGGGTATTCCGTATCGGGTTCGCTGACTGAATGAACGTCGGTTCTACCGGAGCGAGGCGCAACCATCCGGGTACGGGCGGCCCAAACACGACGGACCTGACCCGGACGCGCCGCCCCGCCCAGGGTTCGGCAAGAATATGTCTGCCTGCGCTCTGCAGCGACCGGCGTGCCGTACACTTCGCGGCGACCCGATCCTTTTTCGGCGCACGGACAGACGCTGGGATTATAGGCGTGGACCGCATGGCGTGCGATGTGCTGGGGGCGGGTCGCTGTTTGCCCATGTCCAATGCCGCTGTCCGTCACCTCACCGTCGATGCCGAGTCCGCCGACCAGCGGCTCGACAACTTTTTGCTGCGCGAACTCAAAGGTGCGCCCAAAACGCTGATCTACCGCATCATCCGCAGCGGCGAGGTCCGGGTCAACAAGGCGCGCGCCCGCGCCGACACCCGACTGCAGGCGGGCGACGATGTGCGACTGCCACCGGTGCGGCTGCCCGAGCGGGTGATCGGCGCTGCACCGGCATCCGTGCCCGCGCGGGAGTTCCCCGTGCTTTACGAGGACGAGTGGCTGCTGGCGATCGACAAGCCTGCCGGTGTGGCCGTGCACGGCGGCAGCGGCGTGTCGTCCGGTGTGATCGAGCAACTGCGCCGGGCGCGGCCCGCCGCGGCGCTGTTGGAGCTGGTGCACCGGCTGGATCGCGAAACCAGCGGCGTGCTGCTCGTGGCCAAGCGGCGCAGCGCGCTCAAGCGCCTGCAAGAGCAGTTTCGCGAGCGCAGCACGGGCAAAACCTATTTGGCACTGGTGCGCGGCGAGTGGCCCGCTGCGCGCAAAGTGATCGACCTCCCCCTGCACAAATACCTGCTGCCCGACGGCGAGCGGCGCGTGCGCGTCACCGATGCGCGCGACCCCCTGGGCCAGCGTTCGATTTCGCTGGTGCGGGTGCTCGGGGGCGTCCATCCCCCGCCCGGCGCGCCGGCAGACGCCCCGCGCATGACGCTGCTGGCCGTGACCATCAAAACCGGCCGCACCCATCAGATTCGGGTGCATCTGGCCCACGCCGGCCACCCCATCGCCGGCGACGACAAGTACGGCGATTTCGAATGGAACCGGCTGTTGACACGCCAGGGGCTCAAGCGGATGTTTCTGCACGCCTGGCGGCTGACGATACGGCATCCGGTGACGGAGCAGGAATTGCAATTGGACGCACCATTGCCACCCGAATTGCGCGATTGGGGCGACGTACGGCGATTTTTTTGATTACAATCGGGCCGTCCGATCCGTTTTGTTCATACCGTTGGGGAACGCTCATGGCAACCTATGCAGAACTGAAAGCGCAAGCCGAAGCCCTTCTGGCCCAGGCCGAGCAATTGCGCAAGCAAGAGCGCGCCGGCGTGATCGCCGAGATCCGCGCTCGCATGGCCGAATACGGCATCACGGCCGAAGAATTGGCCACCACCGGCACGCGCGGCGGCAAGGCCAAGGCCGGCCGCTCGAAGGCCGAGCCCAAATACCGCGGCCCCAACGGTGAACTCTGGTCCGGCGGCCCGGGCCGCAAGCCGGAATGGGTGCGCAACATCCTGGCGGCCGGCGGCAACATCGAGAACTTCCGCATCGCATAAGCCCTCTGATTCCGGGACGGCAAAAGGCGCCTGTCATGCGCCTTTTGTCATTTTGGCGCCCCGGATTCGGGGCCGTTGCCATTTTTGGGCCCGCCGTGACCGATTCGACTGCCTCCGTTGCCGTTTCTTTTGCCACCGACCGTCCCCGGCGTTACGACCTGATCGCCTTCGACTGGGACGGTACGTTGTTCGATTCCACCGCGCTGATCGTCGGCTGCATCCAGGACGCGGTGCGTGACGTCGGCGGGCGGGTGCCATCGCGCGAGCGCGCCGCCTGGGTGATCGGTATGGGCTTGGCCCAGGCCTTGGCCCACGCCGCGCCGGATGTGCCGCCCGAGCGCCAGCCGCTGCTGGTGGAGCGTTACCGCCACCACTGGTTTGCGCGCCAGCACGAGGTCACCCTGTTCGACGGGGTGCTGCCGCTGCTGACCGATCTGCGCGGCCGCGGTCACCGACTGGCCGTGGCCACGGGCAAAAGCCGCCGCGGACTGGACGTCGCCTTGCAGACGGTGGCGCTGCACGGGGTCTTCGATGCCTCCCGCACCGCCGACGAGACGGCCGGCAAACCCGACCCGCAAATGCTGCTCGAACTGATGGCCGAGTTTGACGTGCCGCCCGAGCGCACCCTGATGATCGGCGACACCACGCACGACCTGCAGATGGCGCGCAACGCCGGCTGCGCGGCGGTCGCCGTCACCTACGGCGCCCACGCGCACGAGGACCTGCGCTCGCTACAGCCAGCGTTCGTGGCCCACACCGTGGCCGACCTGCATGCCTGGCTGCGCGCGCACGCCTGACCGTCCGCCCCCGTTCAGGAGCCTGCCCGTGAGTGTCCAGTGGTTTCCCGGTCATATGCACGCCACCCAAAAGGCGTTGCGCGAGCGACTCAAGACCACGGACGTGGTCATCGAACTGCTGGACGCCCGACTGCCGGGATCGAGCGCCAATCCACTGCTGGCGCAACTGATCGGCGATCGGCCCACGCTGAAGGTGCTGAACAAGGAAGACCTGGCCGACCCGGCGCGCACAGCCCAGTGGCTGGCCCACTACAACGCGCAACCCCGCACCCGTGCGATCGCCTTGCATGCCCACACGCCGGGGCCGGCACGAACCCTGGTGGCCGAATGCCGTCGGCTGGCACCGCACCGCGGCGGCATGGTCAAGCCGCTGCGGGTGCTGATCGCCGGTATTCCCAACGTGGGCAAGTCCACCCTGCTCAACACCCTGCTGGGCAAACGCGCCGCCAAAGCGGCAGATGAGCCCGGCGTCACCCGGCAGGAGCAGCGCGTCGTGCTGGCCGACGACGTGTATCTGTACGACACGCCGGGCCTGCTGTGGCCCAAGATCATCGTGCCGGAAAGTGGGGACCGGCTGGCCGCCAGTGGCGCCGTCGGGCGCAATGCCTTCGACGAGGAAGCCGTCGCGCTGGCCCTGCTGCGGGCGTTGCAAGCCGATTACCCGGCGCTGCTGGAGGCCCGCTATCGCCTGGGGCTGGCGCCGGCAACCATCGCCGCGCTGCCCGACCACGAGCTGCTCGCCGCGATTGGGCGCAAGCGCGGCGCGTTGCTGCCCGGGGGGCGCATCGATCCCCACAAGGCAGGCGAAGCGGTCCTGGCGGATTTTCGCGCCGGGGCCATCGGCCGCATCACGCTGGAAACGCCGCAAACGTTTGCCGCTTGGCTGGACGCGGCGCGGGCGGCCGAAGCGCAGCTCCAGGCGCAACGCCAGGCCCGCCGCGCCCCGCGCAACCGGACGGGGCCCGAGGTTGCACGACATCACCCCGACGCCGACACAAACCCGTGAGGCGCTGCTACAGTCCGCGGTCATGCAGTCGCAGCCCTCTCAGCCCCCGCGGACAGGATCTGCTCGGGCCGCCGCTGCGCACGATCCGGCGGATGGCCTGACGCCCCGGCAGCGCGAGGTGCTCGATTTCATCGCCGGCCATGTGCGCGATCGCGGCGTGCCCCCGACGCGGGCCGAGATCGCACACGCCTTCGGCTTTCGATCGCCCAATGCGGCCGAGGCGCATCTGCGGGCACTGGCGCGCAAAGGCGCGGTGCAGCTGCTCGACGGCAGTGCCCGGGGCATACGCGTGCTGGGCGCTGCGGTGGCGCCCGGAATCCCGGCGCCCGCCGATGGCGACGCGGGGGCACCCGCCGCATCCCTCGTATCGCCCTGGAACACCGGTGAGAGCACCCTGCTCCACTTGCCCCTGATCGGGCGGGTGGCGGCCGGCTCACCCATCCTGGCGCAAGCGCACGTCGAGGCCACCTACCCCGCCGACGCGCGCTGGTTTGCCCGCCGCCCCGACTACCTGCTGCGCGTGCGCGGCTGGTCCATGCGCGACGCCGGCATCCACGACGGGGATCTGCTGGCCGTGCAGGCCGTGCGCGAGGCCCGCCCCGGCCAGACCGTGGTGGCCCGGCTGGGGGACGAGGTCACGGTCAAGCGCTTGCAGCGCGAGGGCGCATACTGGCGATTGCAGGCCGCCAACCCGGAGGTGGCCGACATCCTCGTGCGCCCGGGCGATGCGTTTGCCATCGAAGGCGTGGTCGTGGGACTGCTGCGCCCTCAAGGCTGGGATTGATTGCCGGGCGGCTGCCCAGCAGCGAAGTCGCGCACGTCCTGCGTGATCTTCATGCTGCAAAAGCGCGGCCCGCACATGGAACAGAAGTGCGCCACCTTGGCCGAGTCCTTGGGCAGCGTCTCGTCATGGAATTCGCGTGCCTTGTCCGGGTCCAGCCCGAGGTTGAACTGGTCTTCCCAGCGGAACTCGAAGCGCGCCTTGGACAACGCGTTGTCGCGGATCTGCGCGCCCGGGTGGCCCTTGGCCAGGTCGGCGGCGTGGGCGGCGAGCTTGTAGGTGATGATGCCTTCTTTGACGTCCTGCTTGTTGGGCAGGCCCAGGTGCTCCTTGGGCGTGACGTAGCACAGCATGGCGGTGCCGTACCAGCCGATGGTGGCGGCGCCAATGCCGCTGGTGATGTGGTCGTAGCCCGGGGCGATATCGGTGGTCAGCGGCCCCAGGGTGTAAAAGGGCGCTTCGTGGCACTGCGCCAGCTGCAGGTCCATGTTCTCTTTGATCAGGTGCAGCGGCACGTGGCCGGGGCCTTCGACCATCACCTGCACGTCGTGCTTCCACGCGATTTGCGTCAGCTCGCCCAGGGTGCGCAGCTCGGCCAGTTGGGCGGCGTCGTTGGCGTCGTAGATGGAGCCGGGGCGCAGGCCATCGCCCAGGCTGAAGGCCACGTCGTAGGCCTTCATGATCTCGCAGATCTCCTCGAAGTGGGTGTAGAGGAAGTTCTCCTGATGGTGGGCCAAGCACCATTTGGCCATGATGGAGCCACCCCGGCTGACGATGCCGGTCATGCGCTCGGCGGTCAGCGGCACGTAGCGCAGCAGCACCCCGGCGTGGATGGTGAAGTAGTCCACGCCCTGCTCGGCCTGCTCGATCAGCGTGTCGCGGAAGATGTCCCACGTCAGCTCCTCGGCCTTGCCGTGGACCTTTTCCAGCGCTTGATAGATGGGCACGGTGCCGATGGGCACGGGCGAGTTGCGGATGATCCACTCGCGCGTCTCGTGGATGTGCTTGCCGGTGGACAGGTCCATCACCGTGTCGGCCCCCCAGCGGATGGCCCAGGTGAGCTTGTCCACCTCCTCCTGAATGGACGAGGTGACGGCGCTGTTGCCGATGTTGGCATTGACCTTGACCAGGAAGTTGCGGCCGATGATCATCGGCTCGCTTTCCGGGTGGTTGATGTTGGCGGGGATGATGGCGCGGCCGCGGGCCACTTCATCGCGCACGAACTCGGGGGTGATTTCGGCGGGAATGCGGGCACCGAAGCTTTGGCCGGGGTGCTGGCGCCCGATCATGGCGGCCATCTTGCGCCCCGTGGGGCCGGCGGCCTGCAGCGATTCGAGGTATTCGCGCCGACGCAGGTTTTCGCGGATGGCGATGAACTCCATCTCCGGCGTGATGAGGCCGCGTCGCGCGTAGTGCATCTGGGTGACATTGGCGCCCGCCTTGGCGCGGCGCGGCTGGCGCTGCAGCCCGGGAAAGCGCAGTGCGTCGAGCCCGGGGTCGGCGGCACGGGCGCGTCCGTAGGCGCTGCTCAGGTCCGGCAGGACCTCCGTGTCCTGGCGCGCCTCGATCCAGCGCTGGCGCAACGCGGGCAGCCCATGGCGAATGTCGATGCGGGCGGCCGGGTCGGTGTATGGCCCCGAGGTGTCGTACACGAAGACGGGGGGGTTGGGCTCGGCGCCAAACGCGGCGGGCGTGTCGCTTTGCTGGATTTCGCGCATGGGCACGCGGATGTCCGGGCGCGAGCCCTCCACATAGATCTTGCGCGATCGGGGCAGCGGCTGGATGGCCGCTTGGTCCACTTGGGCCTGGGTGGCCAGAAAGCGGTCGGCAGGGGCGTTCACGGGGTGGTCTCCTTCGGAGGGTGGATGAACATGCTCCGAAGGGCGTCCGCCTGGGCGGCAGACCGCGCCCGAGGAAACGGGCGGCCAGGGTGTTCACCCCAACCGCCCGTCGGGCCAACAGCTCTTCTTTCGCCGGTATGAACCGGATCAAGTTCGCGGGTTCGGCTCGCGCCATCTCAGCCCACACCACGTGGACACCCCGGAGCATGCGCCCGATTCTATCGGGGTGTGGACACCGACCCGGCCGCGGTCAGAACGTCTGTTGATAGGTCACCCAAACCGTACGCCCCGGCCCGGGCACCGCCGTGCCCCACTGCGGCACATTCGGCGGGGTGGGGTTGGTCATCGTGGTGCCCTGCCCCAAATACGCCCCGCCGGTGGGCAGGTTGTACAGGCGGTCAAAGAGGTTGTCGATGCCCAGTTCCAGCTTGCCGCGGCCCAGGCGGTACGCCGTGCGCACGTTCAGCAGAGCGAAGCCCGGGGTGCGGACCTCGTTGCGCACTTGGGACACGTCGGTCTTGGCCCGGACCGCGACCAGTTCCACCGCACTGTCCCAGGCACCGGCGCGGTGCGTCACGCTGACACGGGCGTTGAGCGGCAACACCTGGTAGAGCCCATCGCCAGTGCTGCGGTTGCGGCCCTTGAGATAGCTCAACTGCCCGCGCACGCCCCATTGGCCCGCATCGTTGCGCGCCAGAGTGGCATGACCCGACAGATCCACGCCATACAGCCGCGCCGACACATTGGCGTAGCGCAGCAGCACGAAGCGCTGGTTGCCCACTTGATTGGGCAGGCGCGCGGCGTCGATGAAGTCCTCCACCTGGGTCAAGTGGGGCGCCACCCGCAAGGCCCACGATCGGTCTTCCGCGTGCCAATCCGCACTGGCCGACAGGGTGTTGGCGCGCTCTTTGCGCAAGTCGGGATTACCGACATAGCCATTGCCATCGCCGACGAAATTGTTCATCAGCGCTGCCATCTGCCAGCTGGACCACGGATACAACTCGTACAAGCCGGGGGCGCGTTCTTTGTGCGCCAGCCCGAACTCCAGTTCGAACGTCGGCCGCGGCGTGTGGCGAGCGGTCAGTGCCAAGTCATGGGTGGTGAAGCGTCGTTGGCGATCCCGGGCGTTGAAGGCGGCCGCCTCGGCCCCTTGGTTGCCACCGCCGCTGGGGTTGTAGCCTGCCGCCGGGCCGGCATCCGTGCGCACGCGCTCGACGCGCCAGCCCGCCTGGGCCGTCCACAGCGGCGCGGGAGTCCATTGGTATTCGGCGTAGAGCGCCGCGCGGTCACGCTGGCCATCACGGATGTTCCAGAAAGTGCCCGGCCACATGCCCGCACCCGAGGGCGGCCAGTAGTCGTCCAAACGGAAGCGGTGCAGTTCCGCCCCGGTGCGCAAGGTCGCGTCACCGTCCAGCGCCCACTCGGCCTGCGCCTTGGCGCCCGTGGTGGTGCTGTCGGTCAGCATGGGCATGCCGGCCGCACAGCTCGGGCCGATCGGGTTGCACGGGTTGCCGTTGACGCTGCTGCCGCCGCCAGAGGCCATGCCGTACCAGTACCGCTTGTCCGGGCCAAAGTCCATCACATGCTCGACCTTCTCGTGCCACAGGCTGGCCTGCAGCCGGCCCCATTCGGTGCGGCCCTGGTAGCGCAGGTTCAGCTTGGTGCTGTCGTTGCCGAGCAAGTCCATGCGCTGGTTGGGGTAGAGCTGATAGGGCATGTCCTGGACGTAGAGCTTGGCCTCCCACAGGTGGGCGCCGTCCTGCAGCGCCGCCCCCAGCAAATGATTGCGCGTGCGGTAGGCGCTGGAGCCGACTTCGTCGCGCGGCAAGGTATGGCCCGCGCGGCCGGTGAAGTCGTAGCCCTTGAACACCCCGCCGGCACGGTAGTTGTCGGCCTCCGCGGTGGCAAAACGGTAGCTCAGGTGCCAGGTGTCGGTGGCATGCTCGGCACCCAGCCGCAAGCCCCAGGCGTGGCCGTTGCTGCGGGCGCTCACGCCGACTTCGCCACGGGTGTCGGTCTGGCCCGGCGCGGCAAAGGTAGGGGCCGGGGTTTCGGCCGCCACCACGCCGCCGATGGCATCCCCGCCGGCCGACACCGGCGCAATGCCAGCCCAGACCCGCACGCGCTCGACCTGGCCGGGGTCCAGGTACGACAGCGGCGTATTCATGTGGTTGGGGCAGGCCGCATACAGGTCCATGCCGTCGATTTGCAGACGCAGACGCTCGTCCGCTAGCCCGCGGATGACCGGCAGGCGCGACACACCGCCCGCCTCGTAGGTGTAAGCGCCGGGCACGTCGGCCAGCAGCTCGCTGATATCGAAACCGGCGGCGCGGGAACCGCCGGCGGCTGCACCCGGCACCCGCGCCGGGCTGGGCAGAACGGTCTCGCGATCGGCGCGGACCTGGACATCGGGCAACGCGGGTACCGCGGCCGGTGTCTGGGCCCATGCGGTGGGCACTTGCGTGGCCAGCACTGCGGCGGCTGCCACGGCATGGCGGCGCCAGCGACCTGGATGAATCGTCAAAGAATGGGAAGAATAAGCCATGTTACGAATCGTTCGAGAACGGCGGGACTGGCGGCGCCGAGCCGCCCGCTCCGCTTAATGGACCGGGTTGACTGTCGAAAAAAAGCGCACCCAGCAAGGGCACGCGTCGGTCAACGCGGGGGTCCGCGAACGGCGGGGCGCTCCCAACGCCCCGATGGCCACGATCCGATGTCCCGCTCGATCCCCAAACCGATGGGGGATGGGGGCAGCAGGGGCGTATCCACGCCTTGGCATGGCAACGCCCAATGACCATCCAGCCGGCACCAATCGCACTGGGGCGATGCGGCCGCGGCCGGATCGGAATTGGATGGGGCACCGCCCCATTGCACGATACCGGTGCTGGTGCAGATCTCGATGCCGGGTCCAACGGCATTCGATGCGCGCATGGCGATTTGCGCGATGCCCGGCGCCAGGCTGCTCCAAACAACGATCCACAGCGCCAACCATGCCAACCGGCGATGCATGGTGGTGACCGTGGCGCGTTTCATCGGCGACGATTGTATGCAACGGAATCGCCGATCCATGGGGCCGATGCCGATCGGCCATCGCTTACACTTTGGATGGCTGAGCGGTTCCCGACATGGACGGTCGGGATGAAAAGGGAACGACAGAACGGCCGAAACGGCCGAAGCTGTGGCTGCCCCCGCAACTGTGATCGGCGAGTTGGACGCCCCGCTGCCACTGGTCCCCTGGACTGGGAAGGCTGCTGTCCGACGTTGACCCGAGAGCCAGGAGACCTGCCGCCCAGCGATCAAGGATGTGCCGGGGCGGGGTGTCCCCAGCAGGCCTGGCGCGACGCTGTTGTGCGGTCGTGCCCGTCGTCCGCGACCTCGCGGGCAGGTGGGTGCGTTTGCAGGCGTCCGGTTGGCTTGCCCCGGCGTCGGGACGACAACCGGAGCACGCAAGATGTTCAATGAATCTGGGACGGCGCACGCCGATGCCCACCACGCGCTGACGGTGGTGGACATGGCCTGGCCCGATCAATGCAATCACCATGGCACGCTGTTTGGCGGCGCAGCCCTGTCATGGCTGGACCGCACGGCCTTCATCCTGGCCTCGCGCGAGTTGGGTGGCGCGGTCGTGACCGCGGCGCTGGAGCAGGTGCAATTCAGCGCCCCCTTGCCCAGCGGGCATCTGGGGGAGTGCCAGGCCCGCATCGTCCGCCGGGGCCGGCGTTCGGTGACCGTGCGCTGTGGCCTGATCGGCGAGGACCTTCTGCTCGCCAGCCGCCGGACCTGCTTGCAAGCGGACTTCGTGATGGTGCGCCGGGAAGACGATGACTCCAGCGCCCCCGCGTTGCCGGCCGCCTGCGGCACAGCGGCGGACGACTGCGATGCCCATGTGGCGGAAATCGTCTTTCCTGGCCATGTCAACCACCGGGGCGTGTTGCATGGCGGCCCTGCCATGGCGTGGCTGGCCAAAGGCGGATTCGTGGCGGCGACTCGGCGGCTGCGACGGCCGCTGGTGATGGCGGGGGCCGATCGGCTGGATTTTCTCGCCCCCGCCCACGTGGGCGACATCGTCGATGTGCGCTGTCGGGTGGAACGTGTGGGCCGGCGCTCGGTCGCCGTGCGGGCGCTGATGGACGCGAGCGACGCCCGAGGCGCCCGCCCGCGCCGCTGCTGCGATGTGCTGCTGACCTATGTGGCCGTGCCCGATTGATCTGCGCATGCTGCTGCCCGTGCACAAACGGGCGGTGCGGCTCCACCTGTTGTCCCTGTCGGACGATGACCGCCGAGCGCGATTTGGTCACGCACTCAGCGACACGGCCTTGGTGCGGTGGTGTGATCGAGCCATGCACAACGGTCACTTCTGGTGGGGGGCGTGGGCTGCACACGACGGCGGACTCTGCGCAGCCCTTCAGTTGTGCCCCACTGGACATGAGGGGGTGTGGGAGCTGGGCTTATCCGTCGCGCAGCCCATGCGGTGGCGCGGGCTGGGAACGGCGCTTTTGGACGACGCATTGCGCCATCTGCCGCAGGTTCAGCAAGTGGTGTGCCATCACGGTCACCCCGCCATCGTACGAATGGCCCAGCGACTGGGATACACCCTCCAAACGCAAGGAGATCCCCCTCGCTTCCGACTGATCGCCCCAATGGGTGGCCGGATCTGAGGAGAATCCCCGTTGACGTCGCTGCCCACGTCAGGGCCGCAGGTCGTAGCGGTCGGCGTTCATGACCTTGACCCACGCCGCCACGAAGTCGCGCACGAACTTCTCGCGTCCGTCGTCCTGGGCATAGACCTCGGCGTAGGCGCGCAACACGGCGTTGGAGCCAAACACCAGGTCCACGCGCGTGGCGGTCCAGCGGGTTGCCCCCGTGGCACGGTCCACGATGGCGTAGCTGTTGCGCCCCGTAGGCTTCCAGCTGTAGGCCATATCGGTCAGGTGCACGAAGAAGTCGTTGCTCAGCACGCCGACACGGTCGGTGAACACCCCATGCAACGCCCCCCCGTGGTTGGCACCGAGCACGCGCAGACCGCCGACGAGCACCGTCATCTCGGCCGCGGTCAGGCCCATCAGCTGCGCACGGTCGAGCAGCAGCTCCTCCGGCTGTACGGCGTAGTGCTGTTTGAGCCAGTTGCGGAACCCATCGGCCACCGGCTCCAGCACCGCAAACGACTGGACGTCGGTCTGCGCCTGCGTGGCGTCGCCGCGCCCCGGCGCAAATGGGACTTCGACCGGGTAGCCGGCGGCGCGGGCGGCCTCTTCCACCGCCATGCTGCCGGCCAGGACGATCACGTCGGCGATGCTGGCGCCAGTTTCCGCAGCGATGCGCTCATAAATGGGCAGCACGCGCGCCAGTCGCTCGGGCTCGTTGCCGGCCCAGTCCTTTTGCGGGGCCAGCCGGATGCGCGCGCCGTTGGCACCGCCGCGGAAGTCCGATCCGCGGAAGGTGCGGGCGCTGTCCCAGGCCGTGGCCACCCGCTCGGCGATACCCAATCCCGCTGCGGCGATCCGGGCGCGCACGGCGGCCACGTCGTAATCGGCGCGCCCCGCGGGCACGGGGTCTTGCCAAATCAGGTCTTCGGTGGGTGCCTCGGGGCCGATGTAGCGCGTGCGCGGCCCCATGTCGCGGTGCGTGAGCTTGAACCAGGCACGGGCAAACACCTCGGAGAAATACGCCTGGTCGGCCGCAAACCGCTCCGAAATGCGGCGGTACACGGAGTCCACCTTCATCGCCATGTCGGCATCGGTCATGATGATGCGGTGGTTGCGCAGGGTGGGGTCTTCCACGTCCGGCGGCACATCCTCGGGCCGCAGACCGATCGGCTCCCACTGCCAGGCGCCAGCAGGGCTCTTGTTGAGCGCCCATTCGTAGCCGAGCAGGAGCTTGAAGTAGCCGTTGTCCCAGCGGGTGGGGTTCGTGGTCCAGGCCCCTTCCAGACCGCTGGTGACGGTGTCGCGACCGATGCCGCGGGTGGTGTGGTTGTTCCAGCCCAAGCCCTGCTCTTCGATCGGCGCGCCTTCGGGCGCAGGGCCCAGGTTGGCCGCGCTGCCGTTGCCGTGCGCCTTGCCGACGGTGTGCCCGCCGGCGGTGAGGGCCACGGTTTCCTCGTCGTTCATGCCCATGCGGGCGAAGGTTTCGCGCACCTGGGCGGCGGTGCGCAGGGGGTCCGGCTGGCCATTGACGCCCTCAGGGTTCACATAGATCAGGCCCATCTGCACGGCGGCCAGCGGATTGGCCAAGGTGCTGGCATCGTCCAGACTGCCGTAGCGGGCGTCGCTGGGCGCGAGCCACTCCTTCTCATCGCCCCAGTAGACATCCTTCTCCGGGTGCCAAATGTCCTCGCGCCCGAAGGCAAAGCCATAGGTCTTCAGGCCCATGGATTCGTAGGCGACGTTGCCGGCCAGGATCATCAAATCGGCCCAGCTGATCTGGTTGCCATACTTTTTCTTGATCGGCCACAGCAGCCGGCGCGCCTTGTCCAGATTGGCGTTGTCCGGCCAGGAGTTGAGCGGCGCGAACCGCTGGTTGCCGGTGTTGGCGCCGCCACGACCGTCCGCGATGCGGTACGAACCCGCCGCGTGCCAGGCCATACGGATCATCAACCCGCCATAGTGGCCCCAATCGGCGGGCCACCACGGCTGGCTGTCGGTCATCAGGGCCGTCAAATCGCGTTTGATCGCGTCCACGTCGAGCTGGCGCACGGCCTCCCGGTAGTTGAAGCCAGGCAGCGGATTGGTCTTGGTGTCGTGCTGGTGCAGGATGTCCAGGTTCAGGGCATTCGGCCACCAGGCCGTGTTGGACGTTGCGGCGGTGGTGTGGGCGCCGTGCATCACGGGGCATTGGCCGACGGCTTCGCGGGTGGGGGCATTCATGGTCATCTCCTTGCAGACGGGTTGGCCGACATCGGGGCCGCAAGCCATGCATGCACGGCCGAGTGAGGCACGGTGTGGCGGCGACCGATAGACATAAACAATGAATAACTGGTTGATGATTGGGTTTTAGTGTATCGGGTCTGCCACCGCGCGGCGGTCATTCTTCCCAATCGCCGCGATAGGGCCAGCCAGCGCGGTGCGAGCCTCGCCTCTGGCTTGGGGCTATGATGGTCGTCCCCCTTTGAACCACAACCGACCGGAGGCGCGCGATGCAGTGGCTGGTGCTGGGCTTGATCCTGTTTTTGGGCGTGCACTCGGTGCGCATCGTGGCCGACGACTGGCGCAACCAGACCATCGACCGCATCGGTCTGGGCGCATGGAAGGCGGTCTACTCCCTGATGTCCGCCGTCGGGCTGGGGTTGATCATCTGGGGCTACGGCTTGGCCCGCCAGTCCCCGGACGTGCTGTGGACCCCGCCGTTGGGGATGCGCCACGCCGCTTCGCTGCTGACGCTGGTGGCTTTCGTGCTGTTGGTGGCGGCCTATGTCCCGGGCAATGCGATCAAGGCGCGGCTGGGCCACCCGATGGTGTTGTCCGTGAAGCTCTGGGCATTTGCCCACCTGCTGTCCAACGGCACGCTGGCCGACGTGTTGCTGTTTGGCGGCTTTTTGGCGTGGGCGGTGCTCGATTACCGCGCGGCGCGGCGCCGCACGCCCGCCGGCCGCGACGAGGGCGACGACGAGGATGACGCCACGGTCACCGCCAGCCGCGGGCCGTCGCTGACGGCCACGGTGGCCACCGTGGTCGTCGGGCTGGGGGCTTGGGCGGTGTTCGCGTTCTGGGCGCACGGCGTGCTGATCGGCGTGCGCCCCTTCGGCTGATCGCGCCTCCACGGCTGCCGGGGCGATGTCAACGCCGTCCGTCCCGCCGTCTGAGCCGCCGTCAGTCCCCCAGGCGGCGTACCACGACGGCCGCCCCCGTGGCCGCCGCCGCGGCGACCATGCCGGCCACGAAAACGGCGCTTAGCCCATGGTGGGTGCTGATCCACCCGCCCAGCGCTCCGGCGGTGACCCCGGAGCAGCCGTAACCGATCAACGAATACAAGGCCTGCCCCCGCGCGCGCAGCCGCCCCGGAAAGTGGCGGTTGATGAGGGCGATGCAGACCGTGTGGTGAGCGGCAAAACCGATGGCGTGCACCGCTTGCGCCAGCAGCAGCACGCCCAGCCAGTGTGCGCCCCAGGCGGTTGCCGCCATGCGTGCCACCGTCAGGGCCGATGCCAGCACCAGCCACTGCCCCAGCGCCAGTCTCGGCAGCCAGCGCCCCTGGGTAAAGAACCAAGCGATTTCCACCCCCACGGCGGTGGCCCACAGCGCGCCGATCACGCCCTTGCCATACCCCAGGCGGTCCAGATAGAGCGAGAAGAAGATGTAGATGAAGACATGCGCCAGCACATGCAAAAACATGGAGGCGAAAAACCACGCCACGACAGGCTGGCGCAACACCGGCCAGACGCGCCCGCCTGCGGCATCGTGCGCATGCGGGGGGTCGCGCCAGCGCGGCATGGCCCACACCGCGCCCACCACCAGCACCAGTGTCGCATTCGCCCAGAACGGAAAACTCGACAGCCCATGGCGCTCGAACCACGCGCCCGCCGCCAGCACCGTCACCAGAAAACCCAGCGATCCCCACAGACGCACACGGCCGTAGCGGCGCGCGTCGAAGCCGCCCGAGGCGCTGACGGCATGCGCCAGCGCCGTCTCGGACAGCGGCATCATGGCGCTGGTGTGCGTGAACAGCAACAGCAACACCAACGGCAGCCACGCGGGCACAGGCTGCCACCACAGCCCCAGCGACAGCAGCAGCGACACGCCGGCACACACCCGCAGCCAGCGCACCGGCTCGCCGCTGCGGTCGCTCAACCACCCCCACAAGTAGGGGGCAAACAGTCGCGTCGCCGACTGCAGTGCCGTCAGCAGCCCGATGGCCCACAGGCCATAGCCCAGCTCCTGCAACCACAGCGGCAGGTACGGATTGAAAAAACCGATGTGCGCAAAATAGCCCGCCGAGAGGGCCGCGAAGGGCCACAGCCCGCGCACGCGCCGGGCGTCGGCCGGCGAGCCGCCACTCATGAACGGGCGACGCCGCCTGGGGCCTCGGCCGCGACCGGCCCGGGGGTGACGCGCACATCCCCGCACTGCGCGCGGTGGCGCAGCGCATGGTCCATCAGGACGATCGCGAGCAGCGCCTCCACGATGGGCACGGCCCGAATGCCGACGCAGGGGTCGTGCCGGCCCTTGGTGATGACTTCCGTCGGCTCGCCCGCGGTGTCGATGGACGGCCGCGGCACGAGGATGGAGCTGGTGGGCTTGATGGCCAGCGTGACGACGATGTCCTGCCCCGTGCTGATGCCGCCCAGCACCCCACCCGCGTGGTTGGACAGAAAGCCCTGGGGGGTGATGCCGTCCCCGTGCTCACTGCCCCGCTGTGCGACGCTGGCAAAGCCGTCGCCGATTTCCACACCCTTGACGGCATTGAGCCCCATCATCGCGTGCGCGATGTCGGCATCCAGGCGGTCGTAGATCGGCTCGCCCAGCCCGGCGGGCACACGCTGCGCGACGACGCGCAGCCGCGCGCCCACCGAGTCACCGGCCTTGCGAATCTCGGTCAGATACGCCTCCAGCGCCGACACATCGGCCACCGGGGCGAAAAACGGGTTGCCTTCGACATGGTCCCACGATTCGAACGGTACACTCACCGTACCCATCTGGACCAGGGCGCCCCGCACCACGGTACCGAACTGCTCGCGCAGCCATTTGCGTGCGACCGCCCCCGCCGCCACGGTGGGCGCGGTCAGGCGCGCAGACGAACGCCCCCCCCCGCGCGGATCGCGGATGCCGTACTTGTGCCAGTAGGTGTAATCCGCATGCCCGGGACGGAAGGTCTGGGCGATATCCCCGTAATCCTTGCTGCGCTGATCGGTGTTGGCAATCAGCAAGGCGATCGGCGTACCCGTGGTGAGTCCCTGGTACACCCCGCTCAGGATCTGCACCTGGTCCGCCTCCTGCCGCTGGGTGACGAATTTGCTGCTGCCCGGTCGGCGCCGGTCGAGGTCTGGCTGGATGTCGGCCTCGGAGAGCGACAACCCCGGCGGACAGCCGTCGATGACGCAGCCGATGGCCGGCCCGTGCGATTCGCCAAAGTTGGTGACACGAAACAGGGTGCCCAGGGTGTTGCCGCTCATGCCTGGGATTATCCCGCAGCCGCCTGCGCCCGACCGTCGTCCGTGGTGGGGGCATCGGCGGCGCGCTGCAACACCACGGCGGCCTTGACCAGTTGTTGCAGGCTGCGGCGCAGTTCGCTGCTGGCACGCAACCAGGCCTCCATCGCCTCGATGGCCAACCGCCCCTCGGCCCCGGCGCGCAGCAAGGCCGCCTTGAGCACGGCGTAGGCGTCCTCGGCCTCGCGCAGCGCGGCCTCGCTCGCAGCGACCGACGGAGCGGCCGCGCCGTCGTCCAGCAACGCCAGCAACGCGACCGACCGACGCCGAAAGGCCGCCAGCTCCAGCGTCGGCACGCCGTCGGGTGGCGTGGGCCAGGGGGCCAGTGCCTCGGCCGCCTCGTCGGCCAGCTCCACCGCCACTTCGGCGTAGCGGGCCACGCGCAGCATGTCCGGCAGCCGCGCCGCGCTGTCGGCGGACATCTCGGCGCGCTGCAGGCGGACGACAAAGTCCGCCACCGTGCGCTGCAGGGCCATGGCGACCGAACGCGCCCGCGCCAGCCGGGCCCGCACCGCAGCGTCGTCGCCGCCGGCGCGCTCCGCCAGCGTGCCGCCGGCCAGCGCAGGCAGGTCGAATACCGTCCCCAGGGAGCGCGCCGCCAGCCCGCGAAAGCGCCCCAACTCCCGACGCAGCGCATCGAGCGCCAGCACGGGCACGGCCAGTACGGTCGCGTCCAGGAAGCGGGGGCGCGACTCGTCCTCCTCGGCGGTGCGAAAGCGCGCCTGCAGCCAGCGCGTCAGCCGTCCTGCCAGCGGCCACATCAGCGCCACGCCCAGCACATTGAAAACGGTGTGGAAGAGCGCCACCGTCAAGGCCGGCGAATCGTCCAGCCCCAAAGCGTGCATGGCCTGCAGCAGCCACTGCACCAACCAGGGCAACAGGGCCAGCGCCACCAGCCCCGTCAACAGGTTGAACAACACATGCGCGCTGGCAGCGCGGCGGGCGTTGGGGGTGGCCCCCAGGGCAGCCAGCACCGCCTTGACCGACGTGCCGATGTTGGCCCCAATGACCACGGCGGCCGCCCCGTGGGCAGAGAGCAGCCCGGCCCCCGCGGCGCTGAGCGCGAGCGTCAGGGCAGCGCTGGAACTTTGCATCAGCACCGTCAGGACGAGGCCCGCGAGCAGTTGGCTCAGCACCACGCGCCAGTCGCTGCCGGCCGGCAGCGACACATGCTGGGCCACGTCACCAAAGGCGCCGCGCAGCACATCGATGCCCAGAAACAACAGACCGAAACCCGCGCACGCCGTGCCCAGCGCCCCGCGGCGCGTGCCATGCCCGGTCACGCGCAACCCCACCCCCAGCCCGATCAGGGGCAGCGCCAGCAGGTCGATCTTGAGCCCAAAGCCCAGCACCGCGACGATCCACCCAGTCATGGTGGTGCCGACGTTGGCACCGAACAGCACCCACAGCGCCTGGCCCAGATTGAGCAGCCCCGCATTGACAAAGCCGATCGTGGCCACCGTGACGGCGCTGGAGGACTGCACCACCGCCGTGACCAGGGCACCGGCCGCCAGCCCGCGCCAGCGGGTACGGGTGGAGGCGGTCAGAATGCGCTCCAGCGCGGGCCCGGCGGCCAGCCGCAGGCCGTCCGTCATGAGCTCCATGCCCATGATGAACAGGCCCACGCCGCCGAGCAGGCCGGCGAGCAAACCGCCCAGATCGTCGATCACGGATCAGCGCTCGACCGGCTGCTGTTCCGGCCCGCCGGGGGCGGTGTCTTCCTCCTCCGGCCAGTCGCGGATGTAGGCCTTGAGCATCTTGTTCTCGAAGCTCTGCGTCTCCACCACGGCCTTGGCCACGTCGTAGAAACTGATCACGCCCATGAGCATACGGTTGTCCATCACCGGCATGTAGCGGGTGTGGCGCTCCAGCATCATCGGGCGCACCTGGTCGAGCTCGGTCTCGGGGGTGCAGGTCATGGGGTGGTCGTCCATGATGCTGCGCACCGTCACCGTGCCCACCGATCCACCGTTGCGCGCGATGGTGTCGATGACCTCGCGAAAGGTGAGCATGCCCACCAGTTCGCCGTGCTCCATGACGGCCAGCGAGCCGATGTCGTACTGCGCCATCGTCTCGACCGCGCGGGCCAGCGACTCGTCCGGCGATACCGTGTAGAGCGTGCCGCCTTTGACGCGCAAAATGTCACGGACTTTCATGGTGGGGCTCCTGTTGTCTCGAGGGCGCGGCTTGGGGGCCGCTGTGCGAGCTAATATAGTCCACAACACGAGGAGACACCATGCCCGGTTACGCCGATCCCGGCTTCGACACGCTGGCACTGCACGCCGGCGCCGCCCCCGACCCCGCCACCGGCGCGCGCGCGGTGCCGATCCACCTGACGACCTCGTTCGTCTTCGAGTCGGCCGATCACGCCGCCGCGCTGTTCAACCTGGAGCGCGCCGGCCACGTCTACAGCCGCATCAGCAACCCGACCACGGCGGTGCTGGAGCAGCGCGTGGCGGCGCTGGAGGGTGGCATCGCCGCAGTGGCCACCGCCAGCGGGCAGGCAGCGCTGCACCTGGCCATCGCCACGCTGATGGGCGCGGGTGGCCACATCGTCGCCTCCGCCGCGCTCTACGGCGGCAGCCACAACCTGCTGCACTTCACGCTGCCGCGCTTCGGCATCGAGACGACCTTCGTGCCGCCGGGCGACCTGGACGCCTGGCGCGCCGCGGTGCGGCCGAACACCCGCCTGCTCTTCGGCGAGACGGTCGGCAACCCGGGGCTGGACGTGCTGGACATCCCCGCGGTGGCCGAGATCGCGCACGCCGCCGGCGTGCCGCTGCTGGTGGATTCGACGCTGACGACGCCGTGGTTGATCCAGCCGCTTTCGCTCGGCGCGGATCTGGTCTACCACTCGGCGACCAAGTTCCTGAGCGGCCACGGCACCGTGATCGGCGGCGTGCTGGTCGATGGCGGCTCGTTCGACTGGGACGCCGCGCATGCGCGCGACGGGCGCTTCGCGGAGCTGACCGAGCCGTACGCGGGCTTTCACGGCATGGTGTTCAGCGAGGAATCGACGGTGGGGGCCTTCTCCTTGCGCGCGCGCCGCGAGGGGCTGCGCGACTTCGGCGCCTGCATGAGCCCGCACACCGCGTGGCTGATCCTGCAGGGCATCGAGACGTTGCCGCTGCGCATGGCGCGCCACATGGCCAACACCGAGCGGGTGGTGGAGTTCCTGGCCGCGCACCCGCTGGTGGTGCGCGTGCGCCACCCGCTGCGGCCGGACCATCCGAGCCATCAGCTCGCGCAGCGGCTGCTGCCGCGCGGCGCCGGCAGCGTGTTCAGCTTCGAACTCAAGGGCGGCCGCGCGCAGGGCCGCGCCTTCATCGAGGCGCTCAAGCTCTTCAGCCACCTGGCCAACGTCGGCGACTGCCGCAGCTTGGTCATCCACCCGGCCAGCACCACGCACTTCCGCATGAGCGACGAGGCGCTGGCAGCCGCCGGCATCGGGCCCGGCACGATTCGCCTGTCGATCGGGCTGGAGGATCCCGACGACCTGATCGACGATCTGAAGCGTGCCTTCAAGGCCGCCGAGAAAGCCGCCTGAACCCCCGGAGCCCCGACCATGCTGATCGACGTGCACGGCGCCCCGCTCTACGCCTACACAGGCGGCCGCCCCTTCGACCCTGCCCTGCCCACCGTGGTGATGATCCACGGCGTGCTCAACGACCACAGCGTCTGGATCCTGCAGAGCCGCTACCTGGCGCACCACGGCTTCAACGTGCTGGCGATCGACCTGCCGGGTCACGGCCGCAGCGGCGGCGAGCCGCCGGCCCGCGTCGCCGACGGCGCGCGCGCGGTGCTCGGCCTGCTGGACGCGCTGGGCGTGGACCGTGCCGCGCTGGTGGGCCACAGCTTCGGCTCGCTGATCGCGCTGCAGGCCGCCGCCGACGCGCCGCAGCGCGTCGCGCGGCTGGCGCTGGTCGGCACCGCCTACCCGATGCGGGTGTCGCCGGCGCTGCTGGACGCCTCGCTCAACGCCCCCGAGAAGGCCATCGCGATGGTCAACGTGTTCAGCCACTCGACGCTGGCACCGCCGCCCTCGGCGCTCGGGCCCGGCACGTGGCTCTACGGCGGCTCGCGCGCGCTGATGCGCCGCGTGCTGGCCAGCAACCCGGGCGTCAACGTGTTCCACCGCGGCTTCGTCGCCTGCGACACGTACCAGGACGGCGAGGCCGCCGCGCAGCGGCTGGCCTGCCCGGTGCAGTTCATTCTGGGCACGCGCGACCAGATGACGCCGCCCAAGGCCGCGCAGCCGCTGATCGACGGCGCGCGCGCCGCCGGGGTGCCGGTGGAGGTGGTGCGGCTGCCGGCGGGGCACGCCCTGATGACCGAGGCGCCGGACGGCGTGCTGGATGCGCTGCGCGCCTTCCTGCGGCCGCTGCAGGCGCAGCCGGCCTGAGGCGCTCCATGGCCGCCCCGTCGTCGCCCCACGCCGCGGCCACGCGGCAGCCGTTGCAGCCGGTGCCGCCGCAGGCGATCACGCCGCCGATGACGCGCGAGCGCGCCGAGGCCATCGCCGCCGACTTCGACCTGCGCCGGCTGCCGGCGGACTTCCTCGCCAACCCGTACCCCGTCTACGCCGCGCTGCGCGCGCGCGAGCCGGTGCGCGCCATGCCCGACGGCAGCTGGTTGCTCACCCGGCATGCCGACCTGGTCGCGGTCTACCGCGACGCGGCCACCTTCAGCTCCGACAAGCACGTCGAGTTCGCGCCGAAGTACGGCACCGACTCCCCGCTGTACGCGCACCACACCACGAGCCTCGTCTTCAACGACCCGCCGCTGCACACGCGCGTGCGCAAGCTGATCATGGGAGCACTGACGCGCCGCGCCATCGCCGACCTCGAGCCGGGACTGGTGCGGCTGGTCGACGGGCTGCTGGACCGGCTGCAGACGCGCGGCGGCGGGGACCTGATCGAGGACTTTGCCGCCGCCATCCCGGTGGAGATCATCGGCAACCTGCTGGGCGTGCCGCACGATGAGCGCGGCCCGCTGCGCGGCTGGTCGCTGGCCATCCTGGGGGCGCTGGAGCCGGCGCTGACCCCGGCGCAGCAGGACGCCGGCGAGCGCGCCGTGCGCGAGATGCTGGACTACCTGCGCATGCTGGTCGCGCAACGGCGCCGCCACCCGCTGGACCCGCAGCGCGACGTGCTGACGCGCCTGATCCAGGGCGAGGCCGACGGCGAGCGCCTGAGCGAGACCGAGCTGCTGCACAACTGCATCTTCCTGCTCAACGCCGGGCACGAGACAACCACCAACCTGATCGGCAACGCGCTGGTGTGCCTGCAGGAGTGGCCGCAGGAGAAGACCCGGCTGCTGGCGCGGCTGCACGAGGCGCGCGACCAGCCCGAGGCGCAGGAGGCGATCCTCGGCACCGCGGTGGACGAGTTCCTGCGCTTCGAATCGTCCAACCAGCTTGGCAACCGGCGTGCGCTGCGCGAGGCCGAGGTGGGCGGCGTGCGCCTGCCGGCCGGCGCGCTGGTGACGCTGTGCATCGGCGCGGCCAACCGCGACCCGGCCGTCTTCGCCGACCCCGAGCGGCTGGACCTCGCCCGCGCCGACAACCGGCATCTGGCCTTCGGCTTCGGCGTGCACCAGTGCGCGGGGTTGAGCCTGGCGCGGCTGGAGGGCCGGATCGCCATCGGGCGTTTCCTCGCGCGCTTTCCGCGCTACGCGCTCAGCGCGCCGCCGCAGCGTGGCGGGCGGGCGCGCTTCCGCGGCTTCCTGCGCGCGCCGTTCGTCATCGAGGGCTGAGCGCCAGCAGTGGCCGGCCCCGCAACATGCGCACCAATGCGGTGCGCCAACAGAGGAATCGGCCAGCGGATCCGCCGCGCTCCCCCACCCCAACCCCGCCCTGCCAAGCGCCTGCACCCGGCACGCCTTTTGCTGAAAGTCGGCCATCGGGGGGCGTCGCCTCCCCGCCGGAGGGGAC
>NZ_JBKBQX010000024.1:0-27027 GCF_046292505.1 Tepidimonas sp. | reverse complement strand
GCCAACCGAGTCCAGTGGCGCCAACCCTGCCCAGCTGCGGCTAAGGGCGGCGTGAAAATGAATTTTTCAGGGACGACGAAATACCCACCCTGCAGGCTGGAGTTGCGAAAGGCCGTGGCCTGGATCGCCTCGGGCTGGCCTTCGAACCAGCTTCGCGCGTCCGGGTTGTGCGGAAAGAGCTGCGGCAGCTTCTCGTAGAACGCCAGATCCATGCCGATGATGGCGGTCACGGGTGCGGCGGCCGTCTTGGCGCGGTTGCCTTCGCTCAGGCACGGCAGCAGCCGGGCTTTGGCCTGCGGTGACTTGACGAACAGGATGCGCGCCGGGCCGCAGTTGGCCGAGGTGGGGCCCCACTTCATCAGGTCGTACAAGCGGTGCAGCGTCTCGTCGGATACAGCCTTGTCCCGCCAGGTGTTGTGGGTGCGGGCGTCGTCGAACAGTTGCTCGGTGGTGATCTGCATGGTGTCGATGGGATTCAGAGCCAAAGCGCCCATTTTGCAATGGGTTCGTGCAGCGGGTTCGTACGGCAGTGCCGCGCGTGGCGCGCAGTGAGAGGGGTTAGCGGATCTGTGCGAAAATACCGTCGAGCTGAGAGTACCCAACCCGCAGGCGATACGGTTATGACACCGCGAACTTCCCCGGAGGTCACCCCGGCCTGAACAGGCCGGCGGCAGTTCGCGCCTGCTCGATCAACACCCTCTTGCGCGGCCCCGAGCCGCGTTTTTTGTTTTTCAGGACCCTCACCCATGATCCAGATCACGCTCCCCGACGGGTCGCAGCGCACCTTCGATGCGCCGGTCACCGTCGCCGAGATTGCGGCGGCCATCGGCGCCGGGCTGGCCAAGGCGGCTGTCGCGGGCAAGGTGCAGACCGCCGGTGACGAGGCGCCGCGCCTGGTGGACACGGCCTACCGTGTCGAGCGCGATGCGCGGGTGTGGATCGTCACGCCCAAGGATCCGGAGGGTCTGGAAATCATCCGCCACTCGACGGCGCACCTGCTGGCCTACGCGGTCAAAGCGCTCTATCCGGATGCGCAGGTCACCATCGGGCCGGTCATCGACAACGGCTTTTATTACGATTTTTCGTACAAGCGGCCCTTCACGCCGGAGGACTTGGTCGCCATCGAGAAGAAGATGGCCGAACTGGCCGCCAAGGACGAACCGGTGGTGCGCCGGGTGCTGCCCCGCGACGAGGCCGTGGCCTACTTCAAGGGGCTGGGCGAGCACTACAAGGCCGAGATCATCGGCAGCATCCCGGCGGGGGAGGAGGTCAGCCTCTACCGCGAAGGCGCTTTCGAGGATTTGTGCCGCGGCCCGCATGTGCCGTCGACTGGCAGGCTCAAACACTTCAAGCTGATGAAGGTGGCCGGGGCCTATTGGCGCGGCGATCACCGCAACGAGATGCTGCAGCGCATCTACGGCACCGCCTGGGCCAGCAAGGAAGATCTTCAAAAGTACCTGACGTTACTGGAAGAGGCCGAGCGGCGCGATCACCGCAAGCTGGGCAAGGAACTGGATCTGTTCCACATCGACGACCATGCGCCGGGGTTGGTGTTCTGGCACCCCAAGGGCTGGACGCTGTGGCAGCAGGTGGAGCAGTACATGCGGCAGGTCTACCGCGACAACGGCTACCTGGAGGTCAAGGGCCCGCAGATCCTGGACAAGGCGCTGTGGGAGAAGACCGGCCACTGGGACAAGTACCGCGACAACATGTTCATCACCGAGAGCGAGAAGCGCGACTACGCGATCAAGCCGATGAACTGCCCCGGGCACATCCTGATCTTCAAGCAGGGGGTGAAGAGCTATCGCGACCTGCCGCTGCGCTATGGCGAGTTCGGTCAGTGCCACCGCAACGAGCCCAGCGGCGGCCTGCACGGCATCATGCGCGTGCGCGGCTTCACGCAGGACGACGGTCACATCTTCTGCACCGAGGACCAAATCCTGCCCGAGTGCGACGCCTTCACGCGGTTGCTGAAGAAGGTGTACGCGGACTTTGGCTTTACCGAGATCCTCTACAAGGTCTCGACGCGGCCGGCGGCGCGTATCGGCTCGGACGAACTCTGGGACAAGGCCGAGGCGGCGCTGATGCAAAGCCTGCGCGACTCCGGCTGTGACTTCGTCATCTCCGAAGGGGATGGCGCCTTCTACGGCCCCAAGATCGAGTACACGCTCAAGGACGCCATCGGCCGCGAGTGGCAGTGCGGCACGATCCAGGTGGACTTCAACCTGAGCGAGCGGCTGGATGCCGAGTACGTGGCCGAGGACGGCAGCCGCCAGCGCCCGGTCATCCTGCACCGCGCCATCGTCGGCAGCCTGGAGCGTTTCATCGGCATCCTGATCGAGCAGCACGCCGGCGCCTTGCCAGCGTGGCTGTCGCCGACCCAGGTGGCGGTGCTCAACATCACCGATGCGCAATCCGACTACTGTGGCGAAATTGCCAAAACGCTTCAGGATCAAGGGTTTAGGGTGGCGCTGGATCTTGGCAACGAGAAGATCACCTATAAAATCCGCCAGCAGGCGTTGCAAAAGGTGCCCTACATCCTGGTCGTCGGCGACAAGGAGAAGGCCGCTGGGACGGTCGCCGTGCGCGCGCGCGGCAACCAAGACCTCGGCGTCATGCCCTTGGCGGATTTCGCCCAGCGCCTGCGTTCGGACATCGCGTCCAAACATTGACAAAGGAACCACACCATCGCTACCGCCCGCCCCAGCAACTTCCGTGACCGTCGCCAGCGCGAGGAGCGCCAGCACCGTTTGAACCGCGAGATCACCGCGCCCGAGGTGCGCCTAACCGGCCCCGACGGGCAACAAATCGGCGTCGTGTCGATCCAAGAGGCGCTGCGCATGGCGGGTGACCTCGACGTCGATCTGGTCGAAATCGCGCCGATGGCCACCCCGCCGGTGTGCCGCCTGATCGACTACGGCAAGTTCAAATACGCCGAACAGAAGAAGGCGGCCGAGGCCAAGGCCAAGCAAAAGGTCATCGAGGTCAAGGAAATCAAGTTCCGGCCCGGGACCGATGAGGGCGACTACCAGGTCAAGATGCGCAACATTCGCCGCTTTTTGGAAGATGGCGACAAGTGCAAGGTGACGCTGCGCTTCCGTGGCCGGGAAATCACCCACCAGGAGCTGGGCTTGGCGTTGTTGGAGCGCATCCGCAACGAGCTGGGCGACAGTATCGTGATCGAGCAATTCCCCAAGCTGGAGGGGCGGCAGATGATCATGATGATCGCGCCGTCGCGCAAAAAGGGCGCTGGCGCCGGCAAGGCGGAAGCTGCCGCCCCGGCGGTCTGAGCGTCGCGCACCGTGGTGCATCGGTCGTTTGCGCACGGCGCAGCCCCGTTGCTATAATCGCGAGCTTCGCACGTGGCAGGGTGTGCGGCGTGACGCGTTGCGGCGTTTCGCGGTGTGTCACGGCGCGCGACAGCGTGCGAAGCCGGCTCGGGCAGTCCAGGGCCGGAACGACAAGTGGCTCGGGGCCGACAAGTCCTTGGCAGCAAAGCCGGGGCGCCTCACGAGCACAATTCAACAGGAAGCAGTCATCATGCCCAAGATGAAGACCAAGAGCAGCGCGAAGAAGCGTTTTCGCGTTCGTCCCGGTGGCACCGTCAAGCGCGGTCAGGCGTTCAAGCGTCACATCCTGACCAAGAAGACGACCAAGAACAAGCGCCAACTGCGTGGCGCGGCCAACGTCCATGAGACGAATATGGGCCACATCGCGCAGATGATGCCCTTTGCCGGCCTGTGATGGGCGGCGGTACCCCCGTAACGAACAAGGAGTAAACCATGCCTCGCGTCAAACGTGGTGTCACCGCGCGCGCGCGCCACAAGAAGGTGCTCGCCCTGGCCAAGGGTTTCCGTGGCCGTCGCAAGAATGTCTTCCGCATCGCCAAGCAGGCGGTGATGAAGGCCGGCCAATATGCCTACCGTGACCGCCGTGCCCGCAAGCGCGTCTTCCGTCAGCTCTGGATCGCCCGCATCAACGCCGGCGTGCGCGAGCTGGGCCTGACCTACAGCCAGTTTGCCAATGGTCTGCGCAAGGCGGCCATCGAGATCGACCGCAAGGTGCTGGCCGATCTGGCCGTCAACGACAAGGCGGCGTTCGGCGCCATCGTCGAGCGCGTCAAGGCCCATCTGCAGGCCCCGGGCGCAGCGACGGCCGCCTGACGTCCCAGGCCGCCCACCCGGGTGGCCATCCGTCTTTCCACGGGCCAGTCGCCTTGCGCGCTGGCCCGTTCGTTTTTTGGGGCTGAGCGCGCCCCGCAACGGATCACCGCATGAACGATCTCGAATCCCTGGTGCAGTCGGCGCGCGAGCTGTTCGCGCAGGCCCAAACCCCCAACGATCTGGAGAACGCCAAGGCGCGCTTTCTGGGCAAGAGCGGTGCGATCACCGAGCGCATGAAGGGGCTGGCAGCGCTGAGCCCCGAGGACAAGAAGGCGGCGGGCGCGGCCATCAACCAGGCCAAGCAGGCCATCGAGGCGGCGCTGCAGGCGCGCCGTGCCGAGCTGGCCGAGGCCGAGTTGCAACGCCAACTGGCCGCCGAGGCGCTGGATGTGACCCTGCCGGGCCGCCAGCGCGGCCAGGGCGGGCTGCATCCGGTGAGCCTGACGCTGGAGCGCATCGAGGCCATCTTCGGCTCGATGGGTTTCGAGGTCGCCGACGGGCCGGAAATCGAGACCGACTGGTTCAACTTCACGGCGCTCAACACCCCGGCGGACCACCCGGCGCGCTCGATGCACGACACCTTCTACGTCGAAGGCGGCACGCCCGAGGCGCCGCTGTTGCTGCGCACGCACACCAGCCCGATGCAGATTCGCCACGCGGTGCAGCACGTCAAGCGCGCGCGCGCGGCAGCCGGCGACGACGGGGCGGCGGGTCTGTTCGCCGGCGACATGCCGGAGATCCGCGTCATCGCGCCGGGGCGCACCTACCGCGTGGACAGCGACGCCACGCACTCGCCGATGTTCCACCAGTGCGAGGGGCTGTGGATCGGCCGCAACGTCAGCTTCAAGGACCTGAAGGTGGTTTTCACGGCGTTTTGCCGCACCTTTTTCGAGACCGAGGACCTGGTGCTGCGCTTTCGGCCGAGCTTCTTTCCGTTCACCGAGCCGAGCGCCGAGATCGACATCCAGTTTGCCAGCGGACCGCTGGCCGGCCGCTGGCTGGAGGTGGCCGGCTCCGGCCAGGTGCACCCCAACGTGGTGCGCAACATGGGGTTGGACCCGGAGCACTACATTGGCTTTGCATTTGGCATGGGGCCGGATCGGCTGACCATGCTGCGCTACGGCGTCAACGACCTGCGCCTGTTCTTCGATGGTGATCTGCGCTTCCTGTCGCAGTTCCGTTGAGGTTGAGAGAAAGACCCCCCGATGCAATTCCCCGAATCCTGGCTGCGTGCCTTTTGCAATCCTCCTCTCGACAGCCGCGCGTTGGCCGATCTGCTGACCATGGCGGGTCTGGAGGTGGAGGAATGGGAGCCGGTGGCTCCCCCCTTCACCCGCGTGGTGGTGGCCGAGATCGTCAGCGCCGAGCCGCACCCCAACGCCGACCGGCTGCGCGTCTGCCGCGTCGACGTCGGGCAGGGCGAGCCGCTGCAGATCGTCTGCGGCGCGCCGAATGCGCGCGCCGGCATCCGCGTGCCGTGCGCGCTGGTGGGCGCGGTGCTGCCCCCCGGCGCGGACGGCAAGCCGTTCGAGATCCGCGTCGGCAAGCTGCGCGGGGTGGAGAGTCACGGCATGCTGTGCTCCGCGCGCGAGCTGGGCCTGTCGGACGACCACGGCGGGCTGCTGGAGCTGGCGAGTGACGCCCCGGTCGGGCGTGATCTGCGCGAGGCGCTGGCGCTGGACGACCGGCTCTTCACGCTCAAGCTCACGCCCAACCTCGCGCACTGCCTGAGCGTCCACGGCGTGGCGCGCGAGGTGGCGGCCTTGACCGGTGCGCCGCTGCAGACCCCGGTGTTTGCGCCGGTGGAGCCGCGCCATGGCGAGGTGCTGCCGGTGCGCATCGACGCGCCGGACCTGTGCGGGCGCTTCACCGGCCGGGTGATCCGCGGCATCGACCCCACGGCCAAAACGCCCGACTGGATGGTGCAGCGCCTGGCGCGCTGCGGCCAGCGCAGCATCTCGGCGCTGGTGGACATCTCCAACTACGTGATGTTCGAGCTGGGCCGCCCGTCGCACATCTTCGATCTGGACCGGATCCACGGCGGCCTGCAGGTGCGCTGGGGCCGCGCGGGCGAGACGCTGGAACTGCTCAATGGCCAGACCGTGACGCTGGACGAGACGGTGGGCGTCATTGCCGACGACCGCGGCGTGGAGTCGCTGGCCGGCATCATGGGCGGGCAGGCCACGGCGGTGTCGGACGCCACGCGCAATGTCTATGTGGAGGCGGCATTCTGGTGGCCGCGCGCGATCGCTGGCCGCTCGCGCCGCTTCAATTTCAGCACGGATGCGGGCCACCGCTTCGAGCGCGGGGTCGACCCCAGCACGACGCGCGAGCATGTCGAGCGCATCACGCAGCTGATCCTGGAGATCTGCGGCGGCGAGCCCGGCCCGATCGACGACCATGTCGTCAACGTGCCGCAGCCGCAGCCGGTGACGCTGCGCGTGGCGCGCGCGGCCCAGGTGATCGGCATGCCGCTGACGCAGGCGCAGTGCGCCGAGCCGCTGCGCCGCCTGGGACTGGAGGTGGCCGAAGGCGACGGCGTGCTGACGGTGACGCCGCCGCCGTACCGCTTCGACCTGCAGATCGAGGAAGATCTGATCGAGGAGGTGGCGCGCGTCATCGGCTACGACCGCTTGCCGGATACGCCGCCGCTGGCCCCCGTGGTGCCGCGCGTGCGGCCGGAGGCGCAGCGCTCGCCGTTTGCGCTGCGCCGTCAGCTCGCGGCGCTCGGCTACCAGGAGACGATCAATTTCAGCTTCGTCGAAGAGCGCTGGGAGCGCGACTACGCCGGCAACGAGGTGCCGATCCGGCTGCTCAACCCGATCGCCAGCCATCTGAGCGTGATGCGCTCCAGCCTGATCGGCAGCCTGCTGGCGGTGCTGCGCTACAACGTGGATCGGCGCGCCGCGCGCGTGCGCGTGTTCGAGATCGGGCGCGTGTTCCGCCGCGATCCGGCGGTGCCGGACAGCGACACGACCGTGGCGGGCTTGGATCAGCCGCGCCGGCTGGCCGGGCTGGCGTGGGGCGACGAGTCCGCCCTGCAGTGGGGCGTGCCCGCCCGACCGGTGGATTTTTACGACGTCAAAGGCGATGTGGAGGCCCTGCTGGCGCCGCGCCGTCCGGTGTTTGAGCCGGCGCAGCATCCCGCGCTGCACCCCGGGCGCTGCGCCCGCGTGCTGCTCGACGGCCGCCCCGTGGGCATCGTCGGCGAGTTGCATCCGCGCTGGCGCCAGGCCGAAGGCTGGACCCAGGCGCCGGTGCTGTTCGAGCTGGACTGGGATGCGGTCGTGGAGCGCCCGGTGCCCCAGGCCCAGCCGCTGGGGCGGCACCAGCCCGTGCAGCGGGACGTGGCGGTGGTCGTGCGCGAGGCCGTCACCCACGCCGAGCTGATGTCGGCCATTGGGGCGGTCGAGCAGCCGTGGCTGCGCGAGGCGGTGCTGTTCGATGTCTATCGCCCCAAGGCGGGGATGGCCGGCGGCGCTTTGGCCGAGGGCGAAAAGAGCCTGGCTGTGCGCCTGACCCTGGAGCGCCATGACGCCAACCTGACCGACGAGGAGATCGACGCCGTCGTGCAGGCGGTGTTGGCATCGCTGCAACAGCGTGTCGGGGCCCGCTTGCGGGCGTGACCCTGGGGTGTCGGGGGGGCCGTGGCGGTCCTGCTACGATTGCCGCCATGGCCACGCGCAAACCCCGTACGGAACCCGAAGACGCCGGCGACGGCGCGACCCTGACCAAGGCCGAGCTGGCCGAACGCCTGTTCGACCGCATCGGTTTCAACAAGCGCGAATCCAAGGATATCGTCGATGCGTTTTTTGCGCTGATCGCCGAGCGCCTGATCGCCGGCGAGGACGTGCGCATCGCCGGGTTTGGACAGTTTCAGGTGCGCATGAAGGCACCTCGCCCGGGGCGCAATCCGCGCACGGGTGAGCTGGTGCCGATCGAGGCGCGGCGCGTGGTCACCTTCCACGCCTCGCCCAAGCTCAAGGAAGCGATGCAGGGTGGGGGCGCGTCTGCCGCCAGCGACCCGGATCGATGAGGCCGGTGGCCAGCGCCACACCGGCCAGAATCACGATGCCACACCCCACCATCCAGGGGGTGATCGTCTCGCCCAGCAGCAGCGCGCCGTAGCCAATGGCAAACACCGGGATCAGAAAGGTCACGGTGAGCGTTTTTGCGGGGCCCGCGGCCTCGATCAGTCGAAAATACAGCAGATAGGCCAACGCGGTGCAAAGCACGCCGGCTACCCCGACGGCAGCCCAGGCGCCGGTGCTGGCCGGCTGGGCGGGCCAGGTCCACAGGGTGGGCAGCAGCAAGCCCAGTGTGGCGCCGAACTGACTGCCGGCGGCCGTCGCCATGGGGGGAATACCCATCAGGTATTTTTTGGTGTAGCTGGCGGCCAGAGCGTAAAGGATGGTGGCGCCCAGGCAGGCCAGCACGGCCCAGCCCGTGCCGCCGGGGGTAAAGCTGGCCTTGTTCCACGACAGCAGCGCCACCCCCAGAAAACCCAGCGCCAGACCCACGGCGCGCCAGCGCCCCGGGCGATCGCCCAACCACAGCCAAGCCACCAGCGCACCGAACAGCGGGACGGTGGCGTTCAGGATGGCCGTCAGGCCGGTGCTGATCGACAGCACCGCATAGGCGAACAGCCCAAAGGGGATGCCCGAGTTGATCAGCCCGACGAAGAGGATGCGCCCTGCGTGGGCGCGAAACGCGCGCCAGTGGCCGCTGAGCACCAGAATCGGCAGCAGCACTGCGCCGGCCACCGCCACGCGCAGGCCGGCAGTGGCCACCGGCCCAAACTCCAGCGCCGCCTGGCGCATGAACAAAAAGGACGACCCCCACAGGGCTGCCAAAAACAAAAACTCGGCCGCAAGCTTGGGCGACATGGCGCGGGATGGGATGGGGTGATGGCACCCGGGCCGTCGCCGGCCGGGGCAGGACAGGGGGAGCGATAGGGAAAGAAGATCATAAGCCCTCCTACAATCGGCGCACTGTCACGCACCCGTCTCGACCGCCCGCAGACCCATGACCGAATCGACCGTTACGACCGTTCCCCACCGTCCGCTGCCTGCCCACGCCTTCAAGGCGTACGACATCCGCGGCGTGGTGCCCGACGTGATCGACGAGGCCTTTGCCCGGATGTTGGGCCATGCCTTCGGGACCCGGGCCCGGGCGGCGGGCGAACGGACGGTGGCCGTGGGGCGCGATGGGCGGCTGAGCAGCCCGGCCCTGGCCGCTGCGCTGATCCAGGGGCTATCGATGGCGGGGGTGGACGTGCTGGACATCGGCATGGTGACCACGCCCATGCTGTACTTTGCCGCGGCCACGCACTGCCGCAGCGGTATCCAGGTCACGGGCAGCCACAACCCCAAGCACCACAACGGCTTCAAGATGGTGCTGGCGGGGCGCGCCATCCACGGCGACGACATCCAGGCCCTGCGCGCGGCGATGGCATCCGACCTGGCGCCAGCCCCCGTGCGTGGCCAGGTCCGCCAACTGGACATCCAGCCGGAGTACCTCGCGCGCATCGTCGGGGACGTGCGGCTGGCGCGCCCGCTCAAGCTCGTCGTCGACTGCGGCAACGGCGTCACCGGCGCGAGCGCCCCCGAACTGTTCCGGGCGCTGGGCTGCGACGTCACGGTGCTGTACGGCGAGGTCGATGGCGAGTTCCCCAACCACCATCCCGATCCCTCCAAACCCGAAAATCTGCGCGACCTGATCGCCACCCTGCAGCGCACGGGCGCCGACCTGGGTTTTGCGTTCGACGGGGACGGCGACCGGCTGGGCGTCGTCACCCCCAGTGGCCAGAATATCTTCCCCGACCGGCAGATGATGCTGTTTGCCGCCGACGTGCTGTCGCGCGTGCCGGGGGGGACCATCGTCTTCGACGTCAAGTGCAGCCAGCGGCTGGCGCCGGCGATCCGCGCCGCCGGCGGCGTACCGTTGATGCACAAGACCGGCCACAGCCTGATCAAGGCCAAGATGCGCGAGGTCGGCGCTCCGCTGGGTGGCGAGATGAGCGGCCACATCTTCTTCCAGGAGCGCTGGTATGGCTTCGACGACGGCAGCTACGCCGGCGCACGTCTGCTGGAGATCCTGAGCCGCCATGCCGACCCCGGTGCCGTGCTCGACGGCTTGCCCACCAGCCACTCGACGCCGGAACTCAACGTCGCCTGCGCCGAGGGCGAGCCGCACCGGCTGGTGGCCGAGTTGCAGCGCGTGGCCCGCTTCGATTCGCCGGCCGAGGTCAGCACCGTCGATGGGCTGCGGGTGGACTGGCCGGACGGCTTTGGGCTGATCCGCGCCTCCAACACGACGCCGGTGCTCGTGCTGCGCTTTGAGGGGCAGACGCCCGAGGCGTTGGCGCGGATCGAGGCCGAGATGCTGGGCTGGCTGCGCCGCGTCAAGCCCGATGCGGTGGTGGGTGACGCGGCCCATTGACCTCCGTCCGAGCAGGAATCCGCCGTGTCCTCCGCCTCATCCGCCGCCCTCACCCCGGACCCCGACCCGGAGGTCATCGTCTTTAACCTGAAGCGCCGCTACACCGGGGTGTCGGCCACCGTCAACGCGCTGGTGCCCATTCAGGCGCGCCAGTGGCGGCTGGCCTACTGCGGCACGCCGCTGCCGCACGGCATGCCGGGCATGACCCTGCGGCAGGCCATCGCGCTGTCGCGCCGGCCGCCGGCGGGGCGGCCCTTCCGCATCTGGCACGTGCGCCGCGACCACGAGATGGCCGCGGGCCTGTGGGCGCGCGACGTGCTGAGGCTGCCGGTGCGGCTGGTGTTCACCTCGGCGGCGCAGCACCGGCACGGCTGGTTTCCGCGCTGGCTGATCAGCCGCATGGACGCGGTGATCGCCACCACGCCCAAGGCCGCCAGCTTCGTGCCGAACACCACGGCGGTGGTGCCGCACGGCATCGACCTGGCGCGCTTTGCGCCGCCGCCGGACAAGCTCGCGGCCTGGGCCGACAGCGGCCTGCCGGGGCGCTACGGCGTCGGCGTGTTCGGGCGGGTGCGGCCGGACAAGGGCACCGACGTGTTCGTGGACGCCATGATCGCCGCGCTGCCGCACCTGCCGGAGGTGACCGCGGTGATCGCCGGCCGCGCGATGCCGCAGCACGAGGCCTACCAGCGCGAGCTGCAGGCGCGCATCGACGCGGCAGGGCTGTCGGATCGCATCCGCTTCCTCGGCGAGGTGCCGGCCGCCGAGATGCACCGCTGGTACCAGCGCTGTCTGGTCTGCGTGGCCTGCCCGCGCTACGAGCCGTTTGGCCTGACGCCGTTCGAGGCGGCGGCATGCGGCTGCGCCGTGGTGTGCTCGCGCACCGGGGCGTTCGAGGAGCTGGTGCAGCCCGGCGTCAACGGCGCGCTGGTGGACACCGGCGACGCCGTGGGGCTGGCCGCGGCGTTGCGGCAGGTGCTGGCGGATCCCCAGGCCGCGGCGCGCATGGGGCAGGCTGCGCGCGCGCGGGTGGCCGAGCACTTTTCGCTCGAGCGCGAGGCGGCCGGCATCGGGGCGGTGTATGCGCGGCTGTTCGCGGCCGGCTGAGGCGCCCGCGCCCCTGTGGTGGGCGGAGCGGCTGGTCCTCGGTCTGTACGGGGGCGCGATGACCGCACTGCAGCCTCTGTTGCGCCGCAAGCTGGCGCGCCGTGGCCGGCAGGAGCCCGGCTATCTGGAGGCCATCGAGGAGCGGTTTGGGCGCTATGCCGACGAGCCGTCCGAAGGCTGGTTGTGGGTGCACGCCGTTTCGTTGGGCGAAACCCGCGCCGCGGTCTTGTGGGTCGACCGCTTGCGCGAGCGCCGGCCCGACATCCGCATCCTCTGGACGCATGGCACGGCGACCGGTCGCGCCGAGGGGCGGCGTCACCTGCGCCCCGGGGATGTGCAGGTCTGGCTGCCCTGGGATGCGCCGGGGCCTGTGCAGCGGTTTTTGGCGCATTTTCGCCCCCGGTTGGGGGTGCTGATGGAAACCGAAGTCTGGCCGGCCCTGGTGCATGGCTGCCGCACGGCCGGGGTGCCGCTGCTGCTGGCGAATGCGCGGCTGAACGCGCGCTCGTGGCGGCGCGCGCAGCGTCTGCGTTGGCTGGCAGGGCCGGCCTATGCGGGCTTGTCGGGCGTGCTGGCGCAGACGGCCGGCGATGCGGACCGGCTGCGGACGCTGGGGGCGCCGGTCGATCCGCCGGCCGGTGGCACGATGGGTAACGTCAAATTCGACGTGCCGTGGCACCCCGGGACTTGGGGGGTGGGGCGGACGTGGCGGGCGGCATGGCGGGCCGCGACCGCCGCCCCGGACGCGCCCACCGGGCGGCCGATCTTGATGCTGGCCAGCAGCCGGGAAGGGGAGGAAGCGGCCTGGTGCGAGGCATGGCGGGCCCAAGCGACCCGCACGGCGGGCGTTTACCCGATGCGCCCGCTGTGGCTGATCGTGCCGCGCCATCCCCAGCGTTTCGATGCGGTGGAGGCGCTGCTGCGCCAGGCCGGACTGCGCGTCGTGCGGCGCAGCACGCTGGGGCCGCTGGACGTTGCCGAACCCGTCTGGCCTCCGACAGCGCGGGAGGCCGATGTCCTGCTGGGCGACAGCCTGGGCGAAATGCCGTGGTATTACGGGTTGGCGCAAGTGGCGCTGCTAGGGGGCAGCTTTGCGCCTTTGGGGGGGCAGAACCTGATCGAAGCGGCCGCTTGTGAATGTCCGGTGGTCATGGGGCCGCACACTTTCAATTTTGCCGAGGCGTCGGAGGTGGCCATTGCGGCCGGTGCCGCCGAGCGCGTGCCAGACCTGGCCAGCGCGGTGGCCCGGGCGCTGGACTGGCTGGCCGATCCGCCCGCGCTGGCCCGTGCCCAGGCGGGTTGCCAAACGCTGCTTCAAACGCACGCCGGCGCCGCCGCGCGCTGTGTGGACGCCGTGCTGCGCTGGTGGGACCTCAGCGCGCCTGCAGCAATGCGTTGATGGGTTGCAGATCTTCGGGCTTGAGCACCCCGGCCGCCTGACGCAGGCGCAGGTTGCCCACCAGCACGTCGTAGCGCGCCTTGGCCAATTGGGCCTTGGTCTGGTAGAGCTGGCTCTGGGCGTTGAGCACGTCGATGTTGATGCGCACGCCCACCTGGTAGCCGAGCTGGTTGGCCTCCAGCGCGCTCTGGCTGGACGCCTCGGCCGCTTCCAGGGCCCGGACCTGGCCCAGGCCCGACTGCACGCCAAAGAAGGCGGCGCGAGTGGCCTGACTGACAGTGCGCACCGCGCCTTCGACGTCATTGCGCGCCTTGTCTTCCAGCGCCACGGTTTCCTTCACGCGGTTGTCCAGAGCACCGCCCGAGTACAGCGGCAAGTTGAACTGCACGCCGATGCTGGCGGTCTGGTTGCGCAGATACCCGGTGCGCAGATACCCGGGGATGGTCGCGACCGACGACGGCGCGCGCGCGAACTGGTACTGCGCCACGGCGTCCAGCGTCGGGCCCTTGGCCGCCTCGGCCTTGCGGACTTCCAGCCGGGCCACGTCGAGCGCCGCCTGGGCGGCGCGCACGCTCGGGTGCTCGGCCGCCGCACGCTGCACCCATGCGTCCACATCGTTGGGGGCCAGAGCGGGCAGGGTGACGGGGGTGGGCAGCCGCCACGGTTGCGCGCCGCTGCGGCCCACCAGTTGATCCAGCGCCAGCTTCTTGACGCGCAGGTCGTTCTCGGCGGCGATCTCCTGCGCGACGACCAGGTCGAAGCGCGCCTGCGCCTCGCGCGTGTCGGTGATGGTGGCGGTGCCGACCTCGAAGTTGCGCTGGGCGGCGGCGAGCTGCTGCTCGACGGCGGCCTTCTGCGCCCGCACGAAGGTCAGCGTGTCCTCCGCGCCCAGGACATCGAAGTACGCTTGCGACAGGCGCACGATCAGATCCTGCTCGACCGATTGCAACTGGGCCTCGGCGGCCTGAAGCGAGCGCTGGGCCTGCTCCACCTCCAACTGGTTGCCGGGGCGGTACAGCGGCTGGGTGGCCGCCAAACGCACGGTCTGGTTGTTGAAGGTGTCGTTCAGCACCGAAGCGGAGCTGTCGCGGCGGTTGACGAAGGCCTCGGCCGACAGGCCGACCGAAGGCAGCACCCGGGCGCGGGCCTGCTCCGCCTTGGCGCGGTTGGCCTCGAACTGCGCTTTGGCGGCCAGGTAGGCCGCGTCGTAGCTTTGGGCCGCTTCCAGCAGCGATTGCAGGCTTTGGGCATGGGCCACACCAGCCACCCCGGCCAGTGTGCCGACCAGCCAAGCCGCTGGCAGGCGCAGGATCCGGGCAGCGGGCCGATGGGGCGCCAAGGATGGGGCGAGTTTCGGCATGGCGTGCAGTCCCTGGAGAGGTTTATACAGGTGGGAGTATATGACGAATGGCCGAATCCTGCAGCCCCGTCGGTTCAGTACTGTGGGATCGAGGGGTCGATCTCGGCCGCCCAGGCGTGGATGCCGCCGGCGATGTTGACGACGTGTTCATACCCCTGCCGGTGCAAAAAGAACGCCACCTGGGCGCTGCGCCCCCCATGGTGGCACAGGCAGGCGATGGGCCGTTCGCGCGGCAACTCGCTCAGCCGCATGGGAATGCTGGCCATCGGCATGTGCCGCAACTCGAAACCATCCGGGCGCACGCTGGCGGTCTGGACTTCCCAGGGCTCGCGCACATCCAACACGATGGGCTCGGCGTCCGGGGTTTGCGCGCGGCACTGCCGCAGCCAGTCGGCCAGTTGCGCGGGGCGGATGTGGGGGACCATGGCGGCGGTCTCAGAAGCGGAAGCGGGTGGGTTCCGGGAAGTTGCGCAGGCGCGGGATCACGATGTCCCAGGGCTGCTCGCTGTGGTAGCTGGCTTCGCCGGTGCGCTGCACCAGGGTGGCGCGCATGATCGGCTCGTCGCCCACCACGGCGAACAGGCGGCCGCCCACGCGCAGCAGCTCCAGCAGGTCGGCGGGCACCTCCGCGACCGAACCGCTCAGCACGATGACGTCGTACGGCGCTTCGCTCACGCACGGTGCAAAGCGGCCGGCGGCTGCGTCCGCGGTCTTGACCTGCACGTTACCGACGCCCGCGCGTGCGAGGTTGGCGCGCGCCGTCTCGGCCAGGGCGGGGTTGATTTCCAGCGTGAGCACTTGGCGCGACAGGCGGCCGAGCAGTGCGGCCATGTAGCCGGAGCCGGTGCCGATTTCGAGCACATTGTCGGTGGGCCTGAGGGCCAGGTCTTGCAGGGTGCGGGCCTCGACCTTGGGCGCGAGCATGCATTCGCCCTCGACGGCCGGCTGCGACAGCGGGATTTCCAGATCGGACAGGGCGAGGGCCTGGTAGGCCGGCGGCACGAAGGTTTCGCGCTTGATCTGGCCCAGCAGTGCCAGCACCGTGGCGTCGAGCACCTCCCAGGGCCGGATCTGCTGCTCGATCATGTTGAAGCGGGCTTTCTCGAAGTCGAACGCGGTGGCGCTCATGCCGTACTCCTGTGGGTATATCTGGCGGGCAATTCGATCAATTCTACCGAAGCGTGGGGTTGGACCGTCGGCCGAGGCGGCCATGCTCAGCGATCCCGATCCAGCAGCGCGCGCAGGCGGTAGAGGGCATCCAGCGCGTCGCGCGGACTCAGGGCGTCCGGATCCAGTTCGGCCAATCGTTGCAACACCGGGTGTTCGCTGGTCGCGGAGGGCTCGGGCTCTGGCGCGGCGGCAAAGAGGTCGATCTGCTGCTGCGTGCGCGCGCTCTCGGCTTCCAGTTGCGCCAGGGTGTGCCGGGCCTGCTGCACGACGGCAGCCGGCACGCCAGCCAGGCGCGCCACCTGCACGCCATAGCTACGGCTGGCCGGGCCGGGCTCGATTTGGTGCAGAAAAACGATCTCTCGACCTTTGCCTTCGACCGCGCTGACGTGCACATTGACCGCTCCGGGGTGGCGCGCGGGGAACTCGGTCAGCTCGAAGTAGTGCGTGGCAAACAGCGTGAAGGCGCGCACGCGGTCGTGCAAATGGGTGGCGATGGCGCTGGCCAGGGCCAGTCCGTCGAAGGTCGAGGTGCCGCGGCCGATCTCGTCCATCAGCACCAGGCTGTGCTCGGTGGCGCTGTGCAGGATCTGTGCCGCCTCGGTCATCTCCAGCATGAAGGTGGACTGGGCGTTGGCCAGGTCGTCGGCGGCGCCGATGCGGGTGTGGATGGCGTCGATCGGCCCCAGGCGGCAGGCGTCCGCGGGCACGTGGCTGCCGATGCTGGCCAGCAGCACGATCAGCGCCACCTGGCGCATGTAGGTCGACTTGCCGCCCATGTTGGGGCCGGTGATGATCTGCAGGCGCGTGCGCGCATCCAGCACCGTGTCGTTGGGGATGAAGGGGCCGGCGCCGGTTTCCTGCAGCCGTGCCTCCACCACCGGGTGGCGGCCGGCGCGGATTTCGATGCGCGGTTCGGGCACGAAGGTGGGGGCCTGCCAGCTCAGAGTGAGCGAGCGCTCGGCCAGCGCCGCCAGCACGTCCAGCGTCGCGAGCGCACGCGCCAGGGTGCCCAGCGCGGGCACGAAGGGTTGCAGGTCGTCGAGCAGCCGCTCGTACAGCCACTTCTCGCGCGTCAGCGCGCGCTCCTGGGCGCTGAGCGCCTTGTCCTCGAACGCCTTGAGCTCGGGCGTGATGAAGCGCTCGGCATTTTTCAGCGTCTGACGGCGGCGGTAGTCGGCCGGCACCTTGTCGAGCTGGCCCTGCGTGACTTCGATGTAGAAGCCGTGCACCTTGTTGTATTGCACGCGCAGGTTGGCAATGCCGGTTCGGGCGCGCTCGCGCGCCTCCAGGTCAAGCAAAAAGGCGTCGGCGTTGGCCTGGATGGCGCGCAGCTCGTCCAGCTCGGCGTCGTAGCCCGGCGCGATCACACCGCCGTCGCGGATCAGGGCCGCGGGTTCGGGCAGCAGCGCGCGCGCCAGCAGGGCCGCCACCTCCAGCGGCGGGCGCAGGTCGGCCGCCACGCGCTGCAGCAGCGTGGCGGGGTGGGTATCGGCCAACATCGCCACCGCTTGGGCCAGATGGTCGGCACGCTGCAGGGTTTGCGTCAGGCCGGCCAGCTCGCGCGGGCGCGCCTGCCGCAGCGCAATGCGTGCCGCCAGGCGCTCGACGTCACTCAGGCCGCGCAGGCCGCGGCGCAGATCGTCCGGGCCGTGGGTGCGCAGCGCGCCGATGGCGGCCAGCCGCTCGCGCGCGACGGCGCGGTCGCGCGGTGGCTCCAGCAGCCAGCGCCGCAGCAGGCGGCTGCCCATACCGGTGGCGCAGGTGTCCAGCAGGGACAGCAGGGTTGGCGCGGACTCGCCGCGCAGGGTTTGCGTCAGTTCCAGGTTGCGGCGCGTGGTGGCGGGCAGTTCGATCCACTCTTGCGGCCGCACCACGCGCAGCGCCCGCACATGCCCCAGTTGCCGGCCCTGGGTGTGCTCGGCGTAGTCCAGCAGCGCCGATGCCGCGGCGTGCGCTTCGGGCAGGTCTTGCGCCCCCCAGCCCGCCAGCGTGGCCGCTTGCAGTTGGTCGCACAGCTTGCGCTGACCCAGGGCCGCGTCGAAGGCCCAGGCCGGCCGCACCGTCAGGGCCGGGCGCACGGCCGCGGCCGCGGCGTCCATCCAACCCCGCAGCTCCGCTTCGGCCGCTGGCGCCAGGTCACCACCGTGCAGCACCTCGTGCGGGGCCACGCGCTGCAGCCAGCCGCGCAGCTCGGCCCAGTCGCATTCGGCCAGGTGGACGGTGCCCTCGGTCACGGCCAGCCAAGCCAGCCCGCAGCGCCGGCGTGCGCCCACGTGCAGGGCCAGCAGCACGGCATCGCTCTTGTCGGCCAGCAGTTCGCTGTCGGTCAGGGTGCCGGGTGTCACCACGCGCACCACCTGCCGCTCCACCGGCCCTTTGGCGGTGGCCACGTCGCCCACCTGCTCGCAGATGGCCACCGACTCGCCCAGCCGGATCAGCCGGGCCAGGTAAGTCTCCACCGAATGGACCGGCACGCCGGCCATCACCACCGGGGCGCCGGCCGACTGCCCGCGCGTGGTCAGCGTGATGTCCAGCAGCCGCGCGGCCTTGTGGGCGTCGTCGTAGAACAGCTCATAAAAATCCCCCATGCGGTAGAAGACCAGCGTGTGGGGGTAATCCGCCTTGATGCGCAGCCACTGCGCCATCATGGGCGTGTGCGCTTCCAGCGGCGCGGCAGGCGCACCGCCGATGGCACCGGGGGGCGACGTGGAGGCCGTCACCATCGTCAGCAGCGGGGACCGATCAGGCAGCGATCACCACGGGGCGTCGCTGGCGCCCGGCGTTTCGCCGGTCGGCGCGTCATCTTTCGCGCGCTCAACGGTGCGCTCGCCGGCAGTGCGCTCGCGCGACACGCCTTCGGCGCTGTCGCCGTCCAGTGCCATCTTGTCGCGCACCGGGGCGAACTTGCTGTACTTGCCCAGCACCCCCACCAGTTGCCCGTAGATGCGCGGGTTGGCCGCCAGGCATTCCTTTTGTTCCAGGAAGTCGGCTTCGCCCGTGAAGTTGCCGATCAGCCCGCCCGCCTCGGTGACCAGCAACGCGCCGGCCGCCACGTCCCAAGGGCTCAGGCCCGTCTCGAAAAAGCCGTCGCTGAAGCCTGCGGCCACATACGCCAAATCCAGCGCCGCCGCACCGGGCCGGCGCACGCCCGCCACGCGCGGCATCACATCGCCCAGCATGCGCAGATAGGTCTGGAACGCATCGCCGGGGCGGAAGGGGAAGCCCGTGCTCAACAGGCAGTCGCGCAACTGGGTGCGCTTGGCCACGCGGATGCGGCGGTCATTGAGGTAGGCGCCGCGCCCCTTGCTGGCGGTGAACAGATCGTTGCGCGATGGGTCGTAGATGACCGCCTGATCCAGCCGCCCGTCCACCATCAGCGCGATGCTCACGCAATAGACCGGAAAGCCGTGGATGAAGTTGGTGGTGCCGTCCAGCGGATCGATGATCCAGGTGAAGGTGCGGCCTTTGCCCTTGCCCTCCCGGCGGCCGGACTCCTCGGCCCAGATGCCGTGGTCGGGGTAAGCGCCCAGCAGCGTCTCGATGATGGCGGCTTCGGCAGCGTGGTCGACCTCGGTGACGAAATCGTTGGTCTGCTTGGCGCCGACGCGCAGGGTGTCGAGGTCCAGCGAGGCCCGGTTGATGAGGGCGCCGGCGGCACGCGCGGCCTTGATGGCCACGTTGAGCATGGGGTGGAGGTGGGAGGACATGGATTGTGGGCAAGAGCGACGGGGGCTGCGCGATGGCAGCGACAATATCCGGGATTCTACCGATGCCCCACCGTTTCGCCAAACCGTGTGCCAGGACATACCCACCCGCTTCGTTCTCATCGAGCCCAGCCATGCCGGCAACGTCGGCGCGGTGGCGCGCGCGCTCAAGGTCATGGGCTTTGGCGACTTGGTGCTGGTGCGGCCGCGCTGGCCGGATGTGCTGCTGCGCCCCGAGGCCATCGAGCGGGCCAGCGGCGCGACGGATGTGCTGGCGCGCGCCCGCGTGGTGAATACGCTGGACGAGGCCCTGGGGGGCATGGACCATGTGTGCGCCACGGCGATGACGCCGCGCGACTTCGGCCCCCCGACGGCCGCGCCACGCGCGCATCTGGCCGCGCTCGCGCCGCGTGCCCATGCCGGCGAGGTGGGCGGGGTGGCGTTTTTGTTCGGCCCCGAACGCTATGGCATGGCCAACGCGGATGTCTACCGCTGCCATGTGTGTCTGCGCATCCCCACGGCGCCGGACTACGGCTCGCTCAACCTGGCGGCGGCGGTGCAGTTGATCGCGTACGAGTGGCGGCAGGCGCTGGGTGGCTTCGACGCCGAGTCGGCGCCGGCGCGGGCCCGCGGCCCCGCGGCCGAGCCACCGGCGGACGCGCCGACCGTCTCGGCCATGCTGGCGCATTGGGAGGAGGCGCTGGTCGCCGTGGGTTATCTGGACCCCGCCGCGCCCAAGAAGCTGATGCCGCGGCTGCGCCTGCTGTTCCAGCGCGCCGCGCCGACCGCGTCCGAAGTCCACGTCCTGCGCGGGGTGGCGCGCGCGATGATCGCCTCCGCCCGCGGCGGCAGGCGCTAGACTCTGCATCCCACCGCCGCCCGCCTGCCATGTTTCGACGCCTCAAAGCCGACATCGACGCCATCCTGGAGCGCGACCCTGCGGCGCGCTCGCGCTGGGAGGTGGTGACGTGCTACCCGGGCTTTCACGCCATCGTGCTGCACCGGCTGGCGCACGCGTGCTGGAACGCGGGCTGGAAGTGGCTGGGGCGCTGGATTTCGCACTGGAACCGCTGGCTCACGGGCATCGAGATCCATCCCGGCGCGCGCATCGGCGAGCGCGTCTTCATCGACCACGGCATGGGCGTGGTGATCGGCGAGACCGCCGAGATTGGCGACGGCTGCACCATCTACCACGGGGTCACGTTGGGTGGCACGTCGCTCTACAAGGGCGCCAAGCGCCACCCCACGCTGGGCTGCAATGTGATCGTGGGGGCGGGCGCCAAGGTGCTGGGGGGCTTTGCGGTCGGTGACGGGGCCAAGATCGGCAGCAATGCGGTCGTGACCAAGCCGGTGCCGGCCGGCGCCACGGCGGTGGGCAACCCGGCGCGCATCATCGTGGCCGATGCGGACGAAAAGCGCGAGGCCGCCGCGGCCAAGATGGGCTTTTCGGCGTACGGCGTGACGCAAAACGACGATCCGCTGAGTCAGGCGCTGCGCGGCCTGATCGACAACGCCGCCGGCCACGAGCACCAGATCGCGCTGCTGTGGCAGGCCATCGAGAAGCTGGCGTGCGCACAGCGCGGCGACTGCGTGCCGTCGGATGCCGCGAAGACCGAGCACTTCGAGGCGGAGCGGCTCAATCAGCTGGTGGGCAAATGAGGTCGGTGCCGTTGGCCCAGCGAACCCGGTCGCGCCCGGCTGCCAGGGCCACAGCCGTGGCGGCTGGCCGCCATAGATGGGCCAGCCTTCCGCTGGCGGCGGGGGCCAGGTGGGCACGTGCACCAGTCGGCGGAACAACCAGCGCCGCTCGCGGCTGAGCACCACGACGCCGTGTGCGTCGCTGACGATGGCGTTGTCCGCTTCGGCGGGCAGCACGCCTTCGTCCAGGGTGATCGACACCCCCACATACCCCACGAAGCGGCCGTCCACCATCACGGGTTCGGCAAAAACCATGCCGCGCCGGCCGGTCGTTTCGCCGACCATGAACATGCGGGCCGATTGCCCCTCGCGTGCGGCGGCGTACAGTGGCCCGTCGCGGTAGCAGTTGCCCACGAAGGAGCGGATGCCCGGGGGCTCGCCTGAGGCCACCACCACCCCCTCCCGGTCGGCGACGGCGATCAGGCCCAGCCCCAGCTCGCGCACGCCAATGTCCAGCCGCGTATCCAACTGCCGCAGCCGCTGCGCGATCGCGGGCGGTGGCGGCGTGTGGGGGGACGGGGGCGTCCACGGTAGGCGATCAAGGGGCGCGCGGCGGGCGCACGGCCGATTTGGGCCGAAAGGCCGCGCACACGGCGTCGTCCGTTTCCAGATACGGTCCGCCGATCAGGTCGATGCAATAGGGCACGGCGGCAAAGATACCATGCACCACCGGTTTGCCGTCACCGTCGCGCAGCCCCTCCAGCGTCTCGGCAATCGATTTGGGCTGGCCCGGCAGGTTGATGATCAGGCTGCTCCCGCGGATGACGGCCACCTGGCGCGACAGGATGGCCGTGGGCACGAAGCGAAGGCTGATCTGGCGCATCTGCTCACCAAAGCCCGGCATCTCCTTGTCGGCTACGGCCAGCGTCGCCTCAGGCGTCACATCGCGCGGGGCCGGGCCGGTACCCCCTGTGGTCAGGATCAGGCTGCAGCCGGCCTGGTCGGCCAGCTCGATCAAGGTGGCGCTGATGCGCTCGCGTTCATCCGGGATGAGCCGCTCGACGAAGGTGATGGGGTTTTTCAGGGCGCGGCCCAGCCAGTCGCGCAGCGCAGGCAGGCCCTTGTCTTCGTACACGCCTTGGCTGGCGCGGTCGCTGATGGAAACAATGCCGATGGTGACGGGATCAAAGGCGCTCATGGTCGGGGTCATTCGGGGGTGGAATCGGCGCGGGCGTCGAGCGCGGCGCGCACATGCTGGAACAGCTCGCGATAGGCGCGGCCCTGGCGCTGCGCCTGGCCGGGGGCCGTGTCGGGGCGGGCCTCGGCGTCCTTGCGCGCCTGGCGGACCAGGGCGCGCAGCCGCTGCCAGTCGGCCTGCGGCTCCACGTCGCACCATGCGTCCAGGGCGGCGTCGTCGGCGATCAGCCGCTCGCGCCAGCGCTCGGCCTCGTGCAGGCGTTGCGTCTCGGCGGCACTGCCCTGGTGCTGCTCGGCGATCGCGGCCTCGATGGCGGCGATCTGGTCCTCGTCCAGCCGGCGCATCAGCTTGCCAACATACTGCAACTGGCGGCGCCGGCCTTCGAAGTCGTCGATGCGCTTGGCCTCGGCGACGGCGTCCAGCAGTGCATCGGGCAGGGCCAGGCGCTGCAACAGCGAGGCCCTGAGCGTCAACAACTGCTCCCCCACGGTCTGCAGGTGGGCGCTGCGTTTTTTCAGGTCGGTCTTGCTGTGCTCTGCGTCCCACTTCGCCGCACGCTTGAGTTCGGCGTCCTCTACACTGCCATAGGCGACGAAGTGACCCTTGACGAAATACCCTTTGGGTGGCTTGCGTGGCATGCCCGCTATCATAGCCAGCCACATGAAACCCACCCGTTCCAAGAAGTCCTCCCGAACCACCGACGGCGCGCTGCCAGGGTTCCAGTTTTCGCAAGAGCAGTTTCGCGACCTGGCCGACCTGGCGCTGCAGCATGCCCGCCAACTGGGGGTGGCCGACGCCGGTGTCGAGGTGTCCGAGGGCAGCGGCTTGAGTGTGTCGGTGCGCTGCGGCGCGCTCGAAAACGTCGAACGCAACCGCGACAAGTCGCTGGGCGTCACGGTCTACCTGGGGCAGCGGCGGGGCAACGCATCGACGTCGGACTTCTCGGCCGAGGCGATCCGCCGCACGGTGCAGGCGGCATATGACATCGCGCGCTTCACCGCCGAGGACCCGGCCGCGGGCCTGCCGGACGAGATCGACGTCGCCAACGACTACCCCGATCTGGAGCTGTTCCACCCTTGGCCGATCACGGCCGAGCAGGCGGTGGAGCTGGCGCTGCGCTGCGAGGCCGCGGCCTTTGCCGTCAGCCCGCGCATCACCAACAGCGAGGGCGCGGCGGTTTCGGCGCAGCAATCGCACTTCTGGGCCGAGCACATGCGCGGCGGGGCGCGCGGGCGGCAGGGCATTTTTGCCGGCGGCTACGCCAGCTCGCGCCACAGCCTGTCGGTTTCGCCCATCGCCGGCACGGGCGATGGCATGCAGCGCGACTATTGGTACAGCTCGCAGCGCAACCCGGCCGATCTGGCCAGCCCCGAGGCGGTGGGCCGCTACGCCGCCGAGCGCGCCCTGGCGCGGCTGAAACCGCGCAAGATCGCGACGACCGAATGCCCCGTGCTGTTTGATGCCCCGCTGGCCGCAGGGCTGCTGGGCGCTTTCGTGCAGGCGGTCAGCGGCGGCGCGCTGTACCGGCGCACCACCTTCCTGCCCGACAGCCTGGGGCGGCAGGTTTTTCCGGCGCATATCGACATCCAGGAGGACCCTCACCTGATCGGGGCCAAGGGCAGCGCGCCCTTCGACGATGAGGGCGTGCGCACGCTGGCCCGCCCCGTGGTCAGCGCGGGCTGTGTCAAGGGCTATTTTCTGAGCACCTACTCGGCGCGCAAGCTGGGCATGCGCACCACGGGCAATGCCGGCGGATCGCACAACCTGCTGATGACCAGTCGCCTCACCCAGCCGGATGACGATTTGCCGGCCATGCTGCGTCGGCTGGGCCATGGGTTGTTCGTGACCGAGCTGATGGGCCAGGGCGTCAACCCTGTGACGGGCGACTATTCGCGCGGCGCGGCCGGCTTCTGGGTCGAGGATGGCGCCATTGCCTACCCGGTACAGGAAATCACCATCGCCGGCAACCTGAAGGATATGTTCCTGGGCATCGAGGCCATTGGCGCCGACGTGTACAACCTGGGGGCCAAGAACGTCGGCTCGGTACTGGTCAACCGCATGAAGGTGGCTGGGAGCTAAAGTGGTGCACTCGCAGCGCAAGCTCGACTTCAAGACCGGCTCAATGGTGCTCTGTGAACCGTCCCGGCTTTCAGGGAGCCCGGTTGCGGTCAGTCAGGCTGGCATGGCCTGACCAGCTCGATGGCCTCGCGCGTCTTCCACGGCCCGTACCGGTGAATGAGCTCGGTCTTCTTGTCTTGAGCGTTAATCGTCTCGGCAACGTGTTGTCCCAGCTATCGCCGCGCGAGCCCCAACCGACGGCTCGATGCCGGCTTCGGCAAGCCGCTCGGTGCACCGGATGACACATATGGCGAGTCGCGGTCCCAGTGGTGCACGAGGGCGTCGTCGCGCTGTGGCCCACGCCCGTGCAGCGCCTGCGCCAGCGCGTCGAGCGCGAAGTCGGTGTGCCTCGGAGCCGCAGACGCGCCAGCCGACGATGAACCGAGCGTAGGCGTTGACGGCGAAGGGGCCTGTGGGCACGGCGCCTACGCATCCGGCACGGTCGTACGCACGGCCTTGCCGCGCACGAAGCCATACCAGCCCTTGGCGCGCTAGGCGAGCTCGATCTCGTGCACGAGCTCGGCGTTGCGTCGCTTGCGCACCTCGTGCTCGAGCGCCTGGACGCGCTGCCGCTCGGCCGTTGTCGGGCCTTCGCGCAGGCCCTGGTCACGCTCGGCCTGGCGCACCCAGCGGCGCGGCGTCTCGGCGGTGCAGCCGATCTTGCTCGCGGTGGACTCGACGGCCGCCCACTGCAACGGTTACTGGTCCATGGTCTCGAACACCATACGCCCCGCGCGTTCGACAACCTCCGGGACAAAGCAGCCTGCGACCAAGAAGGTGCGCAACCATGCGCATGGTTCTCCTCCTGCCGTTCAGCGCCCCACCGCTACGCAGCAGGTAAAAGGAAGGCGCTACCCGGGTGATACCAGGTGCATCTTGATCGCCTCCTCGACGGCCCGCATCCTCAACGGCCAACATGTCCGCCTTAGATAGCACATCAAAATGACTCTTGAGCCACGACTGGTCAGCAGCCATGATCTGGTCGGCCATCGCCTGGCTGCTCTGCCCGCCAACAGTCACTATGGCTTCGCCGGGATACTGCCTTCCGATGTTGCTGGTCACAGGCACCACCACCCGCGACAGGTTCCGGTTTGCCGCGTTGTTGCTCACGATCACCGCTGGGCGCGTTTTGCGGATTTCGCTGCCGACTGCCGGGTCGAACTCAACCCACACCACACTTCACCGCGCAGCATCGGCCATATCTCCAGCAAGGGCGTTGCACCACTCCATTGCTTTGGCCTCACGCGCCTTGTCAGCGGCCATTGCTCGGTAGCTGTCATGTCCCGGAAGATTGTGTGGTCGCTTCTGGAACAAATCCGGTCTTTGCTCATACCTCTCCTTCATGGCCTGCATGGGCGTGCGGGCATGGAGGGCAGACTGGGGCAGATGATGGCTGCGCAGCACCTCTTCGATCCGGCCATTGAAGCGCTGCACCATCCCGTGGGTCTGGGGCCGACGTGCACGGGTGAGCCGATGCTCGATGCCGAGAGCGTCGCACAGCGCATCGAAGGCATGCGGTCCGGTGGGCGCGCGCTCGCCCGTGGTGACGAAGCGGTCGGTGAACGCCTTGCCATGGTCGGTGAGGATCGTGCGGATGCGCACCGGGCAGGCCTTGGCCAGGGCGGCGAGGAAAGCGCGCGCCGCTTGTGCGCTCACGTCGATGTGCACGTCGCCCGGCTCGTAGACGGCAAAGGTGCCGTGCTTGGCCTTGGGTCCTTGAGGCTGCAGCGCCCGCAGGTTGCTCACCCCGTGGCGGCGCAGGCAGCGATCCAGCCCCGAGCGCGAGACCTGCGGGTTGACGAACTCGCGCATGACCGCCAGCAGATCGTTGAGCGACAGCCACAGGGTCTTGCGCAGTTCCACCGCGATGATCTCCTGCGCCGCTGTCAGGGTGGTCGGCAGCCGATGCGGCGTGTGCGGCCGGTCTTCGAAGCTCGTGCGGTGCTTCCACTTGAAGACGGTCATGGGCGACACACCGCAGCGATCGGCCAGCGTCTGGATCGACTCGTTGCTGGCGGCAATCTCGGCGCGGATCGCCGGCGTGGTACGCGCCAGTTTGTGCAGTCGTACGATCATGGAGACCTTGCCGCCTGCCCGCGCGCCTTGCAGCAGCTCTTGCAGGATGCTGCGCGCCAGCAGGTATCCACGGCGGACAGGAATTATGTGATCATCCGGGATTCGACAGATATCCACCACATGCGGACGCAGCAAGTTCTCAATGAACTGGCTCATCTTTCGCCGCCCGACCGTCCGGTAAAGGCCCTCATAGACCGCCTCATCGAGCGTGATCGTCATCTTCTTATATTCGCCCTCCAATACGTATTATTACTATATGAGTACGTATTACTATACGAATACGTATCAGTGCGTCATGGCATGATTTAACGGCTCTAGCCGGGGCCTTCTCGGTCGCGTCTGCTCTGTACTTGCCGCTCTCGCTCCTGCGCCCGCCGCTGCTACTCCTTCATCGGGTCATGGTTCGAGCGATAGCCGCCCGATTTGGCCGTATTTATGGCCGCCAGGCGCATTCTCCGTCTCCTCAATTCCCGGGGTGGTCCACTGGCAGGGGCGGAGTCAATAATCAAGTGCAACACTCTTGACTTGACCTGCACCCGACCCTGCCGCCGCCTCATGGAAACCCACTACCAGCACCTGAGCGCCGAAGAGCGCGCCACCATCATGATCCTGCTGCAGCAGGGCTGCTCGGCGCGCGCCATTGCCCGCACGTT
>NZ_JBKBQX010000023.1:0-30142 GCF_046292505.1 Tepidimonas sp. | reverse complement strand
CTTGGCTTTGATTTTGGTCAGGATGGCGTTGAAGTCGGTGGCCTTGTCATTGGTGAACTCGCGGTCCACGACCTCGCCACCGGCGGCCTTGACGCCCTTCTCGAACTCATCGGCCACACCCTGCCCGTAGGCGGTGCGGTCGTCGATGACGGCCACCTTCTTGGCGCCCAGCTTCTCGATGGCGTACTTGCCCAGCGTGCCGCCCAGGTGCGTGTCGTCGGCCACCAAGCGGAAAACGTTGTTGAAGCCCTGGCGGGTGTACTTGGGGTTGGTCGCGGACGGGGAGATTTGCGGAATGCCGGCCGCGTTGTACAGCTGCGACGCCGGGATGGTGGTGCCCGAGTTCAGGTGGCCGATCACGCCGTTGACCTTGGCGTCGACCAGCTTCTGCGCGGCAGCCGTGCCTTGCTTCGGATCCGCCGCATCGTCTTCGGCCAGCAGCTCGAACTTGACCGGCTTGCCTTCGATCTGGATGCCGGCGGCGTTGAGCTCGTCGATGGCCATGCGGGCGCCGTTTTCGTTGTCCTTGCCGAGGTGCGCGGCCGGGCCGCTGGTGGGGCCGACGTGGCCGATCTTGACGACCAGCTGCTCGACAGCCGGACCTTGCGCCGCGGCGGGCTTGGCTTCTTCCTTCTTGCCGCAGGCAGCCAGAGCGATGGCGGCAGCAGCGACGATGGCCAGTTTGTATTGCATTTGCATGGTGACCCTTGTCAGACGAAATGGTTAAACGGTTTGCGCAACACGGAACTTTTCGCGCAGGCCTTTACGATACACGAAAAACGTCAGGTCCTCGTCAGACGAGGGCGTCTGAAAGGGTCAATTGCGGGTTGACCCTAATGCATCGCCCAACGCTTCGCGGACATGATCCGCGATTTCATCGCGCAATGTCGCGGCAATCACCGCGGCGCCGGCGCCCGACTGCGCCAGCAGCCAGGCCTGCAGCGCATCCGCAATGCGCCACTCCAACTCGGGCAAAAAGCGTGCCATCACCCGGTCGGTGATCGTGTCCACCAGCGCCTCGGTCGGCAGGGCAGGTGCTGCGTCCAGGGTCGCCATCCCAGCGGTTGCCGCCGCCTCGGGTACCGAACGAGGCACCGGTGCGGATGGCACGGGCGGCACGAACGACGGCGCGGACGGCGCTGAGGCCGCAGTCACCGACATCCCCGCCACCACATCGGTGAGTGTGGGAACGACTGGCGGGGGCTGGCGACCCGGGGGTGTCACGCGTCCGCCCCTTCCGATGCCGGCGCTGACCGGCGAGCCCGATCATGCGCGACCGGACTCAGCCCCATTCCCTGATAGCGGCGCCAGCGCTGCCGCGCGGCGGCCTTGTCGGCCTCGTCGGACGAGACCACCTCCACCACGCGCGCAAACCGCACGCCGTCGGCCTCCAGCACGCCAGGCCATTCGGGCTGGGCATTCACGAGCACGCCGCGTTCGCCCGCCAGGGGATCGGCCGGCCCGGCAATCACGACGGGTGAGCGTTTGCGCAGCAGCTCGGCCGCGTCGGCACGGACATGGGGTACGAAGTCATCGACCGGCAGTGTCCACAGCGCCTCGTCGAGGCGCGCCACCTCGTCCGGCGCGACCACCACCCACACCCGCGCCCCCGCTGCATAGGCCTTGGCCAGCAGCCGGCAGAGGTAGGTGCTGCGCGCCGGCCAAGGCGCCGGCACGTTCAGGTGAAACGCCACGTCCATGGCGGCATTCAATCGGCCGTTCGCCGCCCGCGCTTGGACGGACGAGCCGAGCGGTCTGGGGGAATCTGGGCCTGCACCCGCGCCGCCTCATCGAGCAGATAGCGCACCAGCAGCGGGACGGGCCGCCCCGTGGCGCCTTTGTCCTTGCCGCTCTTCCAGGCGGTGCCGGCGATGTCCAGGTGGGCCCAAGGCACGTCCTTGACGAAGCGCTGCAGAAACTTGGCCGCAGTGACCGCGCCTGCCGCGCGACCGCCGACGTTGGCCACGTCCGCAAAGCTCGACTTCAGCGCCTCGCCGTACTCCTCGTCGAGCGGCATGCGCCAGCAGGGATCGGCCGCCGCATCGCCCGCGTCGAGCAAGGCGCGCGCCAGTTCGTCGTCGTTGGCGAACAGGCCCGAGCGCACCTGGCCCAACGCGATCACGCAGGCCCCAGTGAGTGTGGCGATGTCGATCACCGCGCGCGGCTCAAAGCGCTGCGCATAGGTCAGCGCGTCGCACAGGATCAACCGTCCCTCGGCATCGGTGTTCAGGATCTCGATGGTTTGACCGCTGAGGCTGCGCACGACGTCGCCCGGCTTGACCGCGCGGCCGCCGGGCATGTTTTCGCAGGCCGGGATCAGGCCCACGACGTTGAGGGCTGGGCGCAGATGGGCCAGCGCCTCGAATGTGCCCAGCACGCTGGCCGCGCCGCCCATGTCGAACTTCATTTCGTCCATGTCCGCCGCGGGCTTGAGCGAGATCCCCCCCGTGTCGAACGTGATCCCCTTGCCGACCAGCACCACCGGCGCGACCGACTTGTCCGCTCCCCGGTAGTGCAGGACGATGAAGCGCAGCGGCTGATCCGATCCCTGGGCCACGGCCAGAAAGGCGCCCATGCCGAGCTTGGCCACCTCTTTGGGGCCAAGCACCTGCACCGCAATACCCCGGCCCTGCGGGGCCTTGGCCGCCTCCGCCAAGTCCGACGGTGTGGCGTGGTTGGCGGGGCGATTGGCCCATTCCTTGGCCAGCTCCTGCCCGCGCACGGTGGCCACGGCCTCATCAAAGGTCGATTGCACCCCGTCCCGGTTCGCCACCCCGACGGTGACAGTGGACAGGGCACGCGGCTGCGGCTCGGACAGCGTGGTGGTGTAGCGATAGCTCGCATCGGCCACCGCCAGCACGGCAGCCCGCACGGCCAGCGGCGACAGCGCCCCCAGTTGCAGAACCAGCCGGCGCACCGGCGCCCCGCCCTTGAGGGCACCGACCGCCGCCGCAACCGCCTGCCGAACCCGGCGCACACTGCCATCGCCGCAGCGCACCAGAACGACGCGCCGCGGCCGCACACCGGGCAGTCGGTGGGCGGCCAGCCACTGGCCGGACTCGGCCTTCAAATCGCCCTCGGCCAGCGCCTGGCGCGCCCAGAGGGTCAGGGGGTCGGCCTGGGCGACATCCCCACCGTCACCGGCATCCGGCCACAGCAGGATCAGCGCATCGGCCTCGGTGGAAGCGGCTTCGTGCGCCGTGAGGGTCTTGAGTCGGAAGTCCATAATGCGGGCTGTCGTTTCGAACCACCGTCGATGTTATTCGAATCCTCGATCCGCCGCGAACTGGCGCGCAGCTTCGGTGCCGCGCTGGTCGTGATGCTGACCGTCGTCATCACCATGATGCTGGTGCGATCGCTCGGCCAGGCCAGCCGCGGCGAGGTGGACCCGCAGACACTCGTGCTGTTTCTGACCTACGGCATGCTCGGGCAACTGGGCCCCGTGCTGACCGTCGCGCTGTTCGTCGCGGTGGCCGGGACGCTGTCGCGCATGTACCGCGACAGCGAGATGGTGATCTGGCACATGGGCGGGCTGGGGCTCGGACGCTTCATCCGCCCCGTGGCCCGGTTTGCGTGGCCCATCTGGGTTGCGATCGCCGTCCTGATGGCCTTTGCCGCGCCGTGGGCGCAGCAGCAGCGCGACGAGATGCGCGCGCGCTACGAGCAGCGCGGCGACCTCGAGCGCATCACACCCGGACAGTTCCAGGAGTCCAGCGGCGGACGCCGGGTGTTTTTCATCGACCGCGACACGCAAAATGGCCGCGAGGGCCGCAATGTGTTCGTCGCCAGCGTCGAGCGCGACGGCAGCGAAAGCATCGTATCGGCCCGCGCGGGTCGCGTGGTGACGGTCGATGGGGTCACCTATTTGGTTCTGGAGGACGGCCAGCGCCTTTGGCGGCCGGCCCAGGACAGCCCAGAGGCGTTGCAGGTCAGCGAGTTCGAGCAGCACTGGGTACGGGTGCACGGCACCAGCGCCACGGCGGGGGATGCCAGCCGGCGCGGCGCGCTGCCGACCTGGGTGCTGCTGCGGGACGGGTCACCGGCCAGCCGTGGTGAGCTGGCGTGGCGGGCTGGCATGGTGATCAGCGCCATCAATCTGGCCCTGCTGGCCATCGCCGTCGCGGCCACCAACCCGCGCGCGGGCAAGAGCGGGAATCTGCTGTTCATGCTGCTGGCCTTCGTCACCTACTACAACCTGTTGAGCGTGGGCAACGACTGGATCGCCCGCGAACGCGTCGGCGCCCTGCCCTTCATGCTGGCGCTGCACGGCGGCGTGGCCCTGGGGGTGCTGCTGTGGATGGCGCACCGCGAACACCCCTGGACCCTGCGGCTGCGCCGCCGCGCGGAGGCGCCCGCGTGAAAACCGTCCGGCGGTTGATCCACGGCGAGGTGCTGGCCGCAGTGGCGTTCGTGCTGCTGGCCTTCTTGGCGCTGTTTTCGTTCTTCGACCTGATCGACGAACTGTCCTCCCTGGGCCGCCCGTCGCTGGTGCGGCCTGGGGATCAGTACGACATGGCCGACGCTCTGCTCTATGTCGGTCTGCTGCTGCCCAGCCGCGTGTACGAGCTGATGCCGATCGCGGTACTGATCGGGACGGTGTATGCCCTGGCCCGCCTGGCCCAGGGGTCGGAGTTCACGATTTTGCGCACCAGCGGCCTGGGGCCCGGGCGTGCCCTGCGGCTGGTGGCGGTACTGGGCGTGGGCTTCGCAGTGCTGACCTTTGCGGTGGGCGACTATCTGGCCCCGGCAGCGGAGCGCCAAGGCCAACTGCTCAAGGCGCAGTTTCGCGGGGGGATCAGCATCGGGCAGACCGGCGCCTGGCTGCGGGAGCGCACGCAGGACACGCACACCTCGGTAAATGTCCGGGCTCTCTCACCCGACGGCGAGTTGCGCGGCATCCGGCTGTTCGTCTTCGACGCCCATGGCCGGGTGCGGGAGACGGTACGGGCGGCGGCCGGCACCATCGACGCACAGACGGGCGCCTGGCACCTGCGGGAGGTGGAGCGCCAGCGGTTCGATGACGCGCAGCACACCCGCCGCGAAGCGCTGGCCACGCTCGACTGGCCCTCCTCCCTGAGTGCGGACATGCTCAACGTGGCCCTGCTCAAGCCCCAGCGCATGCGCACGCTGGACTTGTTCAACTATGTGCGGCACCTGGAGGCCAACGAACAGACGGCTCAGCGCTACGAGATCGAGTTCTGGCGCAAGCTCTTCTACCCGCTGAGCTGTGTGGTCATGGTGGTGCTGGCGCTGCCATTCGCCTATCTGCACTTCCGCAACCAGGGACTGTCGGCTTATGTGTTCGCGGGCATCATGATCGGCATCAGCTTCTTCCTGATCAACAGCGTGTTCGGCCACATCGGCAACCTGCACGGCTGGCAACCGTGGCTGGCCGCGGGGGCACCGTCGGCGCTGTACTCGCTGCTGTCGCTGGCGGCTTTCGGCTGGCTGGTGCTGCGCCGCTGACGCGTCGGGGGTCTCGCATGAACCTGCATCAGTTTCGCTTCGTGCAAGAGGCCGTGCGCCGCAACCTCAACCTGACCGAGGCGGCCAAGGCCCTGCACACGTCGCAGCCGGGTGTCTCCAAGGCCATCCTGGAGCTGGAGGACGAACTCGGCATCGACATCTTCGCGCGCCACGGCAAGCGCATCAAGCGCCTGACCGAGCCCGGCCGGCAGGTCGTGCGCAGCATCGAAATCATCCTGCGCGAGGTGCAAAACCTCAAACGCATTGGCGAGCACTACGCCGCCCAAGACAGCGGCACGCTGTCCATCGCCACCACGCACACCCAGGCGCGCTATGTGCTGCCCGCACCCGTGGCGCGGCTGCGGCAGGCCTATCCCAAGGTCAGCATCAGCCTGCATCAGGGCTCACCCGATCAGGTGGCGCGCCTGGTGCTCGAAGACGGCGCCGACATCGGGATTGCGACGGAGTCGCTGTCGCACTACGACGATCTGGTCACCCTGCCCTGCTACGAGTGGCAGCACGTGCTGGTGCTGCCCCCGGGCCACCCCCTGCTGGAGCGCGAGCGCATCGGGCTGGAGGATCTGGTCGCGCAGCCACTCATCACCTACCACCCGACCTTCACCGGGCGCACACGCATCGACCAAGCCTTCGCGCAACGCGGTCTGGCGCCCCAGATCGTGTTGGAAGCCATCGACTCCGACGTCATCAAGACCTACGTCAAGCTCGGCATGGGCGTGGGCATCGTGGCCGAAATGGCGGTCCAGGGCGAGGAGCGCACGCCGGATCTGGTGGCCCGGCCGGCCGGTCATCTGTTCGGCCAGAACGTGGCACGGGTGGCGTTCAAGCGTGGCGCGTACCTGCGCCAGTTCGTGCTGCGTTTTGCCGAGTTTCTCAGCGACCGCCTCTCGCGCGACCTCATCCTGCGCGCGATGGAAGGCGGCGGCCACGACTACCAACTGTGACGCCACCGACCATGCACGCCCCGCTTGCCCCCCAGCCCGCCCGCACGCCCTCTCTGACCAGCCGGCTGCCCCACGTCGGCACGACCATCTTCACCATCATGTCCGCCCTGGCGCAGGAAACCGGCGCCGTCAACCTGGGACAGGGCTTTCCGGACTTCGATTGCGACCCTCGGCTGCCCCAGGCCGTGACCGCAGCCATGCACGACGGGCACAACCAGTACCCGCCGATGGCCGGCGTGCCGGCATTGCGCGAGGGGATCGCGCGCAAGGTCGAGTCGCTGTACGGCCGCCGTTACGACCCGGGCACCGAAATCACGGTGACGGCCGGCGCCACGCAGGCCATCCTGACCGCCATCCTGGCGCTGGTCCACCCCGGGGACGAGGTCATCGTGCTGGAGCCATGCTACGACAGCTATGTGCCGAACATCGAGCTGGCCGGTGGCACGGTGGTGCGCGTGCCGCTCGTGCCGGGCACCTTCCGCCCGGATTTCGACCGCCTGGCCGCCGCCCTGACCCCACGCACACGCGCCATCCTGGTCAACACCCCGCACAACCCCAGCGGGACGGTCTGGAGCACCGTCGACCTGCAGCGCCTGTACGATCTGGTGGCCGGCACGGACGTCTGGCTGATCGGTGACGAGGTCTATGAGCACATGGTTTATGACGGCCAGACGCACCAGAGTCTGGCCACGCACCCCGGACTGGCGGCGCGCGCACTGATCGTCAGCAGCTTTGGCAAGACCTACCATGTGACCGGCTGGAAGGTCGGCTATGTGCTGGCCCCGGCGGCGCTGATGGCCGAGTTCCGCAAGGTGCACCAGTTCAACGTCTTTACGGTCAACACGCCGATGCAGCACGGGCTGGCGGCCTATCTGGCCGACCCCGCCCCTTACCTGGGCCTCAGCGCCTTCTACCAGGCCAAGCGCGACCGCTTCCGCGCCGGGCTGGCGCGCACCCGGTTCCGCCTGTTGCCGTGCGAGGGCACCTACTTCCAGTGCGTGGACTATAGCGCGCTGGCCGTCCCCGAGCGCGACCTGCCAGAGGCTGCTTTCTGCGAATGGCTGACGCGCGAGGTCGGCGTGGCCGCGATCCCGCTGTCGGCCTTTTATGGCGACGGGTTCGATCAGCGGGTGGTGCGCTTTTGCTTCGCCAAGCGCGACGCCACGCTGGACACCGCACTGGAGCGGCTGGCGCGGCTGTGACGGGGCCGGCCCCGTCAGCCAATCTGCGCCCAGACCTTGTCCAGTCGCTTGAGGCTGACCGGGTACGGGGTCCGCAGCTCCTGCGCGAACAGGCTGACGCGCAGTTCCTCGAGCATCCAGCGCAGCTCCTGCAGGCGCTCGTCGAGCTGGCCCTTGCGTTCGGCCACCAGACGCCAGAAGCGCTGCTCGTGCGGGCGCAGCTCACCCAGTCGCGCGGCGTCGCGCGCGGGATCGGCGCGGCATTTGTCCAGCCGCAACTGCACCGCCTTCAGATAGCGCGGCAGATGGGTCAGCGCCTCCCACGGGGTGTCGTGCAAAAACCGCTTGCCCACCAGCCGCTGAAGGTGCTGCTGCTCGTCGGCCGCCGTGACGGCCGGGGGCTTGCCGTCGCGCAACTTGCGCTGGGCGGCGGCCCACTCGGTCAACACCTGTGCGGCCAGCCGCGCGACCTCGTGGGCGATCAGCACCAGCCGCCCGCGGCCCTCCTGCAAGCGGCGCTCGAAGGACTCGCCATCGTGTGGCAACGGCGCCTGCAGAAAGGCACGCTCGATGGCCAGCTCCACGATCTGGGTGCGCAACTCCTCCTGCGTGCCCAGCGGCATGTACTGCACGGCCATCTTCTGCAAATCGGGCAGGTTTTTGTCCAGCGCCTTGAGCGTGTCGCGCAATTGCAGCGCGAACAGACGGCGCAGCCCCTGGCGATGGTGGCGCGCGGCCAGTTCGGGCTCGTCGTAGACGGCCAGCGTCACCGCGTCGCCCGCGTCCAGCAGCGCCGGATAGCCGATCAGCGTCTGGCGGCCCTGGCGGATTTCCATCATCTCGGGCCAGGGGCCGAAGGTCCAGCGGGTGTGGCGGGTGCTGGCGTCGGGCAGATCCGGCGCCGTGGGCGACGCCGGGCGCTCGGGGATGCGCTCGGTCATGGTCTGGGCGACAGCCGGACCCGAGGGCTGGGAGGCTGGCGGTAGGGCGGACTCAGGCGCGACGGCGGTGCCGAGTTTGAGCGCCGCGAGCGCCTGGAAGGCGCCCCGCGCCTGCCCCCCCCACTCCGCCTTGAGGGCCGACAGGTTGCGCCCCATGGCGAGCTGACGGCCGTGCTCGTCCACGACCCGAATGTTCAAAAACAAATGCGCCGGCACCGTCTCGAGCTTGAAGTCGGTGCGCTGCACGACCAGCCCCGTGCGCTCGCGCACAGCGGCCAACACCGCGTCGAGCAGGCTGCCCTGGGCCCAGCGCGCGGGCGCGAGCAGCGCCTCGCTCAGGCTCTGGGCCGTCTCGGGCAGCGGCACCAGCCGCGCACGGGGCTTTTGCGGCAGGCTCTTGAGCAAGGCCAGCACCTTGTCGCGCAGCATCCCGGGCACCAGCCACTCGGCGCGCTCGGCCGACACCTGGTTGAGGGCGAACAGGGGCACATCCACCGTCACGCCGTCGCGCGGATCGCCCAGCTCGTGCAGGTAGTGCGCCCGGCAATCCACCCCGCCCAGGCGCACCACGGGCGGGAAGGCCTGCGTGGTGATACCCGCCGCCTCGTGGCGCATCAGCTCGTCGCGGCTGAGCATCAGCAACCGCGGTTGGGTGCGCGACGCCTCGCGCCACCAGCGCTCCAGGTCGCGGCCCGTGCAGATGCCGGCGGGGATCTGGCTGTCGTAAAAAGCGTAGATCAGCGCGTCGTCCACCAACACATCCTGGCGCCGAGACTTGTGCTCCAGCGCCTGCACCTCGCGCAGCACGCGCCGGTTGTGCGACCAGAAGGGCAGCCGGGTGTCCCAGGTGTCCTCGGTCAGCCCGGCGACCAGCGCCTCGCGGATGAAGACCTCGCGCGCGGCCGCGGGGTCGATGCGGCCATACGACACGCGGCGCTGGCTATATACCGTCAGCCCGTAGAGGGTGCCGCGTTCGTGGGCGACGACCTCGGCGCTGCGCTTTTCCCAGTGGGGATCGCCCACTTGGCGCTTGATCAGATGCGCCCCCACCTGCTCCAGCCACTGCGGCTCGATCGTGGCCAGCCCGCGGCCGTACAGGCGCGTGGTTTCCACCAGCTCGGCGCAGAGGATCCAGCGACCGGGACGCTTTTTCAGGCGCACTCCCGGGTGCGGCACGAACTTGATGCCGCGCGCGCCCAGATAGACGTCCTCCGTCTCGTGCTTGCAGCCCACGTTGCCCAGCAGCCCCGCGAGCAGGCTCAGGTGGATCTGCTCGTAGGTGGCGGGCTGGGTGTTGGGCTTCCAGCCGTGCTCCGCGGCCACGGTGTGCAGTTGCTGGTGAATGTCGCGCCATTCGCGCAGGCGGCGCAGGTGGATGAAGCGCTCGCGCAGCAGCGCCTCGTATTGCCGATTGGACAGACGGTGCGTGGGGGCCTCACCCGGCGCGTGCACGCCACCGCGCGCCTTCTCCAGCCAGTCCCAGAGCTTGAGGATGCCCACGAATTCGCTGCGCTCGTCGTCGAAGGCGGCGTGCGCCTGGTCGGCCTTGGCCTGCGCCTCCAGCGGCCGCTCACGAACGTCCTGCACGCTCAGGGCGCTGGCGATGACCAGCACCTCTGCCAAGGCCCCGCGGTCACGCGCCGCCAGGATCATGCGCCCCACCCGCGGGTCCAACGGTAGGCGGGCCAGCTCTCGCCCCAAGGGGGTCAGCGCCAGACCGTCGTCCAGCGCGCCGAGCTCCTGCAGCAATTGGTAGCCGTCGGTGATGGCACGGCGCGACGGCGCTTCCAGAAACGGAAACGCCTCCACATCGCCCAATCCCAGCGATTTCATGCGCAGAATGACGCCGGCGAGCGACGAGCGCAAGATTTCCGGGTCGGTGTAGCGCGGCCGCGCAGCGAAGTCCCGCTCATCGAACAGGCGGATGCAGATGCCCTCGGCGACGCGGCCGCAGCGGCCGGCGCGCTGGTTGGCCGCCGCCTGGCTGATCGGCTCCACCAGCAGCTGCTCGACCTTGCTGCGCAGGCTGTAGCGCTTGACGCGCGCCAGCCCGGAGTCGATCACGTAGCGGATGCCGGGCACCGTCAGCGAGGTCTCGGCCACGTTGGTGGCCAGCACGATGCGCCTCGCCCCGCTGGGGTGGAAGATGCGGTTTTGTTCCGCCGCGCTCAGGCGCGCGTAGAGCGGCAGCACCTCGGTGCCGCGCAGCGCCGGCTGGTGGCTCAGGTGGCGGCGCAGGTGGTCGGCGGCGTCGCGGATCTCGCGCTCGCCGGGCAAAAAGACCAGGATGTCGCCGTCGTGCGCCCCGCCGCGCCACAGCTCGTCCACCGCATCGGCGATCGCCTCGTCCAGGCCATGGTCACGGCTTTCCTCGAACGGGCGCCAGCGGATTTCCACCGGGTAGGTGCGGCCGCTGACGTGAATGACCGGGGCCGGCCCGGCCGCCGTGGCAAAGTGCTGCGCGAAGCGCTCCGCATCGATCGTCGCCGAGGTGATGATGAGCTTCAGATCCGGGCGCTTGGGCAGCAGCTGCTTCAGGTAGCCGAGCAGGAAGTCGATGTTCAAGCTGCGCTCGTGCGCCTCGTCGATGATCAGCGTGTCGTAGGCGCGCAGCAGCGGGTCGCGCTGCGTCTCGGCGAGCAAGATGCCGTCGGTCATCAGCTTGATCGCGGCGCCCGGCTGCAGCCGGTCGTGGAAGCGGATCTGGTAGCCGACCAGTTCGCCCAGCTCGGTCTGCGTCTCCTCCGCGATGCGCGCCGCCACCGAGGTCGCGGCCAGGCGCCGCGGCTGCGTGTGGCCGATCAGCGGACGGCGGCGACGCGGCTGCCCCTCCCCCGCGCGCCAGTCCACGCCTCCGCCACGGCCCATCGCCAGCGCGATCTTGGGCAACTGCGTCGTCTTGCCCGAGCCCGTCTCCCCGCAGACGATGACGACCGGATGCGCGCGCAGCGCGGCCTCGATCTCGTCGCGCCGGGCGGACACCGGCAGCGATTCCGGAAACGCGATCACCGGCGCCCGCGCCGGCTGGTGGCACACTTCGTTTTGCGGCATGACCGCGCGATTATCCCGATCCCGACCGCCCTCCACGCCGCCGCCAGCGGCCGCCCGTTGCCCACCCGATGTCCACCGTCTTCAATTTCACCTTCGTGCCCTGGTTCCGGTCGGTGGCACCGTACATCCACAAATTCCGGAACCAGACCTTCGTGGTCGGCGTGCCGGGCGAGGCCATCGCCGCCGGCAAGCTGCCCAACCTGGTGCAGGACCTCGCACTCATTCAGAGCATGGGCGTGCGCATCGTGCTGGTGCACGGCTTTCGCCCCCAGGTCAACGAGCAGTTGCGCGCCAAGGGGCACGAAGCCCGCTACCACCGCGGCATCCGCATCACCGACTCGGTGGCGCTGGACAGCGCACAAGAGGCTGCCGGCCAACTGCGTTACGAGATCGAGGCTGCCTTCAGCATGGGTCTGCCCAACACGCCCATGGCGGGCGCCACGGTGCGCGTCATCTCGGGCAACTTCATCACCGCGCGGCCAGTGGGCATCGTCGACGGCATCGACTTTCAGCACTCCGGGCTGGTGCGCAAAGTGGATGCGGTCGGCATCGTGCGCGCGCTGGACATGGGGGCGCTGGTGCTGCTGTCGCCCTTCGGCTTTTCGCCCACGGGCGAGGCGTTCAACCTCAGCATGGAGGAGGTGGCCACCAGTGTCGCGGTGGCGCTGCAGGCCGACAAGCTCATCTTCGTCACCGAGGTCCCCGGCATCCGCGTACGGCCCTTCGATCCGCCGGGCGACGACAACCCCATCGACACCGAACTGCCACTGGCCGACGCCGAGCGCATCCTGGCCGAGGGGCCGCAGCCGGCGCAGCCCACCGACCCGGGCTTTTACCTGCAGTATTGCGTGCGAGCCTGCAAGGGGGGGGTGGAGCGCAGCCACATCATCCCCTTTGCCGTGGACGGCTCACTGCTGCTGGAGGTGTATGTGCACGACGGCATCGGCACCATGGTCGTGGACGAGAAGCTGGAGAGCCTGCGCGAGGCCAACGCCGACGACGTCGGCGGCATCCTGCAACTGATCGAGCCATTCGAGAAAGACGGCACGCTGGTCAAGCGCAGCCGCACCGAGATCGAGCGCGACATCGCCAACTACACCATCATCGAGCACGATGGCGTGATCTTTGGCTGCGCGGCGCTCTACCCCTACCCCGAGGCGCGCACCGGCGAGATGGCCTCGCTCACCGTCTCGCCGCAAGCGCAGGGCCAGGGCGACGGCGAAAAGCTGCTCAAGCGCATCGAGCAGCGCGCGCGGCTGATGGGGCTGGAGAGCATCTTCGTGCTCACCACCCGCACCATGCACTGGTTCCTCAAACGGGGCTTTCAGCCCGTGCCACCCGATTGGCTGCCCGAGGCGCGCAAGCGCAAATACAACTGGGACCGGCGCAGCCAGGTGCTGGTCAAACGCCTGAGCTGAGCCCAAACCCATCCATCACATGACGCGGTGCGGCCCGCCGCGAGCGGCTTCATCCTGGCGCGTTTTCCACAGCGAGTACAGCACGCCCCCGGCGATCAGGCCGAAGGTCACCGACAGCGACACCACCGCCGGGATCTTGCCCAGGATGCCGACCAGGAAAATCTTGGCCCCGATGAACACCAGCACCAGCGCCAGCGCGTACTTGAGGTAGTAGAAGCGGTGGATCATGGCCGCCAGCGCAAAGTACAGCGCCCGCAGGCCCAGGATCGCAAAGATGTTGCTGGTGTAGACGATGAACGGGTCGGTGGTGATGGCAAAGATGGCCGGCACCGAATCGACGGCGAAGATCAGGTCGGCCGTCTCCACCAGCACCAGCGCAAGCAACAGCGGCGTCGCCCACAGCACGGGCTGCCCCGTCGCGGGGTGCGGCTCGCCTACCACGAAAGCGTTGCCGCGCAGGCCCTCCGTCACGCGCATGCGCCGGCGCAGAAACTTCAGCAACGGGTTGTGGGCGATATCCGGCTCCTCATCCGCCGCAAACCACATCTTCACACCCGTGATGACCAAAAAGCCGCCGAACACATACAGAATCCACGCGAACTCCCGGACCAGCACCGCGCCCAGACCGATCATCAGGGCGCGCAGGACGATCACGCCCAAAATGCCCCAGAACAGCACCCGGTGCTGGTACAGGCGCGGAATGCCCAGAAAACCAAAGATCAGCGCGATCACGAAGACGTTGTCCATCGACAGCGACTTCTCGATGAGAAAACCGGTGTAGTACGCCATGCCGCTGTCGGCGCCCAGGTACCACCACACCCAGGTGCCGAACAGCAGGCCCGCGGTGATGTAGCCCGCCGACAGCAGCAGGCTTTCGCGCACGCCGATCTCGCGCTGCTCGCGGTGCAAAACGCCCAGGTCAAAGACCAGCAGGGCGATGACGACGCCGATGAACACCGCCCAGATCCAGGCGGGTTTGCCCATGAAATCGGCGGCCCCAAAAGCAAGCAAAGCGTCCATGCGGTGATCGGATATCCCTCGGAAGCCGCGATGATGCGGACGCCGACATCCGAAAAAAATACCGATGACACGGATAATCGGTTCGAAAAACTCGAAACGTCCGATGCTCAACTACCGCCACCTGTACTACTTTTGGATGGTCGCGCGCGAGGGCGGCTTTGCCCGCGCGGCCGAGCGCCTGGACATGGCGGTGCAGACGGTCAGTGCCCAGGTGCGCGAGCTGGAACGGGCGCTGGGGCACCAGCTCCTGCGTCCGGCCGGCCGCACCGTGGCCCTGACCGACGCCGGCCGGGCCGCCTTCGCGCGGGCGGACGAGATCTTTCGCATCGGCAGCACCCTGCCCCAGGCCGTGCGCGAGGCGGCCAGCCGCCCAGCGCTGCGCCTGGCCGTAGGCCTGTCGGACGGGCTGTCCAAACTGGCAGCCCATGCGTTGTTGCAACCGCTGCTGGACGCACCGGACCTGCACCTCGTCTGCCACGAGGGTGAGCCGGCGGCCTTGCTCGCGGAGTTGGCGCTGCACCGCCTGGACCTGGTGCTGACCGGCCAGCCCGCCACGCCGCTGCCCACCTTTGCCGTGGACAGCGAGCGCCTGGCCAGCTCGCCCGTGGACTGGTACGGACCGGCGACACTGGTCACGCCCGACACCCGGCGCGGCTTTCCCCAGACGTTGGAGGAACTGCCCGTGCTGCTGCCGACCGCGCATTCGCCCCTACGCCCGTTGCTGGACCGCTGGCTGGATGAGCACGGGCTATGCCCCCGCGTGGCCGGAGAGTTCGAGGACAGCGCCCTGATGGCCGTGTTTGCCGCACGCGGCCTGGGGGTCTTCCCCGCCAGCCGCCTGGGCCTGGACAGCGATGGGCCGCTGCCGGGACTGCTGCCGCTGGGGGCGTGCGAGGGCGTGCGGGAAGACATCCACGCCATCCTGAGCCGGCGCATGCGCCAGCACCCGCTGGTGCGACGGCTGCTGCAGCACGCCGCCACGCCCCCGTGACGGCAGCCACCAAAAAACGAAACCGCCCTGGGCGGGCGGTTCGGTGGCAGCCGGGTCATGGCCCGGCTTGCCCAATCGCTCAGGCGCCGACTCGTGTGTCGGCGCGCGAGGACCTCACTGCTTCTGCTCGGCCGGCTTTTGCTCGCCAGCGGGCTGCTGCGCAGGTTGCTGGGCTTGGTCGCCAGCGGGCTGCTGGGCGGGCTGCTGCGCATTGTCGGCCGGCGCCGCAGCGGGGGCCGGGGCCGGAGCGGCCGCCGGGGCGGGCGCGGGCGCCGGGGCTTCTTCCTTCTTGCCGCAGGCAGCCAGGCTGGCGGCGGCGATCAAAGCAGCGATCAGAGCGGTCTTGTTCATGTGAGGTCGATTCCGAATCGGGGGGACACCGGGAGTCCGTGTTGCACAACCGTCGCCCCGCCGGCACGGGGACGACCTGTGGTCCGTGTGCACCAACCGGCAAGCGGCCGTGCACCAAACGGGTTCATTATGGAACCAACCTAGGGTTTACCCTTGTAAGCAATCGTAACGTTTGCTACCGAAGTTGTCTGCCGTCCCCATCAGGCTGCTGCATGCAGCCAGCCGGCCTCGAACCACTGCGCCAGCACGGCACGGGCATCGTCGCTGGCGCGCCGCACCTCGTCGGCCGACAGTTCGCGCGCATCGGCCAGCCGGCGCATCAAGCGGGCGTCGCGTCCGCGCGCGATCAGCGCCTCGCCGTTGATGAAGACATGGTGCTCGTCGTACGCCATGCGGGTGCGCCGATCCAGCACCACTGCGCCTGGCGTCCATGGGACTTCGGCCGGCTCGAACCACACGCGCGGTTTGGGTTCGGTCAACACCTCGCCCAGGGCGCAGGCCAGCGCCCGCTCATCCGCCACCAGGCGCTGCAGCCCCTCGCGCGCAAAGGCCTGCAGGGCCGCCGGGATGCGCGCGGGCTCGGTCGTTGCAGGCTGGCGGGGGTCGCGGTACAGGGCCTCGTCCTCATGTTCGTCGGCCAGCCGCTGCACCAGCTCGGCGGCCAGCCCTCCGCGCTGCGGCACCCGGAATCCGATGGAATAGGTCATGCAGTCGTCGCCCTCGGCCACCCCGTCGTGGGCCCAGCGCGGCGGCAGATAGAGCATGTCACCCGGCTCCAGCACCCACTCCTGTTCGGGCTCGAAGCGCTGCAGAATCTTGCACGGCAGATCGGGCCGCAGCGCCAGATCCCGCTGCCGGCCGATGCGCCAGCGGCGCCGCCCGCTGGCCTGCAGCAAAAAGACGTCGTAACTGTCGTAGTGCGGCCCCACGCCGCCGCCGTCGCTGGCCCAGGAGATCATCACATCGTCCAGCCGGACGTCGGGCACGAAGCGAAACCGCTGCATCAGCGCATGCACCCCGTCGTGGTGCAGATCCACGCCCTGCACCAACAGGGTCCAGCCCGGGCGCCGCAGCGGCGGCAGCGCGCGCTCGCCCCGCCGCGCGCGGGGATCGAACGGCCCATGCCGCAGCCGCCAGGTCTGCGCCGCGTCCTCGGCATCGGGGTGTTGTTCGATCACGCGCGACTCCACGTCCTCGCGCGCAGCCAGCGCAAACAGCTCGGCACGCGACAGCAGCGGGCCAAAGCCCGCCACCGCCTGTCGGATCAACAGGGGGCGGCGCTGCCAGTGACGCCGCATGAACTGCTCCGGCGTCAGCCCACCGAGCAGGGGGGTCGGCTCGGTCGGCAGGGGCCGGGGGAACGCAAAGGCGCTGGAGGGAGGGGGTTGTCTCATGGGACAATTGTCCGATGAAAATCGCACCCCCCTGCGTGGCCAGCCTGAGCTGGACCCTGAAGGACACCTTGGGCGACGTGCTCGACGCCTCGGACGAGCCGGTGGAGTTTTTGGTCGGCGGCCGCGACCTGCTGGCCAGCATCGAGCAGGCCCTGGTCGGCCGCGGTCCGGGCGACCGTGTGGAGCTGCACCTGGAGCCGAAGGACGCCTTTGGCGACTTCGACGACCAGCTGATCTATCTGGAGCCGCGCTCGGCCTTCCCGGCAGAGCTGGAGGTGGGCATGGCCTTCGAGGGGCTGCCCCCGGGCTGCACGCCGCAAGCGCCGCGCGACCGGCTCTATTTCGTCAGCGAAATCTACCCCGAGCACGTGGTGCTGGACGCCAACCACCCGCTGGCCGGCATGGCCCTACGGCTGTCGCTGCGGGTGCACGATGTGCGGGAAGCGACGGTGGACGAGGTCGGCCGCGGCAGCACCGGCACAGGCTTTTTCCAGGTGCAGGTGCGCGACTGACGGCGCAATCCACTGCGCGATCGACCGTCCCGGTCGCCCCGGGTGCGGAATGCGGGCGCATCACGCGCGGCCGGTGGAGCCGTATCCGCCCTCGCCGCGCGCCGTCGCTTCGGCAAACGCCTCGACGACACGAAACTGCGCCTGCACCACCGGCACGATCACGAGCTGCGCGATGCGCTCCAGCGGCTCGATGGTGAAGGGCACGGGGCTGCGGTTCCAGGCACTGACCATGAGCTGCCCCTGGTAGTCGCTGTCGATCAGCCCGACCAGATTGCCCAGCACCAGACCGTGTTTGTGGCCCAGACCCGAGCGCGGCAGGATCAGCGCCGCATAGCCGGGGTCGGCCAAATGGATGGCCAGCCCCGTGGGCACCAGTTGCCACGCGTTGGGCGCCAGCGTCAGCGGGGCATCCAGACAAGCGCGCAGGTCCAGACCGGCACTGCCCGGCGTGGCGTAGGCGGGCGGCTGCGCCTTGAGCCGCTCGTCCAAAATCCTCAGGTCGACCTCCATGGACAACCCCTCCACGGCTCAGGGCTTGCCGCCCCCCTGCATGGACCGCTTGAGCGCCTCCATCGGATCCTCCTCGGCGGCCTTGTCGTCGGCGCCCGGTTGCGGCAAGCCGTCGGCGGGCTTGTCGCCGTCCGTTTCCGCTGAGTCCGCGTCGCCATCCGCTGAGTCCTGCGCCCAGGGATCGTCCGCATCGGGGTCACCCACTTGCATGTCCATCAGTTGCTGCCGAACCGCCTCCGTATCGCCCTGAACGGCTTTGGTGATGCTGCCAGTGACCAACTCCGGCCGTGCCAGCAGCACCGCCACCATGATCAGTTGCAGGACGATGAAGGCCACCGCCCCCTTGTAGATCTGCGGCGTGGTCACCGCGCCGATGCGCCGGCCGGTGACGGCGTCGGTGTAGTCCTCGCGCGCCGCCACGCTGCGCAGGTAGAACAGCGCAAAGCCGAACGGCGGCGTCAGGAACGACGTCTGCAGGTTCATCGCCAGGATCACGCCGAACCAGATCAGGTCGATGCCCATCTTGTCCGCCACCGGCGCCAGCAGCGGGATGACGATGAAGGCGATCTCGAAGAAGTCGATGAAGAAGCCGAGCACGAACACCAGCAGGTTGACCACCAGCAGGAAGCCGAGCTCCCCACCCGGCAGTTTGTCGAACAGATGCTCGACCCAGATGTGGCCATCGGCGGCGTTGAACGTGAAGCTGAAGACGGTGGAGCCGATCAGGATGAACAGCACGAAGATCGACAGCTTGGTGCTGTTTTCCATTGCCTGACGCACGATGGGCCACGACAGCCGGCGCTTGATCGCCGCCATCACCAGCGCGCCCACCGCGCCCATCGCGCCACCTTCGGTCGGCGTCGCCACGCCAAGGAAGATGGTGCCCAGCACCAGGAAGATCAGCACCAGCGGCGGGATCAGCACGAAAGTGACCTGCTCCGCCAGGCGCGACAGCAACCCCAGCCGCAGCAGCCGGTTGAGCGCCGCCAGCACCAGCGCCAGCAAGGCACCGATGGTCGTCGACAGCACCACCACTTCGTCGGTGGGGGCGGGCACATCGGCTGCACGGCCCAGCAGCGGGTTCATCACCGCGGCGTGCACCTGCGCCCAACCCCAGCCGGCCGCCGACACCAGCAGCAGCAGCGCGATCAACGAGACATGGCCGCTGGCGCCGTTGTCCTCGCGGTAGATGCGCGCCTCGGCCGGCAACGCCGGCACCCACGACGGCCGCAGGATCGCCACCGCGACGATGAACAACAAATAGAGCCCGACCAGCATCAGCGCCGGCACCATGGCGCCCGCGTACATATCGCCCACCGAGCGGCCGAGCTGGTCGGCCAGCACGATCAGCACCAGCGACGGTGGGATCGCCTGCGCCAGGGTCCCCGAGGCGGTGATGACGCCGGTGGCGATGGAGCGGTTGTAGCCGTAGCGCAGCATGATGGGCAGCGAAATCAGGCCCATCGAGATGACGGCCGCCGCCACCACGCCGGTGGTGGCCGCCAGCAGCGCGCCCACCAGCACCACCGCCACCGCCAGCCCCCCGCGCACTGGGCCGAACACCTGCCCCACCGTCTCGAGCAGGTCCTCGGCCATGCGGCTGCGCTCCAGGATGATGCCCATCAGCGTGAAGAACGGAATGGCCAGCAGCGTGTCGTTCTGCATGATGCCGAAGACGCGCAGCGGCAGGGCCTGGAACAGGTTGTCGGGAAACAGCCCGATCTCCATGCCGATGAAGCCGAAGAACAGGCCGGTGGCCGCCAGCGCGAATGCCACCGGAAAGCCGGTCAGCAGAAAGACCAGCAGGCCGGAGAACATCACCGGCACGAAGTAGTCATGCAAAAAAGCTGTCATTGCGTCGCACTCCGCCGATGGGTATCAGGACTTTTGGTGGCCACTTTGGGCGGCGCGCTCGGCCTCGGCCGCGGCGATCTCCTTGGCCAGCAGCTCGGTCTCGCTCGGCCCGGTGTGGTCCAGCGGATCCGGCCCCTTGCCGGTCAGGAATGCGATGCGCTTGACGAGCTCGCTTGCGCTCTGCAGCGCCAGCAGCGCAAAGCCCGCCGGGATCAGCAGGTAGACCGGCCAGCGCACCAGCCCGCCGGCGTTGGAGGAGACTTCGCCGCTTTGCCAGGCGCGCTCGAACAACGGCCAGCCGAGCTTGATCATCATCACGCACAGCGGCAAAACGAAGATCACGATGCCCAGCACGTCGATCCAGTTGCGCGTGCGGGCGCTGAGCTTGCTGGAGATGAAATCGATGCGCACATGGGCGTTGCGCAGGAAGGCGTAGCCGCCGCCCAACATGAAGACGGCGGCGAAGAGGTACCACTGCACCTCCAGCCAGGCGTTGGAACTGGTACCGAAGGCGCGGCGCACGATCGCGTTGCCAGCGCTGATGAGGGTGGCGCTCAAAATCAACCACATGGCCAGCCAGCCGACGGCTCGGTTCAGGGCATCGATGCCCCGGGTCAATCGCAACAACAACGTCATGGTGAACTCTCCGGCGCGGTATCGATGCGCCGCGCGCAGTCTAGCCGATCATTCCACACAAATATCCCGCACCACAGAACGGAAAACCCCGCTTGCGCGGGGTTGCGCATGACATCTGGGCGAGGCTGGCCACCCCGCCCGGTGTACGCGAGGACTCAGAGCTTCGCGCCTTGCATGTAGCTGTCGAAGCGCGCCTCGGTAAAGCGGAACCACAGGTTGGCGTCGCGCTGGAAGTTGCGATAGTCCGCGTAGACCTTCTTCCAGTTCGGGTTGTTGTTGCTCAGCTCGCTGTACAAGCCCATCGCCTGATTGAAGGCCTCGTCCATCACGCTCTTGGGCAGGGCCAGCACCTTGGCGCCGTTGGCCACCAGGCGCTTGAGCGCCGCCGGGTTGCGCGCGTCGTACATCGCCTGCATCGTCACATGGGCGTGGCTGGCTGCAGCTTCCACCATGGCCTTGTAGTCGGCCGGCAGGTCGTTGTAGGCCTTCTTGTTGATGTAGAAGTCGAGCTGCGCGCCACCTTCCCACCAACCGGGGTAGTAGTAGTTCTTGGCGACCTTGTAGAAGCCGAGCTTCTCGTCGTCGTACGGGCCCACCCATTCAGTCGCGTCGATCGTGCCCTTTTCCAGCGCCTGGTAGATCTCGCCGCCCGGGATGTTCTGCGGCACCCCCCCCATGCGGCTGAGCACCTTGCCGGCGAAGCCGCCGATGCGCATCTTCAGGCCCTTGATGTCGGCCGGGCTCTTGATCTCCTTGCGGTACCAGCCCCCCATCTGCGCCCCGGTGTTGCCGCCGGGGAAGTTGACGATGTTGTACTGGTCGTAGAACTCGCGCATCAGCTTCATGCCGTTGCCGTCGTAGAACCAGGCGGTGAGCTGACGGCTGTTCATGCCGAACGGAATGGCGGTGCCGATGGCGAAGGTGTCGTCCTTGCCGAAGTAGTAGTACGGCGCGGTGTGGCCGGCCTCGACGGTGCCCTGCTGCACCGCATCGACGACGCCAAAGGCCGGCACCAGCTCACCCGGGGCGTGCACCGTCACCTGGAACTTGCCGCCGGACATCGCGTTGATGGTCTTGGCGAACACCTCGGCCGCGCCGTGGATGGTATCCAGCGACTTGGGGAAGCTGGAGGTCAGACGCCAGCGGATCGTGGCCTGGGCATGCACCGCGGGCGCGGCCGCAGCCGCCAGAATGCCGGCCACGCCGGCGTGCTTGATGACGGAACGACGATCCATATAGGAGAACTCCTTATGAGTGGTTGAACTGTGGCCTGCAGCTCACGGGGAACTGGTCGGCGCCGCGGTGGCGACTATAGTGGACGCCCGCCAGGTGCAGCGGGGGTGTTTACCCTGAGGGCGGGCGCTTTGCCGGACATCTTGAATTTATTTCAAGCATCAAAGAAACCGTCTCACGCCCCACGCTTGTGCACACCGGCTGTTCAGGCGGCGGGATGCACCACTTCGAGCACTGGCCGGGCCACCAGATGCGCACCCAAACGGTCGCGCACGCTGCGCTCGATTCCGGCCGCATCCAGCCCCAGCCGCGCCAGCAACAGCGCCGGGTCGCCGTGCTCGATGAAGCGATCGGGCAGGCCGAGCGGCAACACCGGTCGCACCACGCCTTCGGCGGCGAGCAGTTCCATCACCGCAGCCCCGGCTCCCCCGGCAATGGCCCCCTCCTCCACCGTGACCAAGGCGTCGTGGTCGCGCGCCAACTCCAGGACCAGATCGCGGTCCAGGGGCTTGGCCCAGCGCATGTTGGCCACCGTCGCCCCCAGCGCCTCGGCCGCCTGCAACGCCGGGTGCAGCAGGGTCCCGAAGGCGAGGATCGCCACCCCCCGGCCCCGCCGGCGCACCTCGCCAAGGCCGTAGGGCAGCGCCTGCGGCTCGCGCGGCAGGGTCGTACCGATGCCGGCGCCTCGCGGGTAGCGCACCGCTACAGGATGCGACTGCTCGTAGGCCGTGGTCAACAGTTGGTAACACTCGGCCTCGTCCGACGGGCACGCGATAGCGATGTTGGGGATGCAGCGCAGGAAGGGGATGTCGTACGCCCCGCAGTGCGTGGGGCCGTCAGCGCCGACGATGCCCGCGCGATCCAGCGCAAACACGACCGGCAGATTCTGCAGCGCCACGTCGTGGATGGCCTGGTCGTAGGCGCGCTGCAAAAAGGTGGAATAGATCGCCACCACCGGCTTGAGGCCCTCGCACGCCAGCCCCGCAGCAAAGGTCACCGCATGCTGCTCGGCAATGCCGACGTCGTAGTAACGATCCGGGAAGCGCCGGTGGAACTCCACCATACCCGAGCCCTCGCGCATCGCGGGCGTGATGCCGATGAGCCGCTTGTCACGCTCGGCCATGTCGCACAGCCACTGACCGAAGACGGTGCTGAAGGTCGGCTTGGGCGGCTGCGCCGGGGGCACGACGCCGACTTGTGGGTCGAACTTGCCCGGGCCGTGGTAGGTGATCGGATCGGCCTCGGCCAGCTTGTAGCCCTGCCCCTTCTTGGTGACCACGTGCAGGAACTGCGGGCCCGCGCCATCGTCGAGCAGGCGGCGGATGTTCTCCAGCGTGGGCACCAGCGATTCGAGGTCGTGTCCGTCGATGGGGCCGATGTAGTTGAAGCCGAATTTTTCGAACAGCGTCGCGGGCACGACCATGCCCTTGGCGTGCTCCTCGAAACGGCGGGCAAACTCCAGCAGCGGCGGCGCCACACTGAGCACCTGCCGACCGACGCTGCGTGCCGCCGCGTAAAACCGCCCGCTCATGAGCTGTGCCAGGTAACGGTTGAGCGCACCGACCGGCGGGCTGATCGACATGTCGTTGTCGTTGAGCACGACCAGCAGCGGGGCCTTGGTGACGCCCGCATTGTTGAGCGCCTCGAATGCCATGCCGGCCGTCATGGCGCCGTCGCCGATGACCGCCACCGCACGCCGGCGTTCCCCCTTGGCCTGGGCCGCCAGGGCCATACCCAGCGCAGCGGAGATGCTGGTGGAGGAGTGCGCGGTGCCGAAGGCGTCGTACTCGCTTTCGCTGCGCACCGGGAACCCACTGATGCCGCCGAGCTGACGCAGGGTATGCATGCGCTCGCGCCGGCCGGTCAAAATCTTGTGCGGATAGGTCTGGTGGCCGACATCCCACACCAACCGGTCGTTCGGCGTATCGAACACATAGTGCAGCGCGACCGTCAGCTCCACCGTGCCCAGGTTGGAGCTGAAATGCCCGCCGGTGCGCGCCACGCTTTGCACCAGAAACTCGCGCAGTTCATCGGCCAGCGGGCGCAACTGAGGACGCGCCAGCCGGCGCAGATCGGCCGGCGAGTCGATGGACGAGAGCAATCCGTTCATGGCAATCCCCCACTCGGTGCCGTCAATACCGGCGCTGTACCACCCATCGGGCCAGCGCCGCCAGGCGTTGCGTCGGTTGCGCCGGCATGTCGTGCAACGCCTGCAGAGCCTGCGCCAGCAGCGCCTGCGCATAGGCCCGCGCCGGCTCGACACCCAGCAGCGAGACGAACGTGGGTTTGTCGGCGGCGGCGTCCTTGCCCGCCGTCTTGCCCAGCGTGGCGGAATCGGCCGTGGCATCGAGCACATCGTCGATCACCTGAAAGGCCAGCCCGAGCGCACGACCATAGCGGTCCAGCGCCGCCAGCGCGGCGCCATCCACCCCGGCCGCCAATGCCCCCATGCGCACGCTGGCCAGCAGCAGCGCGCCCGTCTTGCGGCGGTGCATGTCTTCCAGTGCCGACTGGTCCAGGCGCTGCCCGACGCCGGCCAGGTCGATGGCCTGCCCGCCCGCCATGCCCGCCGCGCCCGACGCCACGGCCAGTTCCCGCGTCAGCGCGACGGCCAGCGCGGGACGCGCCTGTGCCCAGGGTGGCGTGACCAGCCACTCGAAGGCCAGCGCCTGCAGCGCATCACCCGCCAGCAGGGCCTGCGCCTCGCCATAGCGCACATGGACGGTCGGCTTGCCGCGCCGCAGGACGTCATCGTCCATGCAGGGCAGGTCGTCGTGCACCAGCGAATACGCATGAATGAGTTCGACCGCACCCGCCACCGACCACACGGGGGCGTCCGCCGCCGGATCGCCATGGGCGGACACCGCCTCCCACGCCGCCAGAGCCAGCAGGGGGCGCAGCCGCTTGCCCCCGTCGAGCACGGCATACCGCATGGCCTCGCCGAGGCCGGCCGGCGCATCGGCGGGCAGGTGCGCATCCAAAAACGCCTCCATCTGCTCGAGGCGCCGCGCCATCCACTCCCCCAGCCCAGCCACGGGCGCGGCCGGCAGCGCAGCGCCCATCATGCCCCAGGCTCCCATGGTCGGGTCTGCTGACCGTCCACCACGCGGATCTGCTGCTCGACCGCCTCCAGACGCGAGCGGCAATACGCCAGCAAAGCCGAGGCGCGCTGGTAGGCCCCGAGCAAATCGTCCAGCGGCATTTGCCCCGACTCCAACCGCGCCAGCAGGGCCTCGAGCTCCTGCACCGCTGCCTCGTAGGTGCTGGGCAGCGGCTCGACTGCCGCGGCGCTGTCGGCAACGGCGGGGGAGGACTGGGCGCGTGGCATATCGGGATCCGTTGCGTCGGAGCGCGTCATGACGAATGAGACGCCGTATTTTTGATCCGGCTCAAAAAGCTTTTCATTGTAGTGGGTTGCCCCGCCGACGGGGGTGGGGGTAGAATTCGCCGTCCCCCGCGGCCCGGGTTCGTCCAGGCTGGCGGGGGACAGTGCTTTCACCCCACAAGGAGGTGTGTTTCCCCAACCCCGCGCCGAACCGTCCTCACGTTTCTGAAGCGCTTGTACACCCCGTCATCGGGGGGAGTCTGAGGTCAGGATCATCATGTCCGATTTGAGTCTTCCATTGCAGCAGGCGAAAAGCCAACTGCCGGTGTCCGTGTATTTTGACGAGGCGCTGTTCCGGCGCGAGCTGGAGACGATCTTTCAGTCCGGGCCCCGCTACGTGGGGCACGCCAATGCGGTTCCGAATGTTGGGGATTATTTCGCGCTGCCGCAGGAGGGCGAGGGCCGCGCATTGGTGCGCACCGAGCGCGGCGTGGAGCTCGTCAGCAACGTCTGCCGTCACCGGCAGGCCGTGATGCTCAAGGGCCGCGGCAACCTCAACCACGAGGGGCAGGCGCACGCCGGCGGGCACATCGTCTGCCCGCTGCACCGCTGGACCTACAGTGGCGGACTGGGCCACAACCTGCCCACGGGGACGCTGATCGGGGCGCCCCACTTCGCGCAGGATCCGTGCCTGAACCTGCAGCGCTGGAAGCTGCGCGAATGGAACGGCCTGCTGTTCGAGGACAACGGCCGCGACATCGCCGCCGATCTGCGCGCGATGCAGGTGGCCGATGTGTTCAACTTCGACGGCATGGTGCTCGGCCACGTCGAGCTGCACGAATGCAACTACAACTGGAAGACCTTCATCGAGGTCTATCTGGAGGACTACCACGTCGTGCCCTTCCACCCGGGGCTGGGCAATTTCGTCACCTGCGACGATCTGCGCTGGCAGTTTGCGCCGGAGTTTTCGGTGCAAACCGTGGGCGTGCAAAACCTGGCCGCCAATGCCGGCAGCCCGGTGTACGAACGCTGGCACGAGGTGCTGATGCGCCACCGCGAGGGCCGCTTGCCCGAGCACGGTGCCGTGTGGCTGACCTACTACCCGCACATCATGGTCGAGTGGTATCCGCATGTGCTGACGGTCTCCACCCTGCACCCGATCGCCGTGGACAAGACGCTCAATCTGGTGGAGTTCTACTACCCGGAGGAGATCGCTGCCTTCGAGCCCGAGTTCATGGAAGCGCAGCGCGCCGCCTACATGGAGACGGCCATCGAGGACGACGAGATCGCCGAGCGCATGGACGCCGGCCGCAAAGCGCTGCTGCAGCGCGGCACCAGCGAGGTCGGCCCCTACCAGAGCCCCATGGAAGACGGCATGCAGCACTTCCACGAGTGGTACCGCGCCCGCATGGGGCTGCCGGTCGGCGACGTCGGAGGTTGACCCCCTGCGTCACGATCCCACCAGGGCTGCCGAGGATGCCGGGGCCGCCACCGGTGGCTCCCGTGCGGCCGCGCCCCCGCGCCGGGAGCGCCCCGCCCAGGCCCTGTGGATGGTCGTGGGCGCGTTTTTGTTCGCCTCCATGGGGGTGTGCATCAAGTTCGCGTCCAGCCACTTCCACAGCTTCGAGGTCGTCGGCTACCGCGGTCTGATCGGCATGCTCTTTTTGCTGGTGCTGACCCGCTCGCGCGGGGTGTCGCTGGCCACGCGCGTCCCGATGATGCACCTGTGGCGCACGATCGTCGGCACCGCCTCGCTGCTGGCGTGGTTCTATGCCATCGCACAATTGCCGCTGGCCACCGCGATGACGCTCAACTACATGAGCAGCGTGTGGGTGGCGGCCTTCCTGCTCGGCGGCGCGTTGCTGCTGCAGCGCGGCAGCCAGCCGCTGCGGGACCAGACGCCGCTGTTCCTGACGGTGCTGGTGGGCTTTGGCGGGGTGGCCCTGGTGCTGCGCCCCACGTTCGATGGGACGGCGGCACTCGGGGGCCTGTCCGGCTTGCTGTCCGGCCTGACATCGGCACTGGCCTATCTGCAGGTCGCCGCCCTGTCCCGCGCCGGTGAGCCGGAAAGCCGGACGGTGTTCTATTTCTCGGTCGGGGCAACGCTGGTTGGCTTTGCGGGCACGGCCGTCATCGGGCCCAGCCCGCTGACCACACCCCAGGCCCTGTGGCTGATTCCCATTGGGCTGCTGGCGGTACTGGGGCAGTTGTGCATGACCCGCGCCTACGCCAGCGGGGCGACGCTGGTCGTGGCCAACCTGCAATACTTTGGCATTGCCTTTGCCGCGCTGTACGGCTTGGCGGTCTTTGGCGACCACCTGCCGCTGACGGGGTGGCTGGGCATGGCGCTGATCGTCGCGAGCGGCATCGCGGCGACCTTTTTGCGCGAACGCGCCGTCCCCAAGCTGCCCGCCGAGGAACACGCATGACCACCGATCTGCCCTGCCCCCTCATCGACGCCGCCACCCTGCGCGAGCGGCTGGCGCACGGCCCCGCGATGCGGATATTCGATTGCAGCTTCGATCTGGCCGACCCGGCGGCGGGGCGAGCCCAGTACCGTGCCGGGCACATCCCCGCAGCGCGGTATGTGCATCTGGACGACGACCTGAGCGCCGGAGCCGACGACGAGGCACCGGCCGCCAGCGGCGGGCGCCATCCCCTGCCTGCGCGCGAGGTGTTCGCTCGGCGTCTGCGCGCCTGGGGCCTAAACCAGGGCGAGGCCGTGGTGGTCTACGACCGCCAGGGCGGCATGGTCTGCGGACGTTTGTGGTGGATGTTGCACTGGTGTGGTCATGCGCCGGTTGCGGTGCTGGACGGGGGCTGGGCGGCCTGGGTGGCGGCGGGCGGGGCCATCGAAACCGGCGACGCCGCCCCCGCGACGGCGGGGGACTTTGCCCTCGGCCCGGCGCGGGTGTGCTTGCGCAGCGCCGCCGAGGTGGCAGCCGCGCTCGGCACGCCCGGGCAGACGCTGATCGATGCCCGCGCCGTGCCGCGCCATCGCGGGGAGGTCGAGCCGCTGGACCCTGTGGCGGGTCACATCCCAGGGGCGCTAAACCGGCCGTTCACCGAAAATTTCGACGCGGATGGCCGCTACAAGTCCCCCGATCGTCTGCGGGCGGAATTCGACGCCTTGCTGGCGGGGCGCGACCCGGCCACGGTGGTGCACCACTGCGGCAGCGGGGTCAGCGCGATCCCGAATGTGCTGGCCATGACGATCGCGGGACTGGGCGCGCCGCCCCTGTTTGCCGGCAGTTGGAGCGAGTGGTGCAACACGCCCGGCCTGCCCTGCGCCCGGTCGTGCTGAGCGACGCGGCGTCCCGGACAGGGCCCCTCGGCCGTCAACCCAGCGCTGCCCAGTCCGGTTCGGGCAGCGCTTCGACCTGGGGCCGTGCAATCAGATAGCCCTGGAACAGCGCCACGCCCATGGCGCGCAGCTGGTCGTACTCCGCGCGGGTTTCCACCCCCTCGGCGATCACTTGCACCCCAAGGGCCGCACAGGTGCCGAGCACGCCGCCGACGATGGCCTGGCGTGCGCGGTGGCGGTCGATGTCGCGCACCAGCGCCATGTCCAGCTTGACCAGCTGCGGCTGGTACTCCGCCAGCAGATTCAGCCCTGAGTAGCCGGCACCGAAGTCGTCGATGGCCGTGAGAAAGCCGCGGTCCTGGTAGTCGCGCACGATCGAGAGCGCATGCTGCGGATCGCGGATCTTCTCCGCCTCGGTCATCTCGAAGATGAGGCGCTGCGGGTCGAAGCCGACCTTGTGCGCCGCCGCCAACGTGAGCCGGATGCAGGTGGCCGGCTCGTAGACCGCGTTGGGCAGAAAGTTGATCGACAGCCGCGCCCGCATCCCGAGGCGCTGCGCAGTGTCGATGGCCAGCACGCGGCAGGTCTGGTCAAAGCCGTAGAGCTGCTCTTCGGTGACGGTGGCCAGCACCGCCCCGGCGGGCTCGCCGCCGGGGCCACGCACCAGCGCCTCGTAGGCGAAGACCTCGCGTCGCGCCACGTCGACGATCGGCTGGAAGGCCATGCGCAGCTCGCCGCCGTTCCAGGCGCGCGCGCCGCGGCAGCGGATGCAGCCGCCGATCTCGGCCAGCTCGCCCTCGAAAAAACGCTCCAGATACGGGCGTACCTCGCTCATGCCGGCCATCCTGGCTCGCACGCCGGCGTCAGGCGCCGACGCCGTGGCGCTGGAACCAGGCCAGGCAGCGCTGCCAGCCGTCGCGCGCGGGGCCTTCGCGGTAGCTGGGGCGATAGTCGGCGTGGAAGGCGTGCGGGGCGTCCGGATAAACGACGAATTCGCTGGCGCGCGCCGCCGGGCTGCCCTGCGCCAGCGCCGCCTTCATGCGCTCGACCGACTCCAGCGGGATGCCGGTGTCGGCCCCGCCGTAGAGCCCGAGCACCGGCACCTTGAGCTCGCCGACGACGTCGAGCGGATGGCGCGGCTGCAGCGCGGTGCGCTGGCCCTCCAGCCGCCCGTACCAGGCCACCGCGGCCTTGACGCGCGGGCCGTGCGCGGCGTACAGCCAGGTGTGCCGCCCGCCCCAGCAAAAGCCGGTCACCGCCACGCGCGCCGCGTCGCCGCCGTGTCCGGCGGCCCACGCGACACAGGCGTCGAGATCGGCCATCACCTGCGCATCGGGCACCTTGGCCACCAGCTCGCTCATCAGGCGCGCCAGCTCGCCGTAACTTTGCGGATCGCCCTGGCGCACGAACAGGTCCGGCGCCAGCGCCAAGTAGCCCGCGCGGGCGAAGCGCCGCGCCGTGTCGGCGATGTAGTCGTGCACGCCGAAGATCTCGGAGATCACCAGCACCACCGGCAGCCCGGTGCGTCCGGCCGGCGCGGCGCGGTAGACCGGAATCGAGCCGCCTTCGGCCGGCACCATCACCTCGCCGACCGTCAGGCCATCGGCCGGGGTGCGGATCGCCGTCTGGGCCACCGCCGGCAGCGCTGCCAGCGCGTAGCCCGCGCCCAGCGCGCCGCGCAGCAGCGCGCGGCGCGGCACGGCCGCAGGCGCCCCGTCCGCGGGGACATCCAGCAGGGCCAAGGCATCGGTGCGGGCATCGGGGGTCGGCGTCATGACGGTCTCCTGGGAACGTTGCGAGTGGGCGCCATCGTACGGGACACTCCGCAGCGGGAAGGTCACGCGCGTGGGCTAGGCGGTGTCAAGCACCAAGTGCAACAGTGGAATCACTGAAGGGAGTGGCTGGCTTGGGTGACGTTCTCCAGCATGGCCTGGTAGACGGCGATCGGAGGGTAGAAGCCGTGGATGGCGCGCGGGCGGTTGTTGAGCCGGTC
>NZ_JBKBQX010000022.1:0-36019 GCF_046292505.1 Tepidimonas sp. | reverse complement strand
GTGGCGCAGATCGCCGCCAGCCTCGTCGAGTTTGGTTTTACCGCACCACTCTTGGTGTCGGAAGACGGCGGAATTCTTGCCGGACACGGTCGATTAGCCGCCGCCAGAAAGCTCCATCTGGACGCCGTGCCCGTGGTGGTGCTCGACCACCTGACGCCCATCCAGCGCCGCGCCTATATCCTGGCCGACAATCAACTGGCGCTGCAGGCCGGATGGGATCAGGAACTGCTCGCAGTCGAGTTGGCTGACCTGTCAGCAGCGGGCTTCGATCTGGCATTGACCGGATTCAGCGATGAGGAACTGGCCGACCTGCTTGGCAATATTGAAGAGACCGAGCGTGCCGATGAGGATTCGCCTAATGGCGAACCCGAGGATGAGGATATCCCGGATGCGCCGGTGACTCCGGTCAGCCAGCCGGGTGACATCTGGCAACTGGGTGCGCACCGTTTGATCTGCGGCGACTCGACCGACCCGGCCGTGGTCGCCGCGCTGATGGCGGGCGAGCGTGCGGCGCTGCTCTTTACCAGCCCGCCGTATGCCAACCAGCGCGACTACACCACGGGCGGCATTGCGGACTGGGATGCCCTGATGCAGGGCGTGTTCGGCGCGGCTCGAACGGCCTTGCGCGAGGACGCGCAGGTGCTGGTCAACCTGGGACTCGTGCACCGCGACAACGAGTTCATCCCGTATTGGGATGGCTGGATCAGTTGGATGCGAACGCAAGGCTGGCGGCGCTTTGGCTGGTACGTCTGGGACCAGGGGCCGGGGATGCCTGGTGACTGGGCCGGGCGACTGGCGCCCAGCTTCGAGTTTGTTTTCCACTTCAACCGCCAAAGCCGCAAGCCCAACAAGATCGTGCCGTGCAAGCACGCAGGCCAGGAATCGCACCTGCGCGCCGATGGCAGTTCCACGGCGATGCGCGGCAAGGATGGCGAAGTCGGTGGCTGGACCCATGCCGGGCAGCCCACCCAGGACTATCGCATCCCTGACTCGGTGATCCGGGTGATGCGGTAATCCCCCCGCAAAACCAGTGCGCTGAGAAGTAGAGAGTCTCGAAGGAGAATCTCTACCATGAAGAAATCGCGTTTCACTGACAGCCAGATCATCGACGCGCTCAAGCGGGCGGAGGCTGGTCTGAGCGTGCCCGATCTGTGCCGCGAACTGGGCATCAGCTCGGCGACCTTCTACAAGTGGCGGGCCAAGTACGGCGGCATGGACGCCTCGCTCATGGCGCGCATGAAGGAGTTGGAGGAGGAGAACCGGCGGCTGCGCAAGATGTACGTCGAGGAAAAGCTCAAGGCCGAGGTCGTGGCGGAGGCTCTTGCAAAAAAGTGGTGAAGCCATCTCGCCGGCGCGAGATGGCACAACGAGCCGTGCAGCAGCGCGGGCTGTCGATCCGGGCGGCTTGTCAAGCCTTTCGGATCAGCCAGGCCTGCTACCGCTACGAGGCCCGGCGCGACACCGAAGACGAGGAGATCGCCCAGTGGCTGCTGCGGCTGACCGACAATAACCGCACCTGGGGCTTCGGGCTGTGTTTCCTGTACCTGCGCAACGTCAAAGGCTTTGCCTGGAACCACAAGCGGGTGTACCGGATATACCGGCAACTGGAGCTCAACCTGCGCATCAAGCCGCGCAAGCGGCTGGTGCGCGACAAGCCCGAGCCGCTGAGTGTGCCGCAGGCCATCAACGAAGTCTGGTCGATGGACTTCATGCACGACCAGCTGCAAGACGGACGCAGCATCCGGCTGCTCAACGTGATCGACGACTTCAACCGCGAGGCTCTGGGCATCGAAGTGGACCTCTCACTGCCCTCGCATCGTGTGATGCGCACGCTGGAGCAGATCATGGCCTGGCGCGGCAAGCCGCAAGTCATTCGCTGCGACAACGGGCCGGAGTACATCAGCGCCGCGCTGCTGAACTGGGCCAGTGCCCGCGGTATCCACATCGAGCACATCCAGCCCGGCAAGCCCCAACAGAACGCCTACGTGGAGCGCTTCAACAGGACTGTGCGCTATGAGTGGCTGTCGCAGTACCATTGGTGCGATCTTGATGAGGTCCGCGAGTTTGCCACGCAATGGATGTGGCGCTACAACCACGAGCGCCCGAACATGGCCTTGGGCGGCATCACCCCAAAACAGCGGCTGGCCATGGCCGCATAGCTCTACTTCTCGGAGCGCTGGATTTCGGGGGGATTACCCTAAAGGCAGCCTTCAAGCTGGAAAACCGCTTCAACGCCGACACCGGCGCGTCGCAGGACCCGTACTTCAAGGGCGAGTCCAGCCTGTCGCTGATGGGCGGCTTCGGCGAAGTCAAACTGGGCCGCAGCTCCACCGTGTACGACGACGTGCGCGCCCTGGGCCAGAGCCGCGATGTATTCGACTCCGCCTTCACCGCCTCCAGCAACGGCGTGTTCAAGTCGGGCGGTGACTACGCTTCGCGCTTCGACCACAAGATCAGCTACTACAGCCCGGTGATGGGCGGCTTCTATGCCGGCATCGACGTCTCGCTGGACGAGAAGGCTGGCGTTTCCCAGGACAAGTACGCCTTCAAGGCCGGCTACAAGCAAAAGGACTTCGAGGTCGCCTTGGCCCACCAGAACGAGAAGGACAAGGCTGACAAGTACACCGTGCTGGCCGCGATGTATGACTTCGGCAACTTCTCGGTGTCGGGCGCATACAACCAGCGCAAGGGCAGTACCGCCAACGGCGACGACAGCGAATACGCGCTGGGCGTGACCGTGCCGGTCGGGGCCTGGACCTTCTCCGGCGGCTACGCTTACAGCAAGACCAAGGACTCGGCCGGTGGCGCCAAGAACGGCAAGGCCAACGGCTTCGCCCTCGGCGCCACCTATGCCCTGTCCAAGCGCACGCGCCTGTACGCCGGCTACCGCGACGTGGTGGTCAAGAACAACGTCGGCGCGAAGACCAAGGACGAGCGTCTCTACGCCGTCGGCGTGCGTCACGACTTCTGACACACCGCCCTGTGCGCACATGGGCGGCGACGGGCCGCCCGATCTCTCCAAAAACGCTCCTTGGGACGGGCTTTCTGCGGAAAGCCCGTTTTTTTTCAGGGCAGCGCACGCTGGCGCCACGCGGCCAGCGCACCCAGCCACAGCGCCCCCGCTGAAAACACCAACCCCCGCTCCAGCCCCCCGGGACCGTCGCCAATCCAGCCCACCACGGCCGGGCCGACGATCTGCCCAGCCGCAAACACGATGGTGAAGGCACTGATGCCCGCCGCCCAACGCGCCGCGGGCAGGTTGTGGCGCACCAGCGCGGTCGTGGACGCAACCACGGACAAAAACACCGCGCCAAACAGCAGGCCCGACGCCAGCAGCACCGGCCATGCGTGGGTCACGGCTGGCAGTACCGTCGCCAGACCGAGCAGCGCATTCAACCGCGCCAGAGGCTGTCCATCGCGGTGCCGATCCAACAACCCGGCCCACAGGCGCGACGATGCCATCACCGCTACCCCCAGCAGGGCATAGAACAGCGTGATTTCCCCCGCAGGAGTGCCGCGATCGCGCAACAGCGCGATCACGAACGTCATGTAGCCGATATAGCCCACGCCAAACAAGGCGTAGCCCACCAACGACGGGGCAAACGCCCGCAGCAGCGCCCCGGTGTGGGCTGGCCCCTCGGCAGCGGCGGGCGCCAGAGGACGGGTCGGCACTGGCGGGGCGGCACCCGTGAGTCCGAGGGAGCCAAGACCGCGCCAGGCGTGGGCCAGGCCCCCGGTGGCGACCAGACAGGCCACGGCCAAGGCCCACCAGGCCCACGCCCAGGCATGGGGTCGATCTGCCGCCCAAGTCAACACGGCCGGCACCGCCAGCGACGACAGCACGATGCCGCTGCCCACGCCGCCGTAGTACAGGCCCAGCATCAGGCCGGCATGGCGGGGCCAGACGCTGCCCAGCCGGGCCGCCAGAAGCCCCCCGGCCACGAACACCCAGGCACTGGCGATGCCCGCCAGCCAACGCTGAATCAACAGCGGACCATCGGCCGTCAGAAAACCGCTGCCCGCCATGAACAGCGCCGCCAACGCCGAACCACCCAGCAACACCGTGGCCGGACCATGGCGTCGCATCAGCGCGGGGACGGTGAGTGCCCCGACCAGATAACCCACCGCATTGGCCGTATTCATGGCACCGGCGAGCAGATAGCTCCAGCCCAAGTCCGCGCGCATCGGCGGCAGCAGCAGGCCGTAGGCAAAACGGGTGATGCCCAGCGACACCGCCGCCCCCAGCGACAACCACAGCGCGAGCACCAGACCGCGGCGCAACGGCACTGGACAAGCGGATCCCTGTTCGAGGTGAGACATGGCCCCGCATTGTGATGCGGGCCTTTTTATCCTGTCACACCATGCGCGACACGCCATTGCCCTGTCCATCCGCCCCGCCATCCGCCAACCGTCTGGCCGCCGTGCAAGCCGCCGAGCGCGAGCGCTTCCTGGCCGAACACCCCAGCTCGCGCGCGCTGGCCGAGCGCAGCGCGGCGCACTACCTGTTTGGCGTGCCGCTGCACTGGATGCGCGACTGGCCCAATCCGGTGACGCTGTTCGTGCGCAGCGCCCACGGGGCGGAACTCACCTGCGCCGACGGGCATGACTATGCGGATTTTTGTCTGGGCGACACCGGGGCGATGTTCGGCCACTCCCCGGCCCCGGTGGCTCGCGCCATCGCCGAGCAGGCGGCGCGCGGGCTGACCTGCATGCTGCCCACCGAAGCGGCGGCGGGCGTCGGTGAACGGCTCGCGCAATGCTTTGGCTTGCCGTTCTGGCAGTTGGCCCTGTCCGCAAGCGACGCCAACCGCTTCGTGCTGCGCTGGGCGCGCGCGGTCACCGGCCGGCCGCAGTTGGCGGTGTTCGACGGGTGTTACCACGGCGCGGTGGACGACACGCTGGTGGACCGCGACCCGGCGACCGGCGGCACGGTCCGCCGGCCGTCGGTGCTCGGTGCGGTGCACGACCACCCCGATTTCACGCGGGTCGTCCCCTTCAACGACCTGGCCGCGCTGGAACACGCACTCGCCGATGGACAGGTGGCCGCCTTGCTGGCCGAGCCGGCACTGACCAACTTTGGTCTGGTTCCGCCCGTACCCGGCTTTTGGCCAGCGGCGCAGGCCTTGTGCCGCCGCTACGGTACCCTGCTGGTGCTGGACGAAACCCACACCCTGTCCAGCGGCATTGGCGGCTATGCGCGGGCGCATGGCCTGGCACCCGATGTGTGGGTGGCCGGCAAGGCCGTCGCCGGTGGCGTGCCCTGCGCGCTGTATGGCGTGACCGCCGATCTGGCGGCCCGCATGCAAGCGACCAAACAGGCCGCACCCGAGGGCCACAGCGGCATCGGCACCACGCTCACGGCCAACGCCCTGGCCATGGCCGCGCTCGATGCGGCCTTGCAGCATCTGCACACGCCCGCCAGCTACGCCGCCATGACCCGCATCGCCGATGCACTGGAAGCCGGCTTGACCGAGCGCCTGCACGCCCATGCCCTGCCCTGGACCGTGACACGGTTGGGCGCTCGGCTGGAACTGCAGTTCATGCCCGTGACGCCGCGCAACGCCGACGATGTGCGCCGCCATGCCCAACCGGCGCTCGAGGCCAGCCTACACCTGTTCCTGCTCAACCGGGGAGTCCTGCTGACTCCGTTCCACGGCATGATGCTGTGTTCACCGGCCACCACCCCGGCGCATGTGGCCCGGCTGCTGAACGCCTTCGACGACTGGCTGGCCGCCCTGGGCGTGTGAGGTCACGCCCCCAGGCCGATGGGCGCCGGGGCCACCTCCAGAATGCGGCGAAACAGGCGCTCATACGCCGGATCGGGTGCGTAACGGCCCGTCAGCGGGTCGCGGTTGGCCTCGAACGCCTCGTCCAGCGCCCGCCAGTCGGCTTCGTCGAGCACGCGCTGGGCCGCAGGCAGGATTTCCTGCTCCTCCAGCCGCATGTGTTCCAAATAGAACCCGACGTAGCGCTCGCAGGCCTCGACGAAGGCGGCCTGGCGATCGTCGCCCAGCCACTCCCAGGCCAGCAACCGGTGCTGCAATTCGCGCACCTGCGACTCGCCCTTCATGTGGTCCTGCTCCAGCCGGGTGATGATGGGCAGTAGGGCCGGCTCGCGCTTGGCCACGCGCGGAAAGAGCAGATCGGACTCCTTCGGGTGGTGCAAGCGCTCCGGAAACTCGTCGATGTAGAACAACATCGCGCGCAGCGTGTCGAAGAAGCGCGGGCGGTCATCGCCCGGGCCGCGGCGAACCAGCCACAGCAGAGACTGCAGCATGGCGGCCAGGGCCGCGTGCTCATCGCGGATGGTGCGCAGGGCGCTCGAGGGGTGCATGGGTGGCCTCCTGCCCAAAACAGGGTCGATCGGTCCGCAGACCGAAGCCAGCCAAGCATGCCGCCAAACGGCCCCCCTCATCTTGACGCACGTCAAGGCCCGGAGACCGACCGGGGGGGCGCGGCCACATGCGCGGGACGCCAGCGCGTCAGCCACAAGGCGTTGGACACCACGCTGACCGAGCTGGCCGCCATCGCCGCGCCAGCGAACACCGGGTCCAGCACGCCCAGGGCCGCCAGCGGAATCCCCGCAACGTTGTAGACGAAAGCCCAAAACAGGTTCTGCCGGATCTTGCGCACCGTGCGGGCCGAGATGTCCAGTGCAGCGGGCACCAAGGCCGGGTCGCCGCGCAGCAGCGTGATGCCGGCGGCGTGCATGGCGACATCGGTGCCGCTGCCCATGGCCATGCCCACATCGGCCGCCGCCAGCGCCGGCGCATCGTTGATGCCATCGCCCACCATCGCCACCGCGCCCCCGCGCGCCTGCCAACGCCGCACCACGGCAGCTTTGTCGGCCGGCATCACCTCGGCCTCGACCTCGCCGGCCTCGGGCCGCAAGCCCAGGCGACGCGCCATGGCCTCGGCGGCCGCCCGTTGATCCCCGGAAATCATGACCACCGCGAGGCCCCGCGCACGCAATTCGGCGATGGCCTGCGCAGCCCCGGGCTTGGGTTCGTCGGCGAAGGCCAGCAGCGCCAGCGGGCGCCAGGTGTTGTCCGGTTGCCAGGCCAGCACGGCCAGCGTTGCACCAGCGGCTTGCTGCTCGGCCATGGCCGATGCCCAGCCGTCCGGCAGCCCGGCCCCCGCCTGCAGCGGGCAGCCCAACTCCGCCATCCAGCCAGGGCTGCCCAGGGCCAGGGTCACGCCTTCGACCGTGCCCCGCACCCCGCGACCGGGCACCGTGTGGGTGTCGTCGGCAGGGGCGGGCAATGCCTCCCCCCATGCGGCCAGCACCGCCTTGGCCAGCGGGTGGCTGCTGCCCATTTGCAGGGCGGCGGCGGTGCGCAGCGCGGCCGCTTCGTCGACGCCGGGAGCGGGCACCAAAGCGACCAGGCGCGGATGCCCGACGGTGAGCGTGCCGGTCTTGTCGAAGGCCACGGTGCGCACGCGCTGGGCGACTTCCAGGGCCTCGGCGTCCTTGACCAGAATGCCATGGCGAGCCGCTGCCCCCGTTCCGGCCATGATGGCCGTGGGTGTGGCCAGACCCAGCGCACACGGACACGCAATGACGAGCACCGCCACGGCGTGGAGCACGGCCTGCTCGCCATCGAGTCCCCCGACGGTGACCCACAGCACCCCCGTGGCCAGGGCCACCAGCACCACGATGGGGACGAACACCGCCGCCACCCGGTCCACCAACCGCTGCACCGGCGCTTTGTGCGCCTGCGCATCCTGCACCAGTGCGATGATGCGCTGCAGCACCGATTGCGCGCCGATCGCGGTGACCCGCACCTCGATCGCCCCGTCACCATTGAGGCTGCCCCCGGTGACCGCGTCCCCCACCGCCTTGGCGACCGGCAACGGCTCGCCGGTCAGCATGGATTCATCGACCTGGGTGCGCCCCTGCACCACGATGCCATCGGCCGGGATGCGCTCGCCCGCCCGGACCAGCACCCGGTCACCGGGCAACAGTTCGGCCACGGGAACGTCCTGCATCGACTCGCGGCGCACGCCATCGGGCAGCAGGTGGGCCACCGGCGGCTGCAGCGCCTGCAGCGCGCGGATGGCCGCCGTGGTGCGGCGTTTGGCGCGCGCCTCCAGCCACTTGCCCAGGCGCACCAGCGTGATCACGACGGCGGCGGCCTCGAAGTACAGATGCGGCATCTCGTCGGGCGGGGTGTGCCACCAGAGCCAGACGCTCATGCCCCAGGCCGCCGTCGTCCCCAAAGCGACCAGCAGTTCCATGTTGCCGCTGCCGTTGCGCAGCGCATGCCAGCCCGCGCGGTAAAAGCGTGCCCCCAAGCCAAACTGCACCGGGGTGGCCAACAGAAACTGCCACAGCGCCGGCACCATGAGGTGCACATCAAACGCCATGGCGATCATCGGCAGCACCAGCGGCGCCGAGAGCACGGCCCCGACCAGCACCCACGCGCCCTCGCGACGCACGGTCTGCCGGGCTTGCGCCTCGTCGTCGTCGGCGCTCGCCAGGGGTCGGGGCTCATAACCGGCGTCGCGCACGGCGCGCTGCAGGCGGGCAGGCAGTTCGGCGGCGTGCTCGGCATCGACGCGCCACTGCACCCGCGCGGTCTCGGTCGCCAGGTTGACACTGGCGTGGGTGACACCGGGCACGCGCTGCAGCGCCCGCTCCACGCGCGCCACGCACGACGCACAGGTCATGCCCCCGATACCCAGATCACATTGCCCGGTGACCCCGGCTTCGGCCGGCGCGTCGCTCGGCGATGCCGCAGAAGTGAGTTCGTCCGCCATGGAACGAGTATGCCGCAGCACCTCCCGGCGGCGTATGATGGACCGCTCGATCCACTTTCCCGCAACGCCATGAAACACGTTTTCACCGTCACGGGCATGTCGTGCGGCCACTGCGTCCGGGCGGTCACTCAGGCCATCCGCGCGCTCGATCCGCAAGCCACGGTCCAAGTCGATCTGGACGCCCAACGCGTCGAAGTCGAATCGGAACAACCCCGCCCCGCGTTGGCCGACGCCATCCGGGACGAGGGCTACACCGTCGTCGACTGACCGGCGCGCCGGGGCGGGTCGTTGCGGCCCGCCCCGCCTTGCTTTTCTCCCCCCTTCTTTCCCCCGCTTCGCCCCGTCCGCCCCAGCGGCCGGGGCGTTGTCACATCTGGGCCACGGCAATGGCCCCACCGTGTTTTGCACAAGCCTGTGGAAAAAAATCGGACAAGAGCCCTGTTATTCACAGCCTGAGTGCCGTCCAACCGGGTTGTTCGCAGCCAACCCGACACCCACGCGGGGGGAACCCACAGGGTCATGAATACCGCAACCGACTGTCGCACCAGCAAAAACTGCCCTTGTCCACGGACAGTGGCGCGCTTCTATCCATGACGACTACCGTGAATGATGATCAAGAAGGAAAACCAAGGACAACGCCAACCACGAACCAGGACACCCGCAGCCCGATGGAACCGATGATTCATCGTCGTGCGCTGCTAAGATGCGCACCGAGATCACGCCCCCATGTCCAGCGCTTCCGCATTGCCCCCTGCCATCGAAATTCGCCACGGCCACATGCCGCTGGTGGTGGCCCGTCTGCGTGGGCCGGATGTGGACGCGGCTCTGGCGGAACTGGAGCAGCGCTACGGCGACGCACCGGGTTTTTTCGAAGACGAGCCGCTGCTGTTGGATCTGTCCGAATGGAGCGGAGCGGACCGCGGCCCCACCCCGCTGGAGCGCCAAGCCCTGCTGGACGGACTGCAGCGCATCGGCCTGCGGCCGCTGGCCTTCCACGGCGGCCCGAACGGCTGGCAAACTGCGTTGCGCGAGCGGGGCCTGACTGCGGGCGAGGTTCAGGGGCGCATGGCCGTGCGCGGCCCCTCCAAGGGGGCGGACAGCCCGGCTGCGGTGGCGCCGCCAACGGCATCGGCGCCCGGCTTGCCGGTCACCGCCCTCGTGGTGGACCGGCCATTGCGGTCCGGGCAACAGGTGTATGCCCGCGGGCGCGATCTGGTCGTGCTGGCCATGGTCAACCCCGGCGCAGAAGTCATTGCGGACGGACACATCCATGTGTATGCACCGTTGCGCGGTAAGGCCATCGCCGGTGCGCGCGGTTTGACCGAGGCCCGTGTCTTTGCCCTGGCCCTCGAGCCGGAGCTGGTCTCGATCGCCGGTATCTACCGCACCGCCGAAACCCCGTGGCCCGATGCCGTGCGGGGCAAGCCTGCCCAGGTGCGTCTGGACAGTGGACCCGACGGTGACAAGCTGTTGCTCGAACCCCTCTCCTGAAACGCCCTCATTCCCAGACTGAAAGCGATCCATGGCCAAAATCGTCGTCGTCACCTCCGGCAAGGGCGGCGTGGGCAAGACCACGACCAGCGCATCGTTTGCCACCGGGCTGGCTCTCAAGGGGCACAAGACGGTGGTGATCGATTTCGACGTCGGTCTGCGCAACCTCGACCTCATCATGGGCTGCGAGCGCCGCGTGGTCTACGACTTCGTCAACGTCATCCACGGCGAGGCCAACCTCAACCAGGCCCTGATCAAGGACAAGCAGGTCGATCAGCTCTACGTGCTGGCCGCCAGCCAGACCCGCGACAAAGAGGCCCTCAAGCAAGAGGGCGTGGAGCGCGTGCTCAACGACCTGGCGGGCATGGGTTTCGATTACATCGTGTGCGATTCGCCTGCCGGCATCGAAACGGGCGCGCTCATGGCGATGCACTATGCCGACGAAGCGCTGGTCGTCACCAACCCCGAGGTGTCGTCGGTGCGCGATTCGGACCGCATTCTGGGCATGCTCAGCTCCAAGACCCGGCGTGCCATCGAAGGACGCGAGCCGGTCAAGGAGCATCTGCTGATCACGCGCTACAACCCCAACCGCGTGCAGGATGGTCAGATGCTGTCGCTGCAGGATATCCAGGACATTTTGCGCATTCCGCTGATCGGCGTCATCCCCGAGAGCGAGGCGGTGCTGCAGGCTTCGAATCAAGGCGTGCCCGCCATCCATCTCCAGGGCACCGACGTGTCCGAGGCGTACAAGGATGTGATCGACCGCTTCCTGGGTCACGACAAGCCGCTGCGCTTCATCGAGGCCGAAAAGCCCAGCTTCTTCAAGCGCCTGTTCGGGAGGTGAGCGCCGTGTCCTTCCTGTCCTTTTTGCTGGGCGAGAAGAAAAAGACCGCCACCGTCGCCAAGGAGCGGCTGCAAATCATTCTGGCGCATGAACGTGCCGGTCGCAATGCGTCCGAGCCCGATTATCTGCCGGCCCTGCAGCGCGATCTGGTCGCCGTGATCGGCAAATACATCGCCATCAACCCCGACGACATTCGCGTCAACCTGGAACGCCACGACAACCTGGAGGTGCTCGAGGTCAAGATCGAGCTGCCCGAGACGCGGCCGTGATCCCGGCTGGCTGGACCGAGGCGATCGGCACGCTGGCGGCGATTCTGACGACCGCGAGCTTCGTGCCGCAGGCTTGGCGCACGTGGCGTACGCGCGACGCGGCGGGCATCTCGATCGGAATGTACGCGATCTTTGCCTTCGGCGTGGCGCTGTGGCTGGTCTACGGCATCCTGCTCGGCGCGTGGCCGATCATCGTCGCCAACGCGATTACGCTGACGCTGGCGCTGATGATCCTTGCCATGTGCTTGTGCTATCGCCGTGGTCCGGCGGCAGCACCCGCAGCAGAGGCTGAACGTCCACGGTGAGCAAGCCGACCCCATGCCCGGCGCGGGCCGGGTGGCATGCCGCTCGAGGTCAGGCGGCGGCGCGCTGCAGCCGGTCGCGGATACCGTCCCAGGCCGGGTCGGCAGGCGGGCGTTCCACCCAAATCAGGCGGGTCGTGCCATCGTCCAGCGCGCGCAAAACGGCGAACAGCTCGCGCGCGCAGGCGGCGGCCTTGTCGGGCATGCGCTGCAGCCGCACATGCGGACTGACCGTACGCAGCGGGCTGCGGTGGTAGATGGCCAGGTCCCGCGCCTGTGCGCCGAGCAGGTCCAGCGCGGTTTGCAGCTCGGTGGCATCCATCAGCCGCACGCGGGCCTGGGGCGCGTAGTGCGAGGCGAGCGTGCCCGAGGCGCGCGGTGCCGCGGCGTCGCGGTCGGCCACCGGGACGCCGGCGGCGGCTTCCAGCTCGGCGCGGCCCAGCATGCCCGGGCGCAGCAGAACCGGCTGCTCGCGTGTGCAGTCGAGAATGGTGGATTCGATGCCCACCGGGCAGTCGCCGCCGTCCAGAATCAGCAGCGCTGCATCGTCCAGCGCGCCCAGCTCGGCCTGCACATGGGCGGCACAGGTGGGGCTGACGCGCCCGAAACGGTTGGCGCTGGGGGCCGCCAGCCCCCAGATGCCTGCGCCGCGCGCCGCCTGCAGCAGGGCCTGCGCCACGGGATGGGCCGGACAGCGCAGCCCGATGGACGTTTGGCCCCCTGCGGCGGCCTCCGCCACACCAACGCGGCGGGGCAGGATCACGGTCATGGGCCCAGGCCAAAAGGCATCCATCAGCCGTTGTGCAAACCGGGGCACCGCCGCGGTGTAGTGCGTAAGGGCCTCGGCGCGCTCGGCCGGCGTCGCCCCGGCGATGTGCACGATCAGCGGATGGTCGCTCGGCCGCCCCTTGGCGGCGAAGATGCGCGCCACCGCCTCGGGCCGGTCAGCGTCCGCGGCCAGGCCGTACACCGTTTCGGTCGGCATGGCCACCAGGGTGCCGGCGCGCAGCCGCTGCACCGCATCTTCCAAGACCTCGGTGGCTTGCGGGCCACGCGCGTCGCGAATCAGCGCCATGGCGCGATGCCCAGCCGTTCGGCCGCGGCCCGTGCGGTCTGTTGCGCAGCCTCGGCCGTGGCGGCTGTGATCGTCAGATGACCCATTTTGCGCCCAGGCCGCGCGTCGTGTTTGCCATACAGGTGCAGGTGCGTTCCAGGCAACGCCAGCACGCCGGCCCAGTCCGGGGTCACGGGCTGGCCGTCGCGCCACCACAGATCGCCCAACAGGTTGAGCATGATGGCCGCGCTGTGCTGCCGGGGCGTGGGCAGCGGCAAACCGGCCAGGGTGCGCACCTGCAGTTCGAATTGCGACACGTCGCAGGCGTCGATGGTGTAGTGGCCGCTGTTGTGCGGGCGCGGCGCCATTTCGTTGACCACCAGCGCCCCATCGGCGCTGCCGTCGTCGACGACAAAAAACTCCACACACAGCACACCCACATAGCGCAGCTGCGCGGCGATGGCGCAGGTGGCGCCGATGGCCTGCTCGGCCAGCGCCGGCGAAACGCGGCCTGGGAGCACCTCGGTGACGGCCAGGATGCCGTCGCGGTGCAGGTTGCGCTGGACGGGAAAATGCACCAGCGCCCCGTCGGCCCCGCGCGCGACGATGACCGACAGCTCGTCGCGCAGCGCCAGGTGTTGCTCCAGCACGCACGGCACGCGGCCCAGTTGCGCCCAGGCGGTGGCCAGTGCGGCGCGGTCGGCCACGCGCACCTGGCCCTTGCCGTCGTAGCCCAGGCGGGCGGTTTTCAGGATGCCGGGCAGCAAGGCGTCGGGCACGGCAGCCAGATCGGCTGGCGACACGATGGCGGCATGCGGCGCCGGACCCACGCCGCCGGCGCGGGCGCAGGCGGCGAAGTGTGCCTTCTCGGCAATGCGGTCCTGCGCCACGGCGACGGCCTGGGGCCCCGGCGCCACCGGCCGTTGCGCGGCCAGGGTGGCCAGCGCCCCGGCAGGCACGTTCTCGAACTCGGTGGTAATGGCCTCGCAGCGCTGCATCAGTTGCGCCAGCCCCTGTTCGTCGTCGTAGGCCGTGGCGACATGGTAGTCGCTGACACGGCCGGCCGGGCTCGTCGCATCCGGGTCCAGCACGGCGGTCTGGTAGCCCAGGGCCTGCGCCGCGTGGACGAACATGCGACCGAGCTGGCCACCGCCCATCACGCCCAGGGTGGCCAGTCGGCCGCCGCCCGCCACGGGGCCAGGCAGGATCGGGGCGGCACTCATGCCTTGCTCTCCGTGCTCGCTTGCACGGGCAGGGTCATGGCCCGCGCCATGGCGGTTTGCTCGGCTCGGAAGGCGTGCAACCGCTCGCGCAGGGCCGCATCGTGACGGGCCAGCATCGCCACTGCGAACAGGGCAGCGTTGGCGGCGCCCGCGCCACCGATGGCAAAGGTGGCCACGGGAATGCCCTTGGGCATCTGCACGATGGAGTGCAGCGAATCGACCCCCTGCAAATGGCGACTGGGCACCGGCACACCCAGCACGGGAACGGTCGTCTTGGCGGCCAGCATGCCGGGCAGGTGCGCCGCGCCGCCCGCGCCCGCGACGATGGCCTGCAGCCCGCGGCCCTCGGCCGCCTCGGCATAGGCGAACATGTCGTCCGGCATGCGGTGGGCCGAGACGACCCGCGCCTCGAACGCGACGCCGAACTGTTGGAAAATGGCAGCCGCGTGCTGCATGGTGTCCCAGTCGCTGCTGGACCCCATGACGACACCGACCTGGACGTTGCTGCTGGACATGGCGACCCCGGGGGAAAATCCCGTCATTCTAGAGAATCGGACGCTGCCGACATGATCGACGTCACGCTTGCCAATTTCCAGGCCGAGGTACTCGAGGCCTCGCTGACCACGCCGGTGCTGGTGGATTTCTGGGCGCCGTGGTGCGGCCCCTGCAAAGTTCTCGGCCCCATTCTGGAGAAGGTGGAGCAGGCCTATGCGGGCCGCTTCAAGCTGGCCAAGGTCAACACCGAGGACGAGCAGCAGCTCGCCGGCTATTTCCAGATCCGCAGCATTCCGACCTGTATTCTGTTCGTCGGTGGGCAGCCGGTGGATGGTTTCATGGGGGCGCTGCCGGAAGGGCAGATCAAGGCCTTCCTCGACCGCAACCTCCCCACGCCGGAGCAGCTGGAGGCGCAGGCCGACGTACAGGAGGCGCTGCAGGCCGCCGCCAGCGGCGATACCGAGGCCGCGCTGCAGCGCTTGCGCGAAGCGCTGGCGCACGACCCCGACAACGACGACGCGCGCTACGACCTGGTGCGCCTGCTGGTGGAAAGTGGCCGGCTGGAGGAGGCCTCGGCGGCGCTGGCGCCGGCCCTGGGCAAGCTGCCGCTGCCGCTGCGCTTCGAGGCGCTGCGGCACTGGATCGACGCGCTGGAATTCGCGCGCCACGACCCGCGTGGCCAGTGGCCGCTGGAGAAGTTCGATGAGCTGATCGCTGCCAACCGGCGCGACTTCGAGACGCGCCTGGCCAAGGCGCGCGTGCTGATCGCGCAGGGCGACTGGACCGCGGCGATGGACGAGCTGGCCGAAATCATCATGCGCGACAAGAAATGGGGCGATGAGGTGCCGCGCAAGACCTATGTGGCGCTGCTGGAGCTGCTGACGCCGCCGCCGCGCGATGCCGGGGCCGCGCCCAAGTCTGCGGCCGGTCTGGAAATCGCTGGGCATGCCGCAGCGGCCGAAGACCCGCAGGCCGAGCTGGTCTCGCGTTACCGGCGCAAGCTCAGCATGGCCCTCAACTGAGCCGCTGGGGACGCCATGATCACCGTGCGCTTCGTCACCCCTGGCCCCCAGGGGCCCGTGCAGGACCGCGAGGTCGAGGTGCCGGCCGATGGCCGCAGCCTGATGAAGGCGGCGGTGGATGCGGGCATCGATGGCATCGCCGCCGACTGCGGCGGCAGTCTGACCTGCGCCACCTGCCACGTCTTTGTCACCGAGCCGTGGCTCGCGCGGTTGCCGCCCCCGTCCGCTGATGAGGACACCCTGCTGGACTACACGGCGGACGAGCGCCGCGCCAACAGCCGCCTGAGCTGCCAGATCCGGCTGACCCCTGAGCTGAACGGCTTGACCGTGGAGCTGCCCGCGCGGCAGTACTGACGGCTGCGTTGGCGCGGGTTTCACAATTCTTTACGCGCGGACCAAGCGCCCTTTACGCGGGGACGGGACCATGGGCACCGTAGATGGCGATCCGCCGTCCCCTTCGATGCAAGGAAAGGAGTGTCCCATGTCCGCGACCGTTGCTGTTTCCATCCGTTGGCGCCCGCTGCTGCTGGGCGCGTTGCTGGCCGTCTCCGCAGCGGCCACCCCGCTGGTCTGGGCCCATGCCCCCCGCGCCGGGCACGGGCCCATGGGAGCCCCCATGGCCGGGGGCATGGGGCCGGTTCTGGCCGGACCGATTGCCGACGATCCCGCCCGCCTGGACCGCTGGCTGGACCGTATGACCCAGCATCTGCGCCTACAACCCGCGCAGCGCGACGACATCCGCCGCATTGCGCAGGCCGCGGCGCAGGACCTGCGGCCCCTGCGCGACGAGGTCCGTGCGTTGCACGAGGAGCGCCGGCGCCTGTGGGCCCAGTCCACGCTGGACGAGGCTGCGATCGAGGCGCTGCGCCAGCGCGCCCTCGCCCTGCACGAACGGCTGAGCGCCCGCATGCAGCAAGCGATGCTGGAGGCGGCCCGGGTGCTGACGCCCGAGCAGCGCCAACGGCTTGCCCAAAGCATGGACCGCCGCGGCACCCACCGGCACGGGGGCCCGTTCGCCCCGCGCGGCGGTGACAAGGGTTGATCCCCGAACGACTCCCCCGAGTGGTATGGCGGCCCGCATTCTGCTCATCGATGACGACCTGCGGTTGACCGCAATGGTGGGCGACTATCTGCGGCAAGCGGGCTGGCAGGTGGAGGCGGCGGCCTCGCTGAACGTGGCCCGGCAGCGCCTGGGGCCCGGGCTGCCGCCGCCCGATGCACTGGTGTTGGATCTGATGCTGCCCGACGGCGATGGCCTGGACTTGTGTCGCGATCTGCGCGCCCGGCCCGACACACGGCACCTGCCCATCCTGATGCTGACGGCGCGCGGTGAGCCGACCGACCGCATCATCGGGCTGGAACTGGGGGCGGATGACTACCTACCCAAGCCGTTCGAGCCGCGGGAGTTGCTCGCGCGCTTGCGCGCCCTGCTGCGCCGCGCCGGGGCGACGCCGCCAGCAGCCGGTGCAGCCGAGGTGCTGCGCTTTGGCCGGCTGGAGGTCGATCTGGCCGCGCACGCGGTGCGGCTGGACGGACGCGTGTGCGAGCTGACGGCGTACCAGTTCCAGTTGCTGGCGGTGCTGGCGCGGCACGCCGGGCGGGTGCTGTCGCGCGACCAGATCATGGACGCCCTCAAAGGCCATCCGCAGGAGGCCTACGACCGCTCGATCGATGTGCACATCTCGCGCATCCGCGCCGCGATCGAGGACGACCCCAAGCAGCCCCGCCGCATCCTGACCGTGCGCGGGGCCGGCTACTTGTTGGCGCGCCAGCCGGCGGGCGACGGGGAGCCTGCCCCGTGAAAACGCTCTACCTGCGCATCTACCTGACGGTGGTGGCGGTGCTGCTGCTGTTTGCCCTGCTGTCGGGCTGGCTGTTCCAGCGCAACATGGATCAGGTGCGCGCGCTGGACCGTGCTGCCTGGAGCGAGCGGCTGGCCGGCTGGGCCGAACTGGCGCAGGAGGTGCTGCCGCCGCCTTCGGCTCCGGTCGCCGAACAAGCCGCCGCGCTGGAGGACTGGTCGCAACGTCTGCGCGTGCCGCTGGCGCTGGACGACGCCGCCGGGCAGCCGCTGGCCGCCAGCGCCGCCTTCGAGCGTTGGGCGGGTCACGGCGGGCGGCGCATTCGCCTGGCACTGGCCGACGGACGGACGCTGTGGGTGCTGCGCCCCCCCCGGCCCGAGGGGCGGGGCCCCGCCGTCGGCCCTCTGGGAGCCCTGCATGGCCCGAGCGTGCCCCGGGAGCCTCCGTGGTGGCTGGGCGGCGGGGGGCTGGCGGCCGCGCTGGTGGTGCTGTTCGCCGCGGTCGCCGCCGGCGCTTACCCCGTGGTGCGTCGGCTGACGCGCCGCCTGGAGGCGCTGCGTCGCGGTGTGCAGGCGTTCGGCGATGGCCAGCTCAGCCACCGCGTGGTGGTGGACGGGCGCGACGAGGTGGCGGCCTTGGCGGCCAGTTTCAACCGCGCGGCCGAGCGCATCGAGAGTCTGGTGCGCTCGCACCAGTCGCTGCTGGCCAATGCCTCGCACGAATTGCGCTCGCCGCTGGCGCGGCTGCGCATGGCGCTGTCGCTGTGGGACACCGACCCCCCCGAGGCGCGCGCCGCCCGCCGTGCCGAAATCGAGCGCAACATCCGCGAGCTGGATGCGCTGGTGGACGAGGTGCTGCTGGCCAGCCGCTTGCAGGCCGCGCCAGACTGGGAGCGCGCTCCGGTGGATTTGCTCGGGCTGGCGGCGGAAGAGGCCGCGCCGCTCGGTGCGGAAGTGGAGGGCGAGCCGCTGGTGGTGCCCGGCGACGAGCGCCTGCTGCGCCGGGCCGTGCGCAATCTGTTGGAAAACGCCCGCCGCTACGCCCCGGAGCAGCCGCCCAGCGTGCAGGTGGTGCGTTCGGGTGAGGCGGCCGAGCTGCGCGTGTGCGACCGCGGACCTGGCGTGCCGGCCGATCAGCGCGAGCGCATCTTCGAGCCCTTTTATCGCCTGCCCGGGCACGCCGAGCATGCCGGCGGCGTCGGTTTGGGCTTGAGTCTGGTGCGCCAGATCGCACAGCGCCACGGCGGGGAGGCGCGGTGCGAGCCGCGCGACGGCGGCGGCAGCTGCTTCGTGGTGCGGCTGCCGCAGGTCTGATCAGCCGATCAGCCGTGTCAGCGCCTCGCGATACTTGGCCGCGGTCTGTTCGATCACTTCCTTGGGCAGACGAGGCGCTGGCGGCGTTTTGTTCCACGGCCGGCCGTCCACCCGGGCGCTTTCCAGCCAGTCGCGCAGGTACTGCTTGTCAAAGCTCGGGGGGTTGCTGCCTTCCGCGTAGGATTCGGCGGGCCAGTAACGCGACGAATCGGGCGTCAGCACCTCGTCCATCAGCGTCAGCGTGCCATCCGCATCCAGCCCAAACTCGAACTTGGTGTCGGCAATCAGGATGCCTTTGCTGGCCGCATAGTCGCTCGCGGCCTGGTACAGGCGGATGGAAATATCGCGGATGCGCTCGGCCAAGTCGTGGCCGATGCGTGCGGCCATTTCGTCGAAGGTGATGTTTTCGTCGTGCTCACCGACGGCGGCTTTGGCCGCCGGCGTGAAGATCGGCTGCGGCAGGCGGCTGGCGTTGCGCAGGCCCGGGGGCAGGGGTACGCCGCACACCGATTGCGTCTGCTGGTACTCCTTCCAGCCGCTGCCGGCCAGATAGCCGCGCACCACCGCTTCGACGGGGATCGGCCGCAGCCGCTTGACCAGCATCGAGCGGCCGCGCACCTGCTCGCGCTCCTCGGGGGTCACCACGCTTTGCGGGTCCTCGCCCGTCAGGTGAATGGGGCAGAGGTTGGCCCCCTTGGGCCCCAGTTTGTCGAACCAGAACAGGCTCAGCGTCGTGAGCAACTCGCCCTTGCCGGGGATGGGCTCGCCCATGATGACGTCGAACGCGCTGATGCGGTCGGTGGCCACCATCAGGATGCGGTCGTCGCCCACGGCGTAGTTGTCGCGCACCTTGCCGCGCGCCAGCAGCGGCAGGGACGTCAGGTGCGAGGTGTGCAGCGCGGCGACCATGTCAGCGCACCACCTGTGCCAGCTCGCCGCGGGCATAGCGCTCGGCCATCACCGACAGCGGCAGGCCCTTGATCTTGCCGGCCATGCCTTCGCAGCCAAACTGCACATAGCGCTGCTTGCACACCTGCTTGGCCGCCTCGCGTGCCGGTTTGAGCCATTCGCGCGCATCGAACTTGTCCGGGTTCTCGTGCAGGAACTTGCGCACCGCGGCCGTCATGGCCAGGCGGATGTCGGTGTCGATGTTGACCTTGCGCACCCCGTGCTTGATCGCTTCCTGGATTTCTTCCACCGGCACGCCGTACGTCTCCTTCATGGCGCCGCCGTACTGCCGGATCTGTTCCAGCAGCTCTTGCGGCACGCTGGACGAGCCGTGCATGACCAGATGGGTGTTGGGGATGCGGGCGTGGATCTCTTTGACGCGGCTGATGGCCAGGATGTCGCCCGTCGGCTTGCGGGTGAACTTGTAGGCGCCATGGCTGGTGCCGATGGCAATCGCCAACGCATCGAGCTGGGTGGCTTTGACGAACTCGGCCGCCTCCTCGGGGTCGGTGAGCAGCGCCGAGTGGTCGAGCACGCCCTCGGCGCCGATGCCGTCTTCCTCGCCCGCCATGCCGGTCTCCAGCGAGCCCAGGCAGCCCAGCTCGCCCTCGACCGTGACGCCCAGGCGGTGTGCCATCTCCACCACGCGGCGGGTCACGTCCACGTTGTAGTCGTAGGGGGCGGGGGTCTTGCCGTCCTCGCGCAACGAGCCGTCCATCATCACGGATGTGAAGCCGAGGCGGATGGCGCTCTCGCACACCGCAGGGCTTTGGCCGTGGTCCTGGTGCATGGCCACGGGGATGTGCGGCCAAGCCTCGACCGCGCCCTGGATCAGGTGGCGGATGAAAGACTCGCCCGCGTACTTGCGCGCGCCCGCCGAGGCCTGCAGGATGACCGGGGCGCCGACCTCGTCGGCCGCCGACATGACCGCCTGCACCTGCTCCAGGTTGTTGACGTTGAAGGCCGGAATGCCATAGCCGTGCTCGGCCGCGTGGTCGAGCAGTTCGCGCATGGAAACGAGCGCCATCGGGGTCTCCCACAGGGTGTGTTGGAACGGCCGGCGATTGTACCGGCGGGGCTTCAGCCGGTGTTGCGCAGGCCGGCGGCGATGCCGTTGATCGACAGGTGGATGCCGCGTTTGACCTTCTCCTCCTGGTTGCCGGCGCGGTAGCGGCGGATCAGCTCGACCTGCAGGTGGTGCAGCGGGTCGATGTAGGGGAAGCGGTGCGCGATCGAGCGCGCCAGCGCCGCGTTGTTGGCCAGCCGCTGCGCGTGGCCGGTGATGGCCTCCAGGGCCGCGTGGGTGCGGTGCCACTCGGCCTCGATGGCGCCGAGGATGCGCCGGCGCAGGCGCGCATCGGGCACCAGTTCGGCGTAGAGGGCGCCGAGGGCCAGATCGCTCTTGGCCAGCACCATATCGATGTTGCTCAGCAGCGCGGCGAAGAACGGCCAGCGGGCGTGCATGTCGCGCAGCAAAGCATGTGCAGCGTCGCGGCCCAGGTCCGCCTCCAATGCGGCCACGCCGCTGCCCAGCCCGTACCATCCGGGCAGCGTCAGGCGGCACTGGCCCCAGCTGAAGCTCCAGGGAATGGCGCGCAGGTCCTCGATGCGCTGCGTGGCTTTGCGCGACGCGGGCCGCGAGCCGATGTTGAGCTCGGCGATCTCCCGAATCGGCGTGGCGTGGAAAAAGTAGTCGGTAAAGCCCGGCGTCTCGTAGACCAGCGCGCGGTAGGCCGCCTGGCTGGCGCGCGACAGCGCCTCGGCCGCCTGCAGAAAGCGTGCCGGCACTGGCCGCCGGGGGGGCAGCAGGGTCGCTTCCAGGGTGGCGGCGACCAGCGTCTCCAGGTTGCGCCGGCCGATGTCGGGGTTGGCGTATTTGGAGCCGATCACCTCGCCCTGCTCGGTCAGCCGGATCTGGCCGCGCACCGTGCCGGCAGGCTGGGCCAGGATGGCCTCGTAGCTCGGGCCGCCGCCGCGGCCGACCGTGCCGCCGCGGCCGTGGAACAGGCGCAGCCGCACCGGGCGACCGCTTTCGGCCGCCAGGCGATCGAACAGCGCTGCCAGCGCCACCTCGGCCTGGTAGAGCGACCAGTTGCTGGTGAAGATGCCGCCGTCCTTGTTGCTGTCGGAATAGCCGAGCATGATGTCTTGCTCGCCGTACTCCAGCGGGCCGCCGGCGTGCACCAGCGCGGCCACGCCGGGCAGCGCGTAGTACTCGGCCATGATGGTCGGGGCCTGGTGCAGGTCTTCGATGGTTTCGAACAGCGGCACGACGATCAGCTCGGCGCGCGCATCCTCCCCCCAATGCCCGTGCAGCAGGCCGGCTTCCTTTTGCAGCACCAGCACTTCCAGCAAGTCGCTCACCGACTCCGTGTGGCTGATGATGGCGTGCCGGATGGCCGCCGCCCCGTAGCGCCGGCGCGCATCGCGCGCGGCACGAAAGATCGCCAGCTCGCGCTGCGTGACGGCGCTGTAAGGGGCGTCGGGCAGGCGCAGCGGCCGCGGATCGGCCAGCACATGCAGCAGCAGACGCCGGCGCGCCGCCTCGTCGAGCGCGGCATAGTCCGGCGCCACCCGCGCCTGCGCCAGCAGCTCGGCGACGGCCAGCTCGTGCTGGTCCGAGCTTTGGCGCAGGTCCAGCGTCGCCAAGTGAAAGCCAAACACCTCCACCGCCCGGATCAGCGGTTTGAGGCGCGGCTCCGTCAGGGCCGCGCAGCCCTGCTCGACCAGTGCGGCCTCGATCACGCGCAGATCCGCCAGGAAGGCTGCCGCGTCGGGGTAGGGGTGCTGCGGCGGGACCGCGTGGCGCGCCGCCTCGCCGCCGCTGAGCGCTTGCAGCGTCGCCGCCAGCCGTGCATACAGACCGACCAGCGCGCGCCGGTAGGGCTCGTCGCGGCGGTGCTCGCTGGTGTCGGGCGAGGCGTCGGCCAAGACCTGCAGGGCGGCCGGGGCCGGCAACAGCATGGCGGACAGAGACAGTTCCGCGCCAAGCGCATGCACCTCGCGCAGGTAGTGGCGCAGGATCAGATCCGCCTGGCGCTGCAGCGCCAGCGCCAGCGTGTCGGCGTCCACGTTGGGGTTGCCATCGCGGTCGCCCCCGGTCCACTGGCCCAGCCGCAAGAACGGTGCCACCGGGATGCCACCCAGTGCGCCTTCGATGTCGGCGTACAGCCGTGGCACCTCGGGCACGAAGGTGCGTTCGTAATAGGCGAGGGCGTTGTTGATCTCGTCCGCCACGGTCAGCCGGGTGTAGCGCAGCAGCCGCGTGTGCCAGAGTTGGGTGATGCGCGCGCGCAGCAGCCCTTCGTTGGCGGCCAGCTCGCGCTCGCTGACGCGGTCGCCGCGCCGGCTGCCTGCCGCCAGGGCGCGCGCCCGGATGGCGTCGCGCTGCGTCAGCAGCCGGGCGATGTCGCCCTCGGCCTCGCGGATGCTGGCGCGCTGCACTTCGGTCGGATGCGCGGTCAGCACCGGTGACAGCAGGGCATGGCGCAGGGTGTCGGCGATGGTTTGCGCGTCCACCCCGGCGCGGCGCAGGCGCTGCCAGGTGTGTGCCAGGCTGCCGGGTTGCACATGGCCGGCGCGCTCGTGCACCTCGCGCCGGCGGATGTGGTGCCGATCCTCGGCCAGATTGGCCAGGTGGCTGAAGAAGGTGAAGGCGCGGATCACGCTGACCGCCTGGCCATCGGTCAGGGCATGCAGCACGCGCTGCAGTTCGCGGTCGGCGCGTGGGTCGGCGTGGCGGCGAAATGTCACCGAGAGCTGGCGGATGCGCTCGATCAGGGCGAAGGTGGCCTCGCCCTCGTGCTCGCGGATGACGTCGCCGAGCAGTCGGCCCAGCAGCCGGATGTCGTCCACCAGCGGTTGGTCTTTGGGCGGGATCGCGGCGCGGCCGGCGGCGTCGGCCGAGGGGGTGAGGGGCGGGTCGCGGCGGGGCGTGGCCATGGGCAGAGAAAACGTCAAGGCGAAGAAAGCGAAAAGACAGGAGTCAGACCGGGGCGTCGTCGTCGCGCCCCACGGTGCGCAGCAGCGTTTTGCCCAGCTCCACGCCCCATTGGTCGTAGGCGTGGATGTCCCAGATCGCGGCTTCGCAAAAGATTTTGTGCTCGTAGGCGGCCATCAGCGCGCCCAGCGCGTGCGGTTCCAGTCGTGGCAGCCACAGCACGTTGCTGGGCACGTCGCCGGGGAAGGTGCGGTGCGGGGCGAGCGTTTGCGCGGTCGCGGCATCCAACCCCTCGGCCAGCAGTTGCGCGCGGGTTTGCGCCTCGTCGCGGCCCAGCGCCAAGGCCTGCGCCTGCGCGAGCAGATTGTCGCGCACGAGGCGGTGGTGCCGCTCGGCCAGGGGCAGTGGCGTGTCCTCGGCCTCGATGCCGATGAAGTCCACCGGCACCCGGTGGCGGCCCTGGTGCACGAGCTGGAAATAGGCGTGCTGACCCTCCAGCCCGATGCCGCCCCAGACGATCGCTTCGGTACCGACGGCGCATACGGTGCCATCCCGGTGCACGCGCTTGCCGTTGGACTCCATCGCCAGTTGTTGCAGATAGGGGACGAAGTGGCGCAGCCGCTCGGCATATACCGCCACCAAGTGCGTGGGACAGCGCAAAAAGTCGCGGTTCCACACCGACAGCAGCGCCAGCGCCAGAGGCAGGTTGCGCTCCGGCGGCGCGTGCCAGAAGTGTTCGTCCATCGCCCGGGCCCCCGCCAGCAATTGCCGAAACGACGCCGCCCCGATGGCCACCGCGAGCGGAAAGCCGATCGCCGACCAGACCGAATAGCGGCCACCCACCCAGTCCCAGAATACGAAGGTGTGCGCGGGGTCGAACCCCTGCGCCCGGGCCAGATCGGGCCGCGCCGTCACGGCCACCAAATGCGCGGCCTGGGCGTGCGGCTCCAGCCCGGCATCGGCCAGCCAGCGGCGGGCGGTGTCCGCCATCAGGCGGGTTTCGGGGGTGGTGAAGCTCTTGCTCTGCACGACGAACAGGGTGTCGTGCGGGTTCAGGTCGCGCAGCGTGTCATGCAGTGTCCAGGCGTCGGCATTGGGCACATAGCGCACCGCCACCGCCGGCGTGGCCAGGGCGGCCAGCGCTGTGGTGGCCATGCGCGGCCCCAGGTCCGAGCCGCCGATGCCCAGGTTGACCACCGTGCGGATAGGCAGCCCGCGGTGCCCACGCCACGCCCCGCTGCGCACCCGCTCGGCCGCGGCCAGAAAACGCTCCCGCTCGTCGCGCACGGCGGCGCTGATCGCCGCCCCCCAGGGAGCGGCCGGGTCGTCGTCGCCCCGCAGGGCCGGGTGCAGGGCGGCACGCCCTTCGGTGGCGTTGACGGCTTCGCCGCGCCGCAGGGCGTCGGCCTGTCCGGCCACGTCCGCTTCGCGCGCCAGCGCCAGCAGGGCCTGCCAGATGGACAGGTCCACGGCCTGTCGCGTGGCATCCAGCCGCAACCCGGCGGCGTCGAAGCGCAGCGCCGCGCTGCGCGCCCCATTCGCTGCGGCCAACCGCTCCCGCAAGGGCGACTGGGGAGCGGCCGCCAGGGCCTGCAGCCGGCCCCAGGCGGGCAGACACGCGGGCCGGTGCACGCTGTGGGACGTGCCGACGGGGGCGGTGGCGGGATGAGGCAAAGGCATCGAGGCGTGCATGGGCCAGGGCGGGGAGCGGACCATCCGTGATCATACGGCCCGGGCCGGGATACCCCGCCTTGGTGTGCGGCAACAAAAAGCCCACCGGCGCACCGGTGGGCTGTTTGGCGACAGGTGGCCCGATCAGGCCCGCGCCAGGTTGGGGTAGCGCACGTGCTCCACCAGTTCCTGAATGTTGCGCTGGGGCGCGGGCGTCAGCAGGCTGACGATGATGATCACCGCAAAGCCCACTGGCACGCCAAAGATACCGGCCGAAATCGGCTGAATGCCCCACCAGAGCTGAACGGGGTCGGTGACGCCGAACACGCCCCGCAGCCAGGGTTGGTTGACCGCCATGTAATAGAAGGTGATGCCAAAGCCGGCGATCATGCCCAGGATCGCCCCCCACTTGGTGGCCCGTTTCCAGAAGATGCCCAGCGTCAGCGCCGGGAAGAAGCCCGCCGCCGCCAGCGAGAACGCGGCCGAGACCAGGAACAGGATGTCCGCGGGCTTTTGTGCGGCCACATAGGCGGCCATCAAGGCCACGACCAGCAGCAGGACCTTGGAGATCATCACCCGGCGCGAGGTCGGGGCGTTGGGGTCCATCATCTTGTAGTACAGGTCGTGCGACAGCGCGTTGGCGATGGTCAGCAGCAGGCCGTCGGCGGTGGACAGCGCCGCGGCCAGACCGCCTGCGGCCACCATGCCCGACACGACGTAGGGCAGGCCCGCGATCTCCGGCGTGGCCAGCACGATGATGTCGCCGCCGATGCGCATCTCACCGAGCTGGAAGATGCCGTCCTTGTTGACGTCGGTCACCGACAGCAGCCCTGGATCGACTTTGGCCCAGTTGGCGATCCAGGCCGGCAACTTGTCGAACGGCGTGCCCACCAGCACCGAGAACACCTCGTACTTGACCAGCACCGCCAGCGCCGGCGCGGTGAAGTAGAGCAGGAAGATGAAGAACAGCGACCAGGTCACCGACTGCCGCGCCTCTTTCACCGACGGGGTGGTGTAGTAGCGCATCAGGATGTGCGGCAACGCGGCCGTACCCACCATCAGGCAGAACACCAGCGCCAGGAAGTTGCGCCGTGACTCGTCGAAGGTTTTTTGGGCCTTTTCGTCGCCGTTGGGGTCACCGGCGAACTGCTGCGCATGGCGCGGCATGCCCGCCAGCGGCTTGGCGCGCGCCTCGGCCGCGGCCTTGGCTTTGGTCCAGGCGTCCTTGGCGGCGGCTTCGTCCTTGGGCAGGCTGGCCAGGGCTTTCTCGGCTGCGGCGATTTGGTCCGCCGGGGCGTTGGCGGCGCGCAGGTCCTCCAGCTTCTTCTGGGCCGCGGCGCGGTCGGCGGCCAGCGCGGCCGGCACGTCCTTGAGCTTTTCGCCCAGCGCGGCCGCCTGGGCCTGGAAGGCGGCGATGACTTCCTTTTCCTTCGGGTCGTCGATGAGCTGCTTTTCCCGCTCCGTGACCTTTTGCAACTGGTAGCCGTACACCAACTGCGGGATCGGCACGCCGGTCTGCTTCACCGACAGCCACACCACCGGGATCATGTAAGCGATGATCAGAATGATGTACTGCGCCACCTGGGTCCACGTTACCGCGCGCATGCCGCCCAGGAACGAGCACACCAGAATGCCCGCCAGCCCCAGGAAGATGCCGATCGAGAAGTCCACGCCGGTCAGGCGCGTGGTGATCAGGCCGACGCCGTAGATCTGCGCGACCACGTACACGAACGAGCAGAAGATGGCGATGATGATGCCGACCAGCCGCGCGATGTTGCCCTCGTAGCGCGCCCCGAGGAAGTCGGGGATGGTGAACTGGCCGAACTTGCGCAAGTAGGGCGCGAGGAACAGCGCCACCAGGCAGTAGCCCCCGGTCCAGCCCATGATGAAGGCCAGGCCACCGTAGCCGGTCAGGTAGAGCGTGCCGGCCATGCCGATGAAGGACGCGGCCGACATCCAGTCCGCGCCGGTGGCCATGCCGTTGTAGATCGCCGGCACGCGCCGGCCGGCGACGTAATACTCGGCGGCGTCGTTGGTGCGGCTCATGATGCCGATGCCGGCGTAGAGCATCACCGTGGCGAACAAAAAGATGTAGCCCACCCACGCCTTGGGCAGTCCGAACTGCTCGAGGATCGCGAGCGTGACCACGAACACGAAGAAGCCGCCCGTGTACCAGGCGTAGACCTTGTTGAGTTGCTTGCGGAAAGCGGCGTTGCTGCCGGCGCTGAAGACACCGCCAGCGGTTTCGGGTGCGAGTCCGGCCATGTCAGTCCTCCTGCTCGGCGACACCGTGCTCGATGTCGAGTTGGTTCATGTACCGGGCATAAAAACCGATGATCAGCACGTAGATCACCAGCGCACCCTGCGCGCCCACCCAGAAGCTGAACGGCCAGCCGAAGAAGGTGAAGCTCAGGTCGCGGGCAAAGTACCCGACGACGAACGTCACCACGAACCAGATCGCCAGCAGAATCCCTGTGATGCGCAGGTTTTTCTGCCAGTATCGCTGTTGCGATTCCGTCAGTTGCATGGAAGTTGTCTCCTCTCGGTCTAGGGGCTGCGGACGGGCATGGAGGCCCGCCCCCTGCGGACCCCACCGCCGGCGGACCGGCGGCGATTGCAACCGGGACGCGTCCCGATCCTCAACCGGCGGTGCCGAGTCCGGTTTCGCGCTCGAGCCGAGCGGCGACACCGGGTTCGAACCCGCGCAGGTGGCGAATGATCTTCGCCGCCTCCTCGGGCTCCGCGCGGTCGACATGAATCCGCGCCATCTGGTACCAGGCATACGGACTCATGGGTTGCAATTCGGTGTTGCGCCGCAGCGCGGCCAGGGCCTCGTCCAGACGGCCCAGGCGGATGAGCACCAGCCCCAGCCCGTACCATGCCTGGTCGAGTCGCTCGTCCAGCTGCAGGGCTTGGCGAAAACTGCGCTCGGCCGCATCCGGCAGGCCGAGCTGCTCTTGCAGGAAGGCGCGGTTGTACCAGTGCGCCGCCTGCTGTGGCGCCACCTGCACCAGCCGGTCGAGCACCGCCAGCGCCTCGCGCGGGCGGCCCAACTGCGCCAGCAGATGGGCCTGAAAGGCCAGCAGCGTCGGCTGCTCGGGATGGGCGGCGAGCGCCGCTTCGACGATGGCCAGCGCGCGCGCCTCGCGCCCCCACCAGATGAACCAGCGGGCCCGCCACAGCGCCCACTGCACGGCGCGCTCGTTTGGATTCATCGGCACGCCTCCATACCCACGCCGATGCAGTACTCGATCTTGCCCAGCGTGACCGCCAGATACAGCGCCGCCATGACGCAAAAGGCCACGACCGGCACATGCTGCTCGGCCACTTGCCGCGGGGCGATCCAGCGCGCCGCGCCTACCCAGGGCTTGTTGAGCACCTGGAACAGTTGGTAGACGAAGTTGCTCTCGCGCCGCGCACCGGCGATGATGTACAGCACGCCCTGACCGAGCAGGGCGAGCAGTCCGATGTACAGGACCAGTTGAGCCGCGTTGAGCCAGAACAGCATGGCAAGATGGACGAATGTGGCGCGATGGTCACTCGCATTGACTTACCAAACCCTTACAAAACGGGGCGATCAGGGAAAATCCTGACAATGACCTTACCAATGCTGGGGTTGTCGAGGCGGCGACCCCCAAGCCCCCACCAACCGGAGGATGCGCTTGGACACGATGGAACAGGACGAATGGACACAGGTTTTGCGGGCCTACCCGTCCATGGCGCTGGAAACCCGGCTGGGTGACTTGCCGCGGCGCGAGCCGGTCACCCTGCCGGCCGACGCCTCGGTGCGCGACGCGCTGCAGACCATGAGCGAGCGCGGCGTCGGCTCGGTCCTGCTGCTGGACGCGCAGGGCGGCCTGGCGGGCATCTTGACCCGCCACGACGTGCTGGAGCGCATCGCGCTGGCGGGCACCGACTTGGCCGTCCCGGTCGCCACCGTGATGACGCAGCCGGTGGCCACTTTGCAGGTGCACGATACGACGCACGACGCCATGATGCTGATGGCCACGCGGCGCATCCGCCATGTGCCGGTCCTGCAGGACGACCGCCTGGTCAACGTCGTTTCCGAGCGCGATCTGTTCGCGCTGCAGCGGTTGTCGATCAAACACCTGGGCAGCGCCATCGCGCACGCACGCACGCTGGCCGATTTCCAGCGGGTGGCGGCCGACATCCGCGCCTATGCCCGCCACCTGATGGCGCAGGGTGTGCAGGCGCGGCAGTTGACGGCGCTGATTTCGCGCCTCAACGACCAGCTCACCGAGGGGCTGGTGGCCATGGAGCTGCGGGCAGCGGGCCTGTCGGCCGACGCCATGTGCTGGGTGGCGCTGGGCTCGGAGGGCCGGGGGGAACAAACGCTGGCCACCGACCAGGACAATGCCTTGGTGTTTGCCAGCGACGACCCGGATGCCGACCGCCCGCGCTGGCTGGCCTTCGCGCGTCGCGTCAACGAGGCGCTGGACGCCTGCGGCTACCCCTTGTGCACGGGCGGCGTCATGGCCGGCAACCCACCGTGCTGCCTGACCGCGGCCGAATGGGGCCAGCGGTTTGCCCGCTGGATCGACGCCGGCGGACCGCAGGAGCTGCTGCAGGCGTCCGTGTTTTTCGATCTGCGCGCGGTGGCCGGGCGCGCCGACTGGCTCGATGCGCTGCGCGCCGCGGTGCTCGCGCGCACGCGCGCCACCCCGCGCTTCATCCGCCAGTTGGTGCAGGTGCATCTGGAGCATCCGGTCGCGCTCAACTGGTTTGGGGGCATCGAGGGGCGGCGCGACGGGCCGCACCTGTGGTTCGACCTCAAGCTGCAGGGCACCGCGTTGCTGGTGGAGGGGGCGCGCATCCTGGCGCTGGCCCAGGGGCTACCCGCCATCGGCACGCGCGATCGCCTGCTGACCGCGGGACGGGCCATGGGGGCCCCCGCGCCCGAGGTGGAGGGTTGGGTCGCCGCGTTCGATTTTTTGCAGACCCTGCGCCTGACTCGCCAGAGCGATCCCGCGGCCGATCCGCAGCAGCCCAACCGCATCGACCTCAACACCCTCAACCCGGTGGACGAGCGCGTGCTCAAGGCTTCGCTGCGCGCCATCAAGACGCTGCAGCAGCGGCTGCAATTGGACTATCTGCGCTGACGCGGCATCAGTCCACCTGCCCGACCTTGAGCATATTGGTGCCGCCCGGGGTGCCCATCGGTTCGCCCGCGGTGATGACGTAGCGGTCGCCCGGCTGCAGCCGGCCGCGCGCCTTGAGCTGCTGCTCCGCCTGCATGAGGGCGGTGTCGCGGTCGGCGCTGCCCCCGGTGATGCGCAGCGCGTGCACGTTGCGGTACAGCGCCAGCCGCCGCGCCGTGGTCAGCCGCGGCGTGATCGCGTAGATCGGGATGTCCACCGTGTGGCGGCTCATCCACAGCGGGGTGGAGCCGGATTCGGTCAACGCGATGAGGGCGCGCGCCTGCAGGTGCGAAGCGATGAACAGCGCCCCCAGCGCGATCGACTGGTCGATGCGCGCGAACGTCTTGCCGACGAAGTCGTGGTCCAGCGCGTCGTGATACGCCTGCTCGGCCGCGACGCAGATGCGCGCCATCTCCTGCACCGTCTGCAGCGGGTATTTGCCGGCGGCGGTCTCGGCGCTGAGCATCACGGCATCCGTGCCGTCCAGCACCGCGTTGGCCACGTCGCTGACCTCGGCGCGCGTCGGGATCGGCGCGTGGATCATGCTCTCCATCATCTGCGTGGCGGTGATGACCAGCCGGTCGTGCTCGCGTGCCAGGGCGATCATGCGCTTTTGCAGCGCCGGCACGGCGGCGTTGCCGACCTCCACCGCCAGGTCGCCGCGCGCCACCATGATGCCGTCGCTGGCCTGCAGGATCGCCTCCAGCTCGGGGATGGCCTCGGCGCGCTCGATCTTGGCGATCAGGCCCGGGCGGTGGCCGTCGCGCGCGGCCTCCTCGCACAGCCGCCGCGCCAGCCGCATGTCGTCGGCGTTCTTCGGAAAGCTCACCGCCACGTAGTCGGCCTGCAGCGCCATCGCGGTAGCGATGTCGGCCATGTCCTTCGGCGTCAGCGCCGGGGCGGTCAGGCCTCCGCCGCGCTTGTTGATCCCCTTGTGGTTGGACAGCTCGCCGCCCGTCACCACGCGCGTGTGCACCGCCGCGCCCTCCACGCGCTCGACGCGCAGCTCGATCAACCCGTCGTTGAGCAGCAGCACGTCGCCCGGCACCACGTCGCGCGGCAGCTCCTTGTAATCCAGCCCCACCGCGTGCTCGTCGCCCGGCTCGGTGCGCGCGGCATCCAGCGTGAAGGCGGCGCCTTCCGCCAGCGTCACCCTGCCGTGCGCGAACTTGCCGACCCGGATCTTGGGCCCCTGCAGGTCGGCCATCACGGCCACCTCCTTGCCGACGCGCGCGGCGGCCTCGCGCACGGCGGCGGCGCGGCGACGGTGGTCGTCGGCCGTGCCGTGCGAGAAGTTGAGCCGCACCACGTCCACGCCGGCGCGCACCATCGCTTCCAGCATTTCGGGCGTGTCGCTGGCGGGGCCCAGGGTGGCGACGATCTTGGTGGCGCGCAGTGGCATGGGGTCTCCTGGCTGGGATGGGGCAAGGGCGCCGGGCGCGGGCGTGCCGCACGGGCACCGGACCCGCCTATCGTAGTACGGTCGTGCGGCCGCGGTACGGCCGGGGGAGGTCGGGGTGCCGCAGCCGTCCTGTGGCCGTCGCGCGCGGCTTTGCTAGAGTCCCGCCATGTTCCCCGCGCGTCGCTCCCCCAACGCCGACCGGCCGCTGGCCGGCGCCCATGTCGTCAGCCTGGCCCTCAACCTGCCCGGCCCGGCGGCGCTCGTGCGCCTGCGCGCGCTCGGCGCGCGCTGCACCAAGGTCGAACCGCCCGCCGGTGACCCGATGCGCGCCTACTGCGAGGCCGCCTACGCGCAGATGCACCGCGGCGTGCGCACCGTCGCGCTGGATCTGAAGGATACGGACGGCCAGCGCCGCCTGCAACGCCTGCTCGCCCGGGCGGACGTGCTGCTGACGTCGTTTCGCCCCTCCGCCCTGGCCAAGCTGGGGTTGGACGCCACCGCGCTGCAGGCGCGCCACCCGCGTCTGTGCGTCGTGCGCATCGTCGGGGCGCCCGGCGCGCGCGCCGAGGAGGCCGGCCACGACCTCACCTACCAGGCCGAGGCCGGGCTGCTGGAGGGTCTGGATCCACCGCCCAGCCTGCTGGCCGACATGGCCGGCGCCCTGCTGGCCAGCGAGGCGGTGCTGGCCGCGCTGCTGCAGCGTGCCACCACCGGCCGCGGCGCGGTGCGCGACGTGGCGCTGGCCGACGCCGCCGCGTGGCTGGCGCTGCCGCGCGCCTGGGGCCTGACCGCCCCCGGTGGGCTGCTGGGCGGCGCCCACGCCGGCTACCGCGTCTACCGCTGCGCCGACGGCCGCGTCGCGGTGGCGGCGCTGGAGCCCCACTTCGCGCGCCGGCTGGGCGAGGTCGCGGGCCTGGGCCCGCTGACGCCGGCGCAGTGCCTCGAGCCCGCCACCGCCGCCGCGCTGGCGGCGTGGTTCACCACCCGATCGCGCGCCGAGCTGGACGCGCTGGCGCGCGCGCATGATCTGCCGTGGGTGACGCTGGGGGTGTGATCGATCAATGGTGCGGCAGGGGGCTCATCGAGGCGTTCAGGTGGCCAGAGGCTTGATTCGCGCGATGGCCTCGCCTTTCTCGCGTTCTGGCCGCGGGCGCAAAGCAATCTATCGAATAAACATTATCGATTGCCTTTATTTCGCTTCGCCCCTACCATGGAAGCCAGCCTAGTCAACAGGAGCACACCATGGCCCGCCTGCGTCGCATCGCCCACACCCACCGCCTGGCGCTGATGAAGACCGCCACCTACTACGTGATGCACGTCACGGTGGCGATGGCGGTCGCCTACGCCGTCACCGGCAGCTGGCTGGCCGCGCTGACGCTGAGCCTGTTGGAGCCGACCGTGCAGGCGGTGGCGTATTTTTTCCACGAGCGTGCGTGGGCGCGCGTGGCGCGACGGCCCGCTGCCGAAGCGCCCCCGCACGCACTCGCCGCCGCTCAGCCCTGAGCGCGGCGCTGAAGCACCTCGAAGGCCGGCAGCGTCTTGCCTTCCAGCACCTCCAGGAAGGCGCCGCCGCCGGTGGAGATGTAGCCCACGCGGTCCGTGATGTGGAATTTGGCGATCGCCGCCAGCGTATCGCCGCCGCCGGCGATGGAGAAGGCATCCGAATGTGCGATGGCCGAGGCCAGCATCTTGGTGCCGCCGGCGAACTGGTCGTACTCGAACACGCCCAGCGGCCCGTTCCAGACGATGGTGCCGGCGTGCGCGATGATCTCGGCCAGTCGTGCCGCGCTCTTGGGGCCGATGTCCAGAATGCGGTCGTGCGGGCCGACCTCGTCCACCGACACGCGGTTGGCGCGCGCCAGCGACGAGACCTCGTCGGCCACCACCACGTCCACCGGCAGCGGCACCTCGGCGCCGCGCGCCTTCATCAGATCCATCACCTGCTGGGCTTCGCGCACCATCTCGGGCTCGGCCAGCGAGTCGCCAATGCGCTTGCCCGCTGCGAGCAGGAAGGTGTTGGCGATGCCGCCCCCGACGATCAGTTGATCCACCTTGGTGGCCAGCGTCTTGAGGATGGAGAGCTTGGTGCTGACCTTGGAGCCGCCGACGATCGCCACCAGCGGGCGGCGGGGGTTTTCCAGCGCGCGGCTGATCGCGTCCATCTCGGCGGCCAACAGGGGGCCGGCGCAGGCGATGGGCGCGGTTTCGGCGATGCCGTAGGTGGTGGCTTCGGCCCGGTGGGCGGTGCCGAAGGCGTCGTGCACGAAGATGTCGCACAGCTTGCCCAGCTTAGCGGCGAGTTCGGGGCTGTTTTTCTTCTCGCCTTTGTTGAGGCGGCAGTTTTCCAGCAGCACCACCTCGCCCGGCGCGACCGCAAAGCCCCCGTCCACCCAGTCCCTGATGAGCGGCACTGGCCGGCCCAGCAGCTCACCCAGGCGCTGGGCCACCGGCGCCAGCGTGTCTTCGGGGCGCGGCTCGCCCTCGGTCGGCCGCCCCAGGTGCGACGTCACCATGACCGCCGCGCCGGCGTCCAGGGCCATCTGGATTGCGGGTACCGAGGCGCGGATGCGCGTGTCCTCGGTGATGCGGCCGTCGTCGTCCTGCGGGACGTTGAGATCGGCGCGGATGAAGACGCGCTTGCCGCGCACCTCGCCACGCGCGCACAGATCGGAGAAGCGGAGGAATTGCATGTCGGCTCCGGAGGGGGTGAAGACATTGCCGCGGCTCGGCCGCGGTCGTTCGCCGGTCGGGATACGGCAGGGGGATTGTAAGAATCCGCATGCCCCTGTCATCCCCCGTCGGCCGCGCGACGAGCGCGCAGCGGGCACAATCGCAGGCATGGCAGGACGAATCCGGTGGTGGCTGGCGGGCGCGGCGGTGGCGCTGGTGTCGGGGGCGGTGCTGTGGGCGCAGCGGCCCGCGCCCGTGCGCACCCTCACCCTGGCCGAGCGGCCGGTGCAAACCTCGGTGGTGGCGACGGGCCGCGTGGCTCCCGCCCGCGAGACGACGCTGGCCAGCACCCTGACTGGCCGTGTCGTCGCCACCCCGGTGGCCGAGGGCACGGCGGTGCGCGCGGCGACGGTGCTGGTGGCGCTGGAGGCCGACGAATGGCAGGCCGCGCTGGTCCAGGCCGAGGCGCAGCGCCAGGACGCCCGCGGGCAATGGACCGAGGCCGAGCGCCAGTGGCAGCGCCAGCGCGAGCTGCACGCCCAGGGGTTTTTGAGTGCGGCGGCCTTGGATGCGGCCGACCGGGCCCGGGATGCCGCGCGCCGGCGGCTCGATCAGGCCGAGGCGGCGGTTCTGCAGGCCCGCGCCCGTCGTGCCCAGGCGACGGTGCGTGCGCCGGCCGATGGCGTGCTGCTGGCGCGACTGGTGGAGGTGGGCGATGGCGTCATCCCCGGCAAGGCGTTGCTGCGTTTTGCAGTGGCGGGCACGCCCCGCATTCTGTTGGATCTGGACGAGCGCGACCTGGGCGCGCTGGCGGTGGGCCAGCCCGCCACGGTGCGGGCCGATGCCTGGCCCGATCAACGCATCGCGGCGCGGGTGCAGCGTCTGGCCGCGCAGGTGGACGGCGCGCGCGGCACGCTGGAGGTGGAGTTGACCCCGACCGAGGACGCCTCGCGGCTGTTGCCGGGCATGACCGTGTCGGCGGAAATCATCACCGGAGCACCGACGCCGCGCCTGCTGCTGCCACTGTCCGCGCTGCGCGATGGCCGTGCCGCCGTCGTGGTGGATGGGCGTGTGCGATGGCAGGCGGTCGAGACCGACCCGGCAGTCGAGGGTTGGCTGCCCGTGCGCCAGGGGCTGTCGGCCGGCGCCGTGGTCATCGATCCGGCGCCGGCGCTGGCCGAGGGGGCGCGCGTCGAGGTCCGGCCATGAGGTTCGTCTGGACGGTGGCGTGGCGGCTGCTGCGTGACGGGCGGTTTCAGACCGCGCTCATCCTCGGCGGCGTCACCGTCGGCGTGGCGGTGGTGGTCTACATCACCGCCATCATCAACGGCTTGCAGGCCAACATCATCGACCGCACGCTCTCGGCCCAGGCGCATGTGGTGCTGCGGCCGGCCGAGCGCGTCAACCAGCGCGCCTGGGAGTCGACCGATGGCGTGGTCGCTCTGGCCGATGTGCGCAAGCGCACGCAGCGCGAAGCCACCGTGGCCGATGCCCCCGCCGTGCTGGCCACGGTACGCGCGGTACCGGGGGTGGCGGCGGCCGCGGCGCTGGCGGTGGGGCCGGGGGTTGCGCAGCAGGGCGGCGTGTCGATGACGATGGCGTCGTAGTCCGCGCGCAGGGTGGCCAGTGCCTCACGCAGCTTGTAGATTTTGTG